>CAIXHP010000070.1 GCA_903919315.1 uncultured Pseudomonadota bacterium | reverse complement strand
TCCGCTATTCCAAAGCAACCTACGCCGCCAAGTTCTCCTCCATCGCGGGCATCGTCAATCTCATCGCCGGTTTCTGAACCCAGCTCATCCGCCCAAGCCCGCTCCGCGCCCAAATCCCTCCGACTTTCGCAACAGGTCTACTGGAGGCTCGTTGTTTGTGCGCTTCGGGGCATTCGGGGTGGGTTTCGCTGCGATCTCCCCATTCTCAGGCTATAGCTTCATTGGTAGAGACTTAGCTCGGCATTGAGCTCTGCCAATAAGGCATCAACTGAAGGCACGATGCCGCGATCTGATGGAGTATAAAAGACCCCGGGCAATACGCCGTCTTTGGCCAAGTTCGGCAAGAGCTCTCCCATAAAGCTTTCTAGCGAGATGGATTTCGGCACATAGCCCGACCATTTGCCATTCGCGCACAGGTCGGCGTATTCTTTCGCGGGCCATACTGGGAGCACTGGCTGATCGTCGTCTGTCGCGGCCAAAGCCCAACCATCGGCGTATAGCCCCCATATTTCTTCCCAGTCGGCAGCTACTTTGATAAAATAGCTATACCGCTTTGGCCCCGGTAGGGTCATCACGGCTTCAATCTGTTTGCGATTAAGTTGCATGGTTGATTTGGTGGTTTGTGATATCATTTATTAGGGCGGTCTCTCAGCGTTGGTCTTGCCGAAATTAGGCCCGATGCGAAAGTCGGGTTGAATCTTTGCTAGCCTGGCCGTGTTTCACTGTTGGAAAGGCGTTGGAAGCTTCTCCGATGTCAAGATTTAACAGTCAGAGCCTTCTTGGCAAGAAGTCTTTTTTGGCGTGGGCGGCGCTGAATATTCCGTTTAGAAACCTTGTTCCGACCATTGCTGTCGGGCTCTTTGACATGTGGCTTATTGAACGCGATGGCGTGTTTGTCGGCATCGGGTGTATCTTGGGCGTGTGCGGGCTGCGCTTTAACCTGTTCGTGGGGGCTTCTGTCGTGCTGGGGATGATGGTGGCGGGCGGACGTGCCGCTATGGCCATCTTGTCAGATGGTATCGAAAACAAGAGCCTACGAAGGAGTGGCGGATGGAAACGATAGGTTCTTGGTGGCTGTGGACGGGGTTCTCCGTTCTGGTTGTTGCCATGCTCGCCGTCGATCTTTTTCTGGCCAAAGGCGGAAAACGGCATCGCGTCTCCACCAAAGAAGCCGCCCTTTGGTCCCTGATCTGGGTTGTGCTGTCGCTTGCGTTTGCCGGTGCGCTCTGGGGGTACCTTGATCACACGTCCGGCCGAACGGTCGCCAACGAAAAAGCCCTCGCTTTTCTTACCGGCTATGCAGAACCCGGCCAGCGCCAAAGCCGGATCGCCGGTTGGTGCCCAAACGCCCGCGCCCCTTCCCGCCACACCAAATTCGCCGTCCCGCCACCGCCCGCCGTCCAAAGCTTGACTCCCCGCCCCAATCTGCCTATTCCTCTGCCCTTCCGCATGGCAGCGTAGCTCAGCGGTAGAGCAGGGGAATCATAATCCCTTGGTCGGGGGTTCAAATCCCTCCGCTGCTACCAATAGGTCTTTTTCAGTGTTTTACCCCCTCCGGGGTTATTCGCAGCACACATAAAAACATCAATAAAATCAACATAACTTGTTTTCTCCCGTCCGGGAATGTTCCTTGCCAGCCTCATTCACATTGGGGTAGCTTTATGGGGTAACTTAAAAGTCGCTGGGGTAACTACAGCCTTTTTAGCGGCTTTTTGGCAAAGGAATCCTCATTATGTCTTTGTCCCATACCGCCATACAGACCGCAAAATCAAAGGAAAAGCCGTATAAATTGTACGACGAGAAAGGGCTTTTCGTCATTGTTACCCCAAACGGGGGTAAGTGGTGGCGGTTTAAGTACCGCTTTGGGGGTAAGGAAAAGCTTCTGTCCTTGGGCACATGGCCGGAGATAAGCCTAAAAGAAGCGCACGACAGGCGCGATAAGGCGCGGGAGCTTGTGGCCTTGGGACAAGACCCCTCGGAAGCCCGTAAGTCCGCAGAAGTGGAACAGGCCAAGGCGACAACTGATACCTTCGAGGCCGTGGCGCGGGAATGGTTTGCCAACCGTTCTGCTTCATGGGTTCCGGCACATGCGGACAAAATCATACGCCGCCTCGAACGTGATGTTTTCCCCTATCTCGGCAATCGCGGCGTTGCGGATATAAAATCACCAGAACTGCTCGAAGTCCTGCGGCGCATAGAGGGGCGCGGGGCAAACGAAACCACGCACAGGGCGTTACAAAGTTGCGGCCAAGTATTTCGCTATGCCATTGCCACTGGCCGCACGGAACGCGACATTGCCGCAGACTTGCGCGATGCGCTCGTTCCCGTAAAGAAAGGCCATTTTGCAGCCGTCACAGACCCCAAAGAAATTGGTGGTCTTATCCGCACTATGCGCGACTACAAGGGATACCCCGTTGTTCGCTACGCCTTGCAACTCGCCCCCTTGGTTTTCTTGCGTCCGGGGGAACTGCGCAACGCCCAATGGCAGGAGATAGACTTCGAGGCAAAGACATGGTGCATCCCGGGCGAACGCATGAAGATGCGTCAACCGCATATTGTTCCCTTGTCGCGGCAAGCGCAAAAAATCCTAAAAGACCTGCACGAGATAACCGGAAGCGGCCAATATCTTTTTCCCAGCCCCCGCGATAAACGCCGCCCCATCAGCGATAACGCTGTATTGGCCGCGCTACGGCGTATGGGGATTGGTAAAGAGGAAATGTCAGGGCACGGCTTCCGCGCAATGGCGCGTACCGTCTTAGATGAGGTTCTGCACGTTCGCCCGGATTTTATCGAACATCAACTTGCCCACGCCGTCCGCGACACCAATGGCAGGGCTTATAATCGTACAGAGCACCTCGACGGACGCCGCGCCATGATGCAGCAATGGGCGGACTACCTCGACCAACTGGCCGCCGCGCCCACAGTACCCCCACAGCCGGAGGCGCAAACCACCCCGCAGCCCACCGCCAAGGCCGCAGGCCGGAACGCCAAACGCTAAAAGCAGTGGCGGGCGACTACCCCAGAGAAGCCACCCGCCACGCCACATACACCCCTTATTTGCCGCCCTTGGTTGCCCGTATTTCTGCGACCTGTGCGACCCTGCGACTACGCCTTGGGCTTGTCTCCCTTGCTGCCGCCGCGCTTTTTGTACTTGGCCGTTTTATTGGGCGCGGCTTCTTGCTCTGTCGTATTTTCCGGTAACACGTCATCGCCAGCAGTCGGAGAGGTCGCACAGGTCGCTGGTTTACCCGCAACAGGGGCGCGGGTTAAGCGTATATGGCGCACGCTGTCTTTTCCGCGCATATGCTCGATCCCAATGCCAGCCTTGCGAAGGGCTGATGCGACACGGCGGAGGCGCTCCGACAAGACGCGGCTGGTACTTGGCCATAACTTCTTATCGTGCAGAACATATTCGTCGGCAACAAGTCCTCTTATGCAGGCCAACAAGTCCGTCGCCGTTCCCTCCCACGGTTCATCGCGCTCCTTCATAAAGTCGTTAACCGCCGTTGCCAGAACAGAGGCCGCGACGATGTCCTCATTCGCCTCGGAACGGTTGGCTTCATACGCTTCCATGAAAGTGCCTTGTGGCCATACCGCCGTTTCACAGGCCGCCGCCAAGTGCGCAAAGTCAGCCATGCGCGGTGAGGCGTCGAGCTTGGTTTCTGGCAACATGCGCAGGCCGTGCGCCAACATGTCGAGCAAAGCCCCAAGGATTTTCGGACAGGCCGCCGCGAACGCGGCATTGAGTTCTTTGGCCGTCTTGCGGTTCTCCTCCGGTATTGGGTCAAGCATTAGGACGATGGCGCGGTCAATCAGGTCGCCACGGGGTGCGACGTTGTCAATCCCGTTCAGCATAATTGGCCGCGCGGCATTAAACAGCATTTCATCCTCATCCGTGTAAAGTGTGCGGGTAGCAAAACCGCCGCCCGTGGCCAAGCGGCAAAGAGCATCCGAAATCCAGAACTGCATGTTCGAGAGATTGTCGAAGGCCAATATCCATCCGCTATTCGCGGCGATAAACAAATCGCGGACTTCACGCGGCAGGGTACGCAGCGGCGCGGCGTTAGGATCAACCAGATCACGCAGGAACGACATTAAGGTGCTCTTGGCCGTGCCTTGCTCGCCGACGACGACAAGAACGGGGAACGGAGCTTGCCCGCTTAACGCCGCGAGGAGCCACGAGATAATCAGAACAAATCCGCGCTTGTCCGAGACGTTTACAAAAGGCTTCAAGTCAAACACGCTTCCGCCGCGTTCCGGCATTGGCAGAGCCTTCATCCCCTTGCGGCGACGAAAGCGAAGGGGTGGGTTATCAACAATCTTGTACCCGTCCTTCGAGACTTCTATCGCTTGCCATTTGTCATTACAAAGGTCGATGTAAACCTTATCGTCCAATTTCCCGCAACGCAGGGCAACGGGATGAACCGTCCCTTCCGTTTGGGCGCGGGCGGCAAGGGTGGCAATGGTCGTATTCAAAACCTCGCTGGCGATAGATGCCTTGTTCTTTTTATAATACTCCCCGCGCAGCCACTTCTTGAAGGCCTCGCTGGTTACGCCATAGGTCTGACGATAACCATCCTCGCTGATAATGTCGGCATAGGGGATTTCGTCAGGGTCACGGAAATATTCTGCAGCATTGGCGATGCCAAGAAGATCCGTTGTCTGGTTCTTGGCTTCTGCGGCTGTCTCCGACTTCAGGCTCTTTTTGTAAGCGGCAACGGCGGCGTCTAAGCGACCAACGATAACGCCCACCTTTTGTAAAGCGATGCGGAGCTTTTCGTATTCAGAAGGGTCTTCAGCCTGCAACTGCACAAGGACTCGCAGATTATCGGGACGGAACGCTGAGGTCTTATCTTCGCCGGATTCTTGCAGAATGTCGGCAATGGCCGCGTCCATAGAAAACATAGGCTCGGAATTTGCTTCTTGTTCACCTATGCCGGACTCCGGCGCAGGCGGTAGTGTTGATTGTTCGCTATTATTCATCGTTGTTTCCTTCTCTTCTGTAACGGTGATTGATTCAGTCTCTGGTGCCGTGATGTCGGTCATGCTGTGTTCCTTGGTTAAGTGCGGTTGATTAGTTTGGTAAAAGAGAGATGGTCGATGCTGGCGACGATCCGCGCCACTTCGCCCGCGCTTAACGGCGGGGTGCAACGCGCGTCGTTAAACGCAAGCATCAGGTCGAGGACAACATTTGAAGCAACGCGCTTGGCAAGCAGATGCCCTGAAAGGCGGGTGATGCTTGTGTTGCGCTGCCCCCCTGGGATTTGGCCGCGCGCGAGTTCGGCAATGGCAGTTTTATTCGCCAAAGACCCGTTGTTACCGCCGCCTTGCCGCATAAGCCCCAGCAACCATGCAGGCGCAGCGGCTAAGGACATATCAAGGCTGCATCCTTCATCCAGCTTATACGTGCCACCTGAGACATGGCGCGACGGAGGGGCGACGATGTAACCGCCGTCTCCGCGAACGTCGATGCCTGTGCCAATTTTCCCCGCGCTGTTTGGGATGTTGCCGCCCGGATGCTGAAACACAAAGTGTTTCCCGCCGCCGCCCGTTAGGAAACGCAGCGTCTCTGGCAATGCTCCATGCTTGGCTTCAAGCGCGGCCAATGCTTCAAACCCGCCGTGCCGTGCGTCAATGTCGAGGACGACGATTCCGCTTGTGCTGCCCGTGGCGATGGCGACATTATTCTTCAGGCCAAAGCCGCCAAACATCGCCCGTACCACGGCGAGGTCAGAGGAAGCATTTTTAAGCCCTTGCGGAGCAAGCCGCCAAACAGGGTGTTTCCCCGGAGCTTGGCAAGCCGCGCCGTTGCGGCACGCGCAGACAAACTCATTTACTGCCTTCTGTACAGAATACACGGGGAAAACAGGCCACCCACGCTCTGCGTACGCGAGAGCGAAGTCTTTGGGTGTGCTAAACGGCACGCTCATACCGCACCCCCATTCGTCTTTTGGCGCAACCCTTCAAGCCACACTTGCGCGTCTGTGCGGGCTACAAATGTACGCTTGCCGCGTTTGATAATCGGGATTTCATTCTTTGCCACCGCAGCGTAGAAGCTGGTGCGGCCTATGGCGTATTTCTCTAGGAACTGCGCCACGCTATAAAGTTCCTGCTCCATGTCGTTTTTCCTTTCCTTAAAGAGGCCGCCAACCAAAGGCCGCCTCGTTAAGTCTATGGAATCACGAATCACAGATGTTTTAGATGCAACATAACTTGCCGCTTATGTTGCACGCGGCGTAACCGTCGAACAGGTCGCACAAGTCGCAGGATAGCTACATTTGCCGCCAAAGGTTTTTGGCATAAGCCACTTTGCGGCTAACCGTACTGGGATTCCATATTTCTCCCGTCAATATCCCATGCTGCACTAGCCCCGCAGCAATATCCTTGTGCTTTAAGCCGCAATTGGCAGCGTCAAGAACGTGGAGCAAAAGAATATGGTTCTCTTCTTTCTCATTCTTGTTCCGCGCCTTTTTGTTCCCTGCGCGGTTTTTCTCACGAATTCCAATCGGCAAATAATCGTCATCTCCGTATTCTTGTCCCTTAGGCGGCTTAATATCCGCCATGAGCTTCTTGCGTACTTTTTGCATTTGCTTGAGGCGACGGCAAATAAACGTGGCTTGTTTTTCCGGGGAAAATTCAAGGCTAAATCTGACGTTCACAATCAATCCGTAGGGATCATCGCGCGGCGTTCCCATTTTATAGGCAAGCTCTTCCATTCCATCCGGCCAGCCGTTGTTAGTCGCGTCTGGCGAGATAGCCCTTGTGCTAACAAGAAAGCTTTCCGACTCTTCGATTATAGGAAAGCCTTCGCAGCCTTTCGCTGCGTGGCCGGAGAACTTTTCGCGGAAGAGTTTCCAATCAATTTTTGGATCAATCAGATTCTTTAGGCCGTAAGAAGGCGCAAGGTATTCTCCTATGATGGTGTTGTGCTTTTTGGTTTTTGCAGCCAAATAACGTGACCAATCGTTTCTATAGGAAGGGCTGCGGCGCAAGAATTCCCACTTCTGCTGATCTTTAGTAAGTTTTTGCCATACGGGATAATCTTCAGAATTACGCCAATTCGGGATGCCTCTGTCTTTTATTTCTGCATCTTCTTTTGCTTGTGCTGCTTTGTGCCGCGTTTTTATTCGCAGCACTCTTTTCTTAAGTTTCGCATATTCTGCTTCTTCCGTCATTTTGCCCTCTGCAATATCATTCAAACAACATAGCCAAAGAAGGAAGTTTTAGGAAGATGGCCGCCCCGTTCCCTATGCCTGCAATATATGCGAAGCGGCGGGGGCGTAACATACCGCGCCGCCCTTAGTTGGCGTGCAGCCGTGTAAAACAAAAACGGATGTGCAGCATGTCGCCAAAGCAGACGCCGCCGGAGTTACCGCGCACAAGGCAAGGACGGCAAAAACACTGCAACAATGTGCAACAAATAATCTGCAACAAGGTAATCCTTTGGGCGAATCGGGAAAATTCCGTGTGCTGCACCCATGTTGCGCATTTTACCCCAATAAACCATTCCGGCATTAACGGAACGCAGACGGATCGCCCATGCGTTTTGGGGCTATGGCCTCCGGTGTAGTATCCGGCAAGCCGTACAAACGCCCACGGCGCAGGCCGCCGCGCCCCGTAGCGGAGTGCTTGGCGAACCTAAACGGGCTTATTGGGCGTCTTGCTTTTGCCCCGTCAGTGTTTCCGCAATCGCCAAGATTTTTTGTACGCCAGAAATCAGGCTCTCGTTTTGTTGCCGCAAGCGGTCAATCTGGCGACTGTAACTTACAGCCATGCAAGCCGCCGCCGCGATAAAGCACCCAAGCATTATGCTTGTAAGAACGGGCGCGGATAAAATTGCAGAAAGATATGACATTGTATACTCCCCCAAAAGAGAAAGAGGCCGCCCAGAAGGACAGCCCCTCTGGTGGCCGGGGAGTTGATAAACCTACTCACTGAGAGGTCGCGTAAGTCTTTAGCCTTTCAGCCTGAACATACACCTACGCCTCCTCGACCAGAGGGTCGAAGAGTGCGATGCGGTCACACTAACCGCAGTGAGTTAAGGGTTATCACGCCCCAAGGCGGGACTTACCGCCTACGTCAGTAAAGTTAGGCGAATTGGCAACGGAAAGAAATAGCCAAATCAGCGCACCAGCAGATGTTCGCTGCCAGCGAATATTATTTGACTGTCTTTGGCGAATCGGATAGGGTTCACCCACATTCAGTTAGGGAACATGTCGCATAAAGTCGGAACGGGTCAAACCGTTCGCGGGGTTCGCAAGAACCCTATTACTCGCGGGGAAACCGCATCGCAAATCGTCGTCGGCATGGCGCGAGCAGCGAAGCGCGAAACCCGTGGTTAAGCGAGAACCGGCGACAATCGGTGCTCGCTGGGAATCTTAGGAGGTTGCTTTCGTTCGAGTTTCATCTCTTTGTTTTCGCGGCAGCTAAGGCAATCATGCCTTGGTGAACAAGGAGATTAATATGACTGGTAACAGTACGCTGAGTGTCGAACGGAAGAGTGTTGAGGGTGGGAGTTCTTGTTGGTGGAAACGCCTTCTTTGTAACCCCTATATTCTGAAGCTTGTGATGCAGGCCTTTTGGGTCGTGAAGCTGATGCAGGCGGTGAAGGATTTCCTCAAACACTCCTAAGAATTTTCCCCCTCTTATTTTTTAAGGAGAATCTGTTGTATCACCGCGCCCTAAGATTAATCCGGGTCTATCATGATTTGAGCCAAGCACAGCTTGCAGAGAAAATTGGTATATCGAAGTCATATATTTCTGAACTTGAAAGAGGACACAAGAAAGCAAGCATAGACATATTAGAAAAGTATGCGTCCTTCTTTCGCATCCCCCTTTCTTCGCTCCTTCTTTTTGCGGAGGAATCTGCCAAACCGGATTTTGTAGAGAAAAGTCGCGTAGCCGTGGCGAACAAAGTTCTGAAAATGCTCGACTGGTTAGCGACTGTTTCGGATACGGAGAAGAATGAATAAACGGGCAGCCAAAAAGAACTATCCGATAGATCAGTGCCGACTGTACGCAACGAAATCCCCTGCGGACTTGGCGGCGCGGCTGAATACTACCGTTGCAATTCTGGAAGAACTCGCAAAAGACCAGAGCAACTATAAAATCTTTGAAATTGGCGAAAAAAAGAAAAGGAAGATTGAGGAGCCAAAGCCAAAGTTGCAAAGGCTTCATGCTCACATCCACGCTCTTTTGTCGCGTGTTTCAACGCCGGATTATTTGCACTCTGGAATTAAAGGACGTTCTTACCTGTCTAATGCAAAAGCGCATATTGGAACAGGAGCGCTTATAAAGATTGATGTAAAAAAGTTTTTCCCCTCAGTCCCCCGCTCAGCAATATATGATTTCTTCTTTCGCCATCTGCGGTGCGCAGGGGATGTTGCTGGGCTTTTAGCAAACATCCTTACTATTGATAAGCACCTGCCAACGGGCAGCAGCGCAAGCACGCTCATTTCATATTACGCCTTTAAGGATATGTATGATGAAATTCAGCGGCTCGCTGACGAGCATAATCTGACAGTTACCAGTTACGTCGATGACATAACCATTAGCGGCACTGGCGCAACGAGAAAGCTCATGTACGAAGTGCGGCGGATCATTGGTCAGTATGGACTGAAAACCCACAAAGCAAAATACTTTGCCGCACGGCGTCCCAAGGTCGTTACGGGCGTTGTCGTAGCCAATGGGGCGGTTCGCCTTCCTAATCGCAGGCATCTTCTTATAAAACAAGATTACGGAAAGTTTTTGGCCGCGCAGACTTCGGACGAAAAACTTAGCGTTCTTGCAGTGCTTATCAGTCGAGTGCATGAAGCCGCACAAATCGACTCTACGAAATGGTTGCCTAAGGCAAAGGAGTTACAGTTTATACGGAGGCGACTTTTCCGAGAGAAAAACTTGCCTATAGAAAAGCAGGCAGTTTGCGAGAAAGTTGCCTTGTGACTACTCGCGAGGACAGCCGTTATTTTTCCAAGCAAGTCGCCAGCCAGTCATGTGTTGTGTCTTTTGCGCGAATTTCAACCGCCGTATTCTTGAGCGCCACAAGAAAATCATCAAAGGATATGGGGAACAAAACCGCCAGCGTGGTCTCGATGAAAGAATCTATTTCCAGAATATGTAGATTAAAGCCCTCTGGTGAAACGTAGGCGGGGGAAGTCTTGGCGCTCCGACCTTTGATAAACATCATTTTGGTTAGACCGGACTCAACGGCTTTATTAACCGCATGCGCTATATCATGTTGGTTGTAATTCTTGTCTTTAACTTCAACCCCCATAAGGGTCTTGTCTTGTGAGACGATATCTATGTCGCACACTTCCTTTGACGAAGATCCCGCTTCGTTAGTTGGATGTGTTTTGACCGCCACTTCTGCATCTGCCGCATAAAGCATTTTTAAAAGCGTTCCGGCGACGATAACGGAGGTCTCTCCTTCGTAGGATTTCGAAAGGAAAATATCTAGAATGTTCTTGATCGCACAGGAATTGTCGGCAGAGGATAACGCTCGTTCGCTCGTCCCCGCAATCGCGCGCTCCTGACGCTGCAAGATGTGAAAGATGCAATCCTGCAGGGCAGATACTGCTTCCTTTTTGAGGGCGGCATTTCCAAGGATACTTATCACTAGCTTGAGCGTTTCAAGGTCACTTCCTTTGCGAACCGCATTCTCGACGGATAAATGCGTAAAACGCGCAGGCTTATTTAAGAATGGCTCATTAGAGCCGCCCAATTTCCCGGACAAAAGAGATTGTTCGTTCGGAACGATAACCTTGTGGCAGAGGCTGCGTGCGTCATACGCTCCCTTAAGGGGCGCACCCGCCTGAAGGCACAGCGGGTTAATTTTAGGTTCGACGGCTTTGGCCAGCAATCCGGTCAGCAAAATATAGCGGAAGGTAAGATGCGTTCCCGATATAACCTTTCCAATCGAATCACTTAACGGTGATTCTGTCTTGTACGGGCGTTGAGATTTAACTTTCTCCGTTGCCTCTTTTAAGACGCGTTCTGCGGTGCTGTGATCAATCTTTAACATACGCGCTGAACTTCTTTCATTTTGCGGCTGGGGGCTATAGAATCTATCAATAGAATCTGTGACGACAGAGAGTAGGATTTGCACTTACATGTTTCAAGCGGTATCGCTTTTCTCAGGCGCAGGCGGTATGGACATCGGCTTTAAGAAAGCCGGGTTCCAAACGCTTTGGGCTAATGATTTTAATGAAGTGGCTTGTGAGACTTATGCGGCAAACAAGCTAGGTCCGATTGTTGCTGGGGATGTTAACCAATATCTGCCGCAGCTGCAAAAATTTGAAGGCGTTGATCTTTTATTTGGTGGGCCACCCTGCCAGGGGTTTTCCGTTGCCGGAAAAATGAACCCAGAGGATGAACGCAGCGAACTTGTTTGGAGTTACGTAGAAGCGGTTCGCATTGTGCGCCCCAGAGCCTTTGTCATGGAAAATGTTAAGGCTCTTGCCTCTTTAGAGAAATGGGGGGCTGTGCGCAAAAAACTGATCAAGGCATTAACAGAGTTAGGGTATTCGCTCTCTCTGAATGTTTTGAACGCCACGGATTACGGAGTGCCGCAGAAACGAGAGCGTATGTTCCTCGTTGGGTTGCAAGACTCTGACGCTAGTAACTTTGACAGCGTGCTGCGAAAGAAAAAGAAAAAATCGCCAACTGTTAGACAAGCCTTCAAACACTTAGATAAGGCAGGGACAGGAAATAATCAGCGCGTTTGTAATGCAGAAATATCGCTGGCCGCAAACCCAATACTTAGAAAATCCCCTTATGCAGGCATGCTTTTTAATGGAGCTGGGCGGCCAATTCATATTGACGGCTATGCGTTGACCTTGCCTGCATCAATGGGGGGAAACAAAACGCCCATAATAGATGATTTGTTGTTGGGGGATGCTTCCGCTGAGGACTGGGTTGTGAAATACCACCGCCATTTAATGGATGGGGGACAACCGTATTCTTGGAAAGACGTCCCCGCACATTTGCGTAGAATTACGGTAGATGAAGCCTTGGCCATTCAGACCTTTCCTGCATCGTTTATCCTCACAGGGGGGAAATCCGCCGCATACCGTATGATTGGTAACGCTGTGCCCTGTAATTTGGCTTTTGCTGTAGCGGAAAGTGTGAAGCATTACCTGATGAGTGAAGAAATAGATTTTCCTATGAAGCTAGCGGTCTGACGACCTTTGCCTACACCGGAGACTTCCGACGAAAAATACATGGATGCTTGCCCCTACAGTGTACCGACACCACCCTATTTTAAGGGTGTCTCGCCTACCTCTCGCCTCCGGCTTTGGGGAGAGTAGCCCCTTTTTGTGGCAGGGCGGTCGCGGGGCAAGGGGTGGGGCGCACAGGGCGGCAACATGGTGGTGCAAAGTACGGGCGGCGCGGCCACAGCGTTCATCTTGGTGTGTGGCGAAAATCAGGCTATAATGTAAGCTGTTGGTTCGCCTGTATCCGTGGGCATTCGTCCCGAGTCAGGTGCAAAGTGGGGTAATTATAGGGGTAATAACAACACTCCGTCACAACTAACCTATCGGATAAATAAAAGAAATTCTCGCTGTTAAATACCCTCCGCTGCTACCATCAATACAGTACTATCGTGATTTGAACCCTCCTTGCCGGAAGCGAAGGCTAAAACGGCAGGAATTGAGCCGTGGAGTTCAAGAACAACGTCCCCTCGGCTCGGCCCCGGCTTAACGGTAATGTCGGTTATCATCGCTCGTAGAGCCTGTATGGCCTCAGATCGAGCGCATTCCCCCTTCTGTAAAGCCTCCCTCAGAGCTTTGACCTTGCGCTTGTAAAGGGCGGGTAATTGGGGATGAAACTCAACCACATTAACAGACGTTGATTTTTCAACCTTGGCGTCCAGTTCAAGGGTTTCGACACGGCGTTCCAGCTCAATAAGTTCCGTCCGCATGGCTTTGCTATCCAAGCCATCTGCTACTGCGTTAACGATTTGCCTAATGCGGCGATTGGCGGTGGCAAGTTCCTTATCTCGATTGTTGCGAAGCTTGTCCTGCTCGGCCCTAACTTTGGCTCGTTCCTCGTTGAATGTTTTTGCAAAACGGGTAAATGCCTCATCGGTAAGAAGCCGCTTCTCAAGGCCTTGCAGAATTTTTGTTTCCAGCGTTTCGACCGTTACAATGCGGCCATTCGTACAAGTGCCGCTTTCTCGTTTGCGGGCGCAGCGCAATTTGCTGCCGCCGCTCACGGTATATCCTCCGCCGCACACGCCACAATGCACTAACCCTGAAAACAGGTGTTTGGGTCTGCGCGTTTTATGAACTGGATAATTCGCTCCTCTGACAGTCTTAAGCGCATGAACCCGATCCCATAGCTCATCCGAGACTATGCGAAGGTCTGGAACCTCAGCTGTTTTCCATTCGCTCTGCGGATTGACGCGGGGGATGCGTTTGCCGGTGTCAGGGTCTTTGCGGAAGGTCTGACGATTATAAGTCATGCGCCCGACATAAAGCTCATTATGCAGAATGCCGCTTTTCCGCGCCCGGCTGCCGTTGATCGCGGAGGCGACCCATTGTCCACCGCGCGGGCTGGGGACGCCTTCCATATTCAGCCGCTTGGCAATGGCGCGAGGGCTGACGCCAGCCGCATATTCTTCAAAAATTCGGCTGATAATATCGGCCTGTTCTTCAACGATTTCTCGCTTGCCACGGCTGACTTCCCCGCGTGAATCCATCTCATGAATAGGCCGGTAGCCATTGCAGATGCCTGCCGGAGCCAAGCCTTCTTCCAAACGACCACGCTGGCCACGCCGAACCTTGGCCGCCATATCTTTTAGGAATAGGGCATTCATCGTGCCCTTCAGGCCGATATGCAATTCGGAGACTTCGCCTTCGGAAAGCGTATGAATTTTGATGTCGAGGTGCGAAAGCCGCTTGTAGATGGCGGCGATGTCTTCTTGGTCGCGGCTGATGCGGTCAAGCGCTTCCGCCATGACACGTTCAAACTTTCCGTGCCGCCCGTCTTCAAGCAAGGCACGGATGCCGGGACGGTTGATGACAAACGCGCCGCTGATGGCTGCATCCGTATAAACTTCTCCGACATAGCCGCCAGATTGCTCAATCCGTTCGCGGCACAGGCGCACTTGATCCTCAATCGAATGTGCGCTTTGCAGGTCAGAGCTGTAACGAGCGTAAATTGCATATCTCATTCTTGCTCTCCATTCTTGGGATTGCAGATTTCGCGGGCAGCCTGCCGGGCCAGAATATCAATCAATGTCAACATGGCGGGCGGCAGGCTGTTTAAGCCGTCTGGAATCTTACGAGCGTCAGAAATGGAATTGCAATTAAACACTTGTACTGTATTGGCTGTATCACCTTTTTTATCCCCAGATATTTCATTGGGTGTGGTCATATGGCCTCCGTTTGAATTGTTTGAATGAGAAAATGACAAGTTTTCACAAACTCAACGTCAGTTGCTTCGGCGCGGGCGTTTCCTGCACCAGACCAAATTTCACCAGTGCCGGGCGTTCGCGGTCGTAGAGTTTGGACAGGCCGCGTGGCAGACCGAGATAGGTGTCGTTGATGTCATAGCCGTGCCAGTCCTGACTGCGCCGCCAGAGCGGGTTATCCTTGTCTTGGAATTCATACTTTGTGACCATGCCGCGCCTACTGCGTTCAATGCGTAAGCGCCAGTCATGCTGACCGACGCGCATGGCCGAGCTGACATAAAGCGTATGGTAGTCGGGTGGCGTGGTCAGTTCCGAAACTATGGCTGGTTCCGGTAATGCGCCCTGCGTTTCCGCCTGTTTGATCGCCGGTGTTAGATTCGGCTGCTTGGCCTTCAGAAATTCCACGGCGCGGCTGGCATGGGCGGCGGCAGTGAAGATCAGCTTCTTGTCGTTCTTCAGGGCTTTGAGCCATGTCTCGATATAAGCGGCATGGTCTTCACGGATTTCCGGGGTGATGCCCAGATCGGCGCAGAGGAAGGCCGCGCCGATTTCGGCGACCAGCTCTTCCTTGGCATATCCTTCATCACCCCAGACCACGCGGCCAAAGTCGCGGTTCAGGCGGTCTTTGTGTTTTGTCCAGTGCGTGACCTCATGGGTGATGGTCGCGTAATAGCTCTCGGAATCCTTGAAAGCGTCGATGAAGGGTATTTGCACATGATCGGAACCTTCGGCATAATAGGCCTTGTCGCCGCCATGCCGGATCACCGCGCCGGTGTTGCGGATGAAATGCTCCACGTTTTCAATCCAGCTTATGTTTGACGGCACAACCAGCGCGGCGGGCGTTGGCTGGAACTTATCCGGCAAGCCGTCAATCTGCTCCACGTTGAAAACGTGATAGCCCCGCAGGAAGGGGATTTCCCGCTCAACATCTTTCCCGGTCGCGGCGTCGGTTTCAGTCTTGGTAATTTTGTTGGCATAGACGACCAGCGCGGCCTTTTCGCCCTTACGGACATGCGCCCCGTATTCGTCCGCCTGTTTGAAGGTCATCCATGTCGGATTCTGATAGCCGCCAGCGATCGCGGCGTCCCAGAGCAACAGGATATTCACCCCGTTGTAAGGCTCGCCATTATGACGGCGCGGGCGGACGATATGCGAGGCCGCATTGTCGCCGCTCCACGGCTTCTGCCAAGGGCGGACGCCTTGCTCAAGGTCGGCGATGATCTTCTGGGTTACGCGGTCGAAAACGCTTCCTTTGCTATCGCTTTGCATAAAATACCTCCGGGCAATAAAAACCCCGCAAGGCGGTGGCCATGCAGGGCGGGTTGAAAAATCTGTGTTGTGGTGGTTGGAAAAATAAGGCTCAGGCCGCAACGGCCAGAGCGACGGTCAGGATTCGGGGGCTACACTCGCGCCCGGATCATTCCCTCGCCGAGCATCTTTGTGGCCGCAGGCCACGGAAGCGGAAGCCGCGTGTCGGCGCACCGCGTCGCAAGCCGCCGCGCTGCGTGGCTTGGGTCAGATGATGTTCAAGGTTTCAGAACGCCACGCGGCCTATCGGCGGCGTGATCCGCTTTTCGCGCCCCCGCGAAAAGGCGATTAATTATGCTGCCATGTCATCATGGCCTGCATCGGAATTGTCCATGATCTCATCCTCAGTAATTTTCATCATCATTTTGTAATGTGCGTCGTGCTTGGAGTACTCAAAGATTTTCTTGAAAACGCAGAGATACGCATCAATTGTGCTTGAATCACAGGTCATGAATAAATCGTCGTTTACGTCATGCGACCCGTCGTTTATCCATGAAAACAGAGAACCGCATATTATTTTCTCGCCGCCCTCGAACATGTCGAGAATTTTTTCGTCTTCAATGCCACCCAAAATTCTAAAATAATGTTCAACAATACGCCGCAACGTATTCTGGATAGCTTGGGGGGAGCGATTTGGGTTTCTGATTTCATCCCACAGCAGCTCGTAGGAAGATTTAATCGGGTTTTCGTGCTGTAGTGTGAGGGTGGTGTTGCCATTTACCTTCTTCGCTACCCAAAAAGTCTCAAAAGGCAAAGGAGGCCTGTTGCGCTTCTTATTGTCTTTCGAATATGTGATTTCTTTAAAAAAATAAACGTTGTGAGTAAGAATAGACTCGTTGCGAAAGAGGCATTGAATCTTTGTTAACCGGCTTGTGATTCAAGGGTGGAGAGGCGTTGGAGGCCTCTCCGATGGCAAAGTTTAATAGCGCGGCGCTTTTACGCAAGCGGCAATTTCAGCGCCTGAC
>CAIXHP010000069.1 GCA_903919315.1 uncultured Pseudomonadota bacterium | reverse complement strand
CGCTATTCCAAAGCAACCTACGCCGCCAAGTTCTCCTCCATCGCGGGCATCGTCAATCTCATCGCCGGTTTCTGAACCCAGCTCATCCGCCCAAGGCCCACCCGCGCCCAATTCCCTCCGACTTTCGCAACAGGTCTAATATAGAACAATTCTTGTTTTAGCCATAAACCGAGTAGCGTTATGTCCTCAGGCCCGCAGGCTGTGGATGGCCCCGTCCCGCAATTCGCAAACGCGGTCCATGCTTTGCGCCAAATCGTGGTTGTGCGTGGCCATAAGGAGGCCCAGCGACTGCGTTCGTACCAATTCCCGCAACACGGCAAAAACATGCTCGGCGGTGTGGGGGTCGAGGTTGCCGGTCGGTTCGTCCGCGATCAGGATGCGGGGGCGGTTGGCCAGCGCGCGGGCGATGGCGACGCGCTGTTGCTCGCCGCCCGAAAGCCTTGCGGGGCGGTGGTCGGCGCGGCGCGACAAATCCACCAAGGCCAGCAGATCGTCGGCGCGGCGAGCGGCTTCGGGGGCCGCCACGCCCGCGATCATTTGCGGCAGCATGACGTTTTCCCGCGCCGAAAACTCCGGCAGCAGATGGTGAAACTGATAGACAAAGCCGATGGCTTGCCGCCGCAGCGCCGTTCGTCCCGTGTCGTCGAGCGTTCCGGCATCGCGCCCCGCCACACGCACTTGGCCGCTGTCGGGCCGCTCCAGCAACCCTGCCGTGTGCAGCAGCGTCGATTTGCCCGAACCGGAGGGGCCGATGAGCGCCACCGTTTCGCCGACCGCGACGGTCAGCGAGCATCCGCGCAGCACGTCCAGCTTTTCGCCAGCCTGCGTGAAGGTACGGCGGACACCGTCGAGTTCCAGCGCGAATTCGCCGCTTGTCCTAAGGGTGTTGTCATTCATAGCGCAGAGCCTCCACCGGATCGAGCCGCGCCGCGCGCCATGAGGGGTACAGCGTAGCGAGGAAGGACAGCGCGAGCGCCATCGCCACGATCTGTCCCACCTCGCGCCAATCGATGATCGCGGGCAAATGGGTGAGGAAATAGACTTCCGGCGAAAAGGGATCGATGCCGGTGATGTGCTGCACGATCTGGCGGATGTGTTCGATGTTGCCGGAGATCAGCACGCCGAGGCCGAGGCCCAGCACGGTTCCCGCCACGCCGATGCTCGCGCCGCTTAGGAAAAAGATGCGCATGACCATGCCGCGCGTCGCGCCCATCGTGCGCAGGATGGCGATGTCGTGGCCTTTGTCCTTTACCAGCATGATCAGGCCGGAAATGATGTTGAAGGCCGCCACCATGATGATGAGCGACAAAATCAGGAACATCACGTTGCGTTCCACCTGCAGCGCGGTGAAGAAGCTGGCGTTGGTCTGTTGCCAATCGAGCAGGCGCGTCGGCGTGCCGCCGAGCGCGGCGACGACATCCGCCTTGATCTTGTTGAACGCGTGGGGCGTGGCCACAAAGATTTCCAGCGACGACACGCCTTCGCCGGTACGGAAAAAGATCTGCGCGGCGGGCAGAGGCATAAAGACAAAGCCGTTGTCGTATTCGAACATACCGACATCGAACAGCGCGGCGATGGGATAGGCGCGCATGCGGGGCGCGGTGCCGAACACCGTGCTTTTGCTGGTGGGCGAGATGAGCGTCAGCGTGTCGCCGACATGCAGGCCGAGCCGCTGCGCCATGCGGACTCCGATCACGATTTTGTCGTCGTCGAAATCGGCCAGCGAGCCTTCCACGATATGGTTGGCGATGATGGGGCGGGCGCGGAAGGATTCAGGCGACACGCCGCGCACCAACGCGCCCGATGCCGCGCCGTCCTTGGTGATCAACGTCTGGCCTTCGACCAGAGGCGCGGCTTCGACGACGCCCGGAACGGCGCGGAGTTTTTCCAGCAACGGTTCGTAGTCGAACAGCCGCCCGTCCTGCGCATAGACGTTCATGTGGCCGTTGAGGCCGAGGACGCGTTCAAACAACTCGGCGCGAAAACCGTTCATCACCGCCATGACGATGATCAACGTGGCGACACCAAGGCCGATCCCCAGCAGCGAAAACCAACTGATGACGGAGATAAACCCCTCCTGCCGCCGCGCGCGCAAATACCGCCCGGCCACCATGCGTTCAAAGGGGGTGAAGATCATCAGGGGGGAAACTCCAAAACACTATAGACGCAACACCCAATCGGCTTGGGCGCGGACTGAGGCAAAGTAAGGGCGGCAGTAAAGTTCGTCCACAATTTCTTTGTACGCCAAATAGGACGGATCGGAGCGATGCGCGTCGCGCTGCCTTTGCCGTTCAGAAGCCTGTTGCGGGGCTAGATCAAGGACGACTAGAAAATCGACCTGATCGCGGTATTGCAGCGGGTAGTTCGAATCGATGAAAACCAACGCGGGCACGGTCTGGAGCGGCGCGTAGCGGACCACACGGTCGTTGGCTCCGGTGGTCTGGTTCCAGCAATCCTTGCGTTCAACGCTTTCGTCCCTTTTCAAGGCCCTCAGACATGCCGAAAGAGCCGCCCAGTCGTACCACGACAAGGGGTTGGCATAGGGATTGTCTTCCCGGCGGAGCGGGGCAGCCAGTTCACGCAATCGCGCCAAGTCATGATTTCTTAGGGCATCTTGAAGATAGCTTTTGCGAAGGTCGGTGGACGCGACGCAAAAGTCATCTTCGCTAACATGCACGGCTCGCGGCGCGAACCGTTGTGTCAGCCGCCGCGCCAGCGTCGTCTTGCCGGAACCCGACAAGCCACCGATGGCGACAACGAAAGGCCTGCCCTCAGCCTGCGCCTGTATCCGTCGCACCAAATGGTCTTCGTCGCGGTCATCCGTATCGGCGGGCATGGTTTCCTGTGGGGATGGGGAAATTGAAATGTCTGTTCACGATTCTCGCCGATTAGCGCTCTTTCCATTTACCACTATCGTCAAATGATGGAGATGACGCCAACCCAGCTGTGTTAGCAAGCTGTTCCAATACTGGGCGCAAAGTTTGCCCACATTCTTTGAGGTCAACGGGAATTGACTCAAAAACGGCTTCCACAAAGTGAAGCTGATCATGAGGAATCCGCACATTGGGGCGCTCGGAGTCAGCGTAATTGTCGCCTGTACGGATAATTGCCCCATTCACGCCTAACAAGCTAATCAGGATAGCAAAGGGTGGCTTGATGTCTAGAGTTCCCAGCGCCGACAAATAATTTTTCGTGGCGCGAACAACAAAATGTTCAATGTAATTGGCGCTTACAATTCTCCTGTTGCCGTCTCCAGGCTCAAAAGCCATTACAGCCTCAATGATCCCGGATCGGAAAACTTGAGTATAGGCCTTTTGTTTCTTGTCGTCACGCAGGTAGCCGGACAAAACAAGGATGCCGTCGAAATTCACGAACGACTCCCCTCTGTCGTCACAACCAAGGGGGACAAATAGATCACGGTTCTGGTTTGCTTTTATAATGTCCAAAGTCTGACGTGTGTTAAATGAAGAGAATGGAACGATGTGTACGACAAGCTGGATGCCGGGGGACAGCTTGACTGGAATCTGCCCAGAAGAAATCTTGCTTACACGATCAGCGCGGAGACTTTCTATCTGTTCAGTCAACCGGGGGGCGAAGGTGAACATGGCACGCAGCTCGTCAACGTCAGGGTCAAATTTTCCGCCCGAAGATCGGGAACAAAAACGATTCTTGTTTTTAAAAACAATGCGATGGGGGCCATTGTAGCTGCGCGGAACACGAACAACCAGAACGCAACCGCCATTGACTGGCACACTGCGAATTAGGAGGTTCGAGACCCTTGGCTGCAGTCCACTGCGAGCAATCTGTCCGAGCTTTATGCCTTCTGCTTCCGCGTCCCCCTTAAACGGGGCGAAAGAGTGTGGCACACCCCTATCCTCGTTTATGCCGATGACAATGTCACCGCCCGATGCGTTGGCGAAAGAGGACACATCTGCCAAAAACTCCGCCTTGCATTCGTCGTTCGTTCCGTATGTATCCCGTTTGTAGTCAATGTGTAGTGATTCAACTACTCCAGCATCTATCAGTTCCCTAAGGTGGCTTTCTTGTATTTCCTCCAAAGGAATATGCATCAGCGTCATGGCATTCCCTCATCAGCGGCAATTCATCAATACGCCCTCGCGAAAATCACGTCCTGCGTGGTCGGTTTGCCGGTGAGGACGCAGTTTCCTTCCTTGCCGTCTTGGTCGAAGGGAATGCAGCGGATGGTGACGCCGAGGGGGTCGAGTTTGGCCAGCGAGTCGGGATCGCCCGCCCATTTGGCGCGGACAAAGCCTTGGCCCGACACAAAGCTGCTGTCGGCGTCTTTGGCGAAATAGGCTTCGAACGCCGCCCAATCCTTGATGTCGGTGACGGTGCGGGTTTTCTGGAGCGCAAGCGCGGCATCGAACAAAGCTTGCTGGATCGCGGCGAGTTCCGTGGCCACGGCGGCGACGAAGTCGGCCCGCGCCAGAAACTTTTTGCCCGCGCTTAATTGGTCGCGGCGCGTGACGCAGACTTGGCCGCCTGCCACGTCGCGGGGGCCGACCTCGAGCAGGATGGGCGCGCCTTTTTTGATCCAGTCCCAACGCTTGTCGCCGCCGGGCAGGTCGCGGGCATCGAGCTTCACGCGCACCGGCTGGCCGCCATAGCTTTGCGCTTGCACCTCCGCCTTGAGGCTTTCGCAATAGGCCATGACTTCGGCCTTTTGCGTTTCGTCGCGGAGGATGGGGATGATCACCACTTGCTGCGAAGCGATGCGCGGCGGCGTTTTCATGCCATCGTCGTCGGCGTGGGTCATGACCAATGCGCCGAGCAGACGGGTCGAAACGCCCCACGAGGTGGTGTGGGCGAATTCCTGCGTGCCTTCGCGGCTTTGGAACTGGATGCCGATGGACTTCGCGAAATTTTGGCCGAGGTAATGCGACGTTCCGGCCTGAAGCGCGCGGCCGTCTTGCATCATCGCTTCGATGCAGTAGGTGTTGACCGCGCCGGGGAAACGCTCGTGCGCGGGCTTTTCGCCCATGATGACGGGGACGGCGAGTTGTTCTTCCACAAAGTCGCGATAGACTTCGTGCATCCGCACCGTCTCGGCCATCGCGTCGTCCTTCGTCTCGTGCGCCGTATGGCCTTCCTGCCACAGGAATTCCGCCGTGCGCAGCAGCAAGCGGGGCCGCATTTCCCAGCGCACCACGTTGGCCCACTGGTTGATGAGCAACGGCAGATCACGATAGGACTGCACCCATTTCGCCATCGCCTCGCCGATCACGGTTTCCGAGGTGGGGCGGATGACCAAGGGTTCTTCCAATTCGCCATCGGGAACCAACTTGCCGTCCTTCATCGTCAGGCGGTGATGCGTGACGACGGCCATTTCCTTGGCGAAGCCGTCCACATGCTCGGCCTCGCGCTGGAAGTAGCTGAGGGGAATGAACAACGGGAAATAGCAATTGTCGTGGCCGGTTTCCTTAAAGCGGCGGTCGAGATCGCGCTGCATCAGCTCCCACATGCCATAGCCCCACGGCTTGATGATCATGCAGCCGCGCACGCCCGACATTTCCGCCATATCGGCGGCGCGCACCACTTTTTGGTACCATTCGGCGTAATTTTCGGCGCGGGTGGGGGTGATGGCGGTCTTGGGCGCTTGGGCTTTCTGGGGCTTGGTCGGGGCGGAGGTCATGATCTGTCCAATGGTGAATGAAACGCGTGAAGGCGCGACCATAACAAAACCGGCCCGCGATGCCAATCATTGGCTCAAAATGCTTTGCGCCCGTCATTCCGGCTCAGGGCCGGAATGACGCAGGGGTTCAGCCCGCCAAGCTTTGCTGCGCAGCCTTGAGTTTGGCGATCATCGCTTCGGCGGAGGCTTTGCGTTCGCGGTGTTCGTCCACGACTTCGGGCGGTGCGCCGCTGACGAAGGCGGGGTTGGCCAGTTTGGCCTCCAGCTTGCGGATTTCGGCGGCCCATTTCTCGCACTCCTTGCCGAGGCGCGCGCGTTCCTGTTCGAGGTCGATCACGTCGGCAAGGGGGAGGATCAGGGTCATTTCCCCGAAGATAATCTGAGCCGCGCCCTTTGGCACCGTCGTGACAAAGGTTATCGCGGCGATGCGGGCAAGGCGCATGATGATGGCCTGCTCGCTTTCGATACGCTCGCGGCTGTCCTTGGTCGCGTCTTTGACGTGCAACTGAATCGTCGCTCCGGCGGGAACATTCAGTTCGGCGCGGGTTGTGCGCACGGCGGAAATAAACCGGATGATCCAGTTTATATTGGTGGGAACGACGAGGCTGTCCGGCAGGCGGGGCCAGCTTTCTTGCATGAGGAGCTTCGCGCCTTGCGGAACGCCCCCCTCCCCAACCCTCCCCACGAGGGGGAGGGAGTTCTGGGCTTGGCTTTCGGGGTTCACGACGATCTGTTCCCACAATTCCTGCGTGATGTAGGGCATGAAGGGTTGCAGCATTTTCAGCATTTGGGCCAGCACCCATGCGGTGGTGGCGCGGGTTTCCGTTTTGGCGGCTTCGTCGTCGCCGAGCAGGATCGGTTTGGTGAATTCCAGATACCAATCGCAGAAATTGTTCCAGACGAATTCATACACCGCCGAGGATGCGAGATCGAAGCGGTAGTCGTCGAGTAGCGCGGCGACTTTGTCGGCGGCCTGTTTGACTTCGCCGACGATCCAGCGGTTGACGGTGTGTTGAACCGTGGCGGGGTCAAAGTCGGCTTTCCACGCGCATTCGTTCATCTGGCAATACCGCGCCGCGTTCCACAGCTTGGTGGCGAAGTTGCGGTTGCCTTCGATGCGGGCGGGGGCGAGTTTGATGTCGCGGCCCGGCGTGGACATGTTGGCGAGCGTGAAGCGCAGCGCGTCGCAGCCGAATTGGTCGATCATGCCGAGCGGGTCGATGACGTTGCCTTTCGACTTCGACATTTTCTGGCCCTTTTCATCGCGCACGAGCGCGTGGATGTAGACCGTGCGGAACGGCACATCCTTCATGAAATGCAGGCCCATCATCATCATGCGGGCGACCCAGAAAAAGATGATGTCAAAGCCCGTGACCAACACGTCGGTGGGATAATAACGCGCCAGCTCGGGCGTTTGTTCCGGCCAACCCAGCGTCGAGAAGGGCCAGAGCGCGGAGGAAAACCATGTATCGAGGACATCTTCGTCGCGTTTCAGTTCGACCGCTTTGCCATAGGCCTTGGCGGCTTCGGCCTGCGCATCGGCTTCGCTCTCGGCGACGAACACTTTGCCGTCCGGCCCGTACCATGCCGGAATCTGGTGGCCCCACCAAAGTTGGCGGCTGATACACCACGGCTCGATGTTGCGCATCCAGGCGTAGTAAGTGTTGGTCCATTGTTCCGGCACGAATTTCGTGCGGCCTTCTTCGACCGCTTTCAGCGCGGGTTCGGCCAGCGTTTTGGCATCGCAATACCATTGCTCCGACAACCACGGCTCAATCGGCACGCCGGAACGGTCGCCGTGGGGAACGGTGTGAAGGTGCGGTTCGATCTTGTCGAGGAGGCCTAATTCCTCCATGTCGGCGACGATGCGTTTGCGCGCTTCGAAACGGTCGAGGCCACGGTATTTCTCTGGAATAAAGTCAACTGTGGCCTTACCTATCATCCCATTCTGGTCAGCGTGAATAACGCCGTTTTCTTGTGCTGCTTTATGTCCCCATGAGAAATCACTGAAAGGGGAGGACACAATTTTTGCGTGTCGGTCAAAAATATTTATCAGGCCACCATGATGTTGCGCTTTGAATTCGTCCCGTTCTCTGTGACGTTTCCAGACCTCATAATCGTTGAAATCGTGCGCAGGGGTGATTTTCACCGCGCCAGTTCCCTTTTCGGGGTCGGCGTAGTCGTCGCCGATGATCGGAATCCGGCGGCCCACCAGCGGCAGCACCGCGAACTTTCCGATCAGGTGTTTCAGTTTTTCGTTTTCGGGATGCACCGCGACGGCGGTGTCGCCCAGCATGGTTTCGGGGCGCGTGGTGGCGACGATGATGTGTTCGTCCGTGCCTTCGACGGGGTATTTGAAGTGCCACAGGTTGCCCTTGATCTCCTTCGGCTCCACCTCAAGGTCGGAGATGGCGGTCAGCATCTTGGGGTCCCAGTTGACGAGGCGATTGTCCTTGTAGATCAGCTTTTCGCGGTACAACTGCACAAAGACCTTGGCCACGGCCTTGCTGAGGCCTTCGTCCATCGTGAAGCGTTCCCGCGCCCAATCGGGCGACGCGCCGAGGCGGCGCAGTTGGCGCGTGATCGTGCCGCCGGATTCGGCTTTCCATTCCCAGACCTTTTTCAGAAAGGCTTCGCGGCCCATCTCGCGGCGGTTTTGTTTTTGCGCGGCCAGTTGCCGTTCCACCACCATCTGCGTGGCGATGCCCGCGTGGTCGGTGCCGGGTTGCCACAGCACGTCGCGCCCCTGCATGCGCTGATAGCGGATCAACGTGTCCTGCAGGGTAAAGGTCAGGCCGTGGCCCATATGCAGGCTGCCGGTGACGTTCGGCGGCGGGATCATGATGCAATAGGGCTTGGCGTTGGATTTCGGGTTGCACGCGAACGCGCCCGATTGCTCCCACAACGGATACAGCTTCGCCTCGGTGGCGGCGGGGTCATAGGTTTTTTCAATCGTCATGGGACTGTCACATTCCGTTTGCTGTTACGCCGTTTCCTTCGCCGGAGGGGCCGCTTTCCGTCGTTAGCCCCTTGGTTTGGCCGTCTATCCCCCTGATAAGACCGGAAAACGTGGTTCGGAGTCAAGGACGGGCGGCGCGGGCGTTTTTCCCGCGATGCCGCCGCTGTAGGTCTTGCCGTTTACGACACGACAAAGCGCTCAAAGCCCAATTTTTGATGAATGTCAAAGCTGGAACATGAAATGGTTGTAGCCATTGTGGGGAATGATCTACCCCGTCTGACCGTCGACCACGGAACCGAGAGACCCATGAAAACCGAGCAAACCGAAACAACAAACAACAGCGCCTCAAATCATCACGCCGAAGACGGCCTTTGTTGCCGTGGCACAGGGAAAGCCTGTCCCTGCGCCGGAGGAACGAACGGCAAGTGCAATCATCGAAATGCGGCAAAATACAAGGAGCTAATGCAAGACTGAAGGTTGGCGCACCGGACGCAACCCTCTTCAGCCAAAGGAACAACACAAACGATTGAGAAAATGGCGGGGGTTCGATTGGATAACAGACCTTAGTCTGGCAATTGTCGGTTACGTTTACCTCAAAGTTACCCGAACAACCTGCGCCCCAACGAACAGTGAGGACACAATGAAAAACCGATATTCTGCGCTCCCCGCTCTTCTTATCGTCGCCTTAATGGTCTTATCCGGCGGAGGCCTCCGCGATGCGCATGCGGCGACACCCGAAGAACTTGTCAAAGATTCCAATACAGCCTTGCACACGCTTGTTTCAACCAATCCTGTCGCGGCCAATCTTGAATCCAAGGCTAAAGCCGTCCTTATTTTCCCGAGCATCGTGAAGGCCGGACTGATCTTTGGCGGTGCCTATGGCGAAGGCATTCTAAAGAAGGGTAATGTCGTCGATGGTTATTTCAACTCGGTCACCGCCTCTTGGGGGCTTCAGGCCGGGGCGCAATCCTACGGCTATGTCGTCTTTCTCATGAGCGATAAAGTGGTGAGTTATCTCCATGACTCGAACGGCTGGGAAATCGGCACGGGGCCGACGGTCGTCGTCGTTAACGAAGGCGTGGCGAAAAACCTCTCAACCTCAACGCTCAAAGACGATGCCTATGCCTTCATTTTTGATCAGCAAGGGCTGATGGCCAGCCTCAGTATCGAAGGCACCAAAATTTCGCGCATCAAAACCCCGTAAGCGCACGGCCTTGGCGGCGGAGACGGGGGCCGCGAAACGGAACATAAAACAGCCGCGCGCCTTCACGCCCTAACCCGCAACGCGGATCGACGGCGCGAATGTCGAAATCGGGTGCCGGGTTCCAGCCTGCGCCGCGACGATGCGGTTGCATCCGAGGGCTGGGGTTTCTATAAACACGGCATGACAGAGAAACATCTCAGCTTTATCACCGGCGCGACCGGGTTTGTCGGCGCGGCGGTGGCGCGTGTGTTGCTGGAACGCGGACATCGGTTGCGCGTGTTGGCCCGCCCCGGCAACGACCGCAGCAACCTCAGCGGTTTGGCGGATATCGAAATCGTCGAAGGCGATCTGGGCAAGCCGGAAAGCTACCGCGCCGCGCTGCAGGGCTGCCGCGCCTTGTTCCATGTCGCCGCCGATTACCGCATCTGGGTGCCGGACGCCGCCGCGATGCACCGCATCAACGTGGACGGCACGCATGCGTTGATGGAGGCCGCTTTGGCCGCCGGGGTGGAGCGCGTGGTTTACACCAGTTCCGTCGCCACGCTCGGCAACATTCCGGGCGGCATTCCCGCCGACGAAGACACGCCCGTGACTCTGGCCAACATGATCGGCACCTACAAACGCTCGAAGTTTCTGGCCGAGCAAGAGGTGCAACGCCTGATCCGCCAGCACAATTTGCCCTGCGTCATCGTCAATCCTTCGACGCCCATCGGCCCCCGCGACATCAAGCCGACGCCGACGGGCCGCATCATCACCGAAGCCGTCAAGGGCCGCATGCCCGCCTATGTCGACACCGGCCTGAACATCGCGCATGTGGACGATGTGGCGTTGGGGCATTGGCTGGCTTTTGAAAAAGGCCGGATCGGCCAACGCTACATCCTCGGCGGCGAAAATCTCGGCCTCGGCGCGATTCTGGGCCTCATCGCCGCTATCGTGGGCCGCCCCGCGCCCAAGGTGAAAATCCCGCGCCTCGCGCTTTATCCGTTGGCCGTCGCGGCGGAAGCCGTCGCGCGGTTGATCCACAACGAGCCTTTCGTCACCATCGACGCTCTGCGCATGGCGAAGAAAAAGATGTATTTTCATTCCACCAAGGCTATGCGCGAACTCGGTTACGCGCCGCGCCCCGCGCGCGACGCCATCACCGACGCCATCATCTGGTTCCGCGACCACCACTATTGCTGACGACAAATCATGCTGACGTTTTTCGCTTGTCTCGCCCTTCTCGGCTGGGGTTACCTCGCATTGTTCCATGGCGCGTTCTGGCGGCCTCTGCTGGACGATCCCGTGCCGGAGCCTGCGGCGTGGCCCAGCGTCGATATTATCGTTCCGGCCCGCAACGAAGCCGATGTTCTGCCGCATGCCCTGCCCTCGCTGCTGGCACAGGATTATCCGGGAACGTGGCGAGTCCTGCTGGTTGACGACCACAGCACGGACGGGACGGCGGACGTGGCGCGGCGGTTAGGTTCCGCGAACGACGCCGCGTCGCGCCTCCACATCGTCGCCGCGCCCGCGTTGCCCGAAGGCTGGAGCGGGAAGGTCGCGGCCATGCAAGCGGGCGTGAGCCAGAGCGCCAGCGCCTACATCCTGTTCACCGATGCCGACATTCAGCACGGCCCCCACAGCCTGCGCCGTTTGATGAGCCGGGCGCTGGCGGAGCGCTGCGATCTCACGTCGCACATGGTCAAGCTGCGCTGCGTCAGCGTGGCGGAAAAGCTTTTGATTCCGGCGTTCGTGTTTTTCTTCGCCATGCTCTATCCGTTCCGCCGTGCGGGCCATCCCGCTTCGCGCGTCGCGGCGGCGGCGGGCGGCGTGATGCTGGCGCGGCGCAAGGCGCTGGACAACAGCGGCGGTCTCGCCGCCATCAAGGCCGCGTTGATCGACGATTGTTCGCTGGCGCGGCGCATCAAGGATTACGGCGGCGACGACGGCGCGGGCGGACGCATCCGCCTCACTCTCACACGCGACGTTCACAGCCTCCGCGCCTATCCCGCCGTCGGCGACGTGTGGCGCATGGTGGCGCGCACCGCCTTTACGCAACTGCGCCACGCCGCGCCGTTGTTGCTTGGTACCCTTGCGGGAATGGCGCTGCTGTTCGTTCTTCCCTTGCTTGCGCTGTTGTGCGGCGGCTTTGCCGCGACGGGGATGGGGTTGGCCGCGTGGGCGGTCATGAGTTTTCTTTACATGCCGACGATTCGTTTCTACGGTCTGCCCTTCGTCTGGGCCTTGACCTTGCCCTTTGCGGCGCTGATTTATGGCGCGGCGACCATCGACTCGGCGCGGCAATACTGGCAAGGTAGGGGCGGACAATGGAAAGGTCGGTCACAGGCACCATGATGACGCCCTCGCACGAAACAGACCCCCGCCGCTTTATGCCTCCCTTCGACGACGACGCGCCGGACGACACGGTGGAAACGCCCAGCGGCAAGAACGCGGATACAGAGAATTTTCCGGTCGGCTCGGCGCTGATCCGGCCCGATTTGCGCAAGCATGTTCATGCTTTTTACATTTTCGCACGCGCCGCCGACGACATCAGCGACAATCCGCTGCTCGACGCGGCGACAAAGGTTGCGCGGCTGGATCGCTTTGCCCATGCGCTCAACGATGCCAACGACCACACCATCCCCAGCGTCGAGCCTTTGCGCGCCAGCCTGCAAGAAACGGGTGTCACGCCGCAGCACAGCCTCGATCTGCTCGCCGCCTTTAAGCGCGACGCGACGCAGTTGCGTTATAGCGACTGGGACGATTTGCTGGACTATTGCCGCTATTCGGCCTCGCCGGTGGGACGGCATGTTCTGGCGCTGCACGGCATCGGCGAAGCGGCTTGGCCCGCCAACGATGCCCTATGCTCCGCGTTGCAGATCATCAACCACATTCAGGACTGCGCCGACGATTACCGCGAGTTGGATCGCGTCTATATCCCCGAAGACATGCTGGCCCGACACAAGAGCAACACGACGGAACTGTCGCACGAACAGGCGTCGCCCGCGCTCCGCGCGACGCTGACGGCGATGCTCGACAAGGTCGATCCGATGCTGGTCGCGGCGCGGGGTCTCCCCCGTCTGGTGCCGGACTGGCGGCTCAAGATGGAAACCTCGGTCATTTGCGTGCTGGCGGAGCGCCTCGTCGCCCTGCTCCGCAAACGCGACCCGCTGTGCGACAACGTCAAGCTCGGCAAACCGGCTACCCTCGCCGCCACGGCGACTGGCGTTTTGCGCGCTTGGACTTGACTGCGAAAACAATAAACTTGCCTTTCTGGGATAGGCGGGATTTACTTTCGTGGCGGGCTTGCGTTCTTTCCGCTTGTGCGGGGACGCGGCCTGTAGGCATTAACGGGTTCTTGGTGTAGTCTGCTCTCGTCGTTCAAAGCGAGGGGTTTGGTGGCGAGGTCTGTTCATGATCAATAAAATCGACGGCACCGGCCCGATCCGCACGCCCACAACCGTGCGGCGCGTGGCCAAGACTGGCGCGGTCGGTGGTTCCAGCTTTTCCAAGCAATTGGAGGAAACCAGCGAAGCCGACAGCCTGTCCGCCACGCAGGGCGCGAACGCGCTCGGCAACGTCGCGGGCGTGATCGGGCTTCAAGAGGTGGACGACGCTTTGACGCGCGCCGCCAAGGGAAAAATGCGGGCCGAGGACATCCTCGCCAAACTGGACGATTTGCGCCTCGACCTGCTGGCAGGCGCGGTCAGCCGGGACAAACTGCTGCAGCTCACCCACCTCGTCGCCTCGCGGCGGCACGAAGTGACCGATCCCCGGCTGGGCGAAGTCCTCGACGAAATCGACTTGCGCGCGCAGGTGGAATTGGCCAAACATAGCCTTTCCAAGCCGAATTCTTGACCCATGACTCCCATGTCAAAGGAAACCTTATGAGCAAAGCGACCGTACCTGCCAATTACAAGCCCACGGAAAAAGAACCCTATATGAATCCCGTGATGCTGGAATATTTCCGGCTCAAGCTGCTGCAATGGAAGGCGGACATCCTCAAGGAAGCCGACGTCACGCTGCAGGAACTGCAGGACGAAGGCGGCCTTCAAGAGCCCGATATCGCCGACCGCGCTTCGGTGGAAACCGAAGTGGCGCTGGAACTGCGCGCCCGCGACCGTCAGCGCAAGCTGATCAGCAAGATCGACGAAGCCTTGGAGCGGATCGGAAACGGCGAGTACGGTTATTGCGAAGAATCCGGCGATCCCATCGGCGTCAAGCGCCTTGAGGCCCGCCCCGTCGCCACCCTTACCATCGAGGCGCAAGAACGGCATGAACGCAAAGAACGGACGCAACGCGATGAGCGCGAGTAAGACTTTGAGCCGCCGCGCGGCGCGGCTCCTTTGCGGAGTCCTTTTGACGGCGGGGGTAATCCCCGCCGCTCACGCCGCGCCCGCGCTGCAGGATGTGCAGGAGGTTGTGGTTCAATATCCGCGCATCACCGGCGGCACAGCGGCCGATATGTGCGGTTTGTCCCGCGCCGACCTGACATCGAGTCTGGTGACGACGTTGCAAGGGCTCGGCGTTCCGGCGGTTTCGGTTTTGGATGCCAAACCGCTGATGATCGGCGCGGCCCGCATCGAACTCACGCCGGAGACGGCCACGCTCAACAATCAGGGCATCGAATGCACCTCATGGGTGGAATTGCGCGCCCAGACAAAGAACACGCTCCACATCCCTCCGGTCGAGTTGAGGCGCGAAGTCACCGTGGTGTATTGGCGCGCCGGTCAGCTCGCGAACAGCGGCGAGACCCAGCATGCCAATTTGGTGAAGGAACTCCTGCTCAAACAGGGGCGTCAGTTCGGCGAACAGTACAAAGCCGATCAACCGAGCGCGATTCCTGAGCCGGACGATTCGACCGAGAAGAACTGAAACCGTCCCGCTATAGCCTCCCTTGATTAAAAAATGGGATGCCCGCCTTCGCGGGCATGACGGGGGTTTTCGTTTGAATTCAACCCTCTATCGTCATCCCCGCGAGGCGGGGATCCCATTTGACTCCTTTTATTGGGTAACAGTCCTATCACTGAGCCTGATCGGGCGGCATGGGGTGTTCCGCTCCGCCGCCATGGGAGCCATTCCCCATTTTGTCGTGCTTTTCACGCATTTCCTGCCTCTTCTCTTTACGCTCTTCGCGGACTTGTTTACGTTTCTCTTGCATCCGCTTGTGCAGTTCTTCCATCTTCTTGTGATCGGCCTGCATGCGTTCCCGATCCGCTTTCAGTTCTTCGTGGTCGGCTTTCATTTCTTCGTGATTGGCCTTCATCTTTTCCCGCAGTTGTTCGGCTTCCTGATGCATCTGCTGCATTTCGGGGTTCCCTTTGTGGCCCTCGCCCTGTTCGGCGTGAACCGGAGCAACCGCCAAAAGCACGGCGGCGGCAGCGAGGCAGCTCAAGGATCGTAGCGTTTTTTCCATGTAGGCTCTCCACGTTAAGCGATGGAACGACAGAAGGAGCGGGATTTTGCAAGATCAAGCGTGTACATTTCCTTAAACGGCGCGGCGCTCGCGGAATCGTCGCCTTATTGCGCCGCCGTTCGCTTCAGGCGCGAAACTTCGGCGCAGACGGCGCTGTCGGGCGGCACGCGGGCGATGTCGAAGACAAGGCGCTGGGGGTCGTCCAGCAAAACCACAAGCCCTCCGAGCTTCGCGGCGCGTTCTTGCAGGCGCGTCACATAGTCGGCCGACAAGGCCTTCTTTTCCGCCATCACCGCGTCAAAACCTTCGCAGCGCAGGGCCGGAAAGAACGCTTCCGCAGGCCATTGGCTGATGACGCTGAGGACTTTCCATTGCGGGTGGTGCGCCATCGCGCCAAAACTCCATTTGCGTTCGCGCGACGCGTCGAGCAGATACGGCCAGAGGTGATCGCTGTTGCCGAATTCCGGCAGCGTCGGGCCTTCCGGGTAGTAATAGGCAGGCAGCTGGGCGACAGCGTTCAGGCCGCGTTCATCCAAGCGGCGCAACGCCGTCCGGATGCTGTCGCGTTTCGCCGTCCACGCGTCCGTCTGACGCGGTTGCACCTCCGCCATCGTCTGAAACGTCGGCGCGAGCGTGAGGAGGAGGAGCAACGTCGTGCCTCCGTAGAAGACCGCGCGAAGCCTCGGCGCGGGACGCGCCCGCCGCCAGGCTTCCAAAAGCTGCACGGAGGCCAGCGTCGCCATGAACAGGATAAAGATGCTCACGCGGCACTGGGCGCGGATGGTGGCGTTGACCAGCAGGTTGAACACCAGACCCACGCCATAGGGCAGCGCGAACAATATCGCCGCCGTCATGTAAAAAGCGCCGAGCCGGATCATGAGCGCTCGACGCATGACGTGCCGGAGGGCTTTGCGGCGAAACGCCTGCGCGACGCACACGCCGATGCCGCCCACAAGCCCCACCATGCCCCACAGCCCCAGCACGGCGAAGTTGCCTTCGTCGCTGACTTTGTCCTGAAGGCTGGCGAAGTGGCGGTAGACGCTGCGGAACGGCGGCAGGTCGGGCAGCAGCAGATCGGGCAAGCGCAAGCCGTAGAGCGTTTGCTCGAATGCGTTGCGCTGGGGAAAGGCGATGTGGTTGTCAAAGACGTATAACGCATGCGGTGCCAGCCAGACGGCGAAGGTCGCGCCCAAGACTCCCAGCGCGACGAGGCCCGGCACAAACACAGCGAAACGCGGCCGATTGACGGTCAGCAACAGCAGCGTGAGGACGAGGAACGCGGCGCTGAAGAAGGCGTAATACAAGCCGCACGAAGCGGCGGCGAGTCCGAGGACCGCGCCGTGCCACACTTTGAGCTGTAACGCCGGACGCGCGAGGCGCGCGCGTTGGTAGAAATGCAGGTAGCAAAATCCGATCACCCACGGGATGACGACCACAAAGCAAAAGTAGGGGTGCGCCAACCCGCGTCCGCACAAAAAGGCACAGGTACCAAAGGTCAACGCGCCGCAAAACGCCATCCAACGCGTCGCCGTCATAACGCGCAGCGCGACATAGGCCGACAGCGCGGCGGTGGAAAAACACAGAGTCACAAAAACGCTGAGCGCCGTGAAATAATTGTCCGTGAACAGATGGAGCGCATGGATCAGCCAGTTCTCGACAATATCCGGCGTGGGAAAGGCCATGAAATCGCCCTGCCCCGGAAAAGCAAGGTCGGGGTTGGCCGCCAGCGAGCCGTACAGCCATAGGGTTTTGACATAGAACAGGTGCAGCAGATAATCGGATCGCAATTGCAGCGGCGCGGAAAAATCGACCGAAGCCATGCCGACCGCAAGCGGTGCCAGCAGCGCGACACCCAACGCAAGAGCGAAGTCGGGAAGACGATTTTTCATGCCGGAAACACTCTGGAGACGGAAACGCGCGATTCTCGCGCCTTTTCGAGCGACGGGCAAGCGAAGGTTGCAGCCGTCGTTTTCTCCTGTTAAACGACGCGCGGAAAAGGATAGGAACGAAACGCATGATCAATCCGCTTCTTGTCTTCATCGGCGGTGGCACCGGAGCGGTGGCGCGTTATGGCGTGTCGCATTTGGTGGGGCAGTTCACCCGCGACGGTTTTCCCTATCCCACGCTGACGATCAATTTGCTGGGCGCGTTTCTGATCGGGTTGTTCGCGGGGTTTGAGGAGATGCACATGTCCCATCCTTCGGTGCGTTTTCTGCTGGTGACCGGCTTTTTGGGCGGCTACACGACTTTTTCCACCTTTTCGCTTGAGTCCGCCTTGCTGCTGCAGCGGGGCGATTACCTTGGGCTGGCGCTCTATGTCGGCGTGTCGGTGCTGGGAACCGTGGCGCTGGTGTTCGCGGGCAGCGCCTTGATGCGGGCTTTTGGTTAAGAAACACGGCCTAAAACGCCGCTTGACTCGCGTAGGCAAACCTGCGCATGCTTCCGGCAGAGTTTGACTACAGCTCTCTAGGAGCAAGAGACCGCCAAGGATTAACAAGGCAAGTACGTTGGCGGCGGCATTCACGAATGCCACGAAACGAAACCCTTCTATCCGGTTGTTTTCTCTGATGTTTCCTAAGAGTTGCCACGATTGTCGTGGCCAAGGGAACTCCGCTTTGCGCGCCCACAAGACGGCAAAGACCACTGCAACTGAGAAGAAGGAATACACGATGGCTATCGGTACCGTTAAATGGTTCAATCCCGCCAAGGGCTACGGCTTTGTTCAACCTGAAGCCGGTGGCGGCGATGTGTTTGTGCACATCAGCGCTGTTGAAGCAGCGGGCTGGAGCACGCTGAACGAAGGCCAGAAGATCAGCTATGAACTGGCGACCAACAAGGGCAAGACTTCGGCCGTTAACCTGAAGACCGTCTAAGTCTAGACGTCTTTGGATAACGACCCCGGCGAAGTCGGCAACGGCTCGCTGGAAAGGTCTAATAATTAACGGGCGTACCGGGAGATATTCCGGTGCGCCCGTTTTTTATGGGTTTGGCGCAGGTAAAAGCATTCGTGCGCTGTCGCCGCACGCCTTGTCGCCAACCGCCAGAAAGCGCTTCAGCCCCCCACGGTCCGGCTGGGTTAATGGCTGTGCAAACCGAGAGGGCGGCGGCATCTGCGCCGTGAAGAAGAAAACAAACGGGATGCCCGCTTACGCGGGCATGACGGGATTTGTGTTTGAATTCAATTCCCTATCGTCATGCCCGCGCGTGCTGGCATCCCGTTTTTTGAATATATTTATCCGGCATGGGATGTAATTCCTGTTTCATTGTTGCATTCTGTTTTAAAAGTCGGCTATAAGTCGGCGTCGACTGAAAAGAAGACGGCTCCATTCGAGCGAATACGGAAGACGGATTGGCAGCATTCAAGCGGACACATGGGACATATCCCGATGCGTCTTGCGTTGCCGATCAGGGGTGATGTACCCCGCACGAGGCCACGGCCTCGCTAACAGGGTTCATACCCCAATTAGGATACCGAAATGGAAAACTTCAACGGCTTTAACTTGCCGCCTGCTCTGATTCAGGCGTTGCAGAAACTTGGCTTTACGAAACCGACACCTATTCAGGCGCAGGCGATCCCGCTGGCCCTCACGGGCCGCGACGTTCTGGGCTCGGCCCAGACGGGCACCGGCAAGACCGCCGCTTTTGGCATTCCGCTGGTGACGCGCCTCATCAACAATCCGTCCAGCGCCGCTTTGGTTCTGACACCCACCCGCGAGTTGGCGACGCAGGTTCTCAAGCAACTCACCGAGTTGATCGGCCACCCGACGCACATCCGCACCGCGCTTTTGATCGGCGGCGACAGCATGGGCAAGCAGTTGGGCCAGCTCCGCGCCCAGCCGCGCCTCATTGTCGGCACGCCGGGCCGCATCAACGACCATCTGATGCGCCGCAGCGTGAACCTGAGCAAGACCGACTTTCTCGTCCTCGACGAAACCGACCGCATGCTGGACATGGGCTTTGGCGTGCAGCTGGAAAAGATCGTCAAGCACATGCCCACCGACCGCCAGACCCTGATGTTTTCAGCCACCATGCCGACCAACATCATGAAGATGGCGGCGCAGTATCTGCGCAACCCGGAACGCATCGCCGTCGGCTCGACCATCGCCGCCGCGCCCAAGATCAAGCAAGAGCTGATCCACATGCCGGAAACCGAGAAGTACGGCAAGCTCGTCAACCTGCTGGAGGAGCGCAACGGCTCCATCATCGTGTTCGTCAAGACCAAGCACGGCGCGGATCGTCTGGCGCAAAAGCTGGTCAAGCATAACCACAGCGCCGATGCCATCCACGGCGATTTGCGCCAGCGCCAACGTGACCGCGTCATCCAAAATTTCCGCGACCGCAAGCACCGCATCATGGTGGCGACGGACGTGGCAGCGCGCGGGCTCGACATTCCGCACATCGAACACGTCATCAACTATGATCTGCCGCAAGCGCCGGAAGATTACATTCATCGCATTGGCCGCACGGCGCGCGCCGGAGCCGAAGGCTCCGCCGTTTGCCTCATCACACCCGCCGACGGCGAGAAGTGGCGCGCCATCCACCGCCTGATGCATCCCGGCGAAGCGCCGCCGCCGCGCAGCGCCAACGCGCCGCGCCGTTTCGGCAACAGCGACAAGCCGCGCAGCCCCGGCGGGTTCAAAGGCCCGCGCAAGGGCTTCGGCGGCGGCCCGCGTCCCTTCAACCGTGGCGGTCGCAGCGCAGCCAAAGCGTCCTAAACCCTAACGCGTTGTTTCTACAGCAAGCCCGAACTTCCCGCGTTGCGGCAGGTTCGGGCTTTGTTGTATGTGTTGTTCCGTCGCGCGATTCCGCGCGTTTTCCCATAAGCGGAACGGTCGGGGTTGGTTATGGCGCGTCTTTTGTCGAAACAGGCTCTCCTGCTCAATTTCACGGCCAACAATTATCATTGGGGCTGTTTCGGCACGTCGCATGCCGTCTATGAACGCCTGATCGAGGCCGGGTATTACGTCAACACGCTGCCCGCCGATGCCTGCCACGGCCTCGCGCCCACGCCGTCGTCGTGGGACGATTTTTTGAGCGACGGGTTTTTCGAGGCCTTTGCCCAAGCCAATCCGCTGGTCATGATCGCGCTGCGCGATGCCGATCTGGTCGTCGTGAACGGCGAAGGCACGATGCACGGACGCGCGCCCGCGCCTATGAATATCCTGTATGTTCTGCATATCCTGAAGCATCGCTTTCGCAAGACGACGCGGATCATCAATCATTCCTGCTTCCCGTCGGACTTTCAGGAGCCGATGGAGCCGGTCGTCGCCGACATCTATCGCCAAGTTTATCACTATGTGGATTATGTGGCTGTGCGCGACGCGCGGAGTTTGCGGCTTTTGGCCAGCCTCGGCGTGCAGGCCACGCTTGCCTTTGATTGTCTGCCGTTGTTCATCCGCGACCATTATCCGCACGAGGCGCAGAAACGCGGCGCGACGATTCTCCTCAGCGGCGGGTTTTCGATCACGACGGCGCCGCTTTGTTCGCCTCCGGTCTGGCCTCGGCGCTGGAAGGTTTGCCGCCGTCGGAGCGGCGCGTCGCCTTTCTGGCGGGCAGCAAGGGGACACCGCCACGGACAGATACCGCCACGTTGCAGACGTTCCGCCGCCATCTGCCGGAGCCGGTCGAGGTGATCGACACGCCGTCCGCGCTGGCTTGGCTCCAAACCATCGCGACGGCGCGGATTCTCATTTCAGGCCGGTTTCATCACACCATCGCCGCCGCCGTTCTGGGAACGCCCAGCGTAACTTTTTCCAGCAACACGCCCAAGATCGAGGAAATCCGGCAAACGCTGGGGCTGGAGCCGCCGTTGGCGTTCGACGGGCAACTGGCGGGGAATCTGCGCGAGCGGATCGTCCATCCCGACAGGGCCGGGCTCATCACTGCGCGCGCGACGATTGAGGATATGACGAAACGGGCCGAATTGAACTTCGGCCCGCTCCTCTCTTCTTCCGTTTGACGGCTCAGACTTGCGGCGCGAAGGCCACCATCGTTCCCTTCCCCGACTTCGGTTTGCGCGGGCCGCTTGTCCCTCCCTGCGCCAGGGCTTTGGAAAGCCCCTGTTCCGAGTCGCGCATCGAGAGGGGGACGAGTGTCATCGGCACAGGCACGAAGCGTAACGAACTCGTCTTGAGGCTCATGGAGTCCAGCGTCCAGGTCGCTACGGTACCCTGAGGGTAACCTCCGCCGACGCCGTACGTGAAGATAATCTGGGCCTTTCCGTTAGAACCCCGCACGACCGACTGGGGCGCGACTCCGACGAAGGGGCCGGCCGGTGTCGCCGCTACCCTCACAAGACTTTGCGGGTCTAGATCTAACACATCGAACGCGCTGGTGGTTGATTTCGCGACAAGCCGCACGGCCGTGCCATCGAGATTGGCGGCCAGGCTTTTCATAAGCTTATAGTCCGCCGGATAGCCAAACGTGTCCAGGTTGACGACCGACACATAGGACAGAACAGGTTGCAGCGGCGGCACGACGGAACCGGCGGTTCCCTCAAGCTTGAGCACATAACCGATGCGCTCCGTCACGTCACGACCGTACACGATCTGCGAGCCGTCGTTGCGCACCTGAATCGCCAACCAGGTTATGCCGGTAGCCGGTGATGCAACAGTCTTGGACGTTGAGTAGGTTCTCTTGCCGTCGGGCGAGAACGGCAGGGCCGTTATGGCATTCGTCGTCGTATTTTGCAGCAACGCGCTGCCATAGCCGGTGTTGGGATTCCGGTCGGCCGTCACGATTTTGTAAGGAACGGCGAAGCTCAGCGTCGTTACAACGCCTGTCGTCCGCCCCGTTATATCCAGCGGCTGCATGTTCAGCCTGTTCCCCGCCAAATCTCCGTTTAGCGACAACACACGGAATGTTTTATCGAGCGGGCTCAGTTCGTGCGGCGTGTTGAGGATCGGCGCGTAGCCCGTGGGTATCGCCGCCGTGACTTGATCATTGGCCACCAGAGGCACGCCAAGCGCGTCTTCGGTAACGAACGCGTATGTCGTCGGTGCGACGCTGTCCTTCAATATCTTCATGCGCACCGGATCCGGTTGCGCGCAGGTTGTCGCGGTGCACTTTATGGCGGCTTCGTTCGAAAACGCGCTCTTTTCCGCTCCGCGCACGGCCCGCACGGCAAAAACCGACATCCCCGTCGCGTTGTAGGGCGTCACCGTAGCCTGTGACGCGATTCCTGTGTCCAGACAATAGGAATACCCACCGGGCGCCGTCACCTGAAAGCGTGAGTTCCCGCCGCTGCACACTTCATAGCTCGTCGCTTGGGGACAACCGGTCCACGCCAGCGTGATGGTGACGGCGGATACGGGGGCGCTAGACGCCACAAGGCTGGCTGCAAGCGTGGTTCGGGCAGCGGTGCGGAACAATTGTTTTGTCTTGTTATACGTCATCTTTTTGTTTCCACTTCTCGTCTAGGCAGAAGGATCGCCCCTACTTGAAGGCCGGACTTTAAAAGCCCCTTATCTATGTACAACAAATAGCAGGCAACCCTGTCTATACACAACGACTATCAATTACAATCGTAAATTTACCAATTAACCATTCACAACTTTGACTATTTACGACACATTGAAAAAACAGATCAGAATAAACAGTTGTCGTTGTCGCCTATCAATTTGCACAACCATTCGTTGTTAATTTTTGGTGGATTGTCGGCCCGCGCCAGCCCAATTTGCCGTTTACTGTGGGGGTCATCGCGATTTCTTGGATTTGGCGATCGCCCTTGAGCGGGTGGGGATGTCATAAATTCTCTGTATAGTTTTCCGGTTTGCCCTTAATTTCCGGAACCTAAGGCCACCCTGACCCCTGATTCTCATCCATGCGTACCCTTCGCCGCACTTCGTTCGTCATCGCTATCGTTCTGGCGCTGAATTTTTCCGTCTGGGCCTTAATCAATCGCGGGGCCAGCGAGCGGCCTTGGGGCGGGTTGATCAACAGCCTGTCCTACAGCGGCTATATGGCGGGCGATGCCAACGGCCGGTCATCGGACAGCACCATCGACCGCGACATGGCGTTTCTGGCGCAACGCACCAACAACGTCCGCACCTATGGCATCAGCGACGGACTGGATCGGATCATCGCAAGCGCCGAACGATCCAAGCTGTCCGTGATCGCCGGAGCATGGCTCGGCCCCGACGCCAAGACCAATGCGCAGGAAGTCGCGCATATGATCGAACTGGCTCGCGCCCACCCCAACGTGCGCCGTATCATGGTCGGAAACGAAAGCCTGCTGCGCGAGGACGTGACGCTGGAGGAGCTGATCGCGCTCATCGACCGCGTAAAGCGTCAAGTCAGCGTGCCCGTCTCGACCGCCGAGCCGTGGCACATCTGGCTCAAATACCCTGAGCTGGCGCAGGCGGTGGACTTTATCACCGTCCACGTCCTTCCCTATTGGGAGGGCATTCCCATCGACGGCGCGGTTCCCTATGTGATGTACCGCGTGCAGCAATTGCAGGCCGCGTTTCCCGGCAAGCACATCTTCATCGGCGAAGTCGGTTGGCCCAGCGAAGGCCAGTGGGTGAAGGGCGCGGAGCCTTCACAAATCAATCAGGCGCGTTTCGTCCGCGAATTCCTCGACACCGCCAGCCGCGAACGGCTCGATTATTCCATCGTCGAAGCCATCGACGCGCCGTGGAAGCGCGCCATCGAAGGCACCGTCGGGGCGCATTGGGGACTGTGGGACGTTCATCTGGAGCCGAAGTTTTCCATGAGCGGCATCGTGGTCGAGTCCACCCAATGGTTCTGGGGTTGCCTCGTGGCCTCGCTGTTGGCGCTGTTTCCGATCCAATGGTTCGTGCGGCGACGCCAAGACCTGAAGCCCGCCGGGCAAGTGTTCTATGCCGTGCTGATTCAGGCCGTCTGTTCGCTGCTGGTGTGGGCCATCATGGCGGCGCTGGCGGAAAAGATCATCACCGCCAACACGGTCGCGTGGGTGGTGTTGATCGGATTCCAGATCGTGCTGTTGGCGCTGTTGCTGGTGGACGGGTTGGAACTGACCGAAGTGGTCTGGGCCAACCGCCGCCGCGCCTTTACGCCGCTGGACGGGCAGCCTCCGGCGCACGCGCCCAAAGTTTCGATCCATGTGCCTTGCTACAACGAGCCGCCGCATATGGTGATGCAGACGCTCGACGCTTTGGCGGCGCTCGACTACCCGAACTTCGAAGTTCTGGTCATCGACAACAACACCAAGGACGACGCGGTGTGGAAACCAGTCGAAGCCTATTGCCGCCAATTGGGGCCGCGCTTCCGCTTTTTCCATTTGCCGAAATGGCCGGGCTACAAAGCGGGCGCGTTGAATTTCGCGCTCAAGGAAACGGCGGCGGACGCGCAGATCGTCGGCGTGATCGACAGCGATTATGTCGTCGCGCCCAACTGGCTGCGCGCCACCGTGCCGTATTTCGACAAGCCCGAAGTCGCCTTTGTCCAAGCGCCGCAGGATTACCGCGACGCCGGCGAAAGCTGGTTCAAGCGCATGTGTTATTGGGAATACGCCGGATTCTTTCACATCGGCATGGTCCAGCGCAACGAGCGCAACGCCATCATCCAGCACGGCACCATGACTCTGATCCGCAAGACCACGCTGCAAAGCGTCAAGGGCTGGGCGGAGTGGTGCATCTGCGAGGACGCGGAACTGGGGCTGCGACTGTTCGAAGGCGGCCATGAAGCCGTGTATATGGAGCATTCGCTGGGGCGCGGCCTGATGCCGGACAGTTTCGGCGGCTACAAATCGCAGCGGTTCCGCTGGGCCTATGGCGCGGTGCAGATTCTCAAACGTCACTGGCGGCAGTTGAGCGAAGACAGCGGCCTGACGCGCGGGCAGCGTTACCACTTTGTCTCCGGCTGGCTGCCGTGGTTCGCCGACGCGGCGCATATGGTGTTCGCCGGAGCCGCCGTGTTGTGGTCGGTCCTGCTGCTGCTCAAATGGGTCGAATTTCCTCCGGCGGTGTTTCTGGTGCCGACGTTGAGCGTGTTCGTGTTCAAGCTCGTGGCGGGTTTCTGGCTGTATCACGCGCGGGTCAAGTGCGGGTGGAAAGACCGGTTCGGCGCGGCGCTGGCGGGCATGGCCCTGACCCACGCCGTGGGCCGCGCAGTGTGGCAGGGGCTGTTCACCTCCGGTACGCCCTTCTTCCGTACGCCCAAGTGCGCCGACCGTCCGGCGGCCATTCAGGGGCTGCTGATGGCGCGGGAGGAAATCGGGCTGCTGCTGGCTCTGTTGCTCAGCGCGAGCGCCGTCCTGTTCCGTTTCGAGGTCACCAACTTTAACGCCAAACTGTGGGCCGGGATGCTGCTGGTGCAGACCCTCCCCTATTGGGCCGCGCTGTATGTTTCGATGACGAACGCGTTGCCGGAGCGGAGAGTTAAGGTGACCAAAAACGCCTAACCACCTGATAAAAAACAGTTTGGCATCGGAGCGGATCCGCCGTTATTTTCGTGAAAGTGCGCCACCGGGGTTCATAGCCTGTAGCTTTCACCCCCCAGAATCTGTTAATGTCGGCTGCCGTAAATCAGGAAGCTTGAGGGCTGTTCATGAAGCTGTCGCGCGTTGCCGTAGGCACGATCCTTGGAGTCGCTGTGGTCTGGAGCCATGCTCAGGCTCAAGATGCCCCCACCCCGCGCCGCATGCCGCGCGAGCCGGTCAGCCGTCAGATTTTGACCACGGGCAAGCCCGCCATGCCGCCTTCGCGCACCGTGGCCGGAACGGCGACCATCGTTGACCCGGAACGTCTGCGAATCGACGACGTGGAAATGCGCCTGTTCGGGATTGTGCCGCCGCAGCTTTCGGCTTCGTACGGGCCGCAGGCGCGGGCGGTTTTGGACGGCCTCAGCGCGGCGGGGAGCGTCAGTTGCACCATCCGCGACCGCGACCGCGACGGGCGGTTTCTGGCGACATGCCATGCCGTCGACAACAGCGATCTTGCTTTGGCGCTTTTGAAGCGCGGGCTGGCGGTTACGGCGCGCGGTTCGCTACAACCCACCGAGCTGGCCGCGCCCTATGCGGCAGCGGAACAAGCGGCGCAAGCCGGACGACTCGGCCTGTGGTCGGTGGCTTTGCCCACCGCCGTATCCGAAGCCAATATTCGCGAAACGGCGGCGAAGGAAGCTGCGGCGAAAGAAGCGGCTGCAAAGGAAGCGGCAGCTAAAGAAGCCGCAGCCAAGGCGGAAGCGGCGAAGGCCGACAAACCGGCGCAACCCACAGCCGCGTCCGACAAAGATGCCAAAACGCCAATCGTCACGCCCGTTACCCCCGAAGCGGCGGTCGCCTCCGTCGCCGTTGCCGCCCCTTCAGCTCCGCCTGCGGGATCGCTGCTTGAGCGCTATCAATTTCTGATCACCGGCTTGCTCATGTTTCTGACGACGTTGGGCATTCTGGGCGCGGTCGTCTGGAATCGCGTGCGCGACGGACGCGAGGAGCTGCGTTCCATCGCGGCGGCGCTGCGCGGCGAATTGATGGCGGCGCGTGCGGTGTGCCAATCGCGCCTCAGAGCCTTGCCCGCCGATGCGGACGACAAGCAAACGGTGTGGCCGCGCATTCGCGTCCTCGTGTTTCAGGCCTATGTCGGGCGTTTGGGCCGCCTCGGCGCGGAACTGGCGCGGCAGGTGGCATCGATCTATGGGCAAGCCAGCGACTATGCCGCGTATTACAACGCCGCGCAGAACGCCGACATGAAGTTTGAACCGGTGTCCAAGCGCCAAGCCATGCAAACGCTGGCGCAGCATATCGAAGAAGTCCTGCCGCGCCTCGCTTCCATCGAGCAAAGCGGTAAGCGCATCGCGGCGGGAGCAAAGCCTTTGGCCATCGCGCATTCCTTGACCCCGCTCACGCCGCCGTTGGGCGGGCCGGGGAGCGCGGTCGCGCCGATGTCGGCGATCAGCTTTACCCCCAGCGAAAAACCTGCCGACAAAACGCCGTCGCCGGAGTCCAAGTCGCAGGACAGCGTCGAGGCGGAAAGCGAACCAAAGCCGACCGCAAAGGCCGAAGAAACCACGCCGCCCGCCAAGCCCGCCGAAACCGCGATGGCCACGGCGATCGAGGCGCTCGCGGAAGTGATCGAGCCGGTCGAGACCGCGCCTTCGAAAAAGGAAACGGATTCGTCGCCCGCGTTGTGGGGCGCGATCCGCAAGTTCGCGACCGAGCGCATGGAGCGCGTCAAGAAAGATCCTATGGACGATTTGCTGCCCGATTACGCCGCGATGACCGACGAAGAGATGGAGTCGTTGGTGTACGACCGCGCGATGGACGAGGATTACCCCCTGCCCGCCAAAGCGCGCCGTGCGCGTTGAACGCGCACCGAAGGCGTTGCGTTTCAGGGAACGGACACTCCCCTTGCGTCGATTTTTTTTGATGGCCTGCCGAGCCGTAACTCGCGCAGCGGCAAGAGCCTGCCTTCGCCCGTTGGGCTACGTCGCGGCAGCCTTCCCTCGCTGCGCGAGTGAAGGCTGGTGCGGTCGAGAAGACTCGAACTTCCACGAGATTGCTCCCACAGCGACCTCAACGCTGCGCGTCTACCAATTCCGCCACGACCGCACGATCCTGTTTCCGAGGTAGGGGGCCACACCTAGCAGATGAAGGCAGGAGGAAGCAAGAGCCGTTGTGAGTCGGATGTCGAATGGCGGACATCTCCCGGCCTGTCGCCCTATGAGCCCACGCTGGCGGCCATGGAGGCGCGGGTGGAGGCCGTTTTGGCGGGCGATGCCCCCGAACTCGTCTGGCTGCTTGAACACCCGCCGCTCTACACGGCGGGCACCAGCGCGTCCGTGGACGAGCTGACCGATCCGAACCGCTTTCCGGTGCATCAGGCCGGACGCGGCGGGCGCTATACCTACCACGGGCCCGGCCAGAGGGTGGCCTATGTCGTCAGCGATCTGCGGCACAGGGGGCAGGATGTTCGCGCCCATGTCGCGCGGCTGGAGGAATGGGTCATTCGCGCCCTCGCCGTTTTCGGCGTGAACGGGGAACGCCGCGCCGACCGCGTGGGCATCTGGGTCGTCCGCGACGATGGCCGCGAGGAAAAAATCGCCGCCATCGGCGTGCGGGTGCGGCGCTGGGTGACGTTCCACGGCCTCGCGCTCAATGTGAACCCCGACCTCGCGCATTTCAGCGGCATCGTGCCGTGCGGGCTGGGACAGTTCGGTGTCACCTCGCTTCACGCGCTCGGCATCACACCCACGATGGACGAAGTCGATCAGGCCTTACGCGCACAGTGGGACGGTGTCTTTGGGATTTGTCCGACGGCTGACGTTAAAGCTTGATGCTCCGGCTCTCATAGCGGCGGCCCAGAAAGGCGGGAAGTTTGCCGCCGGATTGGCTGCCGGGGAACTGCGCCATCTGGTAGGACGGATCGGTCTTGGTGCGGTAGCTCCACAGCGCGTCGGGATTTTGGTGGTAAAAGATGTCCGACACCGCCTCAGTGCGCACCCAGTCGATGATCTGCTTGCGGTGCATGAGTTTCCACACGCCCGCCGAGCCCGCTGGGCGGCGCTCCAGACGGTCGAGGTAACGCGTGCCCATGAACACGTCTTCGCGTCCGGTCGGCTTGTCGAGCCGGTAGTGCGTGTGGGCGTAGGATTCGACCAGCGCCGCGTCGCCGTCCAACTCGGCCCGCACGTTGCCGATCATGTGATGGGTCGAGCGCACTTGCTGGAGGACAGCGAGAATCCAATGAACATAGTCGTTCGCCGTGCCCTGAAAAACGCCGGGGCCGAGATCGACCGTCGCGTCGGGATGAAAGACCGAGCGCAGCAGCGTTTCGTCCATGCGGTCAAGGCCGCGCGCGCCGTTGTAGATCACCTCGGCGATTTCGCTCTTGTCGATCACGGCTTGCAACCGCAACGGCAATTTGGGCGCGTTCGCGCCACCCCCCATCAGTTGTGATACCATCGACGGACGCGTCAAGGGCTTGAGTTTGGGGCGTTGCGGCGCGGGAGCCTTCGCGGCTTTGGCAACGGGCTTGGCACTCGCCGTTTTGGCGGCGGAATGTTTTTTGGTGTTCGCGGTCTTCTTTTTTCCTGCAACAGCCATTTTATGCCTCAAGTTCCCGTGATGACGATGCGGCCCCAAGCGCTCATGCTGTCGCGCCGAGGAAACGGCTCCGTTGTGGCCGAGACGATATGTAGCACGATTGTTGCGTTTTCGTATATATTTTTCAGTAGCTTAGGCCAAAATCATCGCGGGGGCCACAAAAAGCGGGAAGGAACGACCGGCCCGCAAACAGGGTAAACCACCATGAAATCATGGTTTTTGCGCTATTTTAAGGGGAGAAATGCGAGAAATAGCGACACAAACACAGCTCCACGGGGCTTTGTGTCGTGTTTTGGCCATGAAAACGTGGGGTTCCGGCTCAAATCAACCTCGAGTGTCGCCAAAACGCCTGCGAAACACCGCAACTTCGGCGCGAATCACCCCGAAAGACGCTTCGGACGATCCGGCCATGCGATCCTCGCCGCCGCCGAATCAGCGCTCCGCCTTAATCAATTTTTCAGCCCGCAGGCGTACGGATAAGGAATGAGCGAGGACATCCGCGAGCGCATTGTCGGCACCAACATCGACCCCCGGTCGCTGCTGTGCACCGACTATTTTAATCACTTCAACGAAGTGATTATGCTGCTCAACATGCTCCCGGACTCGCCGGATTTGCTGGATGAAATCGACAAGTGGGGCTTTAAAACCTACCGCGAGCATTTCGAAGCCAGCGGCCTCGGCTTCGCGCCGCTGGCCATCGAGGCCTATGAACAAGCGCCCTCCGCGCTGCGCGAGCGATTCGAAAAAATCGCGGTCGAGATGAGCATGCTGGTCGTGGAGACGCGCGTGCGTTTGCGGCATACGCTGGAAAACGGCGAGATGGACAAGTTCACCGATCTGGCGCTACTCCAGTCCATGCAGATGCAGGGCATGGTCGACGACGGCGGCGCGATCGTGCATGGCTACAACTCGTCCATGGATCAGAGCGCCATCGACCAGATGTTCTAAAGCGCCTTCTTCCGTCCCGGCGATGCGCGTGGTACGGGAAGGATTATGCGGTTTGTTCCCCTGTCCCTTTTGCTCCTTGCTTTATTCCTGAACCATGGCGCGTGGGCTGCCGAAGGCTTGCCCGTGGCGCGGATCGACGCGGGCGACCGGTTGACGCTCGCGGACGGGCGGGTGATCCGTTTGGAAGGCATCAAGGCTCCCGATGAAAAGGATCTGGCGGAATCGGCGCGGCGCGCGCTGGAAGACCTTATCGGCGGCCAAGGCGTGACGCTGGGGCTTGTGGCCGCCGACCGCTATGGCCGCTTGGCGGGCGAGGCTTATGCGGCCTCCGGCGAACGGCTGCAGGACGCCTTAACACGCGCGGGATGGGCGTTCGTTTATCCGCCGCTGGGGACCGAGACGGGCCTCTTGACGTTGTTGCGGTTGGAGCGCGAGGCGCGGACGGCACGGCGCGGGCTTTGGGCCGCTGCGGCCTATGCCGACATTGCGCCTGAAAACGCGGGCGCGGCGCTGGGCCGTTTCGCCTTCGTGCGCGGCACGGTTACGGAAGCGGCGCGGATCAAAAACAAGGTCTATCTGAACTTTGGCCCAGACTGGCGCACCGACTTTACGGTTGAAATCGCGGCGCGGGATGTGCGCCTGTTCACAAAAGCCGGACGTGATCCCCTGACGCTCAAGGACAAAACCGTGCGCGTGCGAGGCCTCGTGCAATCCCTCTTCGGCCCCAAAATCATCGTGACCCATCCGGCGCAGGTGGAGGTGGTGGACTAGACCGTTTTTAGAATCATGCGGTATGGGCAGCAAGCGCCATCTTGTACGAAACACGAAGTACAGTTACGCAGTTTCTGTCTAGGGGGCGCAGACAAACAGGGTCTGCGGCATACCAACAAGCGGTGCGTTCTTGGCAATCTTGCCTCGCTTCGCTCTACTGCTTTTTACTTCAGGGCTAATGTTGGGCTTTGTTCTTCGAATCCAAACGCCAACTGTTGATTTTTACCAAGCAACTCGAATTTTGGTGTTTCCTAATCCGCTAAAATATAAAGCTTTATCTGTTATTGTTAAATGTGCGTCGCTGATCTCTGCTTTGCCCATTGGGGTTATAGGGGGCTTCGTCTTCCAGCTAAGTGCAAAACCATGAAAAAGGTAGAATTCAGATGCGTTTGGTATCCCAATTTCGTTGTGATCCATCTGTATTAAATATAGCGTTCTCCATAGTACCGGACTCATTTTTGAACACCCTGTAATATCAGCATGTTAGGTTGTCTTTTGGGGGCTGAGGGGGCGGTAAAGAATATTTTTTGGGCTTCGTTTTCTGCTCCGGCGAGGAGCCTTGCGAGAGTTTCGAGG
>CAIXHP010000068.1 GCA_903919315.1 uncultured Pseudomonadota bacterium | reverse complement strand
CCGTTTGGTCGGGAGTCGCAAGTTTGGCACCTACGGGACATGACCCCCCCCCCAACCCTCCCCCCCAGGGGGGAGGGCTTTTGGGGCGGTGATTGCGGGCGGTTGGGGAAGCGTGATTGGAATTCCTCCCCCCTTGAGGGGGAGGTTAGGTGGGGGGTGGGTTCCGTTTGGTCGGGAGTCGCAAGTTTGGCACCTGCGGGATATGACCCCCCACCCAACCCTCCCCCCAAGGGGGGAGGGCTTTTGGGGAGGGGTATGGCCAAGGAAACCAACAGTTTGCGCAAGCGCGTCACGCGTTATGCCAAAGTCTCGACGGCCATGGCGGGCGTGGGCGCTCGGATGGCGGGCGGGCGCTATCTGGGGGTGGAGGTTGACCGCCAAAAACAGGCGGAGCGGTTGCGGGTGGCGCTCGGCGGGTTGAAGGGGCCGCTGATGAAGGTGGCGCAGATTCTGTCCACCATTCCCGACGCGGTGCCCAAGGAATATGCCTTTGAACTGGCGCAGCTGCAGGCCGATGCGCCGTCGATGGGCTGGCCGTTTGTTAAGCGCCGTATGGCGGCGGAGCTTGGCCCCGACTGGCAAAAGAAATTCAAGAGCTTTGAGCCGACGGCGGCGGCGGCGGCTTCGTTGGGGCAGGTGCATCGGGCGGTGGGGCTGGACGGGCGAACGCTGGCTTGCAAGCTGCAGTATCCCGACATGGTTTCGACGGTCGAGGCGGATTTGCGGCAGTTGAAGATGGCGCTGGCGGTTTTCGAACACTATGACCGCGCCGTTTCGACCAAAGAGGTGCAGTTGGAAATCGGCGACCGATTGCGCGAAGAACTGGACTATATCCGCGAGGCGAAACACATCGGCCTTTATCGCGCCATGCTTGTGGACGTGCCGGGTGTGCATGTGCCGGAGGTTGTGCCGCAGCTTTCCACAGATCGCTTGCTGACGATGACGTGGCTGGATGGCGCGAAGCTGGCGCAGGTGGCGGAGGCGCGGTCGCTGAAGGATCGCAACGCGCTTGCCATCAACATGTTTCGCGCGTGGTACACGCCGTTTTATTTCTATGGCGTGATCCATGGCGACCCGCATCTCGGCAATTATACTGTGCGCGAGGACAACAGCGTCAATCTGCTCGACTTTGGTTGCGTGCGCGTGTTTAGGCCGGAACTGGTGCAGGGCGTGATTACGCTCTACCGCTCGCTGCTTGAGAAGAAACCGGAGCTGTCGGTGGAGGCTTACAAGGCGTGGGGCTTTACCAATCCCAGCAAGGCGCTGGTTGATATCCTCAATATCTGGGCGGGCTTTATCTATGCGCCGTTGCTGGATGACAAAACGCGGCCTATCGAAGAAACAAACACGGGCCTCTATGGCCGCGAAACCGCCAACAAGGTGCATGCCGAGCTGCGCAAGATCGGCGGCGTGACGGTGCCGCGCGAATTTGTCTTTATGGATCGCGCGGCCATCGGACTCGGTTCAGTGTTTCTGCGTTTGCGTGCTGAGATCAATTGGTATCGTATGTTCCATGAGCTGATCCGTGATTTCGACGTCAAGGCTCTGGCGCGGCGGCAGGCGAAAGTATTGGCGGCGCACGATCTGCGCGGTTGATTCTGAAAACGCGCACTTCACAGGCGTGTCTGAATCATGCAGACTGTCATAACGTCTGATTCTCGCCTTTCCGTTTTCCCCATTCGGTTGCCATGAAGATTGCTGTCCTGAAAGAGCGCCGTCCTTTTGAGAAACGCGTTGCCGCCACGCCGGACGCGGTCAAAAAGTATTGCGCGCTCGGCTATGCCGTGGCGGTTGAGGCCGGGGCGGGGCTTGCTGCGTCCTTTTCGGATGAGATGTTCGTGGCTGCAGGCGCGACCATGGCGGCTTCGGTGAGCGCGGCTGTGCAGGATGCGGATATTGTTCTGAAAGTCCAGCGGCCTGAGAGCGCCGACGAGTTGGGCGGTTTGAAGTCTGGGGCCGTGCTGATTGGGTTGCTTAATCCTTATAGCGCGCGCGACGATCTTGCCGCCTATGCCAGCCATAACGTTACAGCCATGTCGCTGGAACTGGTGCCGCGTATCTCGCGGGCGCAGGGGATGGACGTGTTGTCGAGCCAGTCCAATCTGGCGGGCTATAAGTCGGTTTTGGATGCCGCCGACCAGTTCGGGCGGGCGTTTCCCATGATGGTGACGGCGGCGGGGACCATTGCTCCGGCGCGTGTTTTGGTGATGGGCGCGGGCGTGGCCGGGTTGCAAGCCATCGCGACGGCGCGGCGCTTGGGCGCGATTGTTTCCGCCACGGACGTGCGGGCGGCGGCCAAGGAGCAGGTGCAAAGCCTCGGCGCGACCTTTGTCATGGTCGAGAACGAGGAGACGAAGAAGGCCGAGACGGCGGGCGGCTATGCCAAGGAAATGAGCGCGGAGTATCAGCGTTTGCAGGCGGAGCTGATCGCCGCGACGATCAAGAAGCAAGACATCGTGATTTGCACGGCCCTGATTCCCGGTCGTCCCGCGCCGCGTTTGGTTTCCGAAGAGATGCTGCGGAGCATGAAGCCGGGTTCTGTCGTCGTTGATTTGGCGGTGGAGCAGGGTGGCAATTGCGCGCTCAGCGAAGCGGGCAAGGTGGTCGAGGCGCATGGCGTCAAGATCGTCGGCTATTGCAACGTGCCCAGCCGCGTGGCGGTGGACGCTTCCGCGCTCTATTCCCGGAATGTTCTCAACTATGTGACGCTTTTGTCCGCCAAGACGGGCGGGCAGCTGGCGATCAACTGGGACGACGAAATCGTCAAGGCCGTTACCCTGACCCATGGCGGTGCGGTCGTGCATCCGCAGTTTCAGGTTCGTTAAACATGTTAAATTGGAGGGGGATCATGTCCACGTCGGAGCATCAGAGTGAGAGTCATCTGCTCGTGCAGTGGATGGTGACCCTCGCCGTTTCTGTCCTTTGTTGCGCCGTGTTGTTCCTGCTGTTCGGGGGCTACATCATGGATTTGCAGGTCAAGAGCGCTGTCGCCGCCGTTCGGTTGGATGTCTTGCGTGATCAGCAGATGCAGCTGTCGGCCGAGCTGACCTATCTGCGGCGTACGGCTCAAGCAGCGGTGACGCATAGTTCGCCCGCTCCAGCGCCCGTATCCGCGCCGGATCAGGCTTCGCCTGAAACGGCAACCGTTCCTGCGCCAGCGGCGCAATAAGGGCGGGGCCAACCATGGAAAACAACGCGCTTGCTTCGGGTCTTGACGGTTTGAACCACGGGCAACAGAAACTGGCGGATCTGGCCGTTGGGCTGGGGGCGCAGGCATCGAGCCTTTCGGGGGGCGAGACTTCGTTCTTTATTACGGGTTTGACCATCTTCGTTCTGGCCTGTTTTGTCGGCTATTACGTCGTTTGGCGCGTGACTCCGGCGTTGCATTCGCCGTTGATGGCCGTGACGAACGCCGTGTCGTCCGTGATTATCGTCGGCGCGTTGCTGGCGGCGGGGCCGGTGGGCGAAGGCCCGTTTAAATGGTATGGATTGGGCGCTGTGGTGTCGGCCTCGATCAATATCTTTGGCGGCTTTATCGTCACGCAGCGCATGTTGCTGATGTACAGAAAAAAAGGCAAATGATCCGATGAGCAGCGTTATCGCCCTTGCGTATCTCTTTTCCGGCGTCTGTTTCATCATGGCGCTGAGGGGGCTTGCTTCACCGGAATCGGCGCGGCGCGGCAATTTGTATGGCGTGATCGGGATGGTGGTTGCCATCGGCACGACGCTCACGCTGGCCGAAGCTTCGTCGCTTTGGCTGATCGCGGTGGCGATTGCGGTGGGCGGCGGCATCGGCGCGGTGGTGGCGCTCAAGATCAAGATGACGGCTTTGCCCCAGCTGGTCGCGGCGTTCCATTCGCTCGTCGGTTTGGCGGCGGTGCTGGTGGCCTCGGCGGCGTTCGTTAATCCGGAAGCTTTCGGCCTTATCGCCGGGGGCGCGGTGCATGCCTCCAGTTTGGTCGAGATGTCGCTGGGCGCGGCCATCGGCGCGGTGACGTTTACGGGTTCGCTGGTCGCGTTCGCCAAGCTGCAGGGGCTGGTGACCGGCAAGCCGCTAGTGTTCCGGTTTCAGCATGCCCTCAATTTGTTGCTCGCGCTGGGCGCGGCGGCGCTTTTCGTGGTTTTCGCGTTGGAGCCTTCGGTTCCTGCCTTTGCGGGCATTGTCGCCGTGACGATGTTGCTCGGCTTTCTGCTGATCCTGCCCATTGGCGGCGCGGATATGCCGGTCGTGATTTCGATGCTGAACAGCTATTCGGGTTGGGCGGCGGCGGCTACGGGCTTCACGCTCCAGAATCCGCTGTTGATCATCACGGGGGCTTTGGTCGGCGCTTCGGGCGCGATCCTCAGCTATATTATGTGCAAGGGGATGAATCGCTCGATCTTCAATGTCATTCTTGGCGGGTTCGGGAGCGACGGCGGCAGCGCGGCGGCTGCGGCGGGCGGAGCCGCTCGGTCCGTCAAGATGGGTTCGGCGGAAGATGCCGCCTTTATCATGAAGAACGCTTCGAGTGTCATCATCGTGCCCGGTTACGGGATGGCGGTCGCTCAGGCGCAGCACACGTTGCGGGAAATGGCCGACCAGTTGAAGGCCAACGGGGTTAAGGTGCGCTATGCCATCCATCCGGTCGCGGGGCGCATGCCGGGGCATATGAACGTGCTGTTGGCCGAAGCCAACGTGCCGTATGACGAGGTGATGGAGCTGGAGGAGATCAATCGCGATTTCGCTCAGGCGGATGTCGCGTTTGTCATCGGCGCGAACGACGTGACCAATCCGGCCGCGAAAACCGATCCGAAATCGCCGATTTACGGCATGCCGATTTTGGATGTGGAAAAGGCGAAGACCGTTTTGTTCGTCAAGCGGTCGATGGCTTCGGGCTATGCGGGCGTGGACAACGAGCTGTTTTTCCAGTCCAACACCATGATGCTGTTCGGCGATGCCAAGCAGATGTGTGAAGACATTGTGAAGGCGGCTAAGAGCTGAGCGCCCTTGTGGCGGCCTTTACGTCCGGTTGACGCAGCAACGATTCCCCGATCAGGAAGCCGGAGGCGCCGGATGTGCGCAGGCGGTCGAGGTCGGTTTTGGCCGCGAGGCCGCTTTCGCTGACGAGGAGACGGTCTTTGGGGACGAAACCGGCCAGCCGTTCCGTCGTGCCGATGTCGGTTTTCAGCGTTTTCAAATCGCGGTTGTTGATGCCGATCAGGCCGGAGGGCAGGCGCAACGCGCGTTCCAGTTCGGCGCGGTCGTGGGATTCGATCAAGACATCCATGCCGTAATCCGTCGCGGCGGCGAGCAGGTCGCGGGCCAGCGCGTCGTCCACGGCGGCCATGATGATGAGGATGCAATCCGCGCCGAGCGCGCGCGACTCCGCCACTTGCCACACATCGACGATGAAATCCTTGCGCAGCGCCGGAAGGGCGCAGGCTTCGCGCGCGGTCATGAGGTCTTCGTCGCGGCCTTGGAAATAGGGCGTGTCGGTGAGGACGGACAGACAGGTCGCGCCGCCCGCTTCATAGGCTTGCGCCAAACGGGCCGGATCAAATTCGGGACGGATCAGGCCGCCTGAAGGTGAGGCCTTTTTGATTTCGCAGATCAGGCCCGCTTGGCCCTGCGCTGTCTTGGCGCGTAAAGCTTTGGCGAAGCCGCGCGGCGGAGGCGCTGCGCGTGCGTCTTTGTCGAGCGAGGCATGGGACTGTTGGCGCTTGCGCTCCGCCACATGCTCGCATTTGGTCGTGCAGATTTCCTGCAATTTGTCGGTCATGCGGGCTTCCTGTTGCTCAGGGCGACGAGGGTGGCGAGTTTGTCGCGGGCCGCGCCGCTGTCAAGGCTGGCGGCGGCAAGGGCAACACCTTGCTCAAGCGTTTCCGCTTTATCACTCACGATCAAAGCCGCCGCTGCGTTCGCCAGCACGATGTCGCGATAGGGGCCGCGCTCACCGCCTAACAAGCGGCGGATGGCTTCGGCGTTGGCTTTGGCATCGCTGCCCTTGAGGGACTCCAGTGTGGCGCTGGGGAGGCCGAAGGATTCCGGCGTTAGTGTGAAGGTTGTGGTTTGGCCGTGGCGCAGTTCGACGACGGAGGTGGCTCCCGTGGTGGCGATTTCGTCCAACCCATCGTGCCCGTGGGCCAGCCATGCGCGTTCGCTGCCCAGTTCATGGAGGGCTTCGGCCATCGGCTTGAGCCATGCGCCGTCATAGGTTCCGATGAGATGCCGTTTGACGTTGGCGGGGTTGGTCAATGGGCCGAGGAGGTTGAAGATCGTGCGCACGCCAAGCTCGCGGCGCACGTCGGCGACGTGGCGCATGGCGGGGTGGTGACGCGGCGCGAACAGAAAGGCGATTCCGGCTTCGTGCAGACAGGCTTCCAGAATGTTCCAATCCGGTTCCAGACTCACGCCGAGTTCGCGCAGCGCGTCGGAGGAGCCGGAGAGGCTGGTCGAAGCGCGGTTGCCGTGCTTGGCCACAACCACGCCACACCCCGCGACGACAAAGGCGGCGGCGGTCGAGACGTTGAGCGTGCCGTGATAGTCGCCGCCGGTGCCGACGATGTCGATCGCGCCCTTTGGCGCGTTCAGCGCCAGCATGCCGCCTCGCATGGAACGGGCCGCGCCCAAAATTTCCTCAGCGGTTTCGCCTATTTCGTGAAGGCCGAGCAGGAACGCGGCGATGTCTTCGCGCGGGATGTCGCCTGTGAAAATGCGGTCGAGGGCTGACTGCGTTTCGTCGGCGGTCAGGTTTTGCCGCGCCGCCAGTTTTTTTAGGATGTCGTGGAGCGGCATGCTTCAGCCCCGCGTGACGGCCAGAAAGTTTTTCAGGATGGCGTGGCCGTGTTCGGTGGCGATGCTTTCGGGGTGGAACTGGACGCCATGGATGGGGAGCTCGCGGTGTTGCAGACCCATGACGAGTCCGTCCTCTGTCGTCGCGGTGATGGCGAGCGCGGCGGGGAAGGTTTCGCGGGCGACGATCAGCGAGTGGTATCGTGTCGCCAGAAACGGCGAAGGCAGGCTTTGAAACACGCTCTGGCCCTCGTGGCGCATGGCGCAGACTTTGCCGTGCATGGGGCTGGGAGCGCGCACGACTTGGCCGCCGAAGGCGTGGCCGATGGCTTGATGGCCGAGGCATACGCCGAGCAAGGGCGTTTGGGTCGCGGCGGCTTGCGCGATCAGCTCAAGGCATATTCCCGCTTGTTCCGGGCCGCAGGGGCCGGGGGATAAAACGATGTGGCTGGGCTTGAGGCCGATGGCATCCGCTGCGGTCAGGGCATCGTTGCGCCGAACATCCACCTCCGCGCCCAACGCGCCCAGATAATGCGCGAGGTTGTAGGTGAAGCTGTCGTAGTTGTCGATCAGGAGGAGCATGGCTGTGGCTGTCGGTTAATCGGTTGCATTTGAAATTTAAGAGGGAATGGTTTTCGTTGTCGCGTGGCCTATGACTTCTTCGACGCAATTGGCCAGATTGTCGGCGGCGGTGATGCTTCCCCACGCGCGCGCGGCGGCGGCGGTTTTGGCGAGGTTGCCGGGGAGGGCCAACAGCGCTTCGAGCCGGACGGACAAAGCTTCGGGCGTGAAGGCCTGTTCGGGGATCAGCCACGCGCCGCCCGCTTCGGCCAAGGCTTCGGCGTTGGCGATCTGTTCGCCCGCGTGGCCGTAGGGGAGAGGGACGAGGATGGCGGGGCGGCCGATGGCTGTAAGTTCTGCCACGGTCGAGCCTCCGGCGCGGCAGATGGCCAATTGCGCCTGCGCCATACGTTCCGGCACGTCGTGGATGAAGGTTGCCAGTTCGGCTTCGATCCCTGCGCCAGCGTAAGCCGCGCGCGCGGCTTCGATGTCTTCGGCTCGGCTTTGCTGCGTGACGATGATGCGGCGGCGCAGATGTTCGGGCATGAGCGCCAACGCTTTCGGCACCACATGGCTGAACACCCGTGCGCCCTGACTGCCGCCCAGCACGAGCAGGCGCACAGGCGCTTCGTCGGTCACGGGCGTGTAGGGTGTGGCGCGGAGCGTGGCAAAGGCGGGGCGCACGGGATTGCCGGTGAGCACGACGCGCACGTTTGCGCCCGGCTTTAATCCCACCACATGCGGGAAGGATGTGGCGATAAGCTTGGCTTTGGCCATCATGGCGCGGTTGGCGCGGCCTAGAACGGCGTTGGAGTCGTGCAAAATGATCGGCACGCCTGTTTGCCCGGCGGCGTACAGCGTCGGCACCGAGGGATAGCCGCCAAAGCCGACGACGGCGGCGGGTTTCAGTTTCCACAACAGGCGGCGAGCTTGCATGAGGCCCCACCCCATTTCCAGAAGGCTGCAGAGTTTACCCCACAGGCCTTTGCCAAGGCTGCTGGCGCGGATGCGGTAGGTCGGCACGGTCAGGTCGTGCCCGAATCTGCCGCCGCGCTGGTCGGTGACAAGCGCCACGCGCAAGCCGCGTCCCAACAATTCGCGCGCCAGCGCTTCGGCGGGAAACACGTGGCCGCCGGTGCCGCCAGCGGCGAGGATGATGAGGGGGGGCTGCGTGGTCATGCGACGAAGTCCTTGCGGGGCTGTGATGCAATGCGCTGTTGCCCTTTAAATTACCTCCGGGCCGCCGATTTACCTAGCCGAAAGATGCGCCGGTTTCCAGAGGCGCGGCGGCGGTTTATACGTCGCTCAGGCCATAGCGTTTTCGCGTCAGCGCCAGCAGCATGCCCATACCGAGGGACAACGACCACAGTGACGAGCCGCCGTAGGAGATGAACGGCAGCGTCATGCCCTTGGCGGGCATGAGGTGAAGGGTCGAGGCCAGATTGATCGCGGCCTGAAGGCCGAATTCGATCAGGAGTCCGCTCACGGCCAGCAGAACGAACAGGTTGTTTTCTTGCCGCGCCCGCATGAATCCCCGCAGCACGATGAAAGCGAACAGGGCTATGATGACAAGGCACCAGATCAGGCCGAGTTCTTCGCCCGCAACGGCGAAGACGAAGTCGGAGTGCGCGTCGGGGATGGTCATTTTTACCGTGCCTTCGCCGGGGCCGGTGCCGAACAGGCCGCCGTTTGTAAAGGCTTCCAAGGCCCGGTCGGTTTGGTAGGTGTCGCCGCTGTGGCTCAGGAAACGGTCGAGCCGCGATTGGAAGTGCGGAAAAGCGTAGTAGGCCGCGAAGGCGCCGCCGAGGCCAAAAAGGAGCGTCGCGCCGACCAAAATCACCGGCAATCCGGCCAGAAAAAACTGCCCGAACCAGATCGCCGAGGTCAGGAAGGTCATGCCAATGTCCGGCTGTCCCAACAGGCAGACGAGAATCAGGCCGTACAGCGCGACGTTGACGCTGAGCGCCGGAAAGCCGCGACGTTCGCATTGGCGCGCGAACAACCACGCGGCGGTGACGGCGAAGAGGGGCTTTACGAATTCGGACGGCTGGATCGAAAGGCCGGGGACATGCAGCCAGCGCCTTGCGCCTTTGATCTCGATGCCGACGAACAGCGTGGAGACCAGCAGCAACACAAACACAACCATAAGCGCCAGCGCCAGCCAGCGCACTTGGCGCGGCGACATCAACGACAGCGTGAACATTATCAGCACGGCGGGAACCAGCATGATGAAATGCCGTTCGACGAAATAGAAGTTGTCGAGGCCATGCCGTACTGCCACCGCAGGCGTGGCCGCCAAAATCAGCAGAAAGCCGAAGACGATCAGCGCGACGATGGCCAGCAATGTCCAGCGATCCACCGTCCACCACCAGCGGCCAAGAACGGATTGATCGGAGCGGGCGAGAGGAGGCATCGGTTTACCGTAGCTTGAGCGTCGAAAGACCGATCAGGGCGAGGACGCAGGCGATGATCCAAAAGCGGATCACGACGGTCGGCTCGGACCAGCCCAGCTTTTCGAAATGGTGGTGCAGCGGCGCCATGCGGAACACGCGTTTGCCGGTCAGCTTGAACGAGGCCACCTGAATGATGACCGACAGGGTTTCGACGACAAACAATCCGCCGATGATGGCCAGAACGATTTCATGCTTGATGATGACGGCGATGCTGCCGATGGCGCTGCCGAGCGCCAGCGATCCCGTGTCGCCCATGAATACTTGCGCGGGCGGCGCGTTGTACCAGAGAAAGCCGAGGCAGGCTCCCACCAGCGCGCCGCAGAACACCGCCAGTTCGCCCGCTCCGGGGACGTGGTGAAGCTGGAGGTAATTGGCGAACATCATGTTGCCGACGAGATACGAGATTAAACCGAAGCACAGCGCCACGATCAAAACCGGCACGGTGGCCAGTCCGTCCAGTCCGTCGGTCAGATTGACGGCGTTGCTCGCGCCGACGATGACGAAGGCCGCGAACAGCACGAACAGAGCGCCCAGTTGCAACGTCATGTCCTTAAAGAAGGGGAAGGCCAGCGCGGTGGCTTGCTCGGTTCCGCCGATGCGGATGATCGTGATCGTTGCCGCCAAGGCGATGACAAACTGGATTGCCAAACGCACTTTTCCCGGCACGCCGCGCACGTTGCGCTTGGTGAGCTTTTGATAGTCGTCCGCGAAGCCAACCAGGCCAAAGCCGATGGTAACGAACAGGACGACCCATGAATAGGCGTTCGCCATGTCGACCCACAGCAGCGTGCTGGATACGGCGGCGATCAGGATCATCAGGCCGCCCATCGTCGGCGTGCCTTTTTTCTTCAGGTGCGTTTCCGGCCCGTCGGTGCGTATGGGTTGGCCTTCGCCTTGTTTCGCGCGCAACCAACGGATGATGCGCGGTCCCAAAACGAAACAGATGATGAGCGACGTTAAAAGCGCTCCGCCCGTTCGGAACGTGATGTACCGGAACAGGTTGAACAGGATGAAGTCGTGCGCGAATGGCGAGAGCAGATGATAGAGCAAGGGAGGGTCATCCTTGTTGGGGCTAAAAGGGGGCTAGTCAACGTCATTCCAGAAAATTTTCTGAAAGAAAATTTGTCCGGAACCCAGTGGAAAAATCGGCAAAACGTATGTGCCGTTATAGCAACTGGGTTCCGGACAAATGGGCTTCGCCCATTTTCCGGAATGACGTTGGTGAGAGGGATCATTCGGCGGCCGCTTTGTTTTGGGTTGTAGATTCGAGCGCTTTGAGCGCGGCGATCACTTTTGTCAGTTCCATGCTGTGCGAGCCTTTGACCATCACGACGTCGCCAGCTTGAACTTCGGCGGCGACGAGGGGGGCGAGGGTGGCGCTGTCGGGGGCGTGGTGGCCGCGCAGCGCGGGGGGGAGGACGTTGTAAAGACGTTCCATCATCGCGCCGCAGGTGTGGACGGTGTCGATGCGCGCGGCGACGAGGGACTCGGCGAGGTCGGCGTGAAGCTGCGGCGCGGTCGCGCCCAGTTCGCGCATGTCGCCGAGAACGGCGGTGCGCCGTCCGGACGAGGCGACTTCGGTTTGGCCCAGCGCGTGGATCGCGGCGCGTACCGCGACGGGGCTGGCGTTGTAGCTTTCGTCGATCAGCAGGAAGGAGCCGGAGGGCGTGTGGAGCGTCTGCCGTCCGCCGCGTCCTGCGGGGATGCGGTAACGCTCCAGCGCGGCGGCGCAGATTTCGGGTGAGGCTCCGGCGGCGGCGGCGGCGAGCAGTGTGCCAACGGCGTTGAACGCCATATGTGCGCCGGGAACGCCGACGAGGAAGGTGAGGTTTTGTCCGAGGATATTGGCTTTGACTTCGTTGCCGTTCGGGGTCGCGGCGAGGCTGAGCAGGCGGGCATCGGCTTTGCTGTCGCGCCCAAAGCTCACGATGCGCCGCAGTCCCTGCGTACGCGCGGCGGCGAGCAGGCGGGCGTAGTGGGCGTTGTCGCGGTTCAACACGGCGATGCCGCCGGAATCCATGCCGAGGAAAATTTCGGCCTTAGCGTCGGCGATGGCTTCGACGGAGGCGAAGTATTCCAGATGCGCGGCTTCGACGTTGGTGATGAGCGCGACGTGCGGTTGAACCTCGCGCGCCAACGGCCCCATCTCGCCCGCGTGATTCATGCCGACTTCGAACACGCCGTAGTTGGCTCCGGCGGGGAGGCGGGCGAGCGAGAGCGGCACGCCCCAATGATTGTTGAAGCTGCCTTCGTTGGCGTAGGTATCGCCCACCGCGCCCAGCATCAGGCGGAGCATTTCCTTGCTGCTCGTCTTGCCGACCGATCCGGTGACGGCGACGATCTTCGCGCCGGAGCGTTGGCGGCCGACGCGGCCTAGATCCTGCAACGCGGTAAAGGTGTCTTCGACAAAGATCAACGGCGCGTCGGGCGGCACTTGCGACGGGGCGCGTTGCACGATGGCGGCGGCGGCACCGTTGGCAAAGGCTTGACCCGTGAAGCCGTGCGCGTCGTGAACGGGGCCTTTGAGCGCGACAAAGATGTCGCCCGGCTGCACCGCCCGGCTGTCAATCGCCACGCCGCGCGCCGTCCAGCTCTGCTCATGCAAACACTGCCCGCGCATCGCGCGGAGGACTTCTTCGGCTTGCCAGATGGGGGGCATGTTATCTCCTATCCGGCCGCGTTGTACTTGTTAAGGCGTTCATCAAGTGTACCGGTGTGAATTTCAAACAGATGGTTGTCGTAATCGTAGAAGTAAAGGGAACGACCTTCGCCCTCGATGCGCGAACGTGATGGTATTGTTTCCACTCCTGCCGTTTTAATTTGTTGCGCGTAATCGTCATACTGTTCATCCGTGATTTTGAAAGCAATGTGGTCGTAGCTTTTGTCTAAACGCGGCGTGCCTTCCATGATAGCGATCCAGAGGTTTCCAACAACGAAGAACTTCTCGCGGGCCACGGAATGGGTATCGTCGCCGCTTGCATAGACTTCCTCGGCATCAAAGACCGTTTGCCAAAAACACGTCGCTTTCTCTAAGTCGCGCACCACAAAGGTGATATGGCTTATCCCTTCAATCATGGGGTTAACACTCGTCGCGCCACGTCGGCATCGTCGAAGGGCAGGACTTGATCGCCTATGATTTGGCCGTTTTCGTGGCCTTTTCCGGCGATCACGAGGACGTCGCCGTCGCGGAGGGCGGCTATCGCGGTTTGTATGGCTTGGGCGCGGTCGCCGATTTCGCGCAGGTGGGGGCTGGTCGTGCAGCCGGACAAGACTTCCTGCCTTATCGTGGCGGGGTCTTCGCGGCGCGGGTTGTCGTCGGTGACGATGACGTTGTCGGCGAGGCGTTGGGCGATGCCGCCCATGAGCGGGCGCTTGCCTTTGTCGCGGTTGCCGCCGCAGCCGAACACGACATGCAGCCTTGCCCCCGGATGCGCCGCGACGTGGGGGCGCAGGCCTGTCAGCACGTTTTCCAATGCGCCGGGTTTGTGGGCGTAATCGACGAACACTGTGCCGCCTTGCGCCGAGGTGCCGACTTTTTGCAAACGTCCCGGAACGCCGGACAGTTTTTCCATCGCCGCGACGGTCTGATCGGCATCGCCGCCGCTGCCGATGGCCATGCCGAGCGCGCACAAGCTGTTCCAGATTTGGAACTCGCCGATGATCGGCAGGAGGATGTTGTGGACTTTGCCGCATACGCTCAGCTTGAGGTCTTGTCCTTGCGGCTGAGGACGGTGGGCCAGTAGTTTGATGTCGCGCCCCTTTGCGCCATAGCTGATGACGCGGTGGCCTTGCGCGAGGCAGGCGCGGTTGAGGGCTTCGAATTCGGGAATGTCGGCGTTGAGGACAGCGGTGTTGCCTTGGGGCATAAGCTCGGTGAAGAGCTTTGTTTTGGCGGCGAGATACGCTTCCATATCCGCGTGAAAATCCAGATGGTCGCGCGACAGATTGGTGAAAGCGGCGACGCGCATTTTGACATGGTCGAGACGGTGAAGCTCGATGCCGTGGCTGGAGGCTTCCAAAGCCAGATGCGTGACACCCTGTCCCGCGATCTCGTCGAGAATCTGGTGCAGCGCGAGCGCGCCCGGCGTGGTCAGCGAGCCGTAGCGGCTTTCCTTGGCCGTGACGAGGCCGAGCGTGCCGATGCTGGCGGCGTTGCGGCCGTCCAGCTGCCACAGTTCGCGCGCGAATTGCGCGGTGGAGGTCTTGCCGCTGGTGCCGGTGACGGCGGCGATCATGCGCGGCTGGCGCGGATAAAAGCGAGCGGCGATGTAGGATTGAGCGTAGCGTGTATCGAGAACGGTGAGGATCGCGACGTTCGCGTCGGGGGGGACGAAGTTTTCTATAGGGTCCAGCGTCGGTTCCATGACCACGGCTGTCGCGCCGCGTTCGATGGCGCTTTTGATGAAGGCCCGTCCGTCCTGTTGCGCCCCGGTGACGGCGATGAACAGATAGCCGGGCTTGACCAGACGCGAGTCGTCCGTGATGCCGCGAATGTCGCGATCGACGAAGGTTTCGCCCTTATTGGGCGCTGTTAGATTCGACAGAAGCATAATCATCCGTTCCCGTATTGATTTGCAGACTATCCAGCACGTCGTTCCCTAATGCCCTCAGCAAGCGGTGTTCGGCGGCGGCCAGCGCGTCCGGTTCCACCGGAGGCAGGCCGAGCAAGGGGCCGATTTGTCCGATCACGCGGCTGACCACCGGAGCCGCCGTCCAGCCTGCGGTGGCGAAGCCGCGAGTCTTGGCGTTCCCCTTCGGGTCGTCCAGCATGGCGAAGACAAGATAGCGCGGCGCGTTGGCCGGGAAAACCCCGATAAATGACGATAAACGCGCGTCCTTGACATAGTGCCCGCCGCTTTGTTTGTTGGCGGTTCCGGTCTTGCCCGCGACCATATAGCCTGTCACTTCGGCGGATTTGGCGGTGCCTTGCGTAACGACGAGCCGCATCAGGGCGCGCATGATTTCGGCGGTGCGCGGCGTGACCAGACGTTCGGGGGCGCGTTCCTGTGCCTCTGGATCGTGTTTGAGCAGCGAGGGACGCACGGGCGCGCCGTCGTTGAGGATGGTGGCGACGGCTCCGGCCAGTTGCACGGCGTTGACGGCGATGCCGTGGCCGAACGACACGGTCATCGTGGTCGTCTCGCCCCATCCGGAGGCGGGGGGCAGCAGCGGCGCGCCGACTTCGGGCAGTTCGATGGACGATTTTTCCATCAGGCCGAGCTGGCCGAGAAAGGCTTTTTGCCGCGCTGCGCCCAGCCGGTCCGCCATGAGGGCGGAGCCGATGTTCGAGGACTCGATAAAAATTTCCGCCACGTTCAGGTGGTGGGTTGAGGCGTGAAAATCCCGGATCGTTTTGTGGCTCGTTTCGAGCGGGTGCGTGGTGTCAAAACGCTCGGACGCTTTGATGAGGCCGGAGTCGAGCGCCATCGCCGTGTTGAAGATCTTGAAGGTCGAGCCCATTTCATACACGCCCAGCGTGGCGCGGTTGAACTTTGCGTCGTCGTCGGCGCTTCCCGCGCGTTGGGGGTCGAAGTCCGGGAGCGACACCAGCGAAAGAATCTCGCCACTGGCGATGTCCATGATCAGGCCCGCCGCGCCCAGCGCGTGAAAGGTCTCGAATGCGGCGCTTAGCTCGCGGTGCAGGATGGTTTGCAGGCGCAGGTCGAGGGTCAGCGCGATAGGATCGGCGTTCCGTTGGAGTTTGCCATTCAGGCTTTTCTCTATGCCCGCAATGCCGTTGTTGTCGATGTCGGTATAGCCCAGAACATGCGCCGTGACCGCGCCTGCCGGATAGGTGCGGCCTTCGTCGGGGCTGAACTCCAGCCCGGCGATGCCGAGTTTGTTGACGGCGTAGTACTGACGGGGTGTCACATGGCGCTTGATGGGAGCGCAGTGCTTGCTGCCGCGCAACAGATCGTCGAGACGTTCTGTGTCCAGATCGGGTAGGACGCTAAGCAGTTTGCGTTCCGCATCGTCGGGGTCGAGGATTTTGCGGCCGTCCGCGCACAGCGAAAAGAGTGGCAGCGAGGTTGCCAGAATGGTTCCGTTGCGGTCGACGATGTCGGCGCGATGGGTCGTGGCTACGGTTTCTCCGGCGGCAGCGACCGAGGAGGATTCCGGTGCTTCGTTGAACAAAGTGAGGTCGGCCACGCGTCCGGCGATGATCAGGTACACGATTCCGAACACGATAACGGCGAAACCGAGACGCGCCCGCGCACGCGTCAGCGCGAATTCACCCGGTGTCGCCAGACGGCGCGCGGCGCTGCCGCTGGGGGATTCGGCCCCATCCATCGGATTCGACAGTCCTGGAAGGCAGGGCTGGAGCGTGACGTGGGGGCGCTCTGATGAACGCCAACGTTTCATGGAGCCGTGCCGAAGTCGGCTAGAAGAATGCGGTTTTGACCCTGCGTTGTCGCAGCGCTTGCGGTGCGTTGGAACACCATGCGGGTGTTGATGTGGTCGGTATCCGCCGCCGCCACTTTACGTTGCGGCGTTGCGGCCACGGCGGCAGGCGTTGGCCGATTCGTGGCGATGCTGGCCAACGGCGCGGCTTGTTTCGCCGCGCTCGCCAGAACTTCGGTTTGCGTGGGCAGGATTTTCGGCAGGCTGTCCATCGTCGCGACCTGTTGGGGCGCGGTGGGGTGCAGCGCCAGATATTTGCGCGCCGCCGCTTCGATTTTGGCCGGATTCGCGAGATAGACCCATTCCGCTTTCAGGACGTGGATGTTCGCTTGCTCGGCGACGATCTTTGTGTTGATCGCGCGGAGTTGCTGATCCAGCTCCTGCACGCGATAGCTGGTGTGGTACAGGGCTCCGCTGACAAAAATGGTCAGGGCCAGCCAGAACAGCATCAGGTATGGTTTTGTCATGCGGCATTCTCCCAAAGGGCCGGAGCATCAGTACGTTCGGCCACCCGAAGCCGGGCAGAACGCGCCCGAGGATTCACCGCAATATCGGATTCGGAAGGTAATTGCGGTTTGCGATTCAGTAAACGAAAACTTGGCGGCGCGACGCGATCATTCGCGGGCGCGTGACGCGACGCGCGCGGCGCGTCGGCGCTGCGCTGACGCAGAAAATCTTTCACGCAGCGATCTTCGAGCGAATGGAACGATACGATGGCCAAACGGCCTTGGGGTTTCAGCAAACGCTCGGCGGCGCGTAGGCCGCGTTCCAGTTCGCCCAGTTCGTCGTTGACGGCGATGCGCAACGCTTGAAAGGTGCGCGTCGCAGGATCGATGCCGTCGGCGGAACGCGGCACCGCTTGCCGCACGACGCTTGCGAGTTGGCGCGTGCTGGTGAAGGGGGTCGTCGCGCGTTCGGCCACGATGCGCTTAGCTACACGGCGCGAGTGGCGTTCTTCGCCGTATTTGAAAATGAGGTCGGCGAGTTCGCGCTCAGCGGTCGCGTTGACGATGTCGGCGGCGGTCGCGCCGCTCCGGCTCATGCGCATGTCGAGTGGGCCGTCGTCTTGAAAGGAGAAGCCGCGTTCGGCCTGATCGAGCTGCGGCGATGACACGCCGAGGTCGAGCGTCACGCCGTCCACCGCCGCGACGTTCTCTGTCGCCAAAAGCGATTCCATGTCGCCGAACACGCCTTGCAGCAGTTTGAAGCGCGGCGCGAAGTCTTGCACCATGCTTTGCCCCGCCGCGATGGCTTCGGGGTCGCGATCGATGCCGACCACGCGCATCGAGGTGGCGGTGAGCAGGGCGCGTGTGTAGCCGCCGCGTCCGAAGGTGCCGTCCACATAAAGACCTTCCGCCTTTGGGTTCAACGCCGCGATCACTTCGCGCAGCATAACGGGCATGTGAGGGGCGGGGGCGTGCATCAGAGCGTCCCCTCTTCCAGTTTGCTGGCAGCTTGCGCGATGATCTTGCTGAGCGAGATGTCCTTGGCGCGGGCGGCCGAGCGGGCGGCATCTTCGTGCGCGGCCAGCTTTTGGGGGTTCCACAACTGGAATGTTTTGCGGCGGCCCACAAAGGCGACTTCGTCCGCGATGCTGACGGCAGAGGCCAAATGCGCGGGCAGGCTGATGCGGCCCTCGCTGTCGAACGGCACTTGCACCGAGCCGCCGAAGATCGTGGTTTCGATCAGTTCGTAAGTTTCCTGCGCGAGATCGAGCTTTTCGAGGCTTTGGCTCAATAGTTCCAGATGCGCAACGGAGCAGCCTTCAAGCGCTTCGAGCTGGAGCGAGCGGAACACCACAATGCCGGGAGCCTCGGAACCCAACACAGCGCGAAACGACGCCGGAACCGACACCCGTCCTTTTTTGTCAATTCGATTGACATAGCTGGACAGAAAAACGGCCATCAAAATCCTCAGGGCGACAGGCGGCGGAGCTGCGAGGCAGTCTCCTGTTTGGGTGGGTATGGGATACCATGGGGAGGCGTGGGATGGCAAGGGCTATGTGATAAAAATGCGCTAATAAACCAGAAACTTAGTTAACATCGTGCCGTGGTCGAAATGAAAGGACTACGGCAGTGCAATATAGATGGCCGCGCCACCATCTTGTTCTTTGTTTGTTCTTTGTGTGCGCAACCTGAGATTAAGCCGCCGAGGCCTAGGGGGAGTAGTCCTCGTTCTCAAGCTTCTGGTAGACGATTGGTTGCGGCGTGGTGTCGGGGCGGGCTGGCGCGTGTAAAATTTTGGTTATAGCGACGACGCGGTCGACAAGCTGTTGGGCTGTTTCCTTGAGTTGCAATTGTTGGCTTGTGGGGAGGTTGTTGTAGATGCCTGGATCCACGGTGGCGAAGACACCGGCGGCGGTGACCGTTGCGGCAAATCCGTCGTTTTTGCGCGCGACACCATATTTTTTGCTGGGCTCCATATAAAGCGCCATGCCGGGGCATTGGCTGTAGGCGCAGGGTTGGAGTTCGCGCGCCATGATGGGGAAAAGACTTTGATCGATACCGGTTTCGGGCTGGACGGAATAGACAACCTGCGTGTAGGGGCCGAAGTCGGGCGGTGCCGATTCTATTCCGGGCGTGCTTCGCGCGAGGTCGGGGGGCGGGGTCTGGCCAGCGGCCAAATTCTGCGTGGCAAAGAGGGGTGTGGCGGCCAGAAAGGCTGTCACGATACGGGGGAGGGCTTTGTTGTCGGCTTTGGTCATCTTTGGTGTTCTCTTGTCCTCAAGTTTCTCATCACGTCGGCGGTATGAAGGGCCGTGCCGCAGGTGTTTTGCCTATCCGCCGGGTTGCATTTTTTGTGCGGTGCCCGCCACGGTCTTAGGGGCGTTGGGGCGCGTCGGGGTTGCGGTTGTCAGCAGGCCGTGCTTTGCCGCCGCGCCGTCCACGATTTTCCGGGCGTTTTGCGCAATGGCCAGTTGTTCGCTTGTGGGAAGTTTTTGGTATTCCGCAGGAATGACGGAGGCGAAAACGCCTGCCATTGTGACCGTTACGGCCAATTGGTCGTTGGCGCGTACGACACCGTATTTGTTGTGTTCCAAATCGATATGCAGCGCCATGATGCCTGTGCACTCCGGCGCGCTGTATTCGCAGGGACGGGTGTCGTGCGCCACTGTGGCGAGGTAAGGTTCGGGCAGGCCGTTGGCGGGCTGGAGGGCATAGACTACCTGCGTGTATTTGCCGATGGCTGGAGGCACCTTTTTTTGCGCGGCGCGTTTTTTTTCTTCGATCACGGCGGTGGCTTCGTCCAAAATGGCCGCGATCTGCGGCAGGTCTTCTTCTCTGGCGATGTCGGCGGCCGTCTTTCCGTCCTGGTTCTTGACGGTGGGGTCAAGGCCTAGCTTTAGCAGGGCTTCGACGGCGGTATCGTCTCTTGCATACGCGGCGAAATGCAGAAGCGTGCTGCCAGCCGCGACATCGCCTCCGCGCGATGACAGATCGTCAATTGTCTCATCGGTACGGAAGTTGGGGTCGAGGCCCAAATCCAACAAGGGTTTCATTGTATCGTAGCCGTCGCCTTTCATAAAGGCGTCGGTAAAAGCTTGGGTGCGGTCAAGGGCATCTTTGGATGCATAGTCCTTCAGAAGCGAGCCGAGTGTTGCTCCGATGTCGGACATCGTTCTGTCCGGCGTAGCCTTTGCGTTATCGGACGCGAATCGCTGGTTCGAGGCGTATCGCATGCCTTCGGCGGCGGCCTCTACGGCTGTATTCTGGTGGTTCCGCAGTTCGGACGGGTAATGGCTGTTCAGATTATGGACGAGATCGGGGTTGTCGGTTCCCATCGCCGTTCTATAGGCGGTGGCGACAAGTCTTTCATCGAGCGGTTCGCCGCTGTGGTTTCGCAGGATTCTTTCAAAGGCGGTCCGGGCTCTGCGTCGTTGGTTGTCGCTGACCGCGCGGTACTCGGCGCTTGATCCGTTGAGGTAGGTGCTCTCAAAGGCATCCAGCTCGCTTCCCAGATCCGCCGCCGCAGGCGGTGCCGCGACAAGGAGCGCTCCGGCCATGCAAAAGGCTCGCGTAATGTTTTTAAAGGAGTAATTTGAGCGTTTTGACATTTCTCGCACCATTTATAACTAGTTTCTAAAAAATCAGAAACAATGGCTTTGTTGTGCCGAATAGATGTTCTTTAACTCCTCAAGTCATTGACAGCGACATGTTCTGCCGGGGGCCATCGTCGGTTTCGTGTTAGCCCATCGTTGGTTTGTGGGGATATTTTTGTAGTAGCTGCAGCGTGTTGGCAAAGGGATTACGGCTTGTGGGTGTCCTGTCCATCGCGCTGGCTTTTGCAGCGGCATCCAACGTGACGGCGAGATCGGGCATGTTGTATTCGCGGGCTACATCGGCGGCCGTCTTGCCGTCGTTGTTTATGATCGTGGGGTCAACACCGCGTTGCAGGAGAAATTTGGCTGTATTTTCATCTCCATACAGCGCCGCAACATGCAAGAGCGTGCTGCCCTTGGCCACTTCTCCTTGATTTCCGGTCATTCTGTAGGTTGCCTCAGTGCTTATGGCTTTCGGATTAAAGCCGCGCGCTGTTAACGCTTCGAAAACATAGACTTCCGGTCCTTTTTCAAAGGCGCTCTCGAAGGCCTCGAACGAATCTACGACTTGAGGCGAGATATAGTCGCGCAACAGGGTGTCGAGCTGATCACGGGCTTGTGACTCAACTCTCTTGACTGTTTCCGGGGGGGCATTCGTAAAGTATAGGTCGTTTGCGAGATTTGTCGTGCCTCGCAAGGCTCCAACAAGCGCGAGGCTTTGGGCCACCGGGGACATCTCTGTGGAATCTTGTTCCAGCGCACGCGCAAACCTCAGATCGCCTATCGTGATCGCCGCAGAAAAGGCAGAGTAGTAAGTCATTACATCGCGAGGCTCGTCCCGATGTTTGTTCAGAACCGCATTAAACGCGGTTAGGGCGCTTTCTCTTTGCATATCGGTGATCTGTACCGCCGAGGGGGTTCGGTCGAGAACGCGGTCCAGTTCGGTGTCGAGGGTTGGTGCTGCGTGTGGTCTGACACTTGCGACCGCTATGGCCAGAAAAATGGCTTGCGAGATGCGGTGGAATGAGCGGTTTTCGTCGCTTGTTAGCATCGTAATACATTTCCTTTGTAATGATGTCGATTTAACGACTGGGTCGCATGGTGGGTTGTGTGGGTTGAACCCTAACAATGGTTAATGCTTCCAATGGTTTCATTGTATCACGCAACTATATTCCAATCAAGGAAAACACGGGTCTTCAGGGCTGACAAAGGCGGGGCGCTGACGTTGTGTGATAGAGTCTGAAAGAAGAAACCAAACGGGATCCCCGCTTTCGCGGGGGTGACGATAGATAATTGAATTTAAAGGCAAATTTCGTCGCGCCTGTGCGGGCGGGAATCCTGTTTTTTTTAAATCCTTTTCTCCGGCTCGCGCTGACTTTTTTTAGCGTTCGGCTTCTTTGTAGGGTAGCGCCACGCGTGGGAAGGCGTTGGGGGTGATTTCGTAGCGGGCGAGTATTCGATCCATTTGGCCGCTGTAAACCAATTCTTGCATGGCGAGGTCGAGGAATTCCTTGGTGTCTTCGTCGCTCTTTCGGACGACCAGCGCGTTGCCGAAGACGCGCAGGGGCTGGCTTTCGCCCAGCGAGCGCAGCGTACCGGGATTGGATCGCAGAAACTCTGCCACGCTTGAGGGTTCGGCAAAGGTCACGTCGGCTTTTTTGCCGATGATGTTCTGAAAATTGAGATTGAACGGTGACAGCGTCGGCAGCGAAACGCGCGGCAGGTCGGCGTAATCCGCGCGGGCGATCAGGTCTTCCATCGCGCCGTCGATGACGGCGATGCGCGCTTTGGTTTTGCGCAGGTCATCAAGTTTGTGAATGCGTTCGTCGTCGGCGCGTACCCATGCGACGACGGTGCTGTAAAAGGCGGGGGATGAGAACGATCCCATCAGCGCTCGCGTCGCGTTCGGCCAAAGCCCGCCGCAGAAGATGTCGAAACGCTGGCTGTCGAGCGCGGTGAAGATGTTTTCGTAGCCGACTTCTTCCGTCCAGCGAATGGTCAGTCCGGCGTTTTTGCCGATCTGTTCCATGATGTCGAAAAAGATTCCGGAAAGCTCGCCTGTGTTGGGATCGCGTCGGATGTAGGGGGAATAAACCAGATAGCCGCAACGGATTGTGCGCGACTTCATGATCTTTGCGTAGGTGGACGCGGCGTGGTCGTCGGTGGGCGCATGGGGCGCGGTCGTCCGGCTTGCCACAAGGGCCGTCGGCGCGGCGACGGCCGCACTGCCCAACAGACGCAGGAACTCTCGTTTGCCAAGAAATTTGCTCATCGCTGACCCTTTCGCGCTTGCCAAAAAGTATGCGGATAGTAGCCGCAGACGAAGCGCAAGAATAGTTTCATCGTCGAGCGTCCGTACGCCGCCGTCAGGCGGGGTTGAGCAGTTCGTTCAGTTTGGCGATGAGGTCGGTGCGGGGGACTTCGTGTTGAAGTTTTTGGGCTAGGTCTTTGACCAAAACCGCGCCTTTTTCGCGTTCCGCCGTGCCGAACAGGATGGCGAAGGGGACTCCGGATTTGTCGGCGTATTTCAGTTGTTTGTCGAACTTCGCGGGTTCCAGATAATTTTCCACGCGGAAACCGGCGCGGCGCAGCTCGGCCCCCAGCGCGAGGTATTCGGCGCGGCGTTCCGGCTCTAACTGCGTGATCAGGATTTGGACGGAGTGCGGCGCGGGCGGCAGGAGGTTGTTCGCGTTCAACTGGTCGAACAGGCGGGTCAGGCCGATGGAAAGCCCGACACCCGGCAGTTTCGATTTGGTGTAGTGGCTGGCCAGATCGTCGTAACGCCCGCCGGAGCAAACGCTGCCGAATTCGGGGTGCGCGTCGATCAGCGTTTCATAGACGGTGCCGGTGTAATAATCCAATCCGCGCGCGATGGCGAGGTTGAGGCGCGTCCGTTCCTCCGGCACGCCGAGGGCGCGGAGCGAGGTGACCATCTGTTCCAATTCCGCCAAGCCTTGCTGGAACAGCGCGTCGCCGCAGTTCTGTTCGCGCAGCGCCGCGAGCATCGTGTCTTTGTCGCCTTTGAGCGCGATGAGGCGCAGCAGACGGTCGGCGACATCGCCGTTGAGGCCTAGTTCCAGCAGTGCGGCGCGTACTTTGTCCGCGCCGATTTTGTCGAGTTTGTCGATTTCGCGCAGCGCCAGTTTTTGCTTTTCGCCGTCCGTTACGCCCCATCCGGTCAAAAGACCCAGAAGGACTTTGCGATTGCTGAAGTGGATGGTGAAGTCTTGAACGCCCAGCTCGGTGAAAATCTGGGCGATGATGGCGGGCAGTTCGGCATCATAGGCGGAGTCGAGCTTGTCTTTGCCGATCACGTCGATGTCGCACTGGCAGAATTCGCGGAACCGTCCGCGCTGCGCGCGTTCGCCGCGATAGACGCGCTGAATTTGATAGCGACGGAAGGGGAAGGCGAGGTCGCGTTCGTGTTCGGCGACGTAACGCGCCAGCGGCACGGTGAGGTCAAAGCGCAACGCCATGTCGGCTTCGTGGCCTTGTTGCAGCGATCCGGTCGATTGCACGAAATAGACCTGCTTTTCGGTTTCGCCGCCGGATTTGGTGAGCAGTACGTCTTTGGCCTCGAAAACCGGCGTTTCGATCTGCACGAAACCGAAGCTCTCGTACCCGCGCCGGATGACATCCATCATATGCTGGAACACCATCTGGTCACGGGGGAGCAGTTCAAGGGTTCCGGGGACGGTGCGGGGCTGGATCAAGGAGGCCATGGGGTCGATGCTCAAATAAAGGGGGCGGGGGCCAATCCCCCCGTGTTTAGAAGATTGGTAACACAGGCGCAAAGGATGTAAAAGCTTACGATACGGCCTTGGATTTCCTCAGGCCGTACCGGTGGAGGTGTCGCGTCCATGAATTTTATCGCGTTGCAGATGCTGTTCGGGGATCGCGGGAAGTACGGCGCGATGATCGTCGGCATTACCTTTGCCGCGCTGATCATGACCCAGCAACCGGCGATTTTCTTTGGTTTGCTGTCGCGGACGTACAGCTACATCGAGGATATGACGTTGCCCGATATTTGGGTGATGGATCCCACCGTGCAGTTCGTGGAGGAGAACAAGCCGTTGCGCGATACCGAGCTGCAACGTGTGCGCGGCGTTGCGGGGGTCGCTTGGGCGACGCCGTTGTTCAAGGGCATGCTGGTAGCGCGGTTGCCGGACGGCGCGCGCAAGGTGATCGACGTGAGCGGCGTGGACGACGCGACGCTGATCGGCGCGCCCAACGTCATGCTGGAGGGAAAAATCACCGACCTGCGGCAGGACGACGCGATCATCCTCGACCTTGAAGCTTCCAACCGTTTTGCCACGACGGGGCCGGATGGCGTTAAGCATCCGGTGAAGGTCGGCGACGTGCTGGAGATCAACGATCATCGCGCGGTGGTGGTGGGCATCGCCAAAATGCGGCGCACGTTCACGACCCAGCCGCTCGCCTTTACCACCTACACCCGCGCTATGCGCTACGCTCCGGCGCAGCGGCGGCAGTTGACATATATCCTCGTCAAGGCGCAGCCCGGCGCGGCGCTGGACGAGATCACGGCGCGTATCCGGCGGGAGACGGGGCTGGCGGCCTATACGGCGGCGGCGTTCAAAAAGGTCAATCTGGATTACTGGATGAAGAACACCGGCATTCCGATCAACTTCGGCATTTCGGTGATGCTGGGCTTTCTGGTGGGCGCGGCCATCGCGGGGCAGAGCTTTTTCAATTTTGTGCGCGAGAGCCTGCGGCAGTTCGCGGCGCTTAAGGCGATGGGCGTGCGCAATGGGACTCTGGTGCGGATGGTGTTGTTGCAGGCGGCCGTCGTGGGCAGCATCGGTTATGGGTTCGGCATCGGGTTGTCGGCTTTGTTCGGCGTGGCGATACGGGATTCCGTTTTGGCTTATTACATGCCGTGGCAGTTGTTGCTGTCGACGGCGGCGGGCGTTGCGCTGATCGTCGTGCTGGCGGCTTTGGTCGGTATCCGTTCCGTGATCCGTCTCGACCCCGCCACTGTGTTTCGGAGCTGAGCATGGAGGGCTCCGATACAACGCCTGCCGTCGTTTGTCGCGCCATCGCCAAGTCCTTTGAGGTTGGTGCCGGAAAAGTTGTAGCGTTGCGCGGCATTGATTTGGACGTGCCGCTCGGTGAATTGATGATGTTGGTGGGACCTTCGGGGTGCGGCAAGACGACGTTGATTTCGATCATCGCCGGGATTCTGAAGCCTGATGAGGGGTGTTGCGCCGTTCTTGGCGTGGAACTCGCCAGCTTGTCGGACAACCAGATGATCGATTTTCGCGGCAGAAACATCGGGTTTATCTTTCAGTCCTTTAACCTCCTGCCTGCGCTGACGATCGCAGAGAACGTTGCCGTGCCGCTGATCATCAACGGGTGGGAACGCCACAAGGCGGCGCGGCGCGCCGAGGCTATTTTGGGCGAGATGGGGCTTGGCGGACGCACGGGCGACTTCTGGCTGAGCTTTCCGGCGGCGAGCAGCAGAGGGTTGCCATCGCCCGCGCTCTTGCGCATGAGCCGGGGCTGTTGGTTTGCGACGAGCCGACCAGCGCCCTCGATCATGCCACGGGCGCTCAGATTATGGAGATGATGCGCGGGGCGGCTCGGGATCGTGGCGCGACGCTCATTATTGTGACACACGATAACCGTATTTTTGGCTATGCTGACCGCATCGCGCACATGGACGACGGGATGATCGTTCATGGGGGCGACGGGCTATCTTCCTTTTCCCCGACGGAGTCGCAGTCCCTATGATGCCGCAAAAATTGTCTTGTTACATTGTGCCAGCGCTTGGCGCGGTGGGGATTTTGGCCGGGGTGCTGTTTACCACGTTGATGACCGATCCGCCCGTCGTGCCGACGCAGCCGCCGCAGATGCCGTTCAGCAGCCCTTATGCCAACACGATTTCCGGTTCCGGCCTTGTCGAGGCCAACACGCGCAACATTAGCGTGGGGAGCTATGTGTCCGGTGTCGTCCGTGATTTGGCGGTGACGGAGGGGCAGGAAGTTCAGGCGGATGCGATGCTGTTCCAACTTGATGATCGTTCGGCCAAGGCTGATCTTGCCGTGCAGGAGGCCGAATGGGCTTCGGCTTTGGCGCAAGTGGAGGAAGCTCGCGTCAATCTCGCGGATCAAAAGGATCCGTTTAAGCGCGTCGATACCCTCAGGCCGGGAATCAGCGTGACGACGGATCGGATCGAACGTCTGCGCTTTGCCGTGCGTCTGGCGGAGTCGCGGCTCGGTTCGGCGCAGGCGGGGCTGGAGGCGGCCAAGGCGCGGCGCGATGCGGCGGCGGTGACGCTGGACAAGCTGACCGTCAAGGCTCCCGTCGCGGGGCGGGTGCTGAAGGTGAACATCAGGCCGGGCGAGTTTGTGCAGGCGGGGAGCGGCGGAACGGCTTCGGTGGTGATGGGCAACGACAAGCCGTTGCATGTGCGCGTCAGTTTGGACGAAAACGACCTCTGGCGGCTGAAACCCGACGCGGCGGCGCAGGGCGCGTTGCGCGGCAACCGCGATATTCATTTTCCGCTCAAGTTCGTGCGGATCGAGCCTTATGTCATTCCCAAGCGCGCGCTTACGGGCGATACCTCCGAGCGCGTCGATACGCGGGTGATGGAGGTGCTGTATAGCATTGAAGCTTCGGATCAACCCCTCTATATCGGTCAGCTGGTCGATGTGTTCATCGAAGCAGGAAAGTAACGGATAACGACCATGCCTCCCAAACACCGCCCGCGCTCGCGTTCCAAGCCGCAGGAGCAAGCTCCGCAAGAGGAAGCGCCCAAAAAGTCATGGCTGCGATGGCTGTGGCCGGTCATGAGCTGGTCGCTGCGCATCGGCGTTCTGGCGGCGATCTGGGGTGGGATTTTGCTGGCCGTCATTTTGATTTTTTACGCTTACGACATGCCGGACATTCGGCAGGTGACGCAGCCGCAGCGCCGTCCCGCCATCACCATGCTCGCCAACGACGGAACGGTGCTGGCGCACTATGGCGATCTTTACGGCGAGCACGTCACGTTGAACGAGGTGCCCAAGAATCTGGTTCACGCCATCATCGCGATCGAGGATCGGCGCTTTTACAGCCATTTCGGCGTGGATCCCATCGGCTTGATGCGCGCCATGGTTAAGAACATTCTGGCGGGCCATATGGTGCAGGGCGGCTCGACGTTGACGCAGCAGTTGGCGAAGAATCTGTTTTTGACACCGGAACGCACCTTGCGCCGCAAAGCTCAGGAATTGCTGTTGGCTTTGTGGCTGGAGCATAAATATTCCAAGGATCAGATCCTGACCGCTTATCTCAACCGCGTCTATCTTGGCTCCGGCTCCTATGGCGTTGATGCGGCGGCGGAGATTTATTTCGGCAAGCCGGTCAGCACGATCAATTTGCGCGAAGCCGCGATCATCGCGGGGTTGTTGCGCGCGCCGTCGCGGTTTTCGCCGCTTAACGATGCCGAGCAGTCTTTGGAACGCGCTCAGATCGTGCTGGGGGCGATGGTCGAATGCGATTATATAACAGAGGAGGAGGCCAAGGCCGCGATGGTCAGCGTGCCGCAACCGCGCCGCAAGCCGGGGGCGGGCGGGGATGGCCATTACTTTGCCGACTGGGTCGCGGAGCAGGCGAACGCGTTGCTCAGCGACGCGCCGCAAGATCTTGTGGTGGCCACGACCGTCGATCTTAATCTGCAACGCGCGGCGGAGCGTCATCTGGACGCGGTTCTCGCCGCTTCCGGCAGCAGGAACGTGACGCAGGGCGCTGTCGTGACATTGGCACCGGATGGGGCGGTGCGCGCTTTGGCGGGCGGACGCGACTATGGCGCAAGCCAGTTTAATCGCGCCACGCAGGCGATGCGCCAGCCCGGTTCGTCGTTTAAGCCGATTATTTATCTCACGGCGCTGGAGCAAGGCCTGTCGCCCAACGACACGTTCGAGGATGAGCCTGTGACCATCGGCAAATGGTCGCCGGAAAATTATGACGGCAAATATCACGGCACGGTCACGGCGCGTGAGGCTTTGGCGCAGTCGATCAACACGGTGGCGGTGCGGTTGTTGCAGCGGACGGGGATTCCCGCTGTGATCCAGACGGCGCGGGATTTGGGAGTCGCGTCGCCGATCGGGCATGACATGAGCCTCGCGCTCGGCACCAACCTGATGACACCGCTTGAGCTGACGGGGGTTTACGCCAGCATCGCGGCGGGCGGGAGGGCCATCACGCCTTACGCCATCAAGGAAATTCGCAATCGTGACGGGCAGGTGTTGTACCGGCGGGCTTCGATCAACGCGCCGTTAACCGTGAATCCTCAGTCGGTGGCGATGCTGACCGATATGATGACCGAGGTGGTTCGCTCCGGCACCGGGAAAAAGGCGACGCTTGATCGTCCGGTCGCGGGCAAGACGGGCACCAGTTCGGATTACCGCGACGCGTGGTTCCTTGGCTTTACGGCGGATTACACTACGGGCGTTTGGTTGGGCAACGACGACAACGATCCTATGCAGAAGGTGACCGGCGGCAGTCTTCCGGCGGAACTTTGGCATGATTACATGATGGAGGCTGAGGCTAATTTGCCGCCGCGTGATCTGCTTTCCGGGGCGAATGGCGGGAATCCCGCTCTGCCGCAGGCGGTCGCCGAGCCGCTTGATGGGCTGGAGCGGCTCATTCAAGGATTGTTCGGCGAGGACTCATCGGGCGAACGCGCGGCGCGGCGCGGGCATTAGGCGGTGCGGGCGAGCAAGGTTCGCGCCGCTTCGTCGACGGTCTCGACGCTCAGGCTTCCCATCAGGTTGGGGGCGAAGGCTCCGGGGTAGGGCAGGCGGGCCAGAAGTTCCTCTGTGCTTTCGGGCGTTCGCGCCACGGCTCCGCGTTCGCCCCATGGCCCATAGACGTTTTCGTAACCCGGCCCAAACAATCCCAGCGTCGGCGTGCCGACAGCGGCGGCGATGTGCATCAGGCCGGAATCGTTGCCGATGAACAGGCGGCAACGTTTCAGGCAGGCCGCCACGGTCAGCAGGTCGTGGCCGATGGCATCAATGATTTGGTTTGGGGGGAGAGCCTGCACCAGCGGCGCTACCTGATCCCGTTCATGCGGCGCGGCGACGATGAGGATGCGCGCGTTCGACAGCGGGCCGTCGGTTGCGGTGAGCCGTCGCGCCAATTCCGTGAATTTTTCGATGGGCCATTGCTTGGCGGGCCAGTTGGCGGCGGGGCCGAGGGCGAGGATCGGGCCGGATGCGTTCTGCATCAGGCGGTTGGCGGCATTTTCCGCCGCTGCGTCGAGCCACAGTTTGGGCGCGGGCGGTGGCGCGAGGTTCAGGGCGATGGCGTTGTCGGCCACGCGGTGCCGGTTCGATTTGTGCGCGGGGCGATAGCCGCGCCGCTTGGCCGACAGAAGGCGCGAGGCGAGGCTGTTGCGCAGGTCGACGATCAAATCCCAGCGTGTGCCGACGCAATCGCGCCACAGGTCGACCCAGTGGCCGCTCCATTTCTTTTTGCGCAGGACGATCAGGCGCTCCAGCTGCGGCAAGGCGCGGAACAGGTCGGCGGCGACTGGCCCACAGGCGACCGTGATACGCGCGTCGGGATGTTGGCGCGTCAGCCAGTCCAGAAGGCCGGTCGACAACACGGCATCGCCAATTCGGTTCGCGGTGATGAACAGGATGCGCAAGGCGGGATTCCCAATGTGAAAAAGATTATGCAAACCAAATCAAAATGCTAAACCAGACCTATGGCTGTCTATACCAAAGTTTCCGATTCCGAAGCCGCCGCATTTCTGGGCGCTTATGACGTGGGCGAACTGCGCGGTTTGTTCGGCATCAAGCAGGGGATCGACAACACCAATTTTCTTCTGACGACCACGCAGGGGCGGTTCATCCTTACGCTTTATGAAAAGCGTTTGCGCCGCGATGAGATACCTTTTTTCGCGCAGTTGCTGACGCATCTTTCGGGGCGCGGTTTGCCTTGTCCGGCTCCGGTGCCGGGGCGCGACGGCGAGGTTTTGCGCGTGTTGAACGGCAGGCCTGCGATGATCGTTTCCTTTCTCGATGGCGCGACGCCGAATCCCATCACGCCTGAGCATTGCGGCGAGGTGGGGCGCGGCTTGGCGCAATTGCATCGGGCTGGAGAGGGGTTTCCGTTGGAGCGTCCCAACACGTTGGGGCAGGCGGCTTGGGCGGCGTTGTTCGCCAAATCCGAAGCGCGTACCGACGAAGTGCGGCAAGGGTTGGGCGATGTTGTTCGGAATGAACTGGCGTTTTTGAGCCAACACTGGCCAAACGATCTGCCGCGTGGCGTGATCCATGCCGATTTCTTTGCCGACAATGTGTTTTTCGACGGCGCGAAGCTATGCGGCATGATCGACTTTTACTTCGCCTGTTCCGACGCACTGGTTTACGATCTTGCGATCACGTTTAACGCGTGGTGCTTTGAGCGCGACGTGGCTTTTAACATCACAAAGGCGCGCGCGTTGCTGCGCGGGTATGAGGCGGCGCGGCCTCTTTCGGCGGCGGAGCGCACGGCCTTGCCGATTTTGCTGCGCGGCGCGTCGATGCGCTTTTTGTTGACGCGGTTGCATGATTGGTTGAATCAGGTGCCGGGGGCGCTTGTGAAGCCGCACGATCCCTTAAAATATCTGACGCGTTTGCAGTTCTTTCAGCAGACGACCACTCTTGCCGCTTATGGATTTGACGCATGACTGTTTCAGGACGGGTTGAGATTTTCACGGACGGCGCGTGCAGCGGCAATCCCGGCCCCGGCGGTTGGGGCGCTATTCTGCGCTATGGCGACGCGGAGAAGGAGCTTTCGGGCGGCGAGTCGCCGACCACCAACAACCGCATGGAGATGATGGCGGCCATCGCGGCGCTGGAGTCGTTGACGCGGCCTTCGCAGGTCGATCTGACGACCGACAGCCAGTATCTGAAGGACGGACTCACCAAGTGGATGCCGCAGTGGGTCAAGCGCGGCTGGAAAACCGCCGACAACAAGCCGGTCAAGAACGTCGATTTGTGGCAGCGGCTTCAAGCCGCGATGAAACTCCACGACGTGAAGCTTCATTGGGTGAGGGGCCACAACGGCCACGCCGAAAACGAACGCTGCGACCAATTGGCGCGTGAGGCGATCGCTAAGGCGCGGGCGCGGTAACCTGTTTTGCCGTCGTCAGGCGGCAGCAGCAGCGGACTTTAGGCCGAGGATGGTCTTGAGCATTGCTTCAGCGCTGGACACGTCGAACATGCCGGGACGTTCGACGGATACAGCCTTGACGATTCCGTTCTCGGCGTAAAGCGCGAACCGCTGGCTGCGGAGGCCGAGGCCGTAGCCGCTGCCGTCCATTTCAAGCCCCAGCGCCTTGGTAAAGGTGCCGTTGCCGTCCGCCATCATGATCACGCCGTCCGCGTTGCAGGCTTTGCTCCACGCATTGAGGACGAAAGGGTCGTTGACGGCCAGACAGGCGATGTCGATGCCTTCGGCTTTGAACGCATTCTTTTGGTTCACATAGCCCGGAAGGTGTTTGGTCGAGCAGGTGGGGGTGAACGCGCCCGGTACGCCGAACATCACAATCTTTCTGTCGGCGAAGATGCTGTCCGTGGTCTGGTCTTGCAGTCCGCCGTTGCCCAATTGTTTTAGGATCACAGACGGGATTTTGTCGCCAGGTTTGATGCTCATGATTTGCTCTCCTGTGTGGTTGCGTCTCCGTTTTGATGAGGACTCCCGCTGTCCTGATTATAGCAAACAGAACGTTCGTCATAAAGGACATACAACCCAGAGCTATGGCTTTTTTTCGGCGCGCGCCAAACCGTCTTTGACGGCGCGTGGCGTTAAAAGCTCAGAGAGAACAAGGCCATTCGGCAAGGATGGCCCAAAGACCACATTAAAAGGAATGCCATAGCGCCCAAATTTTTTCAGAAAGGCGGCGATGACGGGGTCGGGGTTCGTCCAATCGGCTTGCATCGCGATCACGTTCGGCGTTGCGAACAGACGGCGTGTGATGTCTTCGCGTTCCAGCGTGAATTTCTTGTTCGCTTTGCAGGTGAGGCACCAGTCGGCGGTGACGTCGACGAACACGGTTTTGCCTTCGGCGACATGACGCGCTATGGCGCTTTCGTCAAAGGGCTGCCAGTTGGCGGTTGATGGATTCGACGGCGTGGCGGTCATCAGCGCGGCGGCGAACGCGAGCGCCAGCAGCACCACGATGCCGGAACGCAGGAAGGCCGGAAACCGCCCCCGCTTGCGTCCGTGCAGCAGGGCGAGCAACGCCAGCATGCAACTGCCGAGGGCGACGACGTAGGCGAGGGCGGTTTCGCCCGCCAGAACCCACATCAGCCACAGTGCGGTCAAAGCCAGCGCCCAGCCCAAGAGATGACGCAGCGTGACCATCCATTTGCCCGGTCGCGGGAACATCGTCGCGAGGCGCGGCCAGAGCGCGATGGCGAGGTAGGGCAAGGTCATGCCGAGGCCCAGCGCCGCAAAGACCAGCAAAATATCGCGCGGCCCGGACGCGAGCGCGAAGCCGACGGCGGTGCCGAGAAACGGCGCGGTGCAAGGCGTGGCGAGCAGCGTGGCGAAGGCTCCGGAGAAAAAGTCGCCTGCGCGTTTGGGGTGATAGCGCGGATCGAGCCGATCGGCCAAAAAGCGCGGCAGAGGAATGTCGAGAAAGCCCCATAGGCTGGCGGCGAAAAAGGTCAGGACGACAATGAGCAGCACCAGAAACACCGGTTGCTGAAATTGCACGCCCCAGCCGATGGCGTGTCCGGCCTGTTTGAGCGCGATGGTTGCGCCCGCCAGCGCGAGGAAGGAAAACAGGATGCCCGCCGCCGTCATCAGGAAGGAGCGCCGCACGTCGCGTTTTGCGCCGCCACCGTGACTGATGACGCTGAGAATTTTCAAGGACAGAACAGGAAGGACGCATGGCATCAGATTTAGAATAAAGCCGCCGAGGAGCGCGATCAGCAGGATGCAGCCCAGCGCGGTGCCTTCCGGTTGGACGTTCGCGCTTGGGGCGATGAAGGTTTCATCCAGTTTTTGCTCCAGCGCACGGTCGCCATCCACGACGGTCACGGTAAACGGCAGGGTTGCCAGCGTGATGCCTTTGGGAAGCGTGCCCAAGGGTTTCAGCGTGAAGGCGGCAGTGTGTTTGTCCGCGCCGACGACGATATTGGGCTTGTCAAAGGCGATGTTTTCATCTGTTTCGATGAAGAGGTCAGGATCGATCAGGGGGGCGCGTCCGGCTATCGCGATTTTTAGCGTTTCGGTTTGGCGTTGCACCGAGGTGATGGTCAGGCCAGACTTTTGCGCATCGCCCGGCACTTGGGCACGGGCTTTCTCGATGAGGGCCGCTTCGGCGCTCGGCGCGGCTTCGCCGGAGGGCAGGTCGAGGCGTAGCGTGAAATGTTTGGGCACGCAGATGTCGCTGCAGACCAAGAGATCCAGATTTGCCTCCAGCCTCAGGGGCTGGTCGGGGGCGCGAAGTTGCGCGTTGATCGGGAACACGACGTGGTCGCGGTAGCCGATGGTTTCCATACCCAACGCGCTGTAACGGCGTGGGGCGGGGTAGAGGAGGTCGGCGTTTTGCAGATTGCCTTCGGCGGTCTGGCTGGCTTTCCAGTCGAGTTGGGGCGGCAGTCCGGCATCGCCCGGCGACCGCCAATAGGTATGCCAGCCGGGGGCGAGGTCGATCTCAAGGCCAAGCGAAAGGCTCGTTTCCGCGCCGGTGGCGTCCGTCGCCGCGATCAGGCGCGCGCCTGCGTCGGCATCGCGCTGCCACGCGCTAGCCGCCGCTTGCGCGGGGTGGGGTGCGGCGGCCAAGAGGGTGAGCAGAAGCAACAGCAAGCGGCGCATGGCGGCTCCGGTTCAAAGGGAGGATTCGGATTTATCCTATTTGCTCGTAGACTCCAACCGAAATATCCGCGAAAATGCCGCCGAAAAGGAGACTTTGCCATGAAAACGCTTGCCGATATTCGTTCGACGTTCCTGAATTATTTCGCCGATCAGGGGCACACGGTTGTGGAGTCGTCGCCGCTGGTGCCGCGCAACGATCCTTCGTTGATGTTCGTCAATTCCGGCATGGTGCAGTTTAAGAACGTCTTCACCGGCGCGGAAACCCGTCCCTACAAGCGGGCGACGACGGCGCAAAAGTCGGTGCGCGCGGGCGGCAAGCACAACGATCTTGAGAATGTCGGCTATACGGCGCGGCACCATACGTTTTTCGAGATGCTCGGCAATTTTTCGTTCGGCGATTATTTCAAGCCGGAGGCGATTGAATTCGCGTGGACGTTGGGGACAAAGCATTTCGACCTTCCCAAATCGAAGCTGCTCGTCACCGTGTATCACGAGGACGAAGAGGCGGCGAACCTGTGGAAGAAGATCGCCGGGTTCTCCGACGACAAGATTATCCGCATCAAGACGGACGCAAATTTCTGGCGCATGGGCGATACCGGGCCTTGCGGGCCTTGCTCGGAAATCTTCATTGATCAGGGCGACAAACTGCAGGGCGGCCCGCCCGGATCGCCGGACGAAGACGGCGACCGCTTTCTCGAATTCTGGAACCTCGTGTTCATGCAATTCGAAGAACAGGGCGGCGGCAAACGCGTGCCGTTGCCGAGGCCTTCGGTCGATACGGGCATGGGCCTGGAGCGCATGGCCGGAATCATGCAGGGCGTTACGTCCAACTATGACATTGATTTGTTTAAGGCGATCATCGGCACGACGGCGGAATTGGTGAAAGTCGATCCCGAAGGCGCGCAAAAGCCGTCCTTCCGCGTCATCGCCGACCATTTGCGCGCCACGGCGTTCCTGATCGCCGACGGCGTGTTGCCGAGCAACGAAGGGCGCGGCTATGTGCTGCGCCGGATCATGCGGCGCGGCATGCGCCACGCGCATTTGCTGGGCGCGAAGGAGCCGTTGATCTATCGTCTCGTGCCGGAACTCGTGCGGCAGATGGGAACGGCTTATCCCGACCTCGTCCGCGCGGAATCTCTCATCACCGAAACACTGAAGCTGGAAGAATCGCGCTTTAAGCAAACGTTGGATCGTGGGCTAAAGTTGCTGGACGAAGAAACCGGCAAGCTGAAGGCGGGCCAGCCTTTGGCGGGCGATGTGGCGTTTAAGCTTTACGACACGTTCGGATTCCCGCTTGACCTGACGCAGGATGTTTTGCGTGGGCGGGAACAGACCGTCGACGTGACGGGCTTTGAGGCCGCGATGGCGAAGCAGAAGGCCGTCGCGCGCGAGGCTTGGGCGGGGTCCGGCGATGTCGGTGTTTCCAAATTGTGGTTCGATTTGCGCGACGCTTTGGGCGCGACGGATTTTCTTGGCTACAGCACGGAAAAGGCCGAAGGCGTGGTGACGGCGTTGGTGCGCAACGGCGCGCGCGTCGCGGATGCCAAGGCGGGCATGGATGTGCAGATCATCGTCAATCAATCGCCGTTCTATGCCGAGTCCGGCGGCCAGACGGGCGACAGCGGCGCGATGACGACGGCCAGCGGCGCGGTGTTGAAAATCACCGATACGAAAAAGGAAGCCGGGGCCGTTTGGGTGCATCACGCTCATGTTGAAAAAGGTGAGATCAAGACGGGCGACGCGATTGTCATGCAGGTGGACTCTGAGCGCCGCGCGCGCATTCGCGGCAATCACTCGGCCACGCATTTGCTGCATGAGGCTCTGCGCCGCAAGCTGGGAACGCATGTCGCGCAAAAAGGCTCGATGGTGGACGACAAGCGTTTGCGCTTTGACATCAGCCAGCCGGTGCCGATTGCCGCCGAGGCTTTGGCCGAGGTCGAGGCGGAAGTAAATCGCCGCATTCGCATGAACGAAGACGTGACCACGCGCCTCATGTCGCCGCAGGAAGCGATGGAGCAGGGCGCGATGGCGTTGTTCGGCGAGAAGTATGGCGACGAGGTGCGCGTGGTGTCGATGGGCGGGCGCGAGGACGATGGCCGTCCCGCTTTCTCCGTCGAACTGTGCGGCGGTACGCATGTGCGGCGCACGGGCGACATTGGCGTGTTGAAGATCGTGGCTGAAAGCGCGGTCGCGGCGGGCGTGCGGCGCATCGAAGCCTTGACCGGCCCGGCGGCGCTCGATTGGTTCGCGCAGCAGGAACGCCAGTTGCGCGACGTGGCCGAGGCCATGAAGTCTCCGGCTTCTGAAGTCGCCGGACGTGTCGCGCAATTGATGGATGAGCGCAAGCGGCTGGAACGCGAGGTTGCCGATTTGCGACGTCAGTTGGCTTTGGGCGGCGGCTCCGGAGGCGCGGCCTCCGAAGCGCCCAAGCAAGTGGGCGGCGTGAATTTCGTCAGTCGCGTGTTGGCCGACATTCCGGCCAAAGACCTGAAGCCGATGGCCGATGCCTTTAAGACCCAGATCAACTCAGGCGTTATCGCTCTTACGGCCAGCGCCGACGGCAAAGTCTCGTTGGTCGTGGCCGTGACCGAAGATCTGATTGCGCGGATCAGCGCGGTTGATCTCGTCAAGGTCGGCGCGGAAGCGTTGGGCGGAAAGGGCGGCGGTGGCCGTCCCGATATGGCGCAGGCTGGTGGCGTGGATGCTACGGCTATGCCCAAGGCCATCGCGGCCATTGAAGCGGCGTTGGCGGGGAAGTAAACCGCTTAGGCTGCTCTTCGGCGGTAGTACGCGAGGTTTTATCTGTATTTATGCAGCGATCTTCGGCTATCCTCGTCATGAGAGGTAGTGATGGTCGAGCCAGTTATTCGGGTTGAGTCTTTATCGCGGCATTTTGTCAGCCGGACGCGGACGGGCGCGACGGGTTGGGCGCGGTGGTTTGGCAAGGCGGAGACGACGACTTTTTCCGCCGTTCGCGATCTTTCCTTTAGCATCGACAGCGGCGCGAAGGTGGCGTTTATCGGCCCTAACGGGGCGGGCAAGTCCACGACTCTGAAAATGCTGTGCGGTCTTTTGCGGCCTACGGACGGCACGGCGCGTGTGTGCGGGCATGTGCCGTGGGACGAAACGAGGGCGCTGGCGCGGCGCATCGGGCTGGTGTTCGGGCAGCGGTCGCATTTGTGGCCGGGGTTGCCGGTGACGGACAGCTTTGACTTGTTGGCGCGGATCTATGATCTGACACCGGAAGCGTACAAGTCTCAGCGCGCCAAGCTGGTGGCGACGTTCGGGCTGGGCGGCTTTCTGACGCAGACGGCGCGAACCTTGTCGCTGGGGCAGCGGATGCGCTGCGATCTGGCGGCGGCTTTGTTGCATCAACCTTCGGTGCTTTTTCTCGACGAGCCGACGATTGGGTTGGACGTGACGGCCAAGGCTTTGTTGCGCGATCATCTGAACACGCTGGCCCGCGCGTTTGACACGACGATCCTGCTGACCAGCCATGATACGGACGACATCGAACGTTTGTGCGAACGCGTCATTTTGATCGATCACGGGCGCAAACTGCTGGACACGAGCCTGCACGAGCTGCGCCGCGAATACACGCGCTTTAAGACTTTGAGCCTCGCGACGGAAGAGGAAAGCCCGACTTATGATCAGGCGGGGGTTCAGGTGATCGAGCAGGCGCCTCACCGGCTTGTCCTTAGTGTAGATGTGGGCGTTGTGCCGTTGGAGCAAGTCGTAGCGGCCTGCTTTGCGCGGTTCACGCTTCACGACATCGCAATTGAAGATTTGCCCTTGGAGGAGGTCATCAAGACGATTTACGCCGGACAACGGGGCGCGACGTGAGGGCGCGGCATGGCCTCGGCGTATTCGGGGCGGCGGCGCGGCTTGGCTTTAAGCAGGCCTGCGCGGAACGCTTGTCCCTGCTCGGCAATTTTCTCATGTATGCCGTCATACTGCTGGCCTATGCGGGGGTGTTCCGGTGGATTCCGGCGGATGTGCTTGCGGCTCATCATGTGACGGTCGAAGGACTGATCGCCTATCTGGGCGTGACGGAGTTTGTGTTGTTCTGCGCGGCGACGGCTCATTATAAGGAGATGCAGAGCGATATTTTGTCCGATCAGATTCATTTGGAGCTGTTGCGGCCCTGCCCCGCGTGGGTCGTTCGGCTGGGGGATTGGAGCGGGCAATATGCCGTGCGGTTTTTCGTTCTGTTCGTTCCCTGCGCCGCGCTGATCTTTTTTCTGACTGAAGGCGTTGTTCCGAGCGTGGGCGCTGTTGTGGGCATGTTGGCGGGTTTGCCGCTCGCGGGTCTCATCCTTTTGGGATCGTATTTTATGGTCGGCGTGTCGTGCCTGTGGCTAAAGCAGGCGGAACCGGCTTTTTGGGTTTGGCAGAAGGCGTTGTTTCTGTTGGGCGGTTTGCTGTGGCCGCTTGCGCTGTATCCCGATTTGTTGGCGCGGCTGGTTTGGTTGACTCCGTTTCCGTCGGTTCTCGCGGCTCCGGCCGGGTGGATGGTGGGGGCGGATGTTCTGCCGCTTGTCGCGGGGTATTTGCATCAGGGATTCTGGACGCTGGTGCTGCTCGTTCTCGTCGCCAAGACAAACGGCGCGATGCTGCGCCGTATTCAGAACGAAGGGGCGTGACGTGGGACAGGCGCTTTGCAAACAGCTTTCCTACATCGCCGCTTTGTTACGGGCGAATGGGAAGGCGCATTACACGGAGTGGAAGCGGCCTTTGCTGTTGTCCGCCTTTATGGTCTTTCAAAACTTTCTGTTTTTCCTGTTGTGGGTCGTTTTCTTTGGCGCGGTGCGGCAGGTGAAGGGTTGGCAACTTGAAGACGTGGCGCTGATGTTTGGACTGGGCGCTACGACGATTGGACTTGCGTTGTTCATGGCGGACGGGGCGCGAACGATTGCGCTGGCAGTGCAGGATGGCAGCATCGAGAGTTTTCTGGCCAAGCCGCGCCATCCTCTGCCCGCGTTGTTGCTCAGCCGGTCGAATGCCGCGTCGTTGGGGGATATTGTCAGCGGGCCGCTGTGGTGGGTCTTTTTCGCCCATGTCACGCCGTGGCAGTTTTGGGGACTGCTTGGGCTTTCGGTGATCGCGGCGGTGATTTTTCTGGCCAGTCTCGTGATGTTTTTCTCGTTAGCTTTTTGGGTGCAGCGGGCGGAGCCGTTGTCCTACAAATTGTTCGAGATTCTCATCACCATGACCATGGTGCCGCAGAATGTGCAGCCGATGGGGCTTAAGCTGGCGATGTTCTCCGTCCTTCCGGCGGGGTTCATGGTCTTTCTGCCGATCACGTTGCTGCGCGATTTTTCGTGGCCGGTTCTGGCCGTGTTGCTGGGCGCGACGGTGGTTTATTCGAGCTTGGCCGTGTGGGTGTTCAACGTCGGGGTGCGCCGGTATATCGGGGTCAATCGGCTGTATTGACGGCGGCGAGACGGTTCACTCTTTCTCCATCGTGCATTGCAGCGGGTGCTGTTCGCGCCGCGCGGCGGCGAGGACTTGGGCGACTTTGGTTTCGGCCACTTCGAAGGTGTAGACGCCGCAAAGGCCTGCGCCGCGCTGATGCACATGCAGCATGATGCGCGTGGCGTCCTCGCGGTTCTTGTTGAAGAAGGTCTCCAGCACGCGCACCACGAAATCCATCGGCGTGTAGTCGTCGTTGAGTAAAAAGACTTTGTACATCGACGGCTTTTTCGTCTTGGGGCGGGGTTTGACCGCGACATCGGTGCGCGGGCCGACGGTGTCGCCGCCTCCCTTTCCGGCTCGCGGTGGGGTGATTGTGAGCGTAAGAAGCGGCGGCATGGCGCTCAGGCCCCGTTCTTTTTGCGCACGTCTTCGAGCGACTTATTCGTCGCGATGTCAGGGCCCCATGTGGTCTTCATCTGCTCGATTGCTTCCTTGAGAATTTTGAGGCGGCTTTCCATGCGCGTGAGGGTCAGCGTCGCGGTGGCGGTGGGGATGGCGTAGAGCAACAGGTGCCCGACTCCCGCCGCGCCGAACATCACCAGCCATGTGCTGGGCGTGGACAGGATGGCGATGGCGTTCCCCATCGTTTGACCGCTTCCCCACAAATCGATGATGAAGGGCGCGACTCCGGCCAGATTCATAAAGCCGATCGTGGCCGCGCCGGATTTGCGCGGGTCGGTGTCGGTGACCAGCGCCACGAGCGTCGGCAGCATGCCCACGCACAGCAGCAGGGTGGGCAGTCCGGCCAGCAGGATGGTGGGAACCGCCAATACCGTGATGGCCACGGTGCGCCACTTTCCGCCGCGCGGTTTGGCGGCGTTTTTGTCCGCTTTCTTGTCGGACGGCGGCGCGGCTTTTTCCGGCGTGGGTTGTTTCGTTTCGGCCATGGGCTACTCCAGATGATGCAGGATGGCGCGGACGGCGGCGAAGGAAATCAGCAATATGGATAGGGCGCTGGCGATGGTGGCGGCCCACGGGCGACCGACCACCAACGCAACCCGGTCGCGGTTGCCGAGCCGTTCTTCGAGCGAAGCGATTTCGCGCGTGATGTCCTGATACATGCGGCGGGCTTGAAGGAAGCTTACTTCGTCGTGTTCGATGCGCTTGGGATCGTCCACCAGTTTTTGCAGCATGTCGAGGTTGCCGTGTTCGACGGCGCTTTTAACCTGCTGGCGGATTTTTTCCTGATACGGTTTGCTCAGAAAGCGGCGGATGGCCGGTTCGATCAGTGGCAGCAGCCATGCCGCCAGTGCCGGAGCCTGATCGGGGCCGTGGCGGTATTGCAGCTCGCTGTAGAGCGCCAGCATGGCCATGCCGCGACGAAGCGAGCCTTCGGGCGAGGACATGGCTTCGAACAGAAGGTCGCTGCGCCGGTCGCGCACGATTAAAAAGGCGGCGATGTGCCGATCCATCGGTTCGCGGGGGCGGTTGGGCTGTGTTGCGATATATTCCAGCGCGGTCAGGACTTGCTTGGCGGTCGTGACGTACTGGCCGCGCAGCATGGGGCTCAGGCAGGGCAGCGTGGGGTTCAGGTCATAGGTGGCGCGTTCGATTCCGTTGCCGAAGCTTGTTTTTTCGATGACGCTGCGCATGCGTTCGAGCTGCTGCGCCATCGGCACCATCTCGGTCTTGACTTCTTTTTGCAGATTGACCCAGGCGGTCGAGAATTGGCTGGCGATGATCTCGCTGAGGATTTGCGGGTTGCCGCCTGTGAGCATCGTTTCGGCCAGCATCGCCGCGATGCCGCCCGGCATGACCGCGATGCCTCGGTAGCGGATCGGCGCGGTCGGGTCGAGCGCGATGCAGACGCGCGTCACCAACTGGTCTTCGAAATGCGCGGTTTTGCCGCTTTCCTTCAACTCGGCGACGACCTGCGTGACTTCCTTGGCGCGGTCGTCGTCGCCGAGCGACCGTTGCAGCCACTTCTCAAGGCTGCTGTTTTCGATCATTTTGACGGCTTCGGGAACGTTGCTGGCCAGCGCGGCGGCCAGCGGGCGGACTTGGAAGTATTCCTTGCCGCCAATCGGGAAGTGGCGGCTGGCGCGGCGGCCCGAGTCGGTGCTTTTCGGCGTGAGGCGGCGGCCTGCCTGCCATTGTTCCAAATCGGAGGCTACCCAGCGCTGGCGCGAGTCGTCGCTGAGCAAGCCGCGCAGCAGCTCGATATGCGAGGCGGCGAGCCGCGTGTTGCTGACGAGGGTGTTGAAGCTGCCGTGCGCCATTTTGGCTTGCAGGATGGCGTTGTCGTCCATGCCTTGCAACGGGTTGCGTCCCACCACCATCAGCGCCAGCATGACTCCAAAGGCATAGGTGTCGTCCACATGCGAGCCGGGGCCGCGACCGATCGGCAGGCTCATGCCGCGTTCGATGGTTTCGAACAGCACAGGCTGGCCGATGCCCGCCGGGGAGGACAGGCATTCGCCCAGTTGTGGCGCGGTCGCGCCGCCGTCGCGCCAAAAGATATTGGTCGGGCGGATGGCCCCATGCACGATACCGGTGCGTTGGAATTCCAGCAACGCGCCGATCATGGGCGTGACGAAATAGTGGTTGATGGCATCTTCGCTCATCGGCGGGAATGTGTCGTCGATGGTGTGCCGATAGCGCGGCGCCAAGGGCCGTTCGTAGGCCAGAGCGTAGTAGTGGGCGTTTTGCGCGGGCCAGTGGATCACGCCGTTTTCACGCAGCCTCAGCACGCTGGGGTTGTCGATGGTGCGCATGGCGTTGACCAGATCGAACCGCGCGGGCAGACCCGACGTGCAGATTACGGCCATAAGGTCGGAGCGGCCATCCCCGCGCATCTTGGCGGCAAAGGCCGGGCCGCCCGCGCCGTTAAGCTCTGGCAAGGGCAAATCCGGATACACGTCCACCTTCACGCCAAGCGACAGCGCTTTGCCAAGATTTTCCTGCGCTTGCTCTGCGTGGGCCATGGGTTACCTGAAGCGAACGAATCAGGCTGGAATGTTACGCGAAATCATGGGGCGGATCAAACGCTGGCATTGCCCCTTAGGGCTGGCTCTTCGCTTGATGTTGCCGCGCCCATTCGCGCCATTCGATATTGTCGATGTAGATGTCGCCGAATTCAGGCGCTCCGCCCCAGCCTTCCGTCTTAACGTCGATAGCCCATTCTTTGGGGGGGGCTGCGAGAAGCAGTGCCATGGTTTCTGTGTCGATAGTCGATAAGGCGAACAGTTGCGGGTCATTAGGAGAAAAGTCGCCATAGGCGAGACGGCGCGTGGTCTGATTTTTGGACGTTAACAGGAACCGTTCAAGGCAGGGACTTCTCCCGTTGGAAACATAGCTTATTGCCGGTTCGTTTGTGCCGAATTGCTCATTCAGGCAAAGCGCACAGCTCTCTGTGCAGGTGTCGCTTTTTGTCGCCTCGCCCCAATTGAGACGAAAGATCAGATGTGATCCGTAGAGCGTCGGCTGAGCTATCTTTATACGCCATGCGTGTTCTCGTGACCCGGTGGCTTGGGGTTGATTGAGTTCCGGGTGCTGGCGCAGATAATCGCGCCATTCGATGTCGTTGACGTAAAGCGCGGTGAGGAGACGGCGGCCAGAGGGCGTGACTTTCAAATCCACGGTTAGATTCATCGCGGAGTCGGCCAACAGAGCATTGAGTTGCGGAGCGGATTCTTCCGGGATGTAGTAACGCTGCTGGTCTTCCGGGTCGGAGGTGATGTCGCGTTTAATACAGCGGAACTCGCCGCGACCGCAGGGGTCGTCGCCCAGCATCGGAAGGCTGCTGACGCAGGCGGCGGCAGCTTTGCATGTCTTGATGCTTGTGGTGGGGATGTTTGATCCGTCTTTGGCATTGAGGCACAGGCAGCAGTCTTCTCCAACCGCGCAGGCGCGGTGTTGTTGATGTTGCCAGTCAAAGCGGAAATTCAGGTAATGACCGGACAGCAAATCGCGCGGGTCGTAGCCGGTGATTTTGACGCGCCATGTCTTCGCGCGCGCCAAATCGGCTTCGTTCTTGGCGACGATGCAGCCCAGAGCCAACAAAGGCAAAAGGAGCAGGATGACGGCCAGCGTCAGGCGTTTCTGTTGGGTCATGCTTTGCGCCCCAGTTTTTGAATCAGCTTACGTGTGCCCTGCACAAGGGCGATGAGGAGAACGCCGCTCACGATCAGCCCTACGCCGGTCGCAAGCAGACTCCCGAACACTTCAATGTAAACGATGACCAGACGCAGCGCGATGATGACGATGGCCGTGTTGAGAATCCAGTGCATGCCGAGCCGCAGCCCTGTCCATCCGATCAGCGCCCAGTAGGCCATAAAGAGTGCTGCGCCGACGACCGACATTTGTGTGTGGGGGATCAGAAAGGGGAGGAAACCGACAAGGACGCTGACCAGCATAAAGAAGTCGATGATCGGTGGCTTGGCCTCGATGTAGTGGGCGCGGCGCAGGGCGAGCAGCAGTCCCGATGCCACGAGTCCGGTAAAGAAAGCCAGATAGATAGGCGTTATGGTGCTGTTGTGGAGAAGGTTGGTAATGGAGTCGTGCCATCCCCACTGTGCCATGGATACGGCACAGGCCGTCAGCGCGTAGCCGCTCTTGGCCAGAAAGGTCGGCCATACCTGCCACCTTTCCTTCAACTGCGTCCATTGTCCCGCTACGATCATCGCAACGGGAATGACTGTGTAAAAGGAGTCCTCCAGATTGAGCGGGCCGAGATAGTAGGTGATAGCTTCTTCCGCAGCGGTCAGCGTCGCTAGAAATCCGGCAATCCAGCACACCATGGTGAACCTCGCCCGCGCTAGATAGAAGAGGAAGGGCGAGGTGATGACCAGCCACAGCGTCAACGCCTGCCACAGCGGAGCGCCGGTTTGGTAGATTTGTCCGATCAGGGCGATGAAAGTTAGCGTCAATCCGCCCAGCAAAAACAGCATGACTTCGCTGGCTACGGTTCGTCCCGCGCGGAGGCTGAACCCGATGCCTGCGATGAGCGTCAGGTTGAGTGCGGCATGTGTCAGTAGTTTGACGAAGGCGGGAATAGCATCCCAGTTTGAACTGACAACCGCCGCGATGCCGAGAAGGATGGCTAGAGCGCCCAGCCCTAGCATGGCGGTGCTAAACCGAAATCCGTGCCGCGACTTTTCATAAGTTTCGATTTGCGCTGCCGTGGCGGTGTCAAGCACAGCGGCCTTTTGCCAGCGCTGCAGTTGGGCTTTCAGGCTCATGGGGTTCATCCATCGATCAGGTTGACGGGCCGGAAATGTGCGGCGCAAATGACTGTTAAATCCTAAAGACAATGACGATTTTAAGCAATAGGGAATGATTTTCTGCTTTGATTATCGCCGTCTAACTGCGCTGCGCGAACCAGGACAGTTCGGCGGCGGATTCCTTGTAATAGGTGTGGTAGTCGGCCAGTTCTGGCGTTTTTTCGGTGCGGTTTGCGAAGGCGGTTAGGACGGGGTGTTGGGCTTTGGCGAAGGCGATCAGGTCGTAGGAGCGGTTGAGGCGTAGGTAGGACGAGAAGTTGACGGCGAAATGGCCCGCCACGGGGTTTTGGGCGGCTTTTGTCAGATAGTCCGTCAGCGCCGCGTTTTGCTTTAACATGGTTTCGGCGTAGGCGCGTAGCGAGGGGGCTTGCGCGGTCAGGGCTTCGCGCTCGCGGTCGAAGGCTTCGCGGTCGATGATCGTTTTGTCACGGTAGATGACCGGGGCGGCGGCGGACGTGTCGCAGGCCCAGCCTTTGCGGGGGACGAGAATATCGGCTTGGTCGTTTTCTTCGCGGTAGGGATAGAACGGCATGGTGCGGCAGCGCTGCGGCTTGTCGCCTTGGATGCCGCAGAGATTATCTGCCGTCAGTGCAGGACACGGAAACGATGGCGGGATGTAGGCGGTCGGCGCGATCAGCACGGCGACTTGCTTGTGGTTGCGGAGTTGCACCGTCGTACCCAGCCGCGTGGTCAGGTCAAAGGCGCGGCTGCCCGGACGCACGGGTGTCCACACCATTGCCAGAGGAAAGCGTCCGGCGTTGGCGAGCGCGTCGTCGAGCGTCAGCGGAATCCAGCCTCGGCAGCATTGACCGCAGAGCGTGCAGTTGAAGCGTTGTTCCGCCACGGCGGGTCAGGCTCCGCAGCATTTTTTGTGTTTTTTCCCCGATCCGCACGCGCAGGGGTCGTTGCGGCCTTCCTTTGTGACGCGGACGGGCGGCGATTTGGGGTTGATCTCGCTGCTGCTGTAGAGCCACGCGCCGTCTTTTCGGCAGAAGGTGGACAGCTCGTGCTGGGCGTAGGTTTGGCCGCGCAGGCTGTAGCGGAAGACGAATTCCACTTGGCCGGTTTGATCGCCTTCGCCGCCGTCGACGGTGCGGAGGATTTCCAGACCCAGCCATTTCGATTCATCGACGACCCGTTCCGAATCTTGGCGGTTGAAGCCTTCGAGCGCTTCGGGCGTGGCGGTGCGTTCGACGTGGTCGAGCTTGCCGAGGGCGTAGGCGGCGTAACGCGAACGCATCAACGCTTCCGCCGTCGGCGCGGGCTTGCCGTTCAATATGGGCTCGCAGCACAGGGCGAAGGCAAGGCCGGAACCGCAGACGCAGGTCGACATGGGCTGTTCCTCAGTCAGTGCGCTCAATCCGCAAAGGGGTCGCGCATCAGGATGGTGTCGTCGCGCTCAGGGCTGGTCGAGAGCAGGGTGACGGGAGCCTCGATCATTTCTTCGATGAGGCGGATGTATTTGATGGCCTGCGACGGCAGGTCGGCCCAACTGCGCGCGCCGTGCGTGCTTTCGCTCCAGCCTTCGCAGACATCATAGATCGGCTCCACGGCGGCTTGCGCGGTCGCGCTGGCGGGCAGGTAGTCGATGATCTTGCCGTTGAGTTTGTAGCCACGGCAGATTTTCAGTTCCTTCAGCCCGTCGAGGATGTCGATTTTCGTCAAAGCGATGCCGTCGAGGCCGCCGACCTTGACCGCTTGCCGTACCAGCACGGCATCGAACCAGCCGCAGCGGCGCTTGCGCCCGGTGTTGGTACCGAATTCATTTCCGCGCGTGCCGAGCAATTCGCCGATCTCGCCGGTGTCTTCGGTGGGAAAGGGGCCGGAGCCGACGCGCGTCGTGTAGGCTTTGCAGATGCCGAGGGCGCGGCCCAGCGTTTTGGGGCCTACGCCGGAGCCGGTGGCGGCTTGCGCCGCGACGATGTTGCTGGAGGTGACAAAGGGATAGGTGCCGCTGTCCACGTCGAGCATCATGCCCTGCGCGCCTTCGAACAGCATGAGGCGGCCTTCGCGCCGCGCTTCCTCAAGACGTTTCCATACCACGGCGGCATAGGGCAGGACTTGCGGCGCGAGGGCTTGCAACTCTTGCAGCATTTGGGCGGGATCGACTTCTTCCACGCCAAAGCCGCGCAGCAGCGCGTTGTGATGCACCAACAGGCGCTCGATCTTGTCGCGCAGGAAGGATTCCGATTCCGCCAGATCGCAGAGGCGGATGGCGCGGCGCGCCACTTTGTCTTCATAGGCCGGGCCGATGCCGCGTCCGGTTGTACCGATTTTCTTCGCGCCGCTGGCCGCTTCGCGCGCGCGGTCGACCATGCCGTGAACCGGCAGGATCAACGGGCAGTTTTCGGCGACGATCAGATTGTCCGGCGAGACCGTCACGCCCAGCGTGCGGATGTTGTCGATTTCCTTGAGCAAGGCCCACGGATCGACCACCACGCCGTTGCCGATGACCGAGAGTTTGCCTTCGCGCACGATGCCGGAGGGTAGAAGATTGAGTTTGTAAACTTTGCCGTCGATAACCAGCGTGTGGCCTGCGTTGTGGCCGCCTTGGAACCGCACCACCACGTCAGCGCGGGAAGAGAGCCAGTCAACGATCTTGCCTTTGCCTTCGTCGCCCCACTGGGCACCGACTATCACGACATTTTTCATGGGGAGAGACTCCGAAAGGGGGGCGAGGGTTACTTTTTCCCGACCGCCTGAAGCGGCGGCGCGGATTCTTCAAAGTCGGTGTCGCCCGAGTCGAACGCGGGCGCGTCGGCCTGTTGGCCCATGTCCCACAGTTTTTCCAAGGTTTCGCGGGCCATTTCCTTCCAGCGCTGGGCTTCGGTCTGGCTGAGGTTGAGCTGTTGTTCCAGTTCAAAGGCGCGGCGACGCCAGAATTCGATTTGCGTGGCTTGGCTTTGATTGTCGGCCTGTAGGTCGGCGATCTGCTGTTGAAAGGGCGCGATTTGCGCTTCCAGATTCACTTGCTGGCTGGAAAAGAACGACAAAGGACGGGCGAAGCGCGAACGGTTGGAGGCTGCGCGGGCCAAGTCGCCAAAGCTCAGGCCGTCGCGGGACAGCAATTGCCGCGCCATGCGCACAGCGCCCACGGCTTCGCCCTCATGGCTCGAATCCGCAAGCGCCAGAACTTTATCCAATTGGTCGGTCGAACGTTGGTTCATGCCTATGGCGTAGCATAGGAAGGCGGGATTTGGGTAGGGGCTTGGCGCGGTTTTTAGCTTAAAAACATCGGATTTTTCCCTAAAGAGAGGGGATATGCCGCTTGGGGCGGCTTGAGGCTTTACAGAATCGACGCTGTTCCTTAGGATGCTACCCATGAAAAAGCTTTTCCTCATTCTTGGTCTTGGTGTGGCGCTGGCGGGTTGTGCGGCGGAACCTAAGCCGATTGCGCCGCTCGCTCCCGATTTTGCCAGCTTGGGCAAAATCTATATCGATACGCAGGATATGCGGATCCTTGATCGCTCGTACAGCGTGCCGAAATGGTCGCCCTATGTCGGGCATGACTTGCAGCCGAAGCTGGCCGATGCCGTGAAGCGTTGGGCGGATGACCGGTTGCAGGCGGTCGGCATGATGGGCCACACGACCCTCATCATCAAGGATGCCAGCGTCAGTCGCCAGCTTTTGCCCGTTTCCACCGAACTCAGCGGCATGTTCACGCGTGAGCAGGCCTATAAGCTCGTCGGCCATGTCGAGGTCACGGTGGATTCCCAGTCGCCCGTCAACAATATGACGGGGATAGCTACAGCCAATGCCGCGCATTATGTGACGCTGCCTGAGGATCCGACCGCGAACGAGCTTCAGGCGGCTTATAACGCTTTGGTCACGAAGATCATGGCGGATCTGAACGTCAATCTTGAGCGGGCGATGCGGGATCATATGCCGCGCTTCCTTGTTGCCGCGCCTCAGCAACAGACGGGCGATCCGGCGATGATGGCTCCTGTGGATCTTGGCGCTCCGGTCGGTTCGTCTAAGGGCTGGTAACGGTTCTCCGGTGTCGGCAGCCGCCCGTCTTGGATTGTTCTGATGGCTCGGTTCGCTCTGGACTCGATGGATGTGCGCGTGTTGCCGCAGGGTCGCGGACGTGCGTTGGCGTTGGCGATCCTTTTTCTAGCACCGTTGGCGTTCGGTGCGTTGGCGTTGTTTCTGGGGCAGGATGCCAATTGGGATTTGCGGAACTATCATTGGTATAACGCCTATGCCTTGGTGAACCAGCGCTACGCGCTTGATCTTTTGCCATCGCAGACTCCGTTTTTTTACAACCCGGCATTGGACGTTCCCTTTTATCTGTTGGCGACGCATGTCTCGGCGCGGGTGGCCGGGTTTGTGCTGGGGACTGTGCAGGGGTTGAATTTCGTCCTGCTGTTCATGCTGGCCCATGCCAGTTTGCGGCTCTCCAACCCGCGTCAGAAGGTCTGGGCTTGCACGCTTTTGGCGGCGCTCGGCATGTTGGGAGGCGGCGGCATCGCGCAGATCGGGACGGTGTTTTACGACAACATCACCAGCCTCGGCGTTTTCGCCTCGGCGTTGCTCGTCGTTCGCCATTACCGGACTCTGTTGACGGGGCCGTGGCGGCAGGCGGCGGGATGGGCGTTGTTGAGCGGCGTTCCTGCCGGAGCGATGATGGGGCTGAAGCTGCCCAGCGTTCTGTTCTGCGTCGGACTGTGCTGTGCCTTGGTGCTGGCGGCGGGCCCATGGCGGCGGCGCATTCTTTTGGGATTTATGTTTGGCGTGGGCGTTTTGGCTGGCTTAACGGTGACGTTGGGGCCGTGGGCTTTCTATTTGCAGACGCATTACGGCAGTCCACTGTTTCCCTATTTCAACGAGGTTTTCAAATCGCCGTTGGCTCCTCTGACCAGCGCGCGCGATGTGCAGTTCGTGCCGACTTCGTGGGCGGATCGTTTGGCTTTCCCGTTTGCGTTCACGGCGAATCCGCTGGAGGTGGGGGAGATTCCTTGGCGCGATTGGCGTTTGCCTATTCTCTACGCGCTGCTTCCGGCGGCGTTGGTGTTGCGGTTGCTTTTTGGGCGCAACACGTCGCGCGACGATCAGGTCGCTGAGCCGTTTGTCGCGCGTTATCTGCTTTGGACGGCGGCGGTTTCCTATGCGGTTTGGCTGCTGATGTTTGCCATTTACCGCTATGCCATTCCGTTGGAGATGCTGGCTCCGTTGTTGATCGTTTTTGCCATCGGCTATCTGCCGTTGCGGTTGCCGTTTCGGGGGATGTTGATCGGCTTTGCTTTGGGGGTTGTCATCGCGGTGATCCAGCCCGGCACTTGGGGTCGCTTGCCGTCATGGTTGGATCATACCGTCGAGGCGGAGATTCCGGCTTTGCCGCAGGATGCCGACCTGATGGTGCTGATGGCCGGATTCGAGCCATATTCCCATGTCGTGAGCGCGTTTCCGCCGCAGGTGAAGTTCGTGCGGATACAAAGCAACTTTGCCAGTCCGGATCAGGACAAGGGCATCAACCGCATGCTGCACGAACGGGTTGCGGCGCATCGCGGAATCTTTAAGCTGCTCATACCGAACTGGCAGCGCGATTTGGCGACGGCGGCCTTGAAATTTTATGATTTCAAGATTTTGCCGCAATCATGCCAAGCTGTTGCCGATCATCTCTATGATACCAAGCTCGAACTGTGCGATTTGGCACGAACCAACCCGGTGGTGAAACATGACTGAAGCTTTGCGGACGGCCGTTCTGATCCCCTGCTACAACGAAGAAGCGGCTGTCGTTCAGGTCGTGGCGGATTTTCGCAAGGCTCTGCCCGACGCGACGATCTATGTCTATGACAACAACTCGCGCGACCGCACGGTTGAAGTCGCTCGCGCCGCCGGGGCCATCGTCCGCACCGAAACCTTGCAGGGCAAGGGTAACGTCGTGCGCCGCATGTTCGCCGACATCGAGGCCGATATTTATGTTCTGGTGGACGGCGACGCGACTTATGACGCGGCCTCCGCGCCGATGATGGTCAAACGCCTTGTGACCGAGTCGCTCGATATGGTGAACGGCGCGCGCGTCACGCAAATTGAAAAGGCCTATCGGCCCGGCCATCGTTTCGGCAACTGGCTGTTGACCAGCATGGTGGCGTGGACGTTCGGCAATCGCTTTACCGACATGCTTTCGGGCTATCGCGTGATGTCGCGGCGCTATGTGAAGAGTTTTCCGGCGCTGGCGGCGGGGTTCGAAACCGAAACCGAACTGACGGTGCATGCGCTGGAGCTGCGGATGCCGACCGCCGAGGTGGCGACGCCTTACAAAGATCGTCCCGAAGGTTCCGTCAGCAAGCTCAGCACGTTCCGCGACGGGTTTCGGATTTTGTGGACGATTGTCGTGTTGATCAAGGAAGAACGGCCGATGCAGTTCTTTTCGCTGATGGCGGCGCTGTTGGCGTTTGTGTCGACCTTATTGATCGTGCCGATCGTGATCGAATTCGCCGAAACCGGCCTTGTGCCGCGCTTGCCGACGGCGGTGTTGTCGATGGGGCTGATGCTTATCGGCTTTCTCAGCCTGTCGTGCGGCCTGATCCTCGACACCGTGACGCGCGGGCGGCGCGAGATGAAGCGCATGCGCTATCTCAACATCCCCGCGCTTCACGATGGTGTAGGTGGGAAATGACGCTGGAGCGCCTATGATCGCGCGGCCTGTCGTCGTTCAGTTTATCAAGTTCGGCATCGTCGGCGGCATCGGCTTTCTGGTGGATGTCGGGATTCTGAAGCTGTGCATGACGTTTTTGGGCATGGGGCTGTACGATGGACGTGTGGTGTCGTTCATCGCGGCAGCGACCACGACTTGGTTTTGCAATCGCGTGTTTACCTTTCGGGGGCAGGGCGGCGGCGCTGTTCATGCGCAATGGGCGCGGTTCGTCTTGGTGAGCGTGGGCGGTTTTTGCTTTAACTATGGCGCTTATGCCGCGCTGATCGCCACGCAGCCGTTGGTGGCCGCTTATCCCATTCTTGGGATTGCAGCGGGTTCGCTAGCGGGGATGTTCTTTAATTTCTTCGCGTCGCGCCATTTGGTTTTTCGGTAAGGCTACCCCAGCGCAGGCGCGAGCTTCGCCGCTGCATCGCGGGGTGTCTGTGGCGTTTTCGGCGTGAGACGCGGGAGGCCCAGTTCTTCCCGTATCGTGTCGCGGTGGTCGAGCAGCGTGGCGACGGATGTTCGCATGGCCTGCAATAGCCCTCCAAACGCTTGCACTCGATAGTTTTCGTCGGGTCTGAAGATGGCTGGGTTGCTCTTGCTCTCTTCAAGCTGGGCGATGATCGCATCCAGCGCTTGGGGCATGCGCGAGAGGTCCTTCATTTTTTCCGTTGGCGTTGTTCCATTTAGGCCAGCGGTTGCGATTTTTTGTGGCAGATTGCCGGGTCTTAGTTCCGTTCCGTTCCGTCGTAAAAGCATGCCCGATACGAGGAACTGCACTCCAGCACAATATTGTGGGGTGTGACGTCTAGAACGTCATCGAGTTGTTGTTCTTTTCCCAAACGGGACGAAAACGGAAAAACAAAGCGCGTCGTGAACTCGCGACCAGCGGCGGCGTCGACTTCACTGCGTATGCGTCGGGCTTCATCGTTGGCATCATCAGGCAGATCGCGGCAGCGTTGTTCAAATTCATCTTGCGATTGCCTATCCAGCTGGCTCTGGAGTTGGCTGGCTTCAAAAAGGCTCATGCCACCCATGGTGGCGTAGGCTTCGCGCAGTTCGGCGAGGCGGGCGAGTTCTTGTAAGAAGATTTCGCTGGGGTTGTTCATGTTTAGGGACTTTCTGGTGATCAACAGCGAGTTGCTGTCGGCGCGCTTTGATCCGATCTTAAGTCAAAGCTATCTTATGCAATTATCGTTGCATGCGGTTTCGTTGGGCGCGCTGCCGCGCTTCATTGGCTGCTCTGGCCGCGTCAAATCTGGGGCGACCTTGTGTGGGCGGAACCGCTTCCGGCGCAACAATGATAAGCTTAGAATTGGAACACGAGCAGCCCGTGCAGCATTCGTATCCTGGTAGACCGTTTCTTATTGCTTCGTCCACGCTACGACCACTCAATTTATAGGCAAGCGCCTGAGGGCTGACGGCGATGGTGAGCGATAGGGCTGCTGTTTTTGCCAATGATAGAATATTCATGGTTTATCCAATCGACGAGTGCTGTGCGTTTAACAATATTATAGTCATGTCATACTGATGCACGCCAAGTCAAATGCTAAGAACTTATGCTTAATGAAGCGGCTGATCCGCTAGCATTTGAGCGGTGTTTCCGCTATCGAGCCCTTGTAATTTGGCGCATTAACCTTAAGTTCTCTTGGTGTCCGCTGAACGGGGCTTGCTTCGCCCTGTTAGGACGGGCGGCCTTCGTTTCAAAGGGTTGGGATCATGGACATCGAACGCTTCACCGACCGTTCCAAGGGGTTTCTGCAGTCGGCCCAGATGCTGGCGATCAAGATGCAGCATCAGCGGTTGCAGCCGGAGCATTTGTTAAAGGTGTTGCTGGAGGACAAAGAGGGGCTGGCCAGCAACTTGATCCGTACGGCGGGCGGCGATCCGCAGGCGGCTTTGCGGGCGGTGAATGTCGAATTGGACAAGATTGCCAAGGTTTATGCCACAGGCAGCGCCGATCAGCTGCTCCTGACTTCCGAATTCGCCCGTTTGATGAGTTCCGCCGAAGACATCTCCAAAAAGGCGGGGGACAGTTTTGTGACGGCGGAGCGTTTGCTGCTGGCCTTGGCGATGGCTTCGGGGACGGCGGCGCAGAAGGCTTTGAAGGATGCCGGACTGACGGCGGAGCGGCTCAATCAGGCGATTACGGGCTTGCGTCAAGGCCGTACCGCCGACAGCACCGGCGCGGAGCAGGGCTATGACGCGCTCAAGAAATACGCGCGCGATCTGACGCAGGCGGCGCGGGACGGCAAGCTGGATCCGGTCATCGGGCGCGACGAGGAAATTCGCCGGACGATTCAGGTTCTGGCGCGTCGCACCAAAAACAATCCGGTTCTGATCGGCGAGCCGGGAGTCGGCAAGACGGCCATCGTCGAAGGTTTGGCGCAGCGCATCGTCAAGGGCGACGTGCCGGAGGGGTTGAAGGGCAAGGATGTGCTGGCGCTCGATCTGGGCGCGTTGGTGGCGGGCGCGAAATATCGCGGCGAGTTCGAGGAACGGTTGAAGGCCGTGCTGCATGAAATTTCGGCGGCGGCGGGCGAGATCGTCGTCTTTATTGATGAGTTGCATGTGCTGGTCGGCGCGGGCAAGGGCGAGGGGGCGATGGACGCTTCCAACATGCTGAAGCCCGCTTTGGCGCGCGGCGAGTTGCATTGCGTCGGCGCGACTACGTTGGACGAATATCATAAATACATCGAAAAGGACGCGGCTCTGGCGCGGCGATTCCAGCCGGTGTTTGTCGATCAGCCGACGGTGGAAGACACCATTTCCATCTTGCGTGGGCTGAAAGAAAAATACGAACTGCATCACGGCGTGCGCATCACCGACGGCGCGATCGTGGCGGCGGCGACGTTGTCCAACCGCTATATCACCGACCGCTTTCTGCCGGACAAAGCTATCGACTTGATCGACGAAGCGGCGGCGCGGCTGCGGATGGAAGTGGACAGCAAGCCAGAGGAGATCGACGAACTGGATCGCAAGATCGTTCAGTTGAAGATCGAACAGGCGGCTTTGCAAAAGGAGCCGGATGCCGCTTCGCAGGAACGGCTGACGCGGCTTGTCAACGAACTGTCGGGGCTGGAGGAGAAATCGGCGCAGCTCACGGCGCGGTGGCAGGCGGAGAAAAACCAGCTGACCAGCGCTCAGAAAATCAAAGAGCGCATCGAACAGGCGCGGGCGGAGTTGGAGCAGGTGCAACGCGCCGGACAATACACCCGTGCCGGCGAGCTGGCCTATGTCGTCATTCCCGATCTGGAACGCCAGTTGAAGCAAGCGGAGAATGGCGGCCAGAGTTCGACCAACACTTTGTTGAACGAGGTCGTGCGCGACAGCGACATTGCCGCCATCGTTAGCCGTTGGACAGGCGTTCCCGTCGACAAGATGCTGCAGGGCGAGCGCGACAAGTTGCTGAAGATGGAGGATCATTTGCGCCGCCGCGTCGTCGGTCAGGACGAAGCCGTGGTGGCGGTATCCAACGCCGTGCGTCGGGCGCGCGCGGGGTTGCAGGATCCCAACCGGCCCGTGGGTTCGTTCCTGTTCCTCGGCCCGACGGGCGTGGGCAAGACGGAGTTGACGAAGGCGCTGGCCGAATTCTTGTTCGACGACGAGCAGGCGATGGTGCGCGTCGATATGTCGGAATATATGGAAAAGCATGCCGTCGCGCGGTTGGTCGGAGCCCCCCCCGGCTATGTCGGCTATGAGGAAGGCGGAACGCTGACCGAAGCCGTGCGCCGCCGTCCGTATCAGGTCGTGTTGTTCGATGAAGTGGAGAAAGCCCATCCGGATGTGTTTAATATCCTGTTGCAGGTTCTTGACGATGGCCGTTTGACGGACGGACAGGGGCGTGTGGTGGATTTCAAGAACACCATCATCGTGCTGACCTCGAACCTCGGCGCGGACGTCATTGCGCAGGATGTGGGCGACGAGCTTTCGCCGCGCACGCGTGATCTGGTCATGGAGGCTGCGCGTGGGCATTTCCGTCCGGAATTCCTCAACCGCCTTGATGAAATTCTGATCTTTCGGCGGTTGGGCCGCGACAATATGGCGGCCATTGTCAGCGTTCAGCTAGAGCGTCTGCGCAAGCTTTTGACCGAGCATAAGATCACGCTGGATGTGCGGCCTGAGGCTTTGAACTGGCTGGCCGAGGCGGGGTATGATCCTGTCTATGGCGCGAGGCCGCTCAAGCGCGTCATTCAGCGCACGTTGCAGAATCCGTTGGCGCAGGAATTGTTGGGCGGCAAGATTCAGGACGGCGCGACGGTGGTGGTTACGGCCAACGAAGCCGGTTTGGTGCTGACATCCGCCAAGGCGGCGGTGTAAAGAACGCGGCTCTCATATTTAGGAACACGGCATGTCCTTTCGCATTATTATTCCCGCTCGTTATGGTTCGACGCGTTTTCCGGGCAAGCCTTTGGCACTTGTCGCGGGGGTGCCGTTGTTGCAGCGGGTGTGGGCCTTGGGAGTCAGCGTCGCCGGGCGCGACGGCGTGGTGGTGACGACGGACGATCAGCGCATCGCTGATTTTTGCGCCAAGCTTGGCGCGGCTTGCGTGATGACCGATCCGGCGCTACCGAACGGAACCGAGCGGGCGCATGCGGCGTTGCAATCTTTGCCTGCCGAGGTTGATCGGATCATCAATCTGCAGGGCGACGCGGTGCTGACTCCGCCGTGGGTGATCCGCGCGGTGATGGAGGCGATGCGTGCCGACGACACGGTGGGCATCGCTACGCCTGCGGTTCACTTGAGCGACGCGGCCTATGCCGCGCTGAAGGCGGCGAAGGACGAGGGCGAGGTGGGCGGCACGACGGTGACGTTCGACCATGACCACAACGCTTTGTATTTCTCCAAGAGCATCATTCCCTATGTGCGCGACGGGATGAAAAATCCGCCGGTGTGGCGGCATATCGGGTTGTATGGGTATCGCCGCGATGTGTTGGCGCAGATCGTTGCGTTGCCGCCGGGGGTGTTGGAGCAAGCGGAGAAGCTGGAGCAACTGCGGGCGCTGGAGAACGGGATAAAGATCCGCGTCGTTCCGGTGGATTATCGCGGACGTAGCCATACGGGCGTGGACAGCGAAGCCGACCGTCGCCGCGCCGAACAGATCATCGCCGCCGAGGGCGAATTGTTGCCGACGTACGATGGCAGTTTTAGCAATATCTAAGCTTCCCGTCCGTCGCGGAGTCGCGGCCCGTGACGAGGCTGTGGCGCTTCGCGGCCACCATTATCTGTGCCTGTTGGGCTATAGCGGCGCGGCTTACACGCCTGCTTTCGGGCGGCATTTCGAGGGGCTGATTGATCGGATCAATGTCGCGTTGCGCGTCGATGGATTTGCGCGGCTTGCCGTGGTGCGGGGACGCGACGCTGTTTGCGATCCGATGTGTCCCGGAAGGTTTTGCAACAGCCTGCGGGTTTTGCCTATCCGCGATGCGCGTGTTTTGCGCTATCTCACGCGGCTTATTACGACACACGGCGCGGAGGATTGCCTTCCGCAGGGTTTGCCGGTGCGTGTGGGGACGGAGGTTCAACTGGATCGCCCTCTTCTTGCCTTGATGCGTGAGGTGTTTCACGATGGTTCGATCCGGCGCGGCGTGTGCGGTGGGTGTCCGCATGAGCGACGCTGCACGGAGGGGGCGGCGCGGGGCTTCGTCGGCGCAAAGCTTGAGTTGGGATAGCGACGGCGTTAGGCTGGAGCTTCATTAGGAACAGGAGCCTTTCTTTGCCCAAACTCATTCTTATCCGTCATGGCAATACGTTCGAAGCCGGGCAAACGCCGGTTTGGGTGGGTGCGCGTACGGACATGCCTTTGACCGCGACCGGCGAGGCGCAGGCCGAGGCGGCGGCGCGGGCTGTTGCGTGCGACGCGCCTTTTGCCGCGATCATCGCGGGGCCGTTGCAGCGGACGCGGCGCACGGCGGCGATTATCGCCGCGTCGTCGGGGCAAGAGGTTCATGTCGATGATCGTTTGCGCGAGATTGATTACGGCCAGTGGGAAGGCTTGAGCAACGATGCCATCGCGCAGCGTTTCGGCGCGGCTGTCTTGGAGCCGTGGGAGAAGCAAGGCGTGTGGCCGGAGGGGATGGGGTGGTCGCCTTCGTTGGCGGCGCTGCGGATGTCGTTGACGGCTTTTCTCGATGAGCAGCGCCGTGCTTTGGCGACGGATGCGACGACGCGCCTCGCGGTGACCAGCAACGGCATTTTGCGTATCGTTCATGCGTTGGTGGGCGGTGGCGACGCGGCGGCTAAGGTGAAAACGGGCCATATCTGTGTGCTGGAGCCGGAGGGCGAAGGGTGGCGTGTGGTGGTTTGGAACCAAAAACCCTCGTTTTAACCCTAAATTGAGCCATTCACGTTTCGCGGCGGGCATGATGAATGGATTCGCAAAATGCAACGCTGCGGCAGAAATGGCGGTTTTGCTTACTTTATTGGATTGGTTGATGGACTGATCAGCAACATTCTTTCGTATGTCTATATTTGTGCTGGTGAAAGTATTACGAGGCTGTGTATACCTAGTCCTATATCGAGGACTTATATTCGTACGTCATATTACGGAGACACACATGCCCAAAGCCAAGAAAGCGAAGGCGAAGAAGGCGCCCAGCGCGGAAGCCGTGAAGACGGAATCCGAGTCTTCGCGCGAAGAGAGCGCGGCTCTCAAGGCTGCCTATGCTGCCGTTGAAGCGATGAAGGAAACAAAGCACTGAGTTTTGACTGATTTGCTTTTTTCGTTCGAATGGGATAATATTCCTAGATGCTGAAACACGCGGATATATGGCGAGCCATTGATCGGTTGGCGGAGCTTCACGGTTTGTCGCCTTCGGGATTGGCACGCAAGTCGGGGCTGAGCGCCACGTTGTTCAATCCCAGCAAGCGGACGATGGGCAAGCGCAAGCGTTGGCCCTCTACTGAGAGTATTGCGCAGATTTTGCAGGCGACGGGGACGGAGTTGGATGCCTTTGTGGCACTGGCCGCCGTTGGCGCTGCGACGCGCACGCGGTTGCCGTTGCTCGGCTATGCTGAGGCCGGACGCGAGGGCTATTTCGACGAAGCCGGGTATCCATCGGGGCGCGGCTGGGACGAGATTGTTCTTCCCGGCGCGAATGATCCGCATGCCTTTGCGCTGGAGATCAGCGGCAAGAGCATGGAGCCCGTTTATCGCGAAGGCGCCCGCATTGTTCTTTCTCCTGCCGAGAAACCCCGTCGCGGCGACCGCGTCGCCGTGCGCACGCGCAACGGCGAGGTGATGGTTAAACAGCTGGGCCGCGACGGCGGACAGAAAATCGAGCTGCTGTCCTTCAATCCTGACTACCCTCTCATCACCCTCCTG
>CAIXHP010000067.1 GCA_903919315.1 uncultured Pseudomonadota bacterium | reverse complement strand
TCCGCTATTCCAAAGCAACCTACGCCGCCAAGTTCTCCTCCATCGCGGGCATCGTCAATCTCATCGCCGGTTTCTGAACCCAGCTCATCCGCCCAAGCCCGCTCCGCGCCCAATTCCCTCCGACTTTCGCAACAGGTCTACTTCACGCCTCCAAAATTAGGCAGATAGTAAACCGTGCTTGTCTCATTGCTGTCACCGGTATGCTCATCTGCGCAGGGACACTCTACGGCATACATGCCGTTGCCCTTGTACGCCTTGATCATCTCCATAACTTCAAGATTCCACAGTACAGGGTCATCTGCGGCGATATCAGTTGCCCGCCCTTCACGTGTCGAACCTTTTTTGCTTACAACAACCAGAGGCACATCAAGCAATGGGGCATCAGCCAACAAGGCATCGACATCAATAGGTTTGCCATCGAAAAGAAATGTTTCGGCATTATGCAAGGGGGTAAAGAGCGGTTGCTCTGCCTTGTAAACAGATTCATCAAATTTGATTTTTCCGGCTTCAATATCTTGTTCAATCATCTTCTGAAAAATGCGGCACAGAGTTATCCCTTCTTCACGGGTCGTTGCGCGGGTCTGTGCCAGCACAATCCGACAGCGCGGAGCTTCAGCAGTAGGGCTTGCCGTGGTGTACCCAAAACCCTTGTAGCGACGCAGCCAAGCCTTTACCTCTTCAAAGGACTCCGGCTCATCAAAACCATCAAGATCAAACGGAAGGAATGCGCGTAGTTCAGCAAGATGCTTTGCCCTCCAATGGTTCTCATCGGGATATTTTTCTTGGTCGTTGTTGCGCCCAACAGCCATTGCTGCACACACATACGCTTGCCCTTTCTTCGCAGAACGGTCGGCCAGCACTGCGGCAGAGAAATCGTCGAAATTTGAAGCGACCAGCTGCTGCGGCAAATTATCGTAATAATTTGAGCCACGAGAATAATGGATAATACACTCCTTCATTGTTGGCTCCCGGCTTGCTTGGCAGCTTCGATTAATTTGAATGAAAATTCTTTGATCTTATGAACAGGAACATCTTTGTTTCCTCCGGCACTATCAAGCAACTGCCAGATTGCAAGATGAACTTCCTCGACATCGGGAACACTATCGAGCCATGTCCCTCCGCCACTATTATCGGACGCCAACAACTTCTCCCGGAAACTGGGCTTAATCTGCCTGACTACGCAGTAGGTGCTGCCATCCCTAAAGATACCCGGAAACTCGCCGGGCATAAGCCTTCGCAAACGAAAAGACCTCCTTGGGTTGGAAGCAAACCATTCGCGATCATTTTCTTTCCATGGCGAGGATGAATGAAGGTCGAGCAACATCTGCATATTAGGGGAGGCGCTATCTAACGCGTTGGCAAGAAAGTGCTCGACGGTTGATTTCATTTTACTCATGACTGCCCACCCAGAGCGTATGAAGACTGTCCATGCTTGGCGTTTGTCTTGTTGATTTGACCGGCAAGCCAGCTTGAGACATCACTTTCAAGCCAACCGACGGCACGCAACCCGAGTTCAATCTGGCGTGGAAATTTTCTTGCTCGGATTAGGGTATAGATTTGTGACCGGCTCAGCCCTGTGCGTTGTTTGACATCCGGTAACCTAAGAATATTCATCGTCATCACTCCTCCAAGTTTGTCTCAACCATTACGGCCAAAGCGTCGCACGGGATTTTCCGTTAAGAGAATTCAGCGAACCGCTTTAGCCGTTGCAGTCTCTTGCTGGAGGATAAGGCAGTCAGGTCGTCTTAAGCTAACTAAGGGGCAATTGACTGATATAAATGACTTATTCGTCATATTTCATTGTGTGTGTTTTGTGATTTTCTCGAGGTGATCTGCCCAGTCCTGCATCATATTTTGGCGCTGGTCGAGAAATTCTGCCCGATCATAGGCGCGGCCTAACGGATCAGCCGGAGCGTGGAAGAGTTGTCTGTCGATGACCTCGTGTGCGAAGCCAAGCTGTTCCTTCAAGGCAGTCATTGCCGTTGCACGGAACCCATGAACTGTGGTTTTGTCCTTGAAACCCATGCGCCGCACTCCACCAAGCATTGTTGCATTGGACATAGGGCGTTTGGGATCACTGATATGCGGAGCTACCCAGTCAAACTCTGCATTTGGCTTGCCGTTAAATGGGTTCAGATCACGAAGTTCTTTCAGAATCTCCACCGCCTGTCTGGATAAGGGAACGATATGATCTCGCCGCATTTTCATCCGTTCAGCAGGAATAACCCAGCGAGCATTATCAAAATCAAATTCTCGCCAACGAGCCAATACAAGCTCGTTTGTCCTGACAAAAGTGAGGAGCATAAGTTTCAACGCGAATCGCGTCTGGCGCATTAGTCGCGCTTCATTGTGTTCAAGCGCCTGAAGGAAGGAAGGGAGGTCTTTGTATTCCAGAGCGCGGTAATTCCCCCGCTTGAAAGGACGCATCAGGCTATGAATCTCGGCGGCAGGGTTCCGGTCGGCCTGTTCGGTAGCAATGCCGTAGCTGAAAATCTGGCTGACATATTGCCGAACCCGTCGCGCCATCTCGTTCGCCCCTCGATCTTGAATGGCTTGTACATGTTTGTAGAGCATGCGGGGCGTTACCTCACTGATGGGCGAATCACCGATAAGCGGGAACACTTCCTTTCTCAGTCTATGAAGGATGTTCTGGGCGTGCCCCTCTGACCATTTAGGTTTGTTATGCCCATACCAAGCCAGAGCCAACTTCTCGAATGTATTGTTCGACTTTTCAGAAGAAGCGCGTTTTTGCCGACGCTTGAGGTCGCTGGGATCGTTGCCTTCGCGAATCTGCCTACGCGCCCGATCAACGTTATCGCGAGCCTCAGCAATAGCAACTTCGGGGTAAACGCCGAAGGCCAGAACTTTCTCTTTGGCGGCGAAGCTGTACTTCATTCGCCAGTATTTGCTGCCATTTGGCATGACATGCAGATACAGGCCGTAGCCATCGCTTAATTTGTAGGGTTTGTCTTTTGGTTTAGCGGCATCGCACTTGAACTTCGTTAACAACATCGGGGTATCTCCTTGTACCAGTTTTGCTGATACCCCGACTTGTGCCCCGACGATGACCGGCTTGTCTTGGCGTACACTGGACGTTGCTAAAAAAAGCTTCTCGTGATTTCAACGAGATATAGGTTTTTTAGGATGTCTGTGCACGGCTCTGGTCAATAAGTTGGTGCCCCAGGAGGGACTTGAACCCCCACACCCTTGCGGATAGCAGATTTTGAGTCTGCCGCGTCTACCGATTCCACCACTGGGGCCGTGCCGTCTTGGGACGGCGGTTGTGGCGGGGATCATAGCGTTCCTTTCGCCGGGGTCAACAGTTGGGTTGAGGGGCGAAAAAACTCAGGATTCCGGGTTTTGGGGGCCTTTGGCGGGGGGCGTGGGGAAGTTGCGGAAGCCGAGCGTGAAGTTTTTCGGCTGGGGCAGGCGTTCGGGGACGAGCGCGCGGGCGGGTTTCGGGATGTTCCCCAGCGTGGCGTCGCCCGTCGCGACGATGTTTTGCAGGAAATAGCCGCCCGTGTAGTTCCGGCGCTCCAGATCCTCCATGATCCACGCGATGTCGGTTTCGTCCATGAAATCGGTGTGGAACGTCGTGCGGATTTCCAGATGAACCTTCCCGTCGCGGTGGGCCTCGATCAGATACGCCAGCGTTTCCTGAAACGCCTCGGTGAACGCGGCGGTGTTCAGAACGCGCTGCGCTATCGCGGGCGGGCATTTGTAATCGAGCGCGACAGCGTCGATAAGTTTACGGTCGATCAGATCGCGCACGACGGCGGGGTTCGTGCCGTTGGTGTCGAGCTTGACCTTAAAGCCCAGCCCTTTGGCGGTGGCGGCGTAGCTTGCCAGCTTGCGGTTAAAGGTCGGCTCGCCCCCCGACAGCACGACTCCGGTCAGCAAGCCCCGGCGGCTGTTGAGAAGGTCGGCAAGGTCTTTGTCGCCGAGCTTGCCCGGCCCGCGCACGATGTCGGGGTTGTGGCAATAAACGCAGCGCAGGTTGCAGGTGGCCAGCCACACGACGCACGCCATCTCGCCCGGATAATCGAGCAGCGAAAACGGCGTGATGGCATAGATTCCGGCCACAGAAGGCATCCTTGTCTGGGGGTCAAAACAATTCCGCGCCGCCCTCCGGATCGGGAGAGCGGCGCGGAGAAAGCCGAGTTTACGCGAAAGCGTCGTCGCCTAACAGTCTCAGATCGCGCAGCTGGTCCGCTCCTCGAAATGCTTGCGGTCGCGGTGTTCACCTTTTTTGCCGATGTTAAAGCTCTCGATGGGGCGGAAGTAGCCCATGACGCGCGTCCACACCTGCGGCGGCTTGCCGCAATGCGGGCAGGTGGCATGCTCGCCGTTCAGATACCCGTGCGTGTCGCACACCGAAAACACCGGCGTGACCGTGATGTAAGGCAACCGGTAGTTTTCCAAAACGGTGCGCACCAACTGCTGGCACGAAGCGGCGGACTCCAGTCGTTCGCGCATATACAGATGGAGAACCGTTCCGCCGGTGTATTTGCATTGCAGATCGTTCTGCAGGTCGAGCGCCTTGAACGGATCGTCGGTGAAGCTGGCCGGAATCTGGCTGCTGTTGGTGTAATAGATGTTGGGATGCGTGCCCGACTGCGCCATGTCGGGAAAACGCTTGTGGTCTTCCTTGGCAAAGCGATAGGTGGCGCCTTCGGCGGGCGAGGCTTCGAGGTTGTAAAGGTTGCCCGATTCTTCCTGATACGCGCGCAGACGTTGGCGCATATGATCCAGCAAGCGCATGCTCAACGCGATGCCGTCGGGATGCGTGACATCGGCGGCCTCCCGCGTAAAGTTCCGCACCATTTCGTTCATGCCGTTGACGCCGATGGTGCTGAAATGGTTGCGCAGCGAATGGAGGTAGCGCTTGGTGTAGGGATACAGGCCGCGTTCCAGCATTTCGTTCACGAACACGCGCTTTTTCTCCAGCGTGTTGCGGGCCAGATCCATCAGATTGTCGAGCGCGCGCACCAAAGCGACTTCGTTGCCCGCGTGGCGATAGCCCAGACGCGCCATGTTGATCGTGACGACGCCGATTGAGCCGGTCATTTCCGCCGAGCCGAACAAGCCGTTGCCGCGCTTTTGCAATTCGCGCAGGTCGAGCTGCAGACGGCAGCACATGCTGCGCACCGCGCCGGGGGTATAGGCCTCCGGGTTGGGGATGCGCGCGCCGTCGGGGCCTTTCATATACTGGCTGCCGATGAAGTTCTGGAAATACGAGCTGCCGACCTTGGCGGTGTTGGTGAAGATGGCCTGCGCCACGCGGCTGTCCCACGCGAAGTCTTCGGTAATGTTGACGGTGGGGATGGGAAAGGTGAAGGGCTGGCCGGTGCTGTCGCCGTCGGTCATCACGTCGTAATAGGCGAGGATGATCTGCTCCATCTCCGGTGCAAAGTCGGCATAGGTCAGGTCGGTCAGCTGCTTGATTTCCGGACGGCGCTGTTGCGCGACGCGCAGCAATTCGCGGTCGTGAATGTCGGCGAACAGATGATCGCCTTGCGCCATCGGCATCTGCGCCCGCAAATCTTCGGGGACGTTGATGTCAAAGGTGATGTTGGTGAAGGGCGACTGGCCCCACCGCGCCGGAACGTTCAGGTTGTAAACGAACTGGCGCACCGCTTTGCGGATTTCGCGGTCGTTCAACTGGTCGCGGAAGACATACGGCGCGAGGTAAGTGTCGAACGAGCTGAACGCCTGCGCCCCCGCCCATTCGGATTGCAGAATGCCGAGAAAGTTCGACATCTGGCCCAACGCTTCGCGGAAATGGCGCGGCGGACGGCTGGACACGCGGCCCGTGACACCGTTAAAGCCTTCGCTCAACAGCTGGCGCAAGCTCCATCCGGCGCAATAGCCCGCGAGGCTGTCCAGATCATGGATGTGATAATCGCCTTCGCGATGCGCGCGACCTTCTTCGGGGCTGTAGATTTCGTCGAGCCAATAATTGGCGATCACCTTGCCCGCGATGTTGTTGATCAAACCCGCGTGGCTATAGCCGACGTTGGCGTTGGCGTTGATGCGCCAATCGGATTTGGACAAATACTCGCCGACCGTCTCGGTGCAGTCGATCTCGGTGCCAAAAGATTGCGAAGCATCCATCGTCGTCGCGACGGCTAAAGCAGCGGAACGGGCGCGGGCAAGGTTCGACATGGAAACTCCTTCGGGAAAGAAAATTACCAAGATATGGTGGGTGACGAAGAGTAGACCACAAAATATGGTGTTGCGAATTGACTTAAGTCAAATTGGGCATCAAAATTTGGGATGTCCAAAATGAACCGAAAACTTGATCGAAAGCCGAAACGAAGCCCGCTCCGCCGGTGACGAATCACCCTCGACCGACCTCGATTCGCGCAACTTTGCCTTGTGGATTTGACGGGTGGATAGGGACAAAAAGACTCCGGCCCGCGTCTTACGATAGGACCGACGCGCATTCTAGGCTGTCTTTCAAAATTCGTAAACCGTTGTCTTGGGTATCTGACATTGGTTATATCAGAACACAAAACCACGAACAGGTTTGTATCATTCCGTTTTCCTGATAGGCGTATCGGCATGAAACTACCCACAAAGAAGGCGGCATCCGGGTTCGAGATGCCCGTTATTGGCTTTGGAACGTGGCGAATGGGTGGGGCGTTAGCGCGCGATCCAAACAACGACGATCAGGCCGACATAGCTGCGATTCGGAGCGCTATTGACAATGGAATCAATCACATAGACACGGCTGAAATTTACGCAGCGGGATATTGTGAGGCCTTGGTCGGGGAGGCGATCAAAAACTATCCGCGTACGGCCTACACCTTGGCAACAAAAGCAAAACATACGCATTTGGCCTATGACAGCTTGGTGGCTGCCTGCCGGGCAAGCCTCGCTCGACTTAAACTCGAATACGTTGATGTGTACTACCTTCACAGACCATCTGATGATGTGCCCTTGGCGGAAACAGCAAAGGCGCTAAGGTTTCTTCGTGACGAAGGCTTTATTCGGCACTACGGCGTATGCAATTTCAAGAAAGAAACGCAGGAGAGGCTGCAAGAGCTTCTTGATCGGCCTATCACCGTCAGTCAGGCGCATTACTCTCTGATTTTTAGGGAACCGGAAGTGACCGGGTTGATAGACTATTGCCGAAAGTCTGGAACCCTGTTCACCGCATGGCGTCCATTACTCTGGCGTAACGACACAAGGCCTAATCAGCCGCCCGCGAGCGCTTGGCAAAAAGGAATCTACCCGATTTTGGATCAATTGGCCAAAAGCCAAAACAAGACAACCGCTCAGATTGCAATGAGTTGGTTGATCAGCCAGCCAAACGTAACAGCCCTATTTAAAAGCACAAAAGTTAAGAACATCGAAGAAATCCTCGGGGCGGCCTTCGTCCTCGATACCGAGAACATAGAGCGATTAAGAAAAGAGTTTCCAGAACAAAGAACCGTCTCTGACACTGTGCCTCTGGCCTGAGCGGCAAAAACGACAGCGTCTTTTTTGCCGGGCGGCCGCTTTTGCCGCGTCACATTCCGAGCATAATTCGGCCCTAACCTGACACCGCTCGCGTCATTCCCGCGAAGGCGGGAATCCCATTCTATTCAAGGGGATGACGGCGTTGGGTCGGCGGAGCGGCGGCTAGCCGTCGCGGGAAAAGACAAAGGGGAAACAAATGCGCAAGACTCTGTGGCTGCTGGGGTGCTTGGTGGTTCTGAATCCGTTCGCAGTTGCGGCAGGGGCGAACGACGCGACGACGACCGAGCCTGAAGCGACGGCCACCCCCGCGCTGTTTGTCCAAGACTTGGGCAACAGGGCGCTTGCGGTCGTCACGGACAAAAGCCTGACGCAAGAACAACGCGTGGATCACTACCGCACGTTGCTGCGCGAATCGTTCGACCTCGCAACGATCGGCCGTTTCGTTATAGGACGGGCGTGGGCGCAGGCGACGCCGGAGCAACGCGCAACTTACAGCGAGCTGTTCGAAGCCTTGGTCGTCAAGATTTACGGTGATCGTCTGGCGCTGGCCCCTGGTGCCAGTTTTGGTGTCCGCGCCGCGCGGCCCGAATCCGACCATGATTTCATCGTCGCCAGCGAAGTCCAACGCGCCCAAGGCCCTCCTGTGCGGATCGACTGGCGCGTGCGCCAAAAAGGCGACCGCTACGCCATCCTCGATGTCGTGGTGGACGGCGTGAGCCTCAGCGTCACCCAGCGTCAGGAATACACCGCGATTATCCAAAAATCCGGCGGTGTGGAAGGCCTGCTCGACAGAATGCGCCAACGCCTAAACACCCCCGCCGCTCCGCAGCCGGGGTAGCCCGCGTCGCCCGACGTGTGATAACGTGCGGCCCGTCTACTACCAACCTGCGCCGAAGAGAGACAGGCATGTTTGATCGTCAAGAGATTGCAGCGAGCTGGATCAAGTATGCGAACAGCCCTCCTCTGGAGAGAACCGAAAACAACCCGCATTTCTGGGCCTGCGAAGAACTGCAAGACCTCATCCGAAATGACCCCGCCAACGCGTGGGCGGTGATTGAAGCAATGTGGGCGATGGACTCAAGCGAGAGAATATTAGCAAATATCGCCTCAGGCCCTGTTGAAGAGATTTTGTGTCTCCACGGTGCAGCAGTCATCGAAAAGATTGAGGTCACGGCGGAAAAAGACGCTGTTTTCAAAAAACTCTTAGGGGCCGTCTGGCAGAACACGATGCCCGAATCTATATGGAAACGTGTAAAAACAGTCGCGGGAGATCCATTTTAGCCTCACACAAGAGGCGACTTTACGTCTACGACTCCACACCCCTCTGACACGAGCACAGAGATTAAGCATTAGGATCATCTTTTCGGCAACCAAGCCACATCGGATGCCGCACGGTCTGTAAGGTCAAGCAACAAGGTGGCAAGATGAGGATCAGATGCATTTGCCCCGAGCTTATTTACTGTTGCAAGAAGCTCGTCCGTCGATAATAGGCTGTTGTTTGCTCTCGATTGATGGACTTTTAGCCACCCTCGCCGCGCCCATACAGCAAGTAATTGGTTGCCACAGAGGATGGTTTGAGCCTCTGAATAATCCGGATGATTGTATCTGACGAATGAGTACCACTCCCACAGTTCGTGGGAATCTTGCGACAAATCCGTAAGAATATCGTTTTCCAAATCTGACAGGTCCACGTTGCCTCCTCCAGAGCGACCTTCCCCCGACCGAAACGCGAACAATGCATGATGGCGAGAAGCCGTCACAACGATACCGCGCAGTCGTGATAGCATCAATGCGTTTGGCGCGAGTCTACTTCCATGTGTAGGGGCGGTTGACCGGAACCAGAAAGTCCATGCTGTATTTTTCCTTATACTTCTCAATCAGTTTATCAACAACACCGCTGTCGAGCATCTGATCAATGGCTGTGTTCAAGACATGAACCAGAGCCTCTTCACCGATGTCGACAGCGACGGTGTTGGGGAATATTCGCAATGGCCTCGTCGTGGGAATAACCTTAACCTTGCCGGGATAACCTTTCTCAAAACTGTGCAGCCGCGAAGGCCCGTTAAAGGTCACGTCGGCCTTGTGCGTGGCGAGTACGAGAAACAACTCTTCCGGCGGGGCGAATTGGGGCAGCTCAGTCTTTTTCGCCTGAGGAAAATCCCGCTGGTAAATTTCGGTTGTGATGTCGTCATCTGACAACGCCACGGTCACATCAGGCTGATTGATGCGATCAAGGTGAAAGTCAAAGCGGGTGTCGTCTGCGCGGGCAAAGGCTACCGTCGGCGAAAAGAACAACGGGTTGCTGAAGGCCATGCCGCGTCCGCGAGCAGGGGTGGCAAAGACTCCGGCGCAATGCGCGTCGATTTTGCCTGCGTGGAGGGCTACGCCTATGGAATCCCAAGGCATTTCCAAACTGTATTCGACCTTAAGGTTGAGCGATTTTCCGACCTCTTGCATAAAGTCATAGATGATGCCGGAAAACTGCCCGGTAATCGGATCGCGCATAACGGCAGGCTCCCAAAGGCCATAGCCGCAACGGAGCACCCCCGTGCGCATTACGCGGTCATAGGCCGTCTCTCTGGCGCTGTGCGTTGCGTCCGGGCCGCGGCTAAGGCTGCTTATGCCCAAGGTCAAAAGGCCTCCGACGAGGGCGGCCACCACAAGGGCCGATAGATTTCTGCGCATAGACGCGATCCTTGCTGAAACACAGGGTTCAATCCTGTACGCGAATGTAACGCGAATGACGCTTGGCGAGAAGCCATTCCAAACGTTTCTTAGCCATTGAGGCGAACCCGCCTGACTTGCTGCGGGCGCTCTGCTAGAGCCTATGTCAGATAAAATGATTCAAAAAATGGGCTCACCGCCTTCGCGGGGATAACGATAGAGGATTGAATGCAAACACAAATCCCGTCATGCCCGCGTAGGCGGGCATCCCGTTTGGTTTCTTTTTTATGATCATTTTATAGGGCAATGGCTATATACCCAGCGGATGTGTTGTCGAAAGGGTGCGGCGATGGCGGGTTTCGATCTATGACGGTTGCGGTGATTGGCGGCGGGCCAGCGGGGTTGATGGCGGCTGAGGTGCTGGCTTCGGCGGGAGTCGGGGTGACGGTGTACGACCGTATGCCTTCGCCGGGGCGTAAATTCCTGATGGCCGGACGCGGCGGGCTGAATCTGACGCACAGCGAGGCGCTTGAAACCTTTGTCACGCGCTATGGCGCGGCGGCGGAACGATTGTCCCCCGTCCTCACAAGCTTTCCGCCCTCAGCGCTGCGGGCGTGGTGCGAGGGGTTGGGGCTGCCGACGTTTGTCGGCTCCAGCGGACGAGTGTTCCCCGAAGGCATGAAAGCCTCGCCGTTGCTCCGCGCATGGCTAAAGCGGCTGGAGGAAAAAGGCGTGCGCCTCGTCACGCGCCGCCGCTGGCTAGGTTGGAACGACGACGGCGCGTTGCTGTTCGCCGACCCCGAAGGACAGACTGAGCGTGTAACCCCCACGGCAACCTTGCTGGCGTTGGGCGGCGGCTCATGGCCGCGCCTCGGCTCGGACGGAGGCTGGGTCGAGATTTTGGCGCGTCACGGCATTCCGGTCGCGCCGTTGCGTCCGGCCAATTGCGGGTTTCAGGTGGCGTGGTCGGAGGTCTTTCGCCAGCGTTTCGCGGGACAGCCGCTTAAACCCGTGACGCTGTCCTTTGGCGGCCGCGACGTGCGCGGCGAAGCGATGGTGACGGCGGAGGGGATCGAAGGCGGCGCGGTCTACGCCCTTTCGGCGGCCCTGCGCGAGGCGATTGCGACGCAGGGAACGGCGGTTCTCGCAGTCGATCTGCGCCCCGGCCTGTCGCGCGAGGAGCTGGCGCAGCGACTCCAAACGCCGCGTTCCAGCCAATCGCTGACGAATTATCTACGCAAGGCAGGCGGACTGTCGCCGCTCGCCATCGGTTTGCTGCGTGAAGCCATGCCCGTGGAGTGGCTGTCGTCGGCAACGCCGGACGAACTGGCGATGCTGATCAAAGCCGTGCCCCTGCGCCTCACGGCGACCTGCGGCCTTGCGCGCGCCATTTCAAGCGCCGGAGGCATCAGTCTTGCCGCGCTCGACGCGCACTTCATGTTGCGCGACAAGCCGGGCGTGTTTGCGGCGGGCGAAATGCTCGATTGGGAAGCGCCGACCGGCGGCTACCTGTTGCAGGGCACCTTCAGCACAGCGGTCGCGGCGGCGCAGGGTGTGCTGGACTGGCTCCGGCCCCGCGTCTGACGTTCAGTTCCGCGCGTGCGAGAGGTGGAAGCTCTCGATGCCCTCATAGGCCGCGAGTTCGCGCGACAAATCGACCAACGGCACGCCGACGGACTTACCGCGCGACACGGCGACGAAACGCCATTCGACGTGGCCGCCCTGATGCTGGATCGAAACGGAACCGCGCGCGACATCATAGCCTCGTTCTAAGGCCATTTGCCGCACGGTTTCCTCATCGGGGACAAAATCCTTGCGAAAGCGCAGCGTCACCGCGACGGCGTGGCGCGAGGGCAGGAGCATTTCCACCCGCGAACCCCACATCATAAAACCCGCCGAGAGCAGGGTAAGCATGATGGCGGCGGCATAAAATCCGACCCCCACCAAAACGCCGATGGCCGACGCCGCCCATATGGAGGCCGCCGTGGTCAGGCCGCTGATGTTCAGCCCGTCTTTCATAATGATGCCCGCGCCGAGAAAGCCGATGCCGGTGACGATGCCCTGAATCGTGCGCGTGGGGTCGATGGGCCCCATGCCGACCATATGGCCGCCGAACCAATAGTGGGGATAACCCCCGATCACGGTGAGCGCCGCCGAAGCCATGCAGACCAAACCATAGGTGCGCATCCCCGCCGCGCGGCCATGATAGGATCGTTCGTACCCGACCATCAGTCCGAGCAACAACGCGCCCAAAAGATTCAAAAACACGACGATGTTGATCCCGAACTCCGGGCCGCTCCAATAGGCTTGCAGGAATTCCGGCGAAAGAAAGTCGGTCATGGTGCGCCTTTCGGATTCCCGTTGCGGGAACCCCAACAATCAAACAACGCGCGGAATCGCGCAACAGGAAGAAGCTCTGCACGGAAACCCCTTTTCCCGCAAGAGATAAGGTGACGAGCGCTCGGTCTTTCCTCAGGCATTGCGATAGGCCGACGGCGGGTGCAAACTTCACCGGCTCGGATCGTGAACCAGCTTATGTCTTGAGGTCGGCCATGTCGGAGACTCCCGCGCCCACCCCGCCTGCGGAAGGGCTGGATTACTCACGCTTTTGCGTGCCCGAAGCCCCAAACGGCCAAGCGCTCTATCTTATGGTCGAGGGGATGAAATGCGCCTCGTGCGCGGCATTGATCGAAACCGCGCTGAACGGGGAAGAGGGCGTAGAGGCCCGCGTCAATCTGTCAACGCGGCGGATGGCGCTGCGCTGGCAGGGCGCTCCCGAACGCGGCAACGATCTTGTGCGCAAGGCGGCGGCGCTCGGCTATACGTTCAAGCCCTTTGACCAAGCCTTGCTGGACAATCAGGACGAACGCGAAGCGCGCGGCCTGCTGCGTTGTGCGGTGGTGTCCGGCGCGGCCTCCGGCATCATCATGCTGCTGGCGGGCATTCCGTGGCTTTTTCCCGACGTGTCGTCGCCGGGATGGATGCCGTGGGCCATGGCGTCGATTTCCGTTGTGACCCTGCTGTACGCCGGGCAGCCCTTTTTCCTTTCGGCTTGGACGGCGCTGCGCCATGGGCGCAGCAACATGGACGTGCCGATTGCGATGGCGCTGGTTCTGACCACCGCGATGAGCCTGTTCGAAGTCGCGCATCACGGCGAGCATGCCTATTTCGACTCCGTCGTCATGCTGTTGTTCCTGCTGCTGATCGGGCGTTATCTCGACCGGCGCACGCGGGGACGGGCGCGGGCGGCGGCGCAGGACGTTCTGGCGCTGATGGCGGGCGCGGCCACGGTGTTGGACGACGATGGCCGCACGCGCCTGCTTCCCGTCCGCGAGCTTCAGGCCGGAATGGCGTTGCAGGTCGCGGCGGGCGAAAAGATCGCCGCCGACGGTGTGGTGGAAAGCGGCGCGTCCGAGGTCGACCCCAGCTTCATCACCGGCGAAACCGTCACGGCTCCGGTCGCGCCGGGCGTGGCGGTTTTTGGCGGCATGGTGAATCTCTTGGCCCCCATCACCGTGCGCTTGACGGCGGCGAGCGGCGACAGCCTGCTCGGCGAAGTCATCCGCCTGATGGAAAAGGCAGAGCAAGGCCACGCGCAATATGTGCGCCTCGCCGACCGCGTGGCGCGGTACTACACGCCGGTGGTGTTGGCGCTGACGCTGGCGACGTTTCTGGGCTGGACGTTCCTCGCGGCGATGGCGTGGCAGTCGGCGCTGCTGATCGCCATGACGGTTCTGATCATCACCTGCCCTTGCGCGTTGGGGTTGGCGGTGCCCGCCGTGCAGGTTTTGGCCAGTGGGCGCCTGTTCCGCCAAGGCATGCTGCTGAAATCGGCGGACGCGCTGGAGCGTATGGCCGCCGTGGACACGATTGTCTTCGACAAAACCGGCACGTTGACGTTGGGCCGTCCGCAATTGGTTCCGGCAGGCCATGTCGATGAAGCCCGCATGCGATTGGCGGCATCGCTGGCGGCGCAAAGCCGTCATCCGCTGGCGCGGGCGTTGCGGGATGCCTACGACGGGCCGTTGTTGGAACTTGAGGTCGCCGAAATTCCCGGCCAAGGTCTGGAAGCCGTCGTGGATGGCGCGACCGTCCGCTTGGGGCGGCGCGACTGGTGCGGCGATATATACTTGCCGCCGGACGACAAATTAGAGCTATGGCTGGACGCGCCGAACGAAAAGCCGCTGCGCTTCGCCTTTGTGGACGAAGTGCGCCCGGATGCCGCCGAAACGATCGCTGTGTTGAAACAGCAGGGCTTTGACCTGCAGCTTTTGTCCGGCGACCGTCCGCCCGCCGTGGCGGCGGTAGCCAAAGCGCTGGGCCTCGCATCGTACCGGGCGCAGGTCACGCCCGTGGAAAAAGGCGCGGCAATCGAAGCGCTACGGCAAGCGGGCAAGCATGTGCTGATGGTCGGCGACGGGTTGAACGACGCGCCCGCGCTGGCGACGGCGGATGTGTCGATGTCGCCGTCCTCCGCGCTCGACATCGCCCAGAACGCCGCCGACATCGTGTTTCAGGGCGAAAAGCTCGCGCCCGTTTGGGAAGCGCTGCGGGTAAGCCGCCGCGCCGAATGGCTGGTGAAGCAGAATTTCGCGTTGGCGTTTCTCTACAATGTTCTAGCCATACCCGTGGCGATGGCGGGCTACGTCACGCCGCTGATCGCCGCCGTCGCGATGGCCTCGTCGTCCATCGTTGTTGTTCTGAACGCGCAACGACTGGGGCGCGCGCCGTCACGCCGCCCTTGATGCCACGGCTCCTTGCCCCGCATAGCGGTCAAAGACGCGGGCGATGACGCGGATGGCCATGCGGTGGGGTGTCGTCAGGCGAAGGGAGCGGCCTTCACGCGCGATGATCCCGGCAGCTTCATAGAGCCGCAGCGCTTCGAGTTCCTGATCAAAGCCTTCGGGAATGTCGCAAGCCAAAAAGCACATCAGCCGTTCGATCACGGCGGCGCGGAGTCGGTCTTCGTCGCTCGCGATGATGCCGCGCACGGTGGCGAGCAGGCCGCTATCCACAAGCGTTTGCCAGTCGCGCACGTCGCGCGCATTTTGAAAGAACCCGTCCGGTGTCTGGCCGATTGAGGATGCCCCCATCCCGAACAGCGCGGCGGCGGCATCGTCGGTGTAGCCCTGAAAATTCCGTCGCAGCGTTTTGTTGCGCAACGCTACGGCCAGAGGATCGTCGGGCCGCGCGAAATGATCCATGCCGATTTCGACGTAACCCGCAGCGGTCAATACGTCGCGCGCCGCCTGATCCATCGCCAGCAACGCGTATTTGTCCGGCAAGCCGTAATCTTCCAAGGCCTGCTGATGCTTTTTCAACTGCGGCACATGGGCATAGGAAAACAGCGCGATGCGGTCGGGCGCGAGGACGGTCACCATCCGCGCCGTCGCGGCCACCGTGGCGGGCGTTTGCAGGGGCAGGCCGTACATCAGGTCGAAATTGAGGCGACGGATTTCCGCGTCGCGCAGCCAACCGCAAACCTGCGCCACGAGTTCATAGGGCTGCTCGCGCCGAACGATGCGCTGCACGTCGGGCTGGAAATCCTGCACGCCGAGGCTCACGCGAGTCACGCCCACGGCGGCCAGCGTTTGCGCCTGTTCCTGTGTCACGGCGCGGGGGTCAAGCTCCATCGCGATTTCGCGGCAGTGGCTGAAATCAAACGAACGGCGCAACGCGGCGAACAAAGCGTCCATATCCGCGCCGGATAGAATGTTGGGCGTGCCGCCGCCGAAATGCAGATGGCTGACGCGCCGCGCCTGCGGCCACAACCCGGCCACAAGCTCGATTTCGCGGTGCAGAACGCGGCCATACTGCGTCACGCGCTCCGGACGTTTGGTCACGCTGGTGTGGCACCCGCAATACAGGCACAGCTCGTGGCAAAAGGGGATGTGGAGATAGAGCGACACGGCCTCGTCCGCCGGAATCCGCGCCGCCGAATCCGCGTACTCACGCGCCCCGACACCCGCATGGAACGCGGGCGCGGGCGGATAGCTCGTATAGCGCGGGACGGGCTTGGCGAGCCACAGGTCGGTGGAGGCGGTCGGGTTCATGCGCGGTGCGTCTGGGCGTTGCGTGGGCGAAGGCACAAGAAAACCTCGCACACGCCAAGACGCGAGTCCATCGTCCTATGGCCGACACCCGAAACGCTAAAGCTTCGGCGCAGCGTGGCCGCGCGTCGTGATGCCGAGCATGGAATAGAGCGGGCACCATCCGATGAAGGCCGTGCCCAGCGGCACGATCCCGATCAGCCCGAACCAGCGCACATCGCCGTCCAGCATGAACAAAAGGCTCAACAGGGCGATGCCCAAAATAATCCGGACAACTTTATCCGCAGGCCCGATATTGTTTTGCATAGCGGCTCTCCCAAAAAATAGAGGAACGCACAAGCGGAATTATAGGCCCAAATGCCGAAAGAGTCTTGACGAAATCAGCGAGGGGACGGGGGCTGGTTCCTTGGCCCGTCTCTCAGCAGGGGCATGGCACTAAGGGGCTGCTCCCATGTCGTGCCGTTGCACGCCTCGTCTTGGTTGAGGAGGGCGTTGTACCGGATTTCGCCCGTGTGACCCGCACAGGGCGCGTGAGCCGGGGCCGAGGCTGTCGGCATCAACGAACCGCCTGTGCCGTCGGGGACGAACGGATCCCCCGACCCCGGACTGCCCTCCACGAACCCTTCGGATTCCGTTACGTTCCCGTCGTTCGACCCCATAGCGGCGCACGGCGTGAGGCCGCCCAGCAGCAGGGCGGTGACGATATGTATACGCATGATGGGAACCCTCCATTTCATGCCCCATCATAGGGCGGTTCGGGATCGACATGAACAGGAAAATCACGGACGAAAGCCCTGAGTTTTGCCGGGGCTGTGCCACTGGGTTGGCATGGCATCCATGTATCATCGTGAAAGATTCGTCCAAAAGGGCCCCAAAACGGTATTTTATGGCTTGAACGTTACGGCAACATCGTTTTCTAATGGGGTGTCTGCGGCAATTGATGCGCCGAACGATTAACAGTCCCGTTCCCGATCCGATCCCTCCGAAGGAGAAAAACATGAATCCCTCAATCAAGTTGCTCTTGGCCGGTTGCCTGTTGTTGGCCGCCACGGGTGTCAGCAACGCTGGCGCTAACAACCATGATGTCGTTCGCGACTCGAACGGCAACATCGTTCACTCGACCTCCGGCGACTGCGTGCACACGCAATGGATGAACGACTATGACGCTTGCGCGCAAGAATCCGCGCCGGTGGCTCCCGCCGTCGTCAAGGAAACCAGCGCGGTGTACTTCGGCTTCAACAAAGCGACCCTGACCACGGCCGCCAAGCAACGGCTTGATGTTTTGGCCGCCGATCTGAAACTGCGCGGCGTGATGGTCAAGGATGTACGGATCGCCGGTTTTGCCGACAGGATCGGCAGCGCCGTCTACAACGAAAAACTGTCCAAGAAGCGCGCCGACGCGGTGCGGAACTATCTGGTGTCCAAGGGCGTTGCCTCGGCGCACGTCATCGAAACCCGCTGGTTCGGCGAAAGCCTCCCGACCACGGATTGCCCCAAGAAGGGCGTTGACCGCAAAAAGATGATCGAATGCCTGGAAAAGGATCGCCGGGTTGAGGTCGAAGTCGACGTTGCGGCCCCCACGGCGCCGTAACGCCCCGATAACGATAAAGGCCGGTTTCGCAAAAGCGGAACCGGCCTTTTTTGTTGCGAAAAACGGCGGGGACAAACCCCGCGTCAGGCGCTTCGCGCTCCGCGCGACGGCGCGTTGATCGGCTGGGCGAGCAGCATGTCATAAAGCTGGAACATCGCGTCGCGCCATGTTTCATAAGGAAAAGTCTCGGCGACAAAGTCGCGCGTGCGGATGGCGAGGTCGATGCGCTGGGCCATATTCATGCCGATGGCCTCGGTCAGGGCTTGCGCCAAAACCTCCGCGTTGTCGGTCGGAACCACCCACGCGGTCTCGCCGCTCAACGCCATTTCGCTGTGCGCGCCGCAGTCGGTGATGATCACCGGTCGGCCGATCGCTTGCGCGGCAAGAAGTTCAAGCGCCTGTCCGCGCGGCGCGTTGTTGGTGGCGACGATCAGGCTGGCCAGCCAGCAGGCCGCCGCCCAGTCCGCGCAAACGTCGGGCAGGATGACTTTACCTTCGAGATTCAGGGCCGTCACCTTGCGCTCGATCGCGGCGCGGGTTCCCGGCGCGATGCGGTCGTCGCCCACCAGCACGACAAAAATGTCGTCGCGCTTGAGTCTCGTCAGCGCGTCGAGCAACACGTCGTGGCCGTATCCCGGGGCCATCGGTGTCGCCATCACGATCACGGTCGCGTTTTCCGGCAGCCGCCACAACGCGCTCAGCTTGTGCAACCGCTCCGGCGTGACCCGGACGGAATCGTACCACGCGAGGTCGATGCCCGGCGGCACGCGGTACAACAGGTCGGTCGTGAGCGCGAAGTCGTGCCGCAAGTGCCGCGCCATAAACTCGGACGGCACACGAAACCGCGCCCCATGCTGCGCCGCTTCATGCACCAGCCGCTTCATCGCGGGAGTCACGGTCGCGACCGGATCGGTGAGGTCGATCAGCAGCGGCACGCGATGAGCGGTGCTGAGCGCCAACGCATGCGGCAGCACGGCAAAGCCATGAACATGCGCCAGAGAAGGCCGCTCGCTCTGAACCAAGGCTTCGAGCTGCGCGCGTACGCGCCAGCGGGCAAACGTATTGCCGCGATTCAGCGGCATGCGGGTGTGGCGCACGGCGGCGCGCTCGGCCTCCAGCACCAACGCGCCGCCCGCTGAGGCGATAAGGGGCCGCCATCCGGCGCGGTGCGTCTGGATCGCGAGGTCGAGAACCTCGCGGGCCTCCGTCCCAATCTCCAACGCCGGAGTCAGATGAAGCACGCTCGTGCGCGCCCCCCGACCTGTCGTGACGGAGCCTCTTTTGTGGGGCGGGTTGTTCCTGCTAGAGTAAGGCGCACTGTGAAGCGACATGGACCCGGTCTGTAAAAGATGAAATGTGAACCCGCGTTCCTTACCTTAGCGGATAGGCGGCTCGCCTATCAACAGCTCCGTGCTGTATCCGAAAATGAGCGGAAAGCGCCGCTTTTTTTTCTGAGCGGTTACGGGTCGGACATGACCGGGACCAAGGCCTCGTTTCTGGCCGAACGCTGCGCCTCGACGGGGCGGGCGTTTCTGCGCTTTGACTATCGCGGCCACGGCGCGTCGGACGGCGACTTTGTGGACGGCACCATCGGCGCATGGTTTGACGATGCCTTGGCGGTGTTCGATCAATTGACCGAAGGGCCGCAGCTGTTGGTGGGATCGTCGATGGGCGGCTGGATCGCGCTACTGCTGGCCAAGGCGCGGCCGGAGCGTGTGGCGGGATTTGTCGGCGTTGCGGCGGCGCCGGATTTTACCGAAGACCTCGTGCGCCCGCGTCTCACCCCGGCGCAACGCGCGCAATTGGAACGCGAAGGACTGACCCATGACGAAGACGCGCCGCCGGATTTCCGCCTCCCCATGACGGCGCGGCTGCTGGACGAAGCGCGCAACCACCTCGTGCTCCGCGCCCCCCTTCCACTGAACGCGCCCGTGCATCTGCTTCAAGGGCAGCGCGACGCTGACGTGCCGTGGGGCCACGCCCTGCGTCTGGCCGAGGGATTGTCCGGCGCGGATGTGCGTGTAACCCTGATCAAAGACGGCGACCACCGCCTCAGCCGCCCCCAAGACCTCGCGTTGCTGTGGCAGACGGTGGAAACAATGGGAGCAAGGGAATCATGAGTGAAAAATTATGCCCCTGCGCCCAGAAACGCGCACAGGCGGCGGCCTCGCGGCGGTCGGTGGGGCTCGCGCTCGCGGCTTTAGCGGTGTGGATCATCGCCTACAGCCAGCTCGTTCCGTTTTCCAAAGCGGTTGTCGCGCTTCTCGCGCTTTCCTCCGGAAGCCGCCTTGAAGAAGCGGCGACGTTTTTTGCCTACGACACGCCCAAGGTTCTGTTGCTGCTGGCGCTCATCGTGTTCCTGATGGGCATCGTGCGCAGTTATTTTGCGCCGGAACGCACACGCGCGTTGCTGGCAGGGCGGCGCGAGGGTGTTGGTAATGTGTTGGCAGCGTGTCTTGGGGTCGTGACGCCTTTTTGCTCTTGCTCTGCAGTGCCGATGTTCATCGGCTTTGTGTCTGCCGGAATCCCGCTTGGCGCGACTTTTTCCTTCCTCATCGCTGCCCCCATGGTCAACGAAGTGGCGTTGGGTCTGTTGTTCGGATTGGTGGGATGGAAAGTCGCGCTTGCCTACCTCGCCCTCGGCCTGACCGTGGCGATCGTCGCCGGTTGGGTGCTGGGCCGCTGCCATCTGGAGCCGTGGTTGCAGGATTGGGTGCGCGAAGCCCGCGCAGGCGCAGCGCCCGCCGTGCCCGCCGCCGTGACGGCGGCGGATCGCATTCGCGCAGGCCTTGACGCGGTGCGCGACATCGTCGGCAAAGTGTGGCCTTGGGTCGTCTTCGGCATCGCCGTGGGGGCGTTCATTCACGGCTATGTGCCGACGGACATGCTGGCCGCGGTGATGGGCCGCGAGGCGTGGTGGTCGGTGCCCGCCGCCGTGGGTTTGGGCGTGCCGCTCTATGCGAACGCAGCGGGGATCATCCCCATCGTCGAAGCCCTGCTCGACAAGGGCGCAGCGCTCGGAACGGCGCTGGCCTTCATGATGGCGGTGACCGCCCTGTCGCTGCCCGAAGCCATCATCCTCCGCAAAGTCCTCACCGGGCGGCTGTTGGCAACCTATTTCGCCATCGTCGCGGCGGGAATCCTGATCGTCGGCTTGGT
>CAIXHP010000066.1 GCA_903919315.1 uncultured Pseudomonadota bacterium | reverse complement strand
GCCTCGAAACTCTCGCAAGGCTCCTCGCCGGAGCAGAAAACGAAGCCCAAAAAATATTCTTTACCGCCCCCTCAGCCCCCAAAAGACAACCTAACATGCTGATATTACAGGGTGTTCAAAAATGAGTCCGGTACTATGATTACAAACAGAAAGATCGACACATCAACAAAGAAGTATAACCACCTGTAGTTAAACTCTAAAAACAACGGCATGGTCGTGAACTCCACCCTTGCATTCTGTATAGCACGGATAGTCTTCATAGACACCTTTGGCGGCAAAAGCACGACTTAACCCATTCGTACATAATTTTGCGACCTGTTGTGAAACCGGTGAGTGATTATGGGCCATATCGACCAATTGTTCCGCAGCCTTCTCAACGGGCATGCCTTTTATTTGTTTTCTCCACACACAGCACGGTGCATACAGGCGTGCTTTTGTATGTTTCGTCTCGCGCTGATTGTTCTCATTGCGTAATCTGCTGTTGTGCTGCGTGAACAGCACTCCCGCTTGGGAGAACGTGCTCGGCAAAGTGTGCGCCATGACCGGAGGCAGCGACGCAAACAGGCCGTGCGGCGCAGGTGGATCGGTTCCTGACGAAAGTTCGCGAAGGCCGAACGCGTCTATTTCAAACGGAACAGAAAGCCAAAGCCCGTCGAACCCGCGCCGTCGTGGCAAAAACGGGCCGCTTCTTGGGGATTGGATACGGTGAGCAAGCCGACCGCGCCCGCGTGGGGGTCGCCCTGCGTGTTGTCGGAGCGCCAGACCTTGAGCAATCCCTGATCGGCGTTGATGCCGACGTTACGCGCCAGCATCGCGGCGCAAATCTCCGGCGTGATGCCGTCCGGCACCGTCAGCCAGAAACTGTTGGAATCGGCGACGTAAAGCTCCAAGGGCGCATGCCACGGCATTTGCGGGCTTGAGCCGTTGTCGCCACTGAACATCTCGGGCGGGAAAACGCCAGCCGTGGCCATGGCCAGCGTCGCGCGTTCCTTTGGCGGCATGGGAAACTGGCCGTTGTTGCCGTAAAGCGAACGCACGTTGTTCACGACCTGCCGTAACTGCATCTGCGCCGTGTCCAGCCGGTGGTTGTTCAGCCAATAGCTTCCGCACATCCACAAAGCCGTGCCGCCGACCACGAGCGCGGTGAGGACGATGACTTCCTGAAACGCGGAAAAGCCGCCGCGACGACGGCGGCTCGGCACCTTTGATTGTTCACGCACGGGCGCACCCCACCACGATCTCATGCAAGACCATGACCTTAGGGACTCTTTCCCTAACGGTTTGTTAACGGCGCGGCCCTCAGCGCGAAAAACTCAACCGCCGGTAGCTCAACGCCTCGGCGATATGCGCGCGTTGGACGCTGTCCTGTCCGCCCAGATCGGCCAGAGTCCGCGCCACGCGCAGCACGCGGTGATACCCGCGCGCGGACAGCTTCATCTGCTCGCTGGCCTGCGTCAACAGGGCGCGTCCGGCCGCATCGGGCGCGGCCACCTGTTCCAGCAACTCGCCGTCCGCTTCGGCGTTGGTGCGGACGGTTGTGCGGGTTTCAGCGCTTTGCCGCGCATAGCGCTCCGTCTGCACGGCCCGCGCCTGCGCAACCCGCGCCGCGACGGTGGCCGAATCTTCGCGCGGCGGCGGCAGGCTCAGGTCGGCGGGGCTGACGGCGGGGACATCGACATGGCAGTCGATGCGATCGAACAGCGGGCCGGAAATCCGCGCCTGATAATCCAACGCGCATTTGGGGGCGCGGCCGCAGCTTTGCGACGGATCGCCCAGATGGCCGCACCGGCAGGGGTTCATCGCCGCGATCAACTGCACCCGCGCCGGATAAGTGACGTGGTGATTGGCCCGCGCCACCACGGCGCGGCCCGTCTCTAAGGGTTGGCGCAGGGCTTCCAGCGTGGGCCGCTGAAACTCCGGCAGCTCGTCCAGAAACAGCACGCCGTTGTGCGCCAGCGAGATTTCACCCGGACGCGCCTTCATCCCGCCGCCCACCAGAGCGGGGGTCGAGGCCGAATGATGCGGATCGCGAAACGGACGGCGGCGCAGCAGCTTGCCGTCGTCCAACAATCCCGCCAGCGAATGGATCATAGAGACTTCCAACGCCTCGTCGGGGGCCAGCGGCGGCAAAATGCCCGGCAAACGCGCCGCCAGCATGCTCTTGCCCGATCCCGGCGGCCCGATCATCAGCAGATTGTGGCCTCCGGCGGCGGCGACCTCCAAGGCCCGCTTGGCGGTTTCCTGTCCTTTGATGTCGCGCAGGTCGGGGGCGGTGCCTTCGTCGTCGCGCACGCGCGGCTCGGGCCGCGCCAACACCTGCGTCCCTTTGAAATGATTGATAAGCGCCAACAGCGAGGGCGCGGCGAGAACATTCAGGCCATCGCCCGCCCACACCGCCTCGCCGCCGTTTTTGGCGGGGCAGATCAACCCCCGCCCACGCGCGTGGGCGGTGACGGCGGCGGGAAGAACGCCCGCGACCGACGTGATCGCGCCGTCAAGCGCCAGTTCGCCCAGCGCCGAATACTGCGCGATTTCCTCGGCGGGCAGCACCTGCATCGCCGCGAGCGTCGCCAGCGCGATGGGCAGGTCAAAGTGCGAGCCTTCCTTCAGCACATCGGCGGGCGCGAGATTGACGGTGATGCGCTTGGCGGGCAGGGCGAGGCCGAGGGCATGAAGCGCGGCGCGAACGCGCTCGCGGCTTTCGGCCACGGCCTTGTCGGGCAGGCCGACGATATTGAACACGACCATGCCCGCCGATAACTGCACCTGCACGTCGATGTCCAGAACCGTCGTGCCTTCGAACGCCACCGTGGCAATACGCGCGACCAAGATGCTACCTATGAGTGCATGGGGTGGGAACAAAACCAGTCCCCTACAGCTAACACCTCGCCGCCCTCCCGCCAAGCCGGACGAAATCGGTCTCGGCAAAAGGGGGTTCGGCATCGAAATATGGACAGAGGGGCGGTTGTTGCTTAAAAACGCATCAGGATTTTCCCCGCCTCTGACAGCAGGTTTACCCGTGGCCGATTTTCTGACCCTTGACGATGTTCGCGTGAATGGCAAAGCCGTTCTGGTGCGTGCCGATCTGAATGTGCCGATGAAGGAGGGTCGCGTCACCGACGCGACGCGGCTGGAGCGCCTCATCCCCACGTTAAAGGAGTTGGCGGCGGGCGGTGCCAAGATCGCCTTGCTCTCGCACTTCGGGCGGCCCGAAGGCAAACCCGATCCGAAATATTCGCTGCGCCCTGTCGCGGCGGAACTGGCCAATCTCTGGGGCCAATCGGTCGCTTTTGCCGAGGATTGCGTCGGCCCGGTGGCGACGGCGGCCGTGGCTGCGTTGCAGCCCGGACAAATACTCGTGCTGGAAAACCTGCGTTTTCATCCGGGCGAGGAAGCCAACGACCCGGCCTTTGCAAAGGAATTGGCCGCTCTGGGCGAAATCTATGTGAATGACGCTTTCTCGACCGCGCACCGCGCCCATGCTTCGACCGTGGGGATGACGCAGCATTTGCCGTCGGTGGCGGGGCGTTTGATGCAGGCGGAATTGACGGCGCTGCATCGGGCGTTGGGCCGTCCGGAACGTCCGGTCGTGGCGCTCGTCGGCGGCTCAAAGATTTCCACCAAGCTGGATCTGCTGCACAACTTGATCGCGCGGGTCGATATGCTGGTGCTGGGCGGCGGCATGGCGAACACCTTCATGGCGGCCAAAGGCCTGAGCGTGGGCCAGTCGCTCTATGAGCCGGAGATGTTGGATGCGGCGCGCAGCGTCATGGCCGACGCGGACAAGCGCGGCTGCCACATCTTCCTGCCCAAGGATGTCGTGGTGGCGGCGGAATTGTCGCCCGGCGTGGCGACGCAAACGGTCGCGGCCAGCGCGGTTCCGGCGGACATGAAAATCTTCGACCTCGGCCCGAAATCGGTGGCGGAGATCAAGGAAAATTTGACCATGTGCAAAACGGTGGTGTGGAACGGCCCGCTGGGCGTGTTCGAAGTGCCGCCGTTTGACGCGGCGACCAACGAAGTCGCCATCGGCGTTGCCGACCTCACCAAGCGTGGCCGGATTTTGTCGGTTGCGGGCGGCGGCGATACGGTGGCGGCGCTGACAGGCGCAGGCGTGACACAGGGCATCAGTTATCTGTCGGCGGCGGGCGGCGCGTTCCTCGAATGGATGGAAGGCAAAGACCTCCCCGGCATCGTCGCCCTGCGCCAAGCCCAGCCGACCATGAAAAAGGCCAAAGCGATTTTGTAACGCCGCGTCGAGAAGCGAAAGCACGCCATGACCAAACCCAAAAAACAAACATCCTCCGGTGGTGCGGCCAACAAGATGTGGGGCGGGCATTACGCCGTCGGCCCCGCCGAGGCGATGGCGCGGATCAACGAATGCCTCGACGTGGACAAGCGGCTGTACGCCGAAGACATCGCCGCGTCGATGGCGCACGCCGCGATGCTGGGCGCGTGTGGCATCATCGGCGCAAAGGACGCGGCGGCGATCAAGCGCGGCCTGCAAACGATCCTCAAGGAAATCGAAAGCGGCGCGTTCCGGTTCTCGGCGGCGCTCGAAGACATCCATATGAACGTCGAAGCGCGGCTGGCCGAATTGATCGGCGATGCCGCCGGACGACTGCACACGGCGCGGTCGCGCAACGATCAGGTGGCGGTGGATTTGCGCCTGTGGGTGCGCGGCGCGGCGGATCGTCTGGACGGCGCGTTAAAGGACTTGCAACGCGCGTTGGTGGATCAGGCGGCGGACAACGCCGCGACGCTGATGCCCGGCTTTACGCATCTGCAACCGGCGCAGCCCATCACCTTTGGGCACCACCTGCTGGCCTATGTCGAGATGTTTGGGCGTGATCGCGGGCGTTTTGCCGACGCGCGGCGGCGCATGAACGAATGCCCGTTGGGCGCGGCGGCTCTGGCCGGAACGTCCTTTCCGATTGACCGCGCCATGACGGCCAAGGCGTTGGGCTTTGACCGCCCGATGGCGAATTCGCTGGACGCGGTGTCCGACCGCGACTTCGCGCTCGAATTTCTGGGCGCGGCCAGCGTCGTGGGCATTCATTTGTCGCGCCTTGCCGAGGAAATCGTCCTCTGGGCCAGCGACGCGTTCCGTTTCGTGAAATTATCGGAAGCCTTCACGACCGGCAGCTCGATCATGCCGCAAAAACGCAATCCTGACGCCGCCGAACTGATCCGCGCCAAAGCGGGGGCGCTCATGGGGCTGCAAACGCAGTTGCAGGTGCTGATGAAAGGCCTGCCGCTCGCCTACAACAAAGACTTGCAGGACAGCAAACCTCCGGCGATGAAAGCCGCCGACGAATTGAAACTGATGCTCACGGCCATGACCGGCATGGTGCGCGATATGCGGGCGAATCCGGCGGTGATGCGGGCGGCGACGGCGCGTGGCTTCCTGACGGCGACCGATCTGGCCGACTGGCTGGTGCAAACGCAGGGCGTGCCGTTCCGCCAAGCCCACCACATCACTGGACGGCTCGTCGTGATGGCGGAAAAGAAAGCCTGCCGCCTCGATGAACTGACGCTCGACGACATGCGGCAGGTGGAACCGCGCCTCACGCCTGACATCTATCAGGTGCTGAAAGCCGAAAGCGCCGTCAACCGCCGCACCAGCCTCGGCGGCACCGCCCCGAAAAACGTCGCGGCAGCCGCCAAACGCTGGAAAAAAGCTTTAACCTAAGCCTGTCAGCAAGCCACCGCGTGTCCCCCCCCCTTGAGGGGGAGGCTAGGTGGGGGGTGGGTTCCGTTGGCGATGTGGTGGCAAGTCCGGCACCTGCGGGACACGACCCCCCACCCAACCCTCCCCCTCAAGGGGGGAGGGCTATGACGGCGGTTGGAGTCAGAAACAGCCAAGCACAGGCCAATGCGCTTCCGATCGACGTGGTTGATGCACAGCAGAGGGCGAAATTTTAAGTATACCCCTCGGACATGAAGAGTTGGCGTTAAGAGGTTGTTAAGGCGGGCGTGATTCAAGCTATTTATGGGAACACTGCTGACGGCGGAACAAAGAAACAGGCTGCTGTACCGCCATCGTGGTGAGGGGAAGCG
>CAIXHP010000065.1 GCA_903919315.1 uncultured Pseudomonadota bacterium | reverse complement strand
CGCCACCTCCGCGCTCGCCGCTACCACGCGCGTAGCCAACCTCAACAAGCTCGTCGTTCCAGCCGCCAGCTCCGCTCCGGCCAGACAGCCCAGCGTTTCGCGTCTTGTCACAGAAAGGTGAATGTGATTCTCTATCCAACTGGATAGAGCCTTGGACAGTATTCCTTGCATTTTGGATTCCTTCTTTGGTCGGAAAGAATCCTTATCTTGAATCTCTTCAAGGCTTTATCCAACTGCGTCCGGTACTATGCGTTCCGGTTACATTGTTCCCGTTTATTCTAAGCACAAGGGTCGAGCCTCCCTGCGTACGCCAAACTCCTGACGGAATAATAGACATGATTATCATCCCTCCATTTTGATGACCGACACGGGGATTATTTCTCCCCGGGGCGAGAGATTAAGCTTTAGAAACAAAGGGAAATCAACGCATCAAGCGAACCACCTACATAAATTCCGCTCTGGAGTCCCACGCAAAAGTCCCACGCAAAGATTATGCGTGGATGAAGAACGTCAGCTAAGTCTTTGAAAAATATGGTGCCCAGGGACGGAATTGAACCGCCGACACGGGGATTTTCAGTCCCCTGCTCTACCGACTGAGCTACCTGGGCGCACCTTGCGGGGCGCGAGGCCCCGACGGGAAGCCAAGCTTATAGCCAGAAGATCGCGGCACGACAACAGCTTTTCATGGCAACCCGCCCGTAAAACAGGGCAGGGGGCCGGTTGGGGGCTGCGATCTGGTGATTTCGGCGCGATTTTCAAGCCTTTTAACGAAAAATATGGCCCCTTCACATCCCTCAAATCGTTCCCATATCCCTGTTGCGAAGCGCTTCCTCAACCCCCAACAACAGGAGAAGCAAGATGAACTGGCATCTGACACCATTCACAGGGCGTACGGCCTTGACGCACGACCCTTTCACCTCGTCGCTCCAACGCGAGATCAACCGCGTGTTTGAAGACGTATGGAGCGGCCTGCCTCTGGCCGGAGGCGCGGCGACAACGGCGGCGGCCACATCGCTGCGGCTTGACGTCAAAGAGGACGACAAGGCCTTTCAAGTCACAGCCGACCTGCCGGGCCTGAGCGAAAAAGAGGTTGATGTCACGTTTCAAGACGGAGTCCTCAGCATTCGCGGCGAAAAGAAGGTCGAGCGCGATGAAACCAAGGATACATGGCACATCGTCGAACGCTCCTTCGGCAGCTTTGCGCGACAACTGCGGCTTCCGCCCAACGTGGATGCCTCGAAAATCGACGCGAAGTTCGAAAAAGGCGTTCTAACGGTTACGCTGCCGAAACAACCCGAAGCGCAAGCGAAAGCTAAAAAGATCGAAGTCAAAAGCGGTTAGCCGTCTTTTCAGGGGGAGGCGTGGCGTTACCGGACACCACGCCAGCCTGATTCAAAACTGGGTACTGTCAAACGCCGGTTTTGCGGCTAGAGTAGGGCGGACGACTTGACCCACCTCCACACCCCCGACAAAAAAGGCGAACCGTGTCCAAACATGTCGAAATCGACCGGCCCAAGGGCGGCAAACTCACCATCGGCAACGATCGCAAGCTGACGATCATTGCCGGTCCCTGTCAGATGGAATCGCGCGCGCAAGCGCTGGAGATGAGCGCCGCTCTGGCCGAGCTGGCCGCGAAATACGACATCGGCATGATTTATAAAACGTCCTTCGACAAAGCCAACCGCTCGTCGGTGAAAACCCAGCGCGGCATTGGGCTTAAAGAATCCCTTCCCATCTTTGCCGAGGTCCGCGAAACGTCGGGATTGCCGGTTTTGACCGACATCCACGAACGCGAACAATGCAAGCCCGTGGCCGAGGTGGTGGATGTCCTGCAAATCCCGGCCTTCCTCTGCCGCCAGACCGACTTGCTGCTCGCGGCGGGCGAAACGGGGCGCGCCATCAACGTGAAAAAGGGGCAGTTTCTGGCTCCGTGGGATATGAAAAACGTCGCGGCCAAAATCGCCTCCACCGGCAATGAAAAGATCATGCTCTGCGAGCGCGGCGTGACTTTTGGCTACAACACGCTCGTGTCCGACATGCGTTCGCTGCCGATCATGGCGGAAACCGGTTATCCCGTCGTGTTCGACGCCACCCATTCGGTGCAGCAGCCGGGCGGGAAAGGCGAGAGCAGCGGCGGCGAGCGGCAATTCGTCCCTGTTCTGGCCCGCGCAGCGGTGGCCGTCGGCGTGGCCGCTGTCTTCATGGAAACGCACCCCGACCCCGATCATGCGCCATCGGATGGCCCCAATATGATCGTATTTAAGGAATTTCCAGCGTTGGTTGAGCGGCTGTTGGCGTTCGATGCCTTGGCCAAATCACGCACCACCGGCCTTTAAACGAAAGTCTGTGATGAAGTATAAACTCTTCCTGCTCCTGTTCGCCCTGCTCATGCCCTTAACCGCGACGGCGGCGGGATTGGGCCCGTCCGAGCGCATCAGCGCGCGCGATGTTTTGCGGGGACGCTTTGTGCAGGAACATCACAGCAAAGGAATGGCCAAACCTCTGCGCTCCGAAGGCAGCTTTGTCCTTAGTCCCGATAAAGGTTTGATCTGGGCCATCGAAAAACCCCTGCCCATGACGTTCGTCGTGTCCTCCGACGGCATGCTGCAAACGGTGGGCGGGCTGCCTCTGTTGCGTATGCCTGCGGACAAGATGCCCTATCTGCCGCGCATCACGCACCTCGTTCGCGCTTCGCTGCTCGGCGACTGGGACGCGCTGGAGCCGGATTTCGCCATTTCCGACAGCGGCAACGCCAAGCGCTGGCGCGTTCAATTGGCCCCGAAAGCCAACGCGGGCGCCGCTCTGCCGTTCCAGTCCATCACCGCCAGCGGGGGGCGCTTTGTCGACCGCGCCGACGTGATGCGCAACGATGGCTTGCCGGAATCCTTCGCTTTCACGCAACAGACCGTATCCGCCGCGCCTCTGACCCCCGCCGAGTCCGCAGCCTTTGCCGCTGTAGCAAAACCATAACCGCAACTCCACATTTCAGGCTGATTGCTTTAGAGTAAACGCATGCGCCCGTCTTCAGTCCTCAGCCGCGTACGCTCCTTTCCCCTGTTTGCCGCGTTGGACGAGGCGGAGAAGGACAAGCTTATTCAGGCCGGAAAACTTCGCCATTGCTACAGCGGGCAGCATCTGTTCGTGTTCGGCGATCCGGTCCAACACTTCTACATAATCTGCGACGGCGCTCTCCAGCTATTCCGCGAAACACCCGACGGGCACGAGATGACGGCGGATGTCCTTATCGCCGGAGACTGCGTCGGCGAGACCGACCTCCTCAGACCCGGGCTCACGCATCAATTCAACGCGCTTGCGATCAAGGAAACGACCTTGCTGGCGTTCCCGCTCGACTGGTTGAAAGACAACGCCCAAAAAAACGGCGCGCTTGCCATGAACCTGCTGAGAATACTGGCCAACCGCCTGCACATCGCCACCATGGAAGCCGAACACAAAAACACCATGACGGCGGCCCAGCAGGTCGCCTGTTTTCTGGAACGTCTTTGCGTGCTGCACAACTTTGATCCGCACGGCTTTGATCTGCCCTACAGCAAAACGCTCATCGCCTCGCGCCTCGGCATGGAGTTGGAAACCTTCTCGCGCGCCCTGACGAAAGTCCGCCAACACGGCATCAGTCTGCAGGGAACCCGCTGCGCGTTCCTCGACCTGCAAAAAACCGAACAATTCTCCTGCCGCGACTGCTCGCTGATTGGACATTGTCATGAGCATGAGCAACTGAAGGAGTACATCCAACAAGGAAAAACCGCCCCAGAACAGATTAAAGTACGCAAAAGAAGAACCAAGCCTTCTCACACGGGGACAAATTAACCATACGCGATTGTTCTTGCCGCTACTATTTTAAGCAACTAAAAGTCAGCAGAACATAATATCAGGACATTTAAACATGAAAAATCAAATTTTTGACGTTTTAACAGCGCAAACAGCTAGCAACGGCCAACTCTCACGCTTCCCGGCCAACCCGCGATTTCATGAAATTTTTGTCGAGGCAGCGTCTACGCTCGTTCAGCGAGTCAGCGAGGAAGACCCCAATGCAATTAAATCTCAAACTGACTTAACCAACACCATCGTAAAGTTCGCCCAACACTGGCGCAAACGAGGGTGGCACGCGCGGCACGAAATAGAACGGGACTTTTCCAAAATAGTCGATGCCATCTGCGGTCACGCAGACAAACTGGGCGAAACGCTAGTAACGCTGACCCGCCTGCTCGACCCCGTCGAGATGCGACTTACTCCTTCCGACGCAAACAACGTACGCGCAATCGCCTACAGCGATGACGAACGGTTTCTTCTTGTTGAAGTGTTATCGCCGCAACAACTAGGTGCAGAAACCGGCAAATTGTTTCATTCCGCGAAAAGTTGGGCTAAGTACTATGGGGACGACCTGTTGAAAAACAGACAGCGCTTTTTTTCGTTACGCTCAGCCGCGAACGGCCAATCCTGCGTTATTGTACGCTATAACAGCGAGGATGAAAGAATCACGGAGATTCACGGCAAAACGAAAAAGATTCGTAGTGACGAAGATTATTTCATACCCCTGTGCCAAACGCTTTTCGAGTTAGGAAAGCGGCTGCCGATAAGGTTGATCGACGGTCTTCCGGACAAGTTCCGCAATTTGGTCATGACTGATAACGGCGAGTGGGAGCAATGGACAGCAGCCTCGAATGCAAGAACACTCGCCGAATCGATTGCCGTCACAGACAGGACAAGCAAAGGTCTCCCGGACAAGTTCTACAATTTGGTCATGACTTATGACGGCTTGTGGGAGCCATGGACGGCCGCCTCGAATGCAAGAATTCTCACCGGAACGATTGCTGTCACAGATAAGACAAGCCAAAAGAAACTCAACTTGCTGGCGGCCAATCAACGGCTGACGCTCGACATCTCAGCGTTAAAAAACACACACCGCTTGCCTCCGCGCATCAGTGCATCGTTGCACTGGAACAACAAAGAAGCGCTCAATCTCGAACATGTCGTCCTTGTGAATGATGTCGTGGCCCCAAAAGCCGCAGGCGTTCGGATTGATAACCTCGAACAAGGACGCGACATTTACGTCCTTAACGCGGCCAATTTTATTGCCCCCAAACTTAAAACCGTCGGCCGGGTTAATGCATGCAGAGCGAGGAACGTCAAACTGCCGGCCTTAACACAAGCGGGCGCACTATGGATTGGCGCGGCAAACATGGTCGACCTGAACTCGCTGTGCAGTCATCAAACATCTAAGCAACTCCTTCAGTACCCTGGCATTATTCAGGCTGACCGTGCCGATTCATACAACGGCCCCTTAGGCCCATCTGTATATTTGTACTACAAGACACGGGAACGACGAGAAGAGGTGATAAGGGCCTCCCTGTAGCGAACCAGAACGACTAGACCGACTCTATTCGGAGATGAGGGAAGGACGAGGCTCGCGTTGAAGTTGCAGATGGCGACAACGACCCGTATGTGCCAAAAAGCGCACGGGGCCTCCGGGCAACGCTTTTACACCAACAGAACAACCAAGGCCCGTTCATGCTCTCGATTCAAGACCTCTCCTACCGCATTGGCGGGCGCTTGCTGCTCAACAACGTGTCCGTGAATATTTCGGCGGGGCATCGCGTCGGGCTGGTGGGGCCGAACGGGGCGGGGAAGTCGACGCTGTTCAAGCTGATCTCCGGCGAGCTTGCGTCCGACGGCGGCACCATCGCGCTGATCAAAAACGCAACCCTCGGCATGGTGCGTCAGGATTTGCCGAACGACGAAACCACGATTCTCGATGTCGTCCTCGCCGCCGACACCGAGCGCGCGCAGTTGCTCAAGGAAGCCGAGTCCACCGAGGACATGGATCGCATCGGCGCGATCTATGACCGACTGAACGAAATCAACGCCTATGACGCGCCTTCACGCGCGGCGTCCATTCTCGCGGGCCTCGGCTTTACCGAGCATGCGCAGGCGCAGCCGATTTCTTCCTACTCCGGCGGTTGGCGCGCGCGTGTCGCCTTGGCGGCGGCGCTGTTTCTCCAACCCAACGTCCTGCTGCTCGACGAGCCGACCAACCATCTGGATTTCGAGTCGATGGTCTGGCTGGAAAATTTCCTGATGCGCTACCGCGAAACCCTGATCATCATCAGCCACGACCGCGACATTCTCAACAAGACCGTCGATCACATCCTGCATCTGGAAAACCAAAAACTGGTGCAATACACCGGCAACTATGACCAGTTCGAGCGCGAACGCGCCGAAAAGCGTATGAACCAGCAAGCCTTGCACGAACGGCAGACAGCGCAAAAAGCCCAGATGATGAAATTCGTCGACCGCTTTCGCGCCAGCGCCAGCAAGGCCCGCCAAGCGCAAAGCCGTCTCAAGGCCATCGAAAAGATGGACATCGTCGACGCGATCATGGCGGAGCGCGTGACCGCCTTCACCTTTCCCGAACCCAAGGAAATGAAGTCGCCCTTGATCCGTCTGGAAAAGGTCGATGCGGGCTACACCAAGGGCAGGCCCGTTTTGCGCGGGCTTGACCTGCACATCAACAACAACGACCGCATCGCGCTGCTCGGCGCGAACGGCAACGGAAAGTCAACGTTGATTAAGTTGCTGTCCGACCGCCTCGCGCCGATGGCAGGCGACATCCTGAAATCCGCCAAGCTCAAAGTCGGCTACTTTGCCCAGTTTCAAACCGACGAGCTGGATGTCACGCTCACGCCCTTTGAAACCATGAAGGCGGCGATGGAGGAACCTTCGGAGGTCAAGGTTCGTTCCGCGCTCTACCAGTTCGGCTTTGACAAGCATAAGGCCGACACCAAGGTCGGCGAACTCTCCGGCGGCGAGAAAGCGCGGCTGTTGTTTTGCCTCATGAGCTTTGACGCGCCGCACATCATGCTGCTCGACGAGCCGACCAACCACCTCGACATGGACGCGCGCGAGGCGCTCATGCAGGCGCTCAACAACTACAGCGGCGCGATCATTCTGGTCAGCCACGACACGCATCTGGTCGAATGCGTCGCGGATCAGCTCTGGCTGGTCGCCGACGGCAAATGCGTGCCCTTTGACGACGATCTGGACGCTTACCGCAAGCAAGTTATCCGCCAGCGCCGTCTGGAGCGCGAAAAGGTCAAGCAGGATTCACGCAGCCAAAAGCAAGAGCGCCAATCCGCCGTTGCCGCCGCCGCCGTCGATCAGGAACAGGAAGCGCAAAGGCTGGAAAGCCTCATCGCCGATCTCAACCAACGCAAGCCGGAGCTTGAGAACGAAATCGCGCTTTGTTGCAGCGCCGACAACGATCCCGCGCGGCTCAAGCACCTCAGCAAGCTCTACGCCGATCTGGAAAAAGAGCTGACGCGGACGGAAGCTGCGCTGGCGAGCCTGATCAACGACCTCTGACGGGGCTAGACGAACTTCGCCTTTTGCCGACGCGCTTCGTACAGCGCCACAGCGGCGGCGTTCGAGACGTTCAGGCTGGCGATGGGGCCGCCGGTAGGCAGGCGGGCCAGTTCGTCGCAATGTTCGCGGGTAAGGCGGCGCAGCCCGTCGCCCTCGGCTCCCAACACCAACGCCGTACGCGCCGACAGATCCAAAGCGCCCAGATCGCGCGAGCCTTGTTCAGCAAGCCCGACGCACCAATAACCGGCATCCTGCAATTCGCTCAGAGTCCGCGCCAGATTGACGACGTGGATTTGCGGCACATGTTCCGCCGCGCCCGAGGCGGTCTTGGCCATCACGCCCGTGGTCGTGGGGGCGTTGCGCTCGGTCATGATGACGGCTCCGGCCCCAAAAGCGGCGGCGGAACGCAAAATCGCGCCGACGTTGTGCGGATCGGTCACCTGATCGAGAACGATGATAAGATCGGGCAAAGTTTCGCTTTGCAAAATTTCATGGAGCTGGACATCACCCAACGCGGAAACTTCCAGCGCTACGCCCTGATGCACGCTGCTCGGCGGCAACAAACGGTCGATGTCGCCGCGATCCGACAGCATCGGCTCAGGCCGCTCAAGGCCCAGTTCCGCCGCCGAAGCGAACATCTCGGCCAAAGCAGCCTGTCCGGCCTCGGTGACCCACAGATTGAAGCAATGACGCTTGGGGTTCAGCCAAGCGGCCCGCACGGCATGAAGCCCCCACAACATAACGCCCTCGCGAGCGGCCCGCGCGGCGGGCGCGGCATGCCGCGACGGTTTCGCGCCGGAACGAACTTCACGACGCTGCGGACGCGCGGCCCGTTGCGGTTCGGCGCGTTCCGTACGCTCGGCACGGCCGGGACGTTCGACGCGCCGCTTGCGCTCCATAGGCTCGCTGCGCGACCGAAAGCCTTGCGCCGGTTTGCGTTCAGGCCTGTCTGATGTCGTTTCGGTTTTCCGAGCATCCCAACGCTTGCGAAAGGGACGTTGTTCCTCGGCGGCGGGCGCGGCGCTGCCACGCTTGCCAAAAAATTTGCCGTCCTTGCCCCCGGTTCTGCCTACCGAGCGCGAACGACGATCCGTCTGAGATTCCGGAGCCTCCGTGGTCTTGCGATCCCGCCAGCGTTTGGGCGCAGCCGCGCGCGGCCCCTCCTCACGCGCAGGGGCGGCGGGGCGCTTGCCAAAGGGTTTCCCCCCCTTGGAAGCGGAAAAAGGGCGTGCGGGGCCGGAGCGATGCTGTTTCATGGGGGCAATAGAACGTGCGGGATTGACAAGTGCAAGCAAATTCCGCTAGTTCACCACCTCACCCCGGAAGGGTGGCCGAGTGGTTAATGGCAGCAGACTGTAAATCTGCCCGCGCGAGCGTACGAAGGTTCGAATCCTTCCCCTTCCACCACTTTTTTCGCGCAAACGCGAAAAAAGTGCCGCGCCGAAGCCCCCTTGGGCGAAGGCGGGCAGACACAGCCCCCCCCCCTCAAAACTCCCCCAACTCCGGCACACGGTGGAACGCTATCTTGCTGGTCATGGCGGGGAGGGCGCTGCCGTAGGCGAGGGTGCCGCGACCGAATTTGCCGTTGATTTTGTCGATGGTGGCGGTGAGGGCGGCGGGTTTGGGGCGGTCGAACAAGTCGGGCTGGTGCGCCGCCTGCGGCACCAGATCGGCCAACGTCACGCCAACGCGCAGCGGCCTGAGGCGCGGCGCGGATTGCCACAGGGGCATCAGGACGCGAAGCAGAAACCCGGTATCCTGCGTTTCCTGAAACCGCGCCTCCTCAACGTGATACCCCAGATCATGCTGCCATTTCACGTCGAGGATCAGGCGGCGGCAGTAAAAGGCATCGGAACGCAACCGCATCGCCGCGCGGGTCAGCAGCTGCCGGATGACGGGCGTGGCCCGCCCCATGTCGCGATCTTCGGGCGCAAGAACATGCTGATGGCCAAGGCTGCGCTGCGGGTGGTGCGGACTGGGCAAATCGGCACCATGCAGCAGCGCATGGAAACGCAACCCCATCACACCGTTCCAAATACGCCGCAACCACTGGGCATCGGCGGCCCACAGCCCCGCCATGTCATGAATCCCCGCCTGACGCAGCCGCGCCGCCATGTTGGGGCCAATGCCGCAGATAGCCTCCGGCTTTAGGTGCAAGATGGCCTCCGGCATGTTGTCGGGATGCAGCACCACCAGCCCGTCCGGCTTTTGCATGTCGGAAGCCAGTTTGGCCAGCAGCTTGTTGCTGGCGATGCCGACGGAACTGGTCATGCAGGTGCCGACACGCGCCCGGATGGCGGCCTTCATGGCCACGGCCAAGCGGCAGGCGGCTTCTGGCGCTTGCTGCACCCGATCCAGACGGCAAGCCACCTCGTCAATCGACATCACATCCTCGACCGGAGCGCAGGACTCAATCGCCGCGAGGATATGGTGGTGATATTCGACATACAGTTTGGGCCGCGCCGGAACGACGCGCAGGCGAGGGCAACGCTGCTTCGCCTCCCACACCGGAGTCCCGGTCTTGATGCCGAAAGCCTTGGCCTCATAGCTGGCGGCAATGGCGCATGTGCTGTCCGTCAGCATCGGCACGACCGCCACCGGCTGCCCCCGCAACGCCGCGTCCTCCTGCTGCTCGCACGAGGCAAAAAAGCTGTTCAGGTCAAGAACCAGCCAGCGTAAAGCCGCCGAAGAACCGTCCGCAATGTTCATGATATGTTCTATAGCGCCGCGCCCGCCGCAGGGCAAGCCCCGTTATTTCGGCGGAGCCTCCGGAGCCGGAACGCCAAGTTTCTCATGCAGCGCCTGTTGCCCCTCGCGCATTAGGCACGAGCGAAAAGCGTGATACCCCGTGCCGGAAAACACGTTGATCCCCAACGACTCCTTCACCGACAAAACAAACCCGCCCAGAAAAACAGACACGACCAGCCACAGGAGAAAGAGGCAAAACCACAGCGTCCATTTGAAACCCACCGTCATCTTTGCCCTCATCCTTGGTTGTCTTGACATCTTCATCTCTGCAAAAATATTTCTGATCAAAAAGACCGTGTCATTCCCGCGAAAGCGGGAATCCAGCGGCGAGCGTCCGCGAGCCTCAAGAGTCATACGTTCGCTATCGCTCACGCTGGATCCACGCCTTCGCGGGGATGATGGTAAATGATTGAATTCGAACACAAATCCCGTCATGCCCGCGCAGGCTGGCATCCCACTTTTTGGATCATTTGATCCGGCACGACCTTAAAACGCCATCGCCGCCATGTCACGCAAAAGGGCATCGGCCTCGGTCGTGTAAGAACCGTCAGCGTTGTGCAGAACGAGGGGAGGGCGGGTGGACGCAACCTCGGCGCCGCCCTTCGTGGCGCGGAGGATCACGCGCTTGGGCGCAACCGCCGCCTTCGGCAAGATAGGTTTGACCGCGACCGCCCCAAACGCCCCGCGCAGGTGAACGCACAACTCATCCGCCCGATCCGCGCGGTGGATCAGGGTGAGGCATCCCCCCGTTTTCAAGGCTTGGGCAGCGCTGGCAATCCATTGCGGCAGATCGCCTTCGTCTTCGGTATTGGCCCGGCGCTTGATGGCGTTGGCCGAAGCGTCATGCCGCGCGGCATCGTGGTAGGGCGGGTTCATCATCACATGGTCAAACGCCTCGCGCCAAACCGCCGGAAGCCGCATGACATCGCCCTCGCGAACGGACAACGCCGCGTCGAACGCATTGCGCCCGATATTCGCCGCACCGAGCCGCGCCAACGCTGCCTGAATCTCCACGCCTTCGACCGCCACCCCCGGCACCCGGCAAGCCAACGCCAGCATAGCGCCGCCTACCCCGCAACCGAGATCCAGCACCCGCTGCCCCGCCAGCGCCGGAACGGCAGAAGCCAACAACACCGTATCCACCGCCACACGAAACCCCTCCGCCGGTTGCTCCAAAGCAACGCGGCGGTTCAGGATACCGTCGAGTGTGGTTATCAGGGAAGACATAGGGCCACAGTGTCAGAATAAAAGCTGCTCGTACCGCAAGTTTAAAGGCAACAGGCCTTCTCGCGCCACATCAAATCGTTTAGCCTTTTTCTAGCCGGAACCTGATCGGCCTGAACGAGGTCGGGGTTGAAATAGGCGGCGGCCCTAACGATACCGCAGGCAATCCGCTCCGCGAACGGATCGGTGAAAACGCCATCCTCGACCAACTGGCGCAACCGCGTGTGCAACAGGGCCGGGTCGCTTCGAAGAAGCCTCTGGCTGAGTCCCACATAATTTCTGTCCAAGGCATCGACCTCGCGAACGGGCAGTTCATCACGCGCCGTCACGCTTTTGTGTCCCTTCCACGCGCCGACCGCGTTTTGTATCTGCTCGGACGAAAGCCGCTGCACGCCGCTTCCGCTGCGCGGCAGAGCAAGGCGCAGCCGAACTTCCATAACGGCACGAAAAGTTCTGAAATAATCCTTAGGTTTCTCGCGTCGCGCCAACGCCTCCATAGTCGGAGCGAACCAATAGGTGGGGGGTGCCGCCAACATTCCTATGTAACGCGCATGCAAATTGGCCTCACGAGTCTCAGCGCCCACATTCGCCCGACGCAGGGACGCGTCGGGCGCCAGATCAGCGTCCAGCTCAGAGTAAAATTGGGGCGATCTGGAGGATGACTTTATGATGATCTGCTGAAGATGCCGTCGTTCGTGCAAATCAGCCAACAAAGCCAACGCGCCATCCTGCGGAACGCGCACCAACAAAGACTCGCTCATTCTGGCCCTTTGCGCCCAGAACGCCTGCGGTGTCAGCGTGGTTGGCCTGAGGATAAACGCTGCGCATCTTCTGAAGTAGCCAAGGACAGGAACATCCTCGCTCAAAAGACCGGGGAGGACATCTGCAACCGACGCGCAATCGGAAAAGGCGGCAGAGCGCCAAACCGGGCTGCCTTCTTCGTGCGCCAAATCAAAACCTTGCGAATGGACCTGCTGAAAATGGTTAAAATGAGGAACACTGGAAAGCTCAATAGGTCTGATGGCCGATTGCAGTGTCGCGCGCGGCTCTCCAGCCACAGATAGAGCATCGGCTTTGTCAAACTCTCCCATGGGATAGGTTTGTCCTGTGTCATCCAAAGCCTGATAAATGGCATCAGCGCGTTCATGGAGCTTGTGGCGCGACAAGCTCCCCTGCGCACGCAGTTCGTCAAAGTGAGGAAACTGCGCGAGATCAAAACTTACAACCCGAAACCCGGCAGCGGCGGAGAAATCGTCGTCGCTCAAACAGCCGTTACGGATATTATCCTCGGTCAATCGGTGGAGCATTCTACAAACTGTTTTTGTTAGAAATATTTACTGTTTCTCGTCTTTAGCACGCCGCCCAACCCCTTCGTCCATGTTCATTTTTTAGTTGCGTACAAAATATCGCATGAACTACAGGGATGTCTTAACACAGACCGTAAGGCCAAAATCCTGCCACTGGTTTTATCCGAAACCCCGTCTATACTGCCACTCAGCAACCTCCCGCGAGCTGAACCATGGCCACCGTCATACCTTTGGAGACACCGCGCCGCGCTAACGGCGACGAAGCGCTGGAACGCCTGACCGCGTTGGTGGCCGAGGATATGGCCGCCGTTAACCATCTGATCCTCCAGCGCATGGAAAGTCAGGTGCCGTTGATTCCCCAGCTGGCCGGACACATCATTGCGGCGGGCGGCAAACGGTTGCGGCCCATCCTCACCTTGGCCAGCGCCAAGCTCTGCGGCTATCGCGGCACGCGCCAGAACAAGCTGGCGGCCTGCGTCGAATTCATCCACACCGCCACGCTGCTGCACGACGATGTCGTGGATGCCAGCGATCTACGGCGGGGGAACCCCTCGGCCAACGCCTTGTTCGGCAATCAGTCCAGCGTTCTGGTCGGCGATTTTCTGTTCAGCCGTTCGTTTCAACTTATGGTCGAAGACGGCTCGATTGACGTGCTGCGCATCCTCTCCACCGCTTCGGCGGTGATCGCCGAGGGCGAAGTGCTGCAGCTCACCACCACCAACGACAGCGCGACGAGCGAACAGGCCTATCTCGAAGTCGTCCGCGCCAAAACCGCCGAACTCTTCGCCGCCGCCTGCCGCATCGGCGCGGTGGTCGCGGGTCGACCGGCGGCGGAGGAAGAAGCGCTGCGCACCTTTGGCCTCAACCTCGGCATCGCGTTTCAGATCGTGGACGACGTACTGGACTATTCCGCCGAGCAAGCGCGTTTGGGCAAGACCGTCGGCGACGATTTCCGTGAAGGCAAGATCACGCTGCCCGTCATTCTGGCGATTCATCGCGGCACGGAAGCCGAACGCGCCTTCTGGCGGCGCACGCTGGAAGAACAAGATCTGCGCGAAGGCGACCTCGCGCACGCGCAGGACATCATGCAGCGCCACAACGCGCTGCGCGATGCCATCGAACGCGCCCGCCACTATGGCGCTATCGCCCGCGACTCCCTCGGCCTGTTCCCCGACAGCGCGGCGAAACGCGCTTTGTTGGATATCATCGGCTTTACCGTCGAACGACGTTTTTAACTTTCCTCCGAAAGGCGACCATGAGCACGATCAGCATCATTCTTTCCGCTCTGATGACCCTCGCGATTGTGATTTGGATCGCGCCGAATATTCTCGCGATGAATCGCGGCAAAGTCCTGCACAACATCGCGCTTTGGCTCGCCATCGCGCTGGGACTGGCTCTGGTGTATCAAAACTTCGGGCCGGGGCATAAATCGTTGCCGCCAGCGGCCGAGCAAACCGAAGGCACCGCCGACACCTCAACAACAGGCAACGAAGACGGCTACGCGCCCCCGAAAGACTAAACGCCCCCGTGGGGGAGCTGGCGGTACGCTTCGCTTTGCATCTCCACCAATCGGCTGGCCGTGCGTTGGAACGCTTGGGCCAGTTCGCCTTCGACGCAAAGCCGCTCCGGCGGCGCGGCGGCGGACCAGAACAGCTGCGTCTTGGCCTCATAAAGCGCGTCGATCAACGTCATGAAACGCGCGGTTTCGTTGCGCTGTTCCGCCGTAAAGACGGGAACGCCGTCGATCATCAGCGTATGAAAGCAAGCCGCCAGCGCAAGATAATCCGCCGCCCCCAAAGGCTGTGAGCAAAGCTCCGCAAAGCCAAACCACGCAACGCCCCGCGCCGTGCGCGGCACCGCGACGGAACGCCCCTCAACGGGCAAAGACAAGCTCTCAGGCTTCACACCGCCGGTTATGTCGGCGAACACGGCTTCAAGCCGTTGCGTCGCCTCTGGCCCCAACGGCGTGAAGCAGCTTTGGAGACGGCGCAGGTGCGCGTAGCGGTAGTCCACCGCTCCGGCGAGGTGGTGAACATCCATATGCCGTTTGATCAGCTCGATGAAGGGCAGAAAACGCTCACGCTGCAACCCGCCCCGATAGAGCTCGACCGGCGCGGCGTTGGAGGTCAGAACCACCACGACCCCAGCCTCGAACAACGCCGTGAACAAGCGCCCCAATATCATCGCGTCCGCGATGTTGCCGACGTGGAATTCGTCAAAGCAGAGTAGCCATGCCTCCTGCGCCAACGCCCGCGCCAGTTGCGGAAGCGCGTCACCGGAAGCGCGGGCGCGGTGCAAGCGGTCGTGGATTTCAAGCATAAACTGATGGAAATGTACGCGACGCTTGCGGTTAACCCGCGCTTCGGCAAAGAACAAGTCCATCAACAAACTCTTGCCGCGCCCGACATCGCCATAAAGGTAGATGCCGCGCGGCGCAGGGGACTTCTTTTTGAAAAGCGCCCTTAGTCCTTTCACAGCATCGGGGGAGTAGCCGTCAAGTTGGAGCGCCAAATCCTGCAACAACCGCGCGGCCTCGGCCTGCGCCGGATCGGGACGCAAAGCCCCCGCCGCAACGCGGGATTGGTAGAGGTCAGGAATCCGCTCTGGCATTTACCGCAGAATCAAAAGCGCGATGATCGCCACGGAACCGACGATAATGCGGTACCACGCGAAAGGCGCAAAACCATGCCGACCGATGAAAGCGACAAATTTCCGCACGACCACCAGCGCCGACAAAAACGCGACGACAAAGCCGATGGCGATCATCGCGCCATCGCTTGCCGTCAGTTCATGTGCGCTTTTGTAAAAGTCATAGGCCGTGGCCGCCGCCATTGTCGGAATGGCAAGGAAAAAGGTGTATTCCGCCGCGACGCGCCGATCCACCTTGAGCATCAACGCGCCCATGATCGTCGCCCCCGACCGCGACACGCCGGGGATCATCGCCAGACACTGGCAAAAACCGATCGCCAGCGCCGTTTTCAACGGCATCGTCTCGACCTCGTTCACCACCGGCGCGGGCGCGTTTTTTTCAATCCAGAGGATCAGGATTCCGCCGATGACAAACGAAACGCTCACGACCATCGGATTAAACAGAACATCTTTGATGAAGCCATGCGCAAAGGCACCGATCACCATGGAGGGGAGGAATCCCAGCAGAACCGCAAGGATAAAGCGCCGCGACTCCGGACGGCTCGGCGCCGTCACCGAGACCCGCCACAGACGCTGGAAATACACCACCACGACGGCCAGAATAGCCCCCAGTTGGATAACCACCTCCAACACATGGCCGGGCGGCCCCTGAAAATGCAAGAGCTTGTCCATCAGCAACAAATGGCCGGTGGATGATATGGGGAGGAACTCCGTAAGCCCCTCCACAAGGCCGAGGATGGCTGCCGCAAAATAGGATTCGAGCATAATCTATCCAGATTCTGTGAGAACGATGGGCGAAAGCTATCCTTTTACCAGCCCCGCTGTCACCCCCGCATTTCGCGCCGCTATTTGCGCTCGATGTCCTTCAAGGCTGCCAAGCGGGCGAAGGGATTGATGACATTATCCGGCGAGTCCGCCTCTGGTGCGCAGGCAGCGTCCGGCAGCGCTGCGTCGGGCTTGCGAGGGTAGGGGTCAAGGGCGACGGCGAGGTGCTGGGCCACCAGTTCGCCCAAATCGATTTCACCGTTCACAATCGGCTCCGGCGCTTCCTCCTCACCCGAATCGAAATGCGGCGAGCCTGCGCCCTTGTCGAGCAAATGCGGCGGCGCGAAGATGATGTCGATCTTGTCCGTCACGCGAACAGGGATCGGCTCCAGCGTCACGACGCACTGCTGCACCACATCGGCCACGAAAGACCCCGTCACCGTCAGCATCCGGTCGCGGGCATGGTCAATGCTCAAATCGGCCTCAAGCCTCGACAAATCAAGCAAGCCGAAGCGCACCATCAGAGCTTTCCGCTCGTTCGGTCGCGCCACGATGCGCTCCACCATGCCTCCGGTGGAAATCTTATCGACCGACAAGGGGCGGGACAGCTCAGGCGCTTCGACAGAAAGTTGTTTCATAACGTTCCCAACGACACAGAAAAGGCTCAAACAAACGGCATAAAAAAACCTAGCAAATTCAACCGGATTCGACAACACCGACTCCGAAATCGCGACAGGATTGACAGAAGCACAGGCGCATGGAATGCCTAAAGCCGCTCCACGAACGTTGACCCCATCCGTGAATGGCACGATATGAACTTGATCACGATGCGTAAATCTTTGGTATTGCTGAGCTGCCTGACTTTGCTGGCGGCCTGCGAACCCACAATCGCCACGCGCGGCAATCTGGTGGACGCGGACAAGTTGGCTGAGGTCAAGATCGACACCAGCACGCGCGAGGATGTCGTTAATCAACTAGGTTCACCGACTCAGGTCGGCACGTTCGACGAGAACGTCTGGTACTATTTCGGTCGCCGCACCGAGCAATATGCTTTCTTCAACCCCGAAGTCATGGATCAGAAAGCCGTCGAGATACGCTTTGACGATCAAGGCGTGGTGACGGCGGTCAACAAGCTCGACTCCGCCGCCGCGCACGAAGTCGATCCCGTCACGCGCCGCACGCCCACCTATGGCCACGATGTGACGTTCCTCGAACAATTGATGGGCAACATGGGCCGCCCCACAGCGCCCCGGAAATAAACGTTAGCCCGTGGCTCTGGCCGCCTTAAGCCGCTCCAGCATCGTCGGTACATCGTCAAAGTACAAATCAACTTCCGGATGCTGAACCGGGTCGAAAGAATATCCCTGCGTTACATAGACGGTTGTCATGCCCAATTTTTTGGCGGTGCTGAGATTCCGCACCGAATCTTCGACCATCACCGTCCTGTCCGCACGCGCACCCAGACGATCCAAAACCTGACGGTAAGGGGAGTCGCTGGTCATCTTGTAGTGATAACGCACATCCTCCAGCGCGAAGACCCGATCTTCTGGCGTAACCGCATCAAGCCCGAATTTACGCAGCATCTTGAATATCCAATACCGGTTGCTGTGCGAGAGCAACGCCCACGGCACCGGACAGGCAGCGAGGTGCGCCGCCGTCACCTGACTGGATTCGATGAGATGGGGTTCTAGCTCCTGATGATACACCTCATGCCAGTCCTCGATCTTTAGCCCAAAACGGTCGCGAAAGACGGCAAAGCTCGTGCCATGTTTGATGTGCGATTCCTGTCCCAGCGTTATGAGTTCAGAGAATGGTAGCGACACACCCAACCTCTGCGCCGCGCGGGCCGTAGCCTCAATGCAATGACGCTCAAACGCTTCGGTAAACCTGTAAAAGGTTCCGTCGAAGTCGAACAAGAACAGCTCGGCATCCTGCGCTAACGCCTTCATTCATTTACCCTCGTTTGATCGCCAATAGCGCGAACAGCCGCGCCAGAACGTCCTGAACGCGCGCGAAGCCTTCATGCTTTTCCAATGTCAGCTCGTCCATGTAAAGGGAGCGGCTGATCTCTAGCTGCAACGCATGTCGCCCGCGTTGCGGTTGGCCGTGGCGGCGCAGGATCTCCACGCCCTTAAACGGGTTGTTGATCGCGACGCTGTAGCCATAGTCCTGCAACACATCGCGCACATAACGGGTGAAAGCCGGATCGCAGCTCGTCGCGTCACGATCACCCAGAACAAAGTCAACCGGCAGCAACGATCCGTCCAAACGGCGGCTCGGCATCGAATGGCAATCGATCATCCACACCGCGCCGAACTGTTCGCTTCGTTGCCGGATGAGAGCCTCTAGCGCGGCGTGATAAGGACGATAGCAGCGAAGAATGCGCTGCTGCACGGTCGCGACCGCCAACGGTGCCGCGTACATCGGCACGCCGCTCTGGCATAGCCGCCGCACGAGGCCCAAACCGCGCAAAGTGCGCTCAGAGGGAGCAAGCGGACCCTGCCATGCCTCCGACAGCAACGCCGGATCAAGATCGTCCTCGCCCCGATTCACATCGATGTAGCTGCGCGGAAACTGCGCCTGTACTATAGCCACGCCAACCGATGTCGCCCCTGCGATCAACTCGTCCACATAGGCATCCTCGGCCTGACGGAGGAGAGGCAAGGGACAGATATAGCCAAAATCATCCGGATAGTTCCTCCCGCTATGCGGCGAACTCAGGATGAGCGGCACGGGCGCGCCCGAAGGCTCAAGCAGTGTATGCGTGGCATGGGTCATGCAATGCGCCATATCGTCCGTTAGCGTCGGGTTGAGACGGAGCCAACGCCAAGCTCTGCCGCTTCCAAGCGGCGGATTTCGTCGCGTAGCCTTGCCGCTTCCTCAAATTCCAAATCACCGGCGGCCTGCTTCATGCGCTTATCAAGATCGCGCAGATAAGCTTGCAAATCTTTGCCGCTGAGCGTCGCTTCGCCGGAAAGTCCCGCCGGAACCGTCACATGGTCGCGTTCATAGACCGAGCCAAGAATGTCGCCGATGTTCTTCTTGATGCTCTCCGGCGTAATGCCGTTGGCGGCGTTGTAGGCTTGCTGGCGCTCGCGGCGACGGTTGGTTTCGTCAAGCGCCGCCTTCATGCTGCCGGTCACGCGGTCGGCGTACAGGATGGCGCGGCCCTCCACATTACGCGCCGCGCGTCCTATTGTCTGGATCAACGACGTGCGCGAACGCAGATAGCCTTCCTTGTCCGCGTCCAGAATGGCGACTAGCCCGCATTCAGGAATATCCAACCCCTCGCGCAACAAATTGATGCCGACCAACACATCGTAAACGCCCAGACGCAGATCGCGGATAATCTCGATACGCTCCAACGTCTCCACATCCGAATGGATGTAACGCACTTTGACTCCGGCCTCGGTCATGTACTCGGTCAGAGCCTCGGCCATCTTTTTGGTCAGTGTCGTGACGAGGACGCGCAGGCCTTTCTTCACCACCTCGCGCACTTCGAACAACAGATCGTCCACTTGCTTATCCGTAGGCCGAATGATCACGGGCGGATCAATCAGGCCGGTGGGGCGCACGACTTGCTCGGTAAACACACCGCCCGTGCGTTCCAACTCCCACGGGCCCGGCGTAGCGGACACAAAGAGAGTCTGAGGCCGCATGCGTTCCCATTCCTCGAACTTCAAGGGCCGGTTGTCCTTGCAAGAGGGAAGCCGGAACCCATACTGCGCCAACGTCGATTTACGCGCAAAGTCGCCCCGGTACATGCCGTTCAACTGCGGAATCATGACGTGGCTCTCGTCCACGAACAGCAGGCAGTTTTCAGGCAAATACTCGAACAACGTCGGCGGCGGATCGCCCGGCGGACGGCCCGTGAGATAGCGGGAATAATTCTCAATGCCCGCGCAGCTGCCCGTCGCCAGCATCATTTCCATGTCGAACGTCACGCGCTCGCGCAGGCGCTGCTCCTCCAGCAATTTTCCTTCCGCGAGCAAGGCGGCAAGCTGGTCTTTCAGCTCGACCTTGATCTGCGTCACCGCCTGTTCCAGCGTGGGCTTGGGCGTCACATAGTGGCTGTTGGCGTAGACCTTGACGGCCTCCAACGCCGCGCCTTTTTCGCCGGTGAGCGGATCGAACTCAACGATCTGCTCCAATTCATCGCCAAACAGACTGAAGCGCCACGCGCGGTCTTCCAAATGCGCCGGAAAAAGCTCGACCGTGTCGCCGCGGACGCGAAAATCGCCGCGCCCAAAGCCGATGTCGTTGCGGCGGTAATGCAGTTCGACGAACGCCGCCAGCATCGCCTGCCGCGACACCGTCTGTCCCTTTGCCAGCCCCAGCACCATGCTTTGGTAGGTTTCCACCGAACCGATGCCATAAATGCAGGACACCGAAGCGACGATGATCACGTCGTCGCGTTCCAGCAACGCGCGGGTCGCCGCATGGCGCATGCGGTCGAGCTGTTCGTTGACCATCGCCTCCTTCTCAATGAAGGTGTCCGTGCGCGGGACATAGGCTTCGGGCTGGTAATAGTCGTAATAGCTGACGAAATACTCCACCGCGTTGTCGGGGAAAAAGCTTTTCATCTCGCCGTACAACTGCGCCGCCAAAGTCTTGTTGGGCGCAAGGAGGAGAGCGGGGCGCTGCAATTCCTGAATCGTCTTAGCGACAGTAAAGGTCTTGCCGGAGCCGGTCACGCCCAACAGCACCTGATCCCGCTCGCCGCGCTGAAAGCCTTCGGTCAGCTCCTTGATCGCGGTCGGCTGATCGCCTGCCGGACGGTAGTCGGATTTCAGGACGAACGACCGCCCCGCCTCAGGACGGAAATCCGGCTTTATGACATCGGCGAAAATGGGAAAGGTCATGGCCAGACTTTACCGTTTTTCACGGTATTTCACCAGCCCACGAAATCACGCCTTTGTGCGGCCCGCAGCCTGTATTTCTGCGGCTTTCAAATACGAGAGCAGGGGGTATAGCCCCGCAAAGATCGCAATCGCCAGCCCAAGCCCACCCTCGCGGTGTCCCTTGCGCCGGACGTAGCATTTCCAGAACCGTCCGAAAATGCGCAGGACGTTTTTGCGCAGCGTCCCGATCTTTCCGGTCGCGCACAAATCTTCGGCATTCAACGTCGTGTAACGATCAAGCCGCTGCATCATCTCCGAAATATCGCGATCCAGATAATGCTGCATGGTGTTCGCGAGCGCGCCGCCCGGAGTCCCCGTCATCTGCACCTTAGGATGCACGCGCTGCTCGCCCCAAGCCTTGCACCCCTTGCGGAACAGGATGGCCTTTGCCCCCACGCCAAATTGCGCGCCCCAGCCATAGCGCACCAAACGCTCGCCGATGTAATTGTCAAAAGGTATCCGCCACCAGTCCGGCCCCGTGGGCGCTTCCTGCCGTGCGGCGAGGGTGGACTTGATCTCCGCCGCCAGCTCCGGCGACACGCGTTCGTCCGCGTCCACTTCCAGAATCCACGCGCAAGAACACGCATCCTGTCCCGCCTGCCGCCGTGCGCCTTCGATGGGCCATGCGCCTTCGACGAGCTTGGCCCCATGCAGCAACGCCACGTTTCGGGAATCGTCCGTGCTGCGATCCAGAACAACGACGATCTCATAGCAGAAAGCCAAACGTTCCAGACAAGCGCCCAACTGCGCGGCCTCGTTGCGTGCCACGACAAGGGCGCTGAGCCTCTGGGGAAGAGCCGAACTCATAGCCACCCCCTACGCCTGAAGTAAGCCAGCGGCAAAACCGCCGAGGCCACCATCACGCCCAACGCCATGTAATACCCCCACGACCACGACAATTCGGGAATCGCGTGAAAGTTCATGCCCCAAATGCTGGCGAACAGCGTAGGCGGCATGAAGACCACCGACACGACCGAGAAAATCTTGATGATGGCGTTCTGTTCGATGTTGATCTGCCCCAGCGTCGCGTCGAGCAGGAACGACGTTTCATGCGCCGAAGACTGCGCGTGCTCGCTGAGAGAACGCAAATCGCGGTCGAGCGCCTTAAACTTCTTCATCTGTTCGTTGTTCAACCGATGCGTCAGGATCGGGCCGAGGAACGTTACCAACCGGATCATGCCGTTGACGCTGTCGCGCACCTTGTGGTTCATATCGCCCGCGCGGCCAATGCCTTGCAAAATTTCCTGCAACTGCTTTTCCTTGCGTTTGCGGCCCGGCTTGGCGCTGCGACGGTCGATGGTCTGTTCCTCCGGGCCTCGGCGGAAAATCTGCAACGACAGATCATCCACGCGCCGCCCGATGGCTTCAAGCACATCGGCGGTGCGATCCACAATCGCGTCCAGCATGGCCAGCAAGCCGTCTTCCTGCGTCGCAAACAGTTGCGCTTGATTCTGAATCCGGTACGCGAACATCGCCAGAGCGCGCGGCTCGCTATAGCGCAGCGTCAAAAGGCAGCCGGGCGCTACCACCACCGTCAGGTCGCCGATTTCCGGGTCCGGCGTTTCCGAGCCGACCAGAACATCGGTGGTCAGATAGGCCGCGTGACCGTCGGCGCGTAGGCGGCTCGAAACCTCGATCTCGGCCATCTGCGAGCGTGTCGGCAGATTTAGCCCCAGCAGCGCCGCCACCAAGGCGCGTTCCGTCTCGTCGGGGTGCAGCAGGTCGACCCACAGCATACGCGCCGGAAAAGCCTCGCCCGTCTCCAGCTCGCGGCACGCGATGCCGTCGTCCGTGCGATAATAAACGGTAATCATGCCCAGCCACTCTGCATCATCGTCGCCTGAAGCGTGTTTTGCAGCAGGCAGGCGATGGTCATCGGCCCGACGCCGCCCGGCACGGGGGTGATCGCTCCGGCGCGTTCGACGGCTTCGGCAAAGGCCACGTCGCCAACCAGCTTGGTTTTTCCGTCCGCCGCTGGCACACGGTTGATTCCCACGTCAATCACGACAGCGCCCGGCTTGATCCAGTCGCCGCGAATAAACTCCGGCTTGCCGATGGCCGCGATCAAAATATCCGCCTGACGGCATTCTTCGGGCAAATCGCGCGTGCGCGAGTGCGCGACGGTCACCGTGCAATCGGCTTGCAACAGCATCATCGCCACAGGTTTGCCGACGATGTTCGAGCGCCCCACCACGAGCGCCTTCTTGCCCCGCATATCCGGCAGCACTTCGCGAATCAGCATCATGCAGCCTTGCGGCGTACAAGGGACAAGGCTCATCAGCCCCGAAGCCAGCCGACCGGCGTTGACCGGATGAAAGCCGTCGACATCCTTGATCGGGTGAATAGCGTTGATCACGGACGATTCGTTGATGTCCGGCGGCAAGGGCAGCTGCACCAAAATGCCGTGCACTTGCGGGTTTTCGTTCAACTCGGCAATCAGGCCGAGCAGCTCGACCTCGGTGGCCGTGGCCGGGAGTTTCTGAGTGTAGGACTGAAAGCCCACTTCCTCGCAAGCCCGCGACTTGTTGCGCACATAGACCTGACTGGCCGGATTCTCGCCGACCAGAACGACGGCCAGACCGGGCTTAATGCCCTGTCGTTTGAGCAGTTCCGCAGTGTGATCCGCAACACCGGCGCGCACGCTCTTTGCCAAAGCCGCGCCGTCAATGATCCGTGCCGTCATGCGCCTAACACCAAATGCCGAAGGAAGGATTGCAGAAACATGATGATAAAGATCAACACCAGCGGGGAAAGATCCAACCCGCCCATGACCGGCAGAAAGCGACGGATTGGGCGCAGGACAGGCTCCGTCAGGCGATACAACATGTCGCCCATCGTGCGCACGAACTGATTGTTCGTGTTGACGACCCCGAACGCCACAAGCCAGCTCAGCACGGCGCTGAAAACCAGCACCCAGATATATAGGCCCAGCAAGATATTCAGAATTTCGAACGTTGCGGCCAGCAAAGAGTTAACGACGGCCATGACGAGCCCCTTTCCCTGATTTCTCGCCTAAGCTAAGGCGCGACGAGATCGGTTGCAAGGGCCGCTTGACAGGCGGGGCCGCGCCTCGCATAAAGGGGGCCGCAAAGTTGCCTTTGTAGGGCATGTGGGCCTGTAGCTCAGCTGGGAGAGCGCGTCGTTCGCAATGACGAGGTCGTCGGTTCGATCCCGATCAGGTCCACCATTTTTTGCGCAAAGCGCAAAAAATGCCGCGCCGAAGCCCCCTAAGGCGAAGGCGGGCATCTCCCAGAAAGAACACCCACCATGAACATCCAACTCATCGCCTCCGGCTCCCGCCTATGGGAACTCTGGATTCGGCATTGGGGGCTGTCCTTCTTGATCGACGACAGCATTCTCTTCGACACCTTCGCCAACCACCGCACTCTGTCCAGAAAGCTCCGCCAGAACCACATCGACATTGCCCGCATCCGTGATGTCGTGATTTCCCACGATCACTGGGATCACATCGACGGCTTGTGGGGGTTACTCGAACGAAGAAAGGGCCTCAACGTTTACCTGCCACCCCACGCCCATGAATCATGCAAAGACCGCATTCGCGCCGCCGGAAGCGCCGTCATAGACAACCCCGGAACCAAGACCTTGAGGCCGAACATCCATGTGACGGCTGAGCTAACCGGCACATTCGAAGGCCGCGCGATACCAGAACAGAGCATCGTCCTTGAAACACGCCAAGGCCTCGTCGTCATCGTCGGTTGCTCCCACCCCGGCGTTTTGGCGATAGCCGAGAAGGCAAAGCAGCATTTCAAAGCCCCCGTTCATGCCGTCATCGGCGGCTTTCACCTCATGGAATCCTCGCGTGCGGACATCCTTCGCTGCGCCGTCAGCCTCTGGGACGCAGGCGTTCACATCGTCGCCCCCACGCACTGCACGGGTCGGAAAGCGGAAAAGATTTTCCATTCCGTTTTTGGCAAGGGATTCATCCCACTGCGGGAAGGGCAGACGCTGTCGTTTTTGTGAATGATCACATTTTATGCAGATGGCCGAATGATGCACCGGAATCTGGCGGAAATATTGCTGCGCGCCCCTTTTCCCGTCGTTGCGCATTCAACATTTCGGCAATAACGGAAAAGGCGCTTTTTTTCAAATCGGCATAAACGGGATCAGCAATTGTCTGGCTTTCCCAAACACGGTAACGCGTCAGAACAGAGGGATGAAAGCATCCGGGGCCCATTTCTGAAAGCATCAGAACAAACGCCAAATCTTCATTGCTGGGAACGGCTGGCCACCCCATCGACTGCAAAGCCGCAGAACGAAGCGCGATAACGCTGTTGGGGTGAAAGCAGAAGGGAACCGACCATGTTTCTGCCAATGTTCCTGTCGCCCAATGCCCCTCGCACTCCTTCCAATGGGGCGTCTTGTGCCCGTCCAGAAGCAGCCGGTTGGCCCCGACCCATTTTACTCCTTTGGCGCTCTTGAGGATATTTAGCAGCGGAATAATGCCATCAACATCCAACAAATCATCCGCATCCAACGGAGCGACCCAATCCCCCCTTGCCGCTGCAAGAGCAAGATTACGGGCAGCGGATACGCCACGCCTTTTGGGGAATCTCAAAACCTTGTCCGCTTCAGGCGTTGGAGGAATTTCCCCAGGACCATCCGCAACGACAATCCATTCAACAGCCCAGCCCTCGGCGCGAGCCGCCTCTTTTACAGCAAGCACCGATGCCGCAGCTTCTCTCAAATACATTGATAAAGCTGGAAGAACTGGCGTCAGAAGGCTTATCGTAGTCGGTTCTACTTGAAGCATATCTGTATATTGCTCTATGACACGCAGCGCAGCAATGGCAAACTGTGACAACGGGTTAGAATAGGTACCGCCACAGCGGGCAGAGACACGCGGGAAATTTTCATTCCCCTTGTTTGGGGTATGTTCTAGATTGCCCACAGAATACAGACCGGGATGCAAAGCACATGACGAACGACAGCGCATTTGGGGATATACAACGACGCGGCTTGATGATGGTGCTTTCGTCGCCTTCGGGGGCGGGAAAAACCACGATTTCACGGCGGCTGCTTCAAGAAGACCCGGCGATTTCGCTGTCCGTTTCCGTGACCACGCGCGCGGCGCGTGTCAATGAAGTATCCGGGCGCGACTATCACTTTATTGATCCCATCGACTTTAATTTGATGGTCAACCGCGACCAGTTGTTGGAACACGCCAAAGTTTTTGGCAATTATTACGGCACGCCGCGCCTGCCGGTCGAAAACACCTTGGCCGAAGGCCATGATGTCCTGTTCGACATTGACTGGCAGGGAACGCAGCAACTGGTGGAGAAGGCCCGCGACGACCTCGTGAGCGTTTTCATCCTGCCCCCGACATGGCACGAACTGGAACGCCGCCTATATTCTCGCGCCATGGACGAGCCCGCTGAGATCAACCGCCGGATGGCCAAAGCCGCCGACGAGATGAGCCATTGGGCCGAATACGACTATGTCATCATCAACCGCGACCTCGACACTTCCGTCGCCGCCGTCAAAGCGATTCTGCACAGCGAACGCCTCAAGCGCCGCCGTCTGGTGGGTCTGGCTGAATTCGTCAAAGGGCTTCAGTCGGGGCACTGACCCGGCTCGCAAAACCGCGCCAGGTTCTCAAACTCCGCCAAGGAAAGTTCTTCCGCGCGGCGCTGCGGGTCAATCCCGGCTTTGGTCAACAGCGCTTCGCCGCCTAAGGGTTTCAAGCTGGAGCGCAGCATCTTGCGCCGCTGGCCGAACGCGGCGGCGGTCACGGCTTCCATCGCCGCAAAACCAACATCCGCAGGCCTGTTCAGCCGAGGCGTCAAATGCACGACGGCGGAGTCAACATTGGGCGGCGGCGTGAAGGCGCGTGCGGGGAGGGTGAGCGCGCGTTTGGTTGCGCAGCTGAACTGCGTAATCACCGACAACCGGCCATAGGCCTTGCTGCCCGGTTGCGCGACCAAGCGATCCACGACCTCGGCCTGAAACATCAGCGTCAGGCTTTTAAAAGCGGGCATCTGCCGCAACCAGCCGATCAGCAACGGCGTTCCGACGTTATAGGGCAGGTTGGCGACAATGGCACGCGGCCCGGAGGCCAGAGCCGTTAAATCGAGCCTGAGGGCATCGTCTTCGCGTACATCCAGCCGCCCCCCTGCAACCGCCGCCAATTCCGCCAACGCCGCGACGCAGCGCGGGTCTTTCTCGACAGCAATGATGGCTTTGGCGCGGCTGGCGACCAACGGGCGGGTCAGCCCTCCGGGGCCGGGGCCGATTTCAAACACCGTGCAGCCTTCCAGATCGCCCGCCGCCGCGACAATGCGTTGCGTCAGATTGAGATCTAGCAGAAAATGCTGGCCCAAAGTCTTTTTCGCCGCCAACCCATGACGCGCGATCACCTCGCGCAGCGGAGGCAGGCTCTCAACAATCTGTTTATTGCTTACGGTCATAACGTATCCCAAAACGGCCTTTAGGGCGACATAGTCAGCCGAACATCGAGATACGCGTCGCGGCGAAGATCGCGCAACAACCTTCGGGCAAGAAGCTCCATGCGCTCGGTGCCGATGGTGTTCAAAATCTCGGTGCGGTCGATCGTCTCCGGCATCGTGCGCCCACAGACGAACAAGATCAGAGCGCCCTTATCGGTGGCCATCGCCTCGCTCGAACGGCCCACGCCGACATCGCGCACCTTCTCAACCAGCCACGAAGGCGCATCGACCAGCTTGACCTCGCCCAAATCCTGCCAGCGCCAAGCAGGGAAATCCCGTCCCAGCTTCGCGCTCAAGCCTGTGCAGTCGCTAAAGGATTGGCGCAACTGATCGGCTTCTTTCAGGAGCAACTCGCGGCTTTGTTCCGGCGTGAAGGCGCGGAAAGCCTGCTGCAGGTTCACTGACATGTCTTTGATGTCACCCAGCGCGAGGGTACGCTTCTCGCGCACGCCCAGAATGTGATAGCCGTTTGCCGCATGCACAGGTTCGGCGATTTCTCCTGCGTTCAGGCTTTGAAGCGTCTTGTCGAGTTCTGGAGCTAACTGGCCCACCTGAATCCAACCGATGTCGCCCCCATTGGATGAACCGGAGCCCTGCGAGAATTGACGCGCTACAGCGCCAAAGCTCGCACCGCCCCGGATCTGCTGCACCAGATTTTCGGCAAACTTCCTGACGCGATCATCGTCGGCGGGGGTATCGACGGCGAGGTAGATTTCGCTGACCAGATATTCCTGCTTGCCCGCGTTGGCGCGCATCCGCTCAACCACAGCGTCGATTTCGTCATCGCCGATGTCAACACGGGGCCGTAGCGTCCGCGCCACCACCTTGTTCCACGTCAGCGCCGCGCGCGCCTGCGCCGTCATCGTCGAAGGCGGAACGCCACGCGAAGTCAGGAAAGCGGCCATATCGCCGCCGGGAATCTTGTTGTCCTGCGCCAATCGGTTCATGGCCGTCTGGATTTCTTCTTCGTTCACGCTGATGTCGAGCCGCTTGCCTTCCTGAATCTGCAACTGCTCATCGATCAAGCTATGCAACACCTGTGGCAAAAGATGCTGACGCACCTCCGCCGTGTTAGGAAGATTTGACGTGAGCATCGCCAGCGCCAGCCGCGCGCGCACGTCGGCGGTGGAAACGATGTTGTCGTTGACGACCGCCGCGATTCCCTCGTCCTGTGACAAGACGGGAGCCGGAGCCGCCACCCCCGTCCCCGACGGCTGGTGCGCCCACTGCGCCCGCGCCAAAGAGGGCTGCAAGAGCGCGAGAACAATCAACAAAAGAGCCGAAAATCGCATGGTCATGTGTTGCCAAACTGAAAGGGTTGAATCCTAAGGCCGTCTAGCCGTCTTCCAAAAACAACAAAACCGCATGTCCGCCTGCAAGCGCCATCAGAGGCATGGCCCAAGCCGCCATAATGACCGGCAAAGTCTGGTTCGCGCCAAGGGCCGTGACGACGTTGTTCAGGGAGAATATCAGGCTGCCCGTAAACATCCCCGCCATCATGGCGTTCAGAATACCGCCGCGCCGGTTGAGGCGCAACGAGAAGGCCGCCGCAAACAGCACCATCGCGCAAAGCAGGAACGGTTGCGCCAACAGCGCTTGAAACCGCAATTCATGCCTTGTCGGCGGCAAGCCAATGGAGCGCAGGGCATGGATAAATTCCGGCAGCTTCCAAAACGAAATCGTGTTGGGCGGCGCCATGCTTTCCTGAATCTTCTCCAATGTGAGCGCTGTGGGAATCACAAACGTGTCCTGATGCTCAGGCGCGAGGTCTTCCTGATTGAACCAAGCGTCCGAGATTTGCCATTCGCTATCCTTCAAAACGCCGCGCCGCGCATCGATGCGGCCCAGATAGCGTTGCTGCTCGTCGTACACGAACACGATCATGGGAGCCAGCGTCAAAGGCTGCACCGCTTCGACATGGTCGGCATGCAGCAGATAGTTTTTCGTCTCGTCGCTCTGCCGCAACCACAATCCCGCTCCGGTCAGCTCCAACGACGCGTTGCGGTGGAGATAGCGCGCCTCCATGCTTTCATAACGCGCGTTCATCGCCGCACCGATGGGGTTCAGCACGATCACATTAAGCGTACCGAACAAAAACGTAACGATCAGCGCCGGAGCCAGAAATTGCCACGCCGAAACGCCGGACGCTCGCGCCACGATCAACTCTTGGCTGCGGGTCAGCCGCCAGAAGGTGAACATTCCGGCAAACAGAACGACCAAGGGCAGAATCTGCTCGATGGTGTTGGGCATCTTGTAACAGCCCATGCGCAAGATGATCCCTAGCGTGGTGTTGGGCAGATTGCTCGAACGCCGCAAAAGTTCGGCCACTTCGAACAAAAAGATGATCCCCGTCAGACCGATCAGGAAAACGGCGGCCCAGAACATATATTGCCGCCCCAGATAGCGGCTAAGAGTCCAGCTTTTCATCATGGTGGCGATGCCGGAGCAGGAGAGGGTCTGGCGCGTCGCCACGCGGGAAGCATCAAGATCATAAGACAGACCGGCAGCGGCGCGATCACGACGCTGTAAAGCACCGGCACAAACAGAATCTGCTTGCTGATCAGGCTTCCCAAGGAAACCGTCGCCGCCTGAATGGCGACGATTACGGCGGCGGCGATCAAGATGCGGTGCGCCATGCCTCGGCGGTTAAACTGCCCCGCCAATATGGCCGTGAGCGCGATCAACGCGAAGTCGAGCGCCAAGAGCGGCGAGGTTAGCCGCTGATGAATTTCCGCCACCAAATGCTGAGGAGTCCCCTTGATCAGCTTCGCCGTGGGATGAATAAGCTCCGCCATCGTCTCTTCGCGCGGATCAGGAACGCGGTTGGTGATGCCGTTACGCAAAAGCTGCAAGTCCACCACATAGCGATCAAAATTCAGTTGCGACAAGCGCCCCGTGCTGCGGTCAAGCTCTTGCCGCTTGCCTTTGAAAACCTCGAACTGCGCAACGCCGTTCGCGTTGTTGAACCGCCCGCTGTCCGCCATGATCGTTACGGGACGCTCCGGGTTACGAATGTCGTGGATCAAAAGGTCGTTCAGCCCCCCATCCTTGCCCCGTGAGCGGATGTAAAACGTTAAACCATCGGAAATGTCGTTAAAAGCGCCGGGCTTGGCCAGAAAGACCGAATAACTGTCGCGCACCTCATACTGCAAGGCCACCAAGGCGCGGTTCGCCGCCGGAGTGGCCCAAACCGTGAGCAGATAGCAAAAAGCCGTCGCCAACAGCCCCAAAACGACCGCCGGAAGAGCGAGCCGCAGGGGACTGATGCCCGCCGCGCGCATGACCACGATCTCGCTGTCCACCGCGAATTTATGATAGATGAACAGCACGCCGACACCGACGCTGATCGGCACCACAAGCGGCAGGAACGTCGGCACGATCAGCCCCAAAAGCTGGAAAAAAATCAGCGTCGTGCCCGAATTGTCGACGACAAAAGACAACAGCCGAAACGACTGCGTAAACAGCACCACGCACGTCACCCCCACGCTCGCGAACAGGAAGGCGATAAGAATGTGCCGAAACAGATAGCGGCTGATCCGCTGCATCAGAAAGCGCTCATCATCCGACCCTCCCCCTGCGGGAGAGTCCCGTTTAACCGCGTGAGCGTAGCGCATTTTACGGGACGCGGTGAGGACTTTTTGCACGTCGTTCCGCCCCGCTTCGGCCACAAAAACGGGGCAGAGAAGGCATGTCCGGCCCTCTTTCCGGGTGCGCTTGACAGATATGGCCAAGGGGTTCTTTATCGGAACCACGGTTGAAAGCGCCGTTTTGTTAGGCCGCGCCGCGCATTGAAAGGAGCCACCATGCTGAAAATCACTTTTGTTTCCCCCGCCTTACCCACGCAAGACGCGCTGATTCTGACTGTAACGGCGGAGCGGAAACTGGGGGCGGCAGGTGTCAAACTGGATCAAAAACTCGGCGGAATCCTGTCCCGCGCGATGGAGAACAGCGCGTTCAAAGGCGACAAAGCGCAAACCCTGTCGATCCTCGCGCCTGGAAACAGCAAGCTCTCGCGGCTGGTGCTTGTCGGCCTCGGCGACCCGAAGGAAGCCAACGACATGGCGCTCCAACAGGCGGGCAGCGCCGCTTTGGCCGCCCTGCAAAGCGGAAAGGACGACCATGCGACGCTGTTGGTTGATGCGCACAAAGGGATGGCTCTCGATGCGCCGGACGCGGCGGCCCAAGCGGCCTTTGGCGCGCGCCTCCGTTCCTACCGCTTTGACAAATACCGCACTAAGCTGAAGCCCGATCAAAAGCCAGCCTTGAAGACGCTGGCGATTGCCGGGGACGTTTCGGCGGTAAAGGCGGCCTATCAAACGCTCGACAAAGTGGCGGACGGCGTGTTCTTCACCCGCGATCTGGTATCGGAACCTGCCAACGTCATCTACCCCGAAACGCTGGCCGAACAATGCGCCGGTTTGGAAAAGCTGGGCTTGGAAGTCGAGATTCTGGTCGAGGACAAGCTTCAAGAGTTCGGCATGGGCGCGTTGCTCGGCGTCGCGCAGGGCAGCGTCCGCCCGGCGCGGGTCGTGACGCTCAAATGGCAAGGCGACAAAAGCGCCAAAGACAAACGCCCCGTCGTGTTCGTCGGCAAGGGCGTGACCTTTGACACCGGCGGCATCTCGCTCAAGCCCCCCGGCGGCATGGAAGAAATGAAATGGGACATGGCCGGGGCAGGGGCCGTGATTGGCGCTATGAAGGCGCTGGCAGGCCGCAAGGCCAAGGCGAATGTGGTGGGGGTCATCGGATTGGTCGAAAACATGCCCTCCGGCAACGCGCAGCGACCCGGCGACATCGTCACCAGCATGTCCGGCCAGACCATCGAAGTCATCAATACCGATGCCGAAGGCCGTCTGGTGCTGGCTGATGCCATGTGGTACGCGCAGGAAACTTTCCACCCGCGCTGCGTCATCGACCTCGCCACACTCACAGGCGCGATCCTCATAGCCCTCGGCCATGAATATGCGGGACTGTTCGGCAACGACGACAAATTGGCCGAGCATCTCTACAAAGCGGGCGAAGCCGTGGGCGAATACCTGTGGCGCTTTCCCCTGCACGAAGCTTTCGACAAAAGCCTCGATTCCCCCGTGGCAGACATGCGGAACGTCAGCAGCGGCCGCGAAGCCGGAAGCATCGTCGCCGCCCAATTCCTGCAACGCTTCGTCAAAAAAGGCATCCTCTGGGCCCACCTCGATATCGCCGGAGTCGCGTGGCAAAACAAAGACCGCCCCGCCAGCCCCAAAGGAGCCACCGGCTTTGGCGTAAGATTGCTGGATCGGTTTGTGGCGGATTACTGCGAGGGGTGACGTTGGCCGTTAACTATACCCCCAATGTCGCCACGTTGTTTCGCGGCCGGATTGACCGCAATTTATGAGAATGGTAACAACGGAAACAGTATATAACACCATTATTCTTCTGGAGAACAGGCAATGAAAAACAATCTAGGTCTTTTTTTTCAAAGAGCCGCAAACGTTCTATGCGGAAGAGACGTTCCTCCGCTAAGCAATATCACCCATGTATACAGCGGCATCTGGAGGCAACCCTACACTCAACACGGGACAGGCGACACACGCTATAATACTATTGAATTGATTGCCCAAGAGGAACTTGATGGCTGGTCTATCATAGAGCGCAACAGCTCAAGCCAGAGAGAAGCGAGATCTAAAGATGTAAAGATTTTAAAACGCGCCTTAAGCGCAGAAAACGCGACAAGGAGTCTCTTCAAGTTAACCGCCCAAAAGCGGCTAACTCGGATGTTTGATTATGATTACAGCACACGCGAATTTGATTCCACACGCCCCCACGTAACCACGGTCATGGCAAGACTGGCCGCTGGGGAAAGCTTTAGTGACAAAACGCCGCCGTCCTTGCCGACCGCCTGCAAGACAAGGCTACTCAAACCGCTTTTTGCGCTCCGTCTTTTAGCTGGTTGAACATTATAAATGGCACCACACACTGCCTGAGCCGTATTGCTGGTGTGAAAACGTATGAACATGGATCTATCCGGCGACGAGATGCTTTCGATGGAACAAGCCGCTCTCGCCTTATCCAAGGGGGAGGGCGATCCTCTATCTATATTCAGACGACTCGATGTCGGGAAATACACCTATTCACCGGGAGTTATAGCAGAAAAAGAATTCCCCCTCATAACAACGGGAACTCAGGGCAACGGCAGCCCCATCGTCGGTGAGCTGGCCTTTTCCATCGCGGATATCGAACAAATACATCGGCGAGGAAAACTGGCCATCCTTGTCTGCGGAGGGCATGAGAACGCAGCCCCCGTTCAGACGAATAGAAACCAACAGGGCACTCCAGATGCCTACATTGTGGCGTTTCAAAGCGGGGATAGAGCAGGGAAAAGTCGGCCACGATCTGCCGTAATCGATGAACACGCCATCGTAAACTTTCGTTATGAGCGATGCGTCCTGTTTGACAACATGAAGCGCCCCTTGCTGACATACAGCGCCAGCAACAAAACATTACAGTTTAGCGATGGCAAGGGAGGAACCACGACTCTTAGAAATGGTGATTCTGTAACGCTAGATCCTATTTCGGGAGAGATTTGGCGTGGCGTGAAATCAGTCCGCGACACATCCGCATCCGCAAGAGAGATCCGCAAACAAGCGGCTTTGGCGCAACAACAGATAACCAGCCCGTGCATAGCCTTTCACCTGTCCCACGAACACCTATTGCAAAACGTGTTCGATCTGCGAAATGCCGTTTATCGCAGAGGCGATCCCAAAATGAACGTTAGCGTTGGATTATGGAAAACAGAAAGCGACCTATGGACTTTATGTCAGCAATCTGGCGGTGGGAATATTTTGTGCGAAATCGCTCGAGGCAAAATTCCTGATTTGGTCAGGAATCGATTAGGGGCCACAACAGGTCTGGCAAGCAGGGCTTCTGTCGGCGCAAACTTTCGTCTCGTCGATATTGATGCGTTTCTCGCACCGCATTCGGTATCCGTTGAAACACGCGCCGAACTCTACAGATGCCAAATCTCAAATGCCTTCGGAGGTCGCCGCGCAGAATGCCCCATCACCATCATCATTCCGAGGGTCAGGACGGCGGAAGAGACGGCCCTATTTCGTAGTGTTGTGAAGGACAGCGAGCACGGCCAACGGCTCAACTTTGGAGTCATGATTGAATTGGTGGAGGCTGCCCATCGCATCGCAGAAATTGCGCCCTATTGTCGTGAATTGTGCATCGGCACACGCGATTTAACGCTCGACACTATACGCCGCGAAGCTCCATTGGCAAGTCCAGAAGATGCCGCCAATGGATCAGTCCTTTCGCCCGCAGTCGTAAACCTGCTGAAGAAAGCCATACCAGAAGCCCGCAGGGCAAACCCTAACGTTATTATAAACATGTGCGGCCCACACACCGACGGCGAGGACATTGGCTCCTTAGAGGCCGCACTGGCGTTGGGCGTAGACCGTTATACAGTTCCGACGACCCTCGATAAGGCACTGCGCACCTCTCTTGCCATTTTACGATCTCATGCTCGACAATGTTCCCCTCAATAGCTTCGCAAGGTTCGGTTGTCATGTTTGCTTTCGCATAACGAGCAATCATGGTACGGAGAATCGGTGGAGATTATTTCCAATCAGGAACCTATGACCGAAATCCGCTTTTATCACCTCACGCGCAAAACGCTGGAACAAGCGTTGCCGGAGTTGTTGGAGAAGACGCTGGAACGAGGCTGGAACGCTGTGGTGATGGCGGGGTCGGTTGAGCGGGTTGAAAGTTTAACGCAGCACCTTTGGACCTACCGCCCCGACAGCTTTCTGCCGCACGGCAGCGCCAAAGACGGCAGCGCCGAACTCCAGCCCATATGGCTAACCGATCAGGATGATCCCGCGCCCAACAAGGCCCGGATCCTGCTCCTGACCGACGGCGCGCAAACCGCGCGGGCCGGGGACTATGAGCGTGTCTGCGAAATCTTCGACGGCAACGACGAAACCGCCGTCGCCTCAGCCCGCGCGCGCTGGAAAGACTACAAAACCGCCGGACATACGCTCAGTTATTGGCAACAGGGCGAACGCGGCTGGACGAACACAGCGGCCTGACTATCCCGCAAAATGAAAATTCATGCCGCGCAAGCCATCGGCGATAAACTGCACCGACATGGCCGCCAGAACCACGCCCATAACACGGACAAGAATATTCGTCCCGCTGTAGCCGATCAGGCGCTGCAAAGGGCCAGCCATCAATAAACAAGCCAAAGAAACGCCCATCACCGCAAGAATTGCCACAAGAACGGCAAACCAGCCGCCCGAAACATCATTCGCCTTGCTGGTCAAAAGAATCGAGGCCGTCATGCAACCCGGCCCGGCCAACAACGGAATCGCCATGGGAAACACAGCCACATCCGAGCGATCATTATAAACCTCCGGCATTTTGCCGAGAGTCTCCGCCTCATGGTGCCCGAACAGCATCCGAAAAGCCGTGACGAACAAGAGCATGCCGCCAGCTATGCGAAACGCCGGAATAGAAATGCCCAGCGAATCAAGCAGAGGCTCCCCCAAAAGGGCGAAAAAGACCAACAGCCCAAACGACACGAACACAGCCCTATAAGAGGTTTTCTTGATTCGGTTGGAATCGTACCCCGCCATAAGCCCCGTAAACACCGCCGCCGCTGCCAAAGGATTGGCGATGACAAGCAGCGTGATGAAAGCGTTGATAAAGATGTCGATCAAGGTGATGGCCATGAGAGAGGAGGGACAAGAAACATCGTGCTTGTATCACGAGTCTGTCCTCGGCCCGAAGGCATAAAAAAAGCGCCTTGCGGCGCGGTCGGTGGGACAAAAGAAAATGGGAATATGGTTTGTAATTTTTAAGCTTTCCAAACGATCTGCCTTGAAGACCTGGCAGCGACTTACTCTCCCGGGCCTTAAGGCACAGTACCATCAGCGCTGGGGGTTTTCACGTCCGAGTTCGAGATGGGATCGGGTGCAGGCCCCCCGCTAAAACCACCAGGTCATCAAGACAGACCGTTAGAAAACATGATTGAAAGCTAGTCAGAAGAAGAGGGCGCTCATTTTTGAGGTGAGCACCCCATCTTTTTGTCTGATTTCAGATAAGGATCAAGCCTATTGAGCTATTAGTACCGGTTAGCTGCAAGTGTTGCCACTCTTCCACATCCGGCCTATCAACGTGATGGTCTATCACGGCTCTCAGGGAATACTAGTTTCGAGGTAAGTTTCACGCTTAGATGCTTTCAGCGTTTATCTTGTCCGCACGTAGCTACCCGGCGATGCCGCTGGCGCGACAACCGGTACACAAGAGGTGCGTCCAACCCGGTCCTCTCGTACTAGGGTCAGCTCCTCTCAATATTCCTACACCCACGGTAGATAGGGACCAAACTGTCTCACGACGTTTTGAACCCAGCTCACGTACCACTTTAATCGGCGAACAGCCGAACCCTTGGGACCTTCTCCAGCCCCAGGATGTGATGAGCCGACATCGAGG
>CAIXHP010000064.1 GCA_903919315.1 uncultured Pseudomonadota bacterium | reverse complement strand
CGTCAGGCGCTGAAATTGCCGCTTGCGTAAAAGCGCCGCGCTATTAAACTTTGCCATCGGAGAGGCCTCCAACGCCTCTCCACCCTTGAATCACAAGCCGGTTAACAAAGATTCAATGCCTCTTTCGCAACGAGTCTAATAAACCTCAATCGTATTCGCCCGCAACAGCGCACAGCTCAGGTGCCAGATTTCAAGGCTTCTTTGCAAGAGACAACATCTTTCCCATTTAAACTACAGAAAAAAGTTTTTCCGCGACATACAGCAGACCACCGAGGCCCCCCTATTGTGAAGGGACCCCAATGCTCATCCGTAATTTTAATCTCGTTGTCAGGACAGCCAATTTGCCCCGAAGAAATGCGAGTCATTTCCGTTTCGGCACAACCGGTAAGCAGCACCAAACCGATAAGCATCAATCGTCTGTCCATTATTCTCCCCTCTAAGTATTATGTTGTTAGAACATATCTATACAGGTTTCTAAGGTCAAGGTCGGCGTTTGGTTAACAATACCTACAAAATTTCCACCTAGAACGGGCGAGTTAGGGGTTGCCGCTATAGTGTGGTGCGCTTAACCGCTCAATAAGGCGGAACGCGTCGTCGGCGAGAGTGTATTCGAAGACAAGGACTTCGCCGTTTCCTACATGGTTCGATCCGTGGTCGCTTTTGATTTCGCGAAGAAAATTGTAAATCACCGCGCCATGCGTGGAGATGGCCAGCGTGACCTCGTTTCTGTTTTGCGCGATGCCTTGGACGGCGTTCCGGAAGCGATCAAGCGACGCGGCGACGGTTTCGATCTGGTATTCGGATGTATTGATCGTGTCAAAATCAAATCCCTTGCCACTGCGCAAAATTTCGCCGACTTCCGGATAGGCGTGGTCGATCTCATCCCTCGACAGGCCTTCCAGCTTTCCAAACGAACGCTCTTGCAGTTCGGTCACATAGGTAACCACGGCTCCGCAATGCTCCGCGACGATGGTCGCGGTCTGTTGGGCGCGGAGCAGGGGGCTTGAATAGATGGCCCGGATGTTCTTGTCCTTCAGATTTTGCGCGACGTTATGGGCCTGACGAACCCCTAACGCGTTAAGCGGGACATGGGCTGTTCGACCCTGAAGCCGACGTTGGACGTTCCAGTCCGTTTCGCCATGTCGAAAGAGATAGAGCGTTTTTGTGGTCATGTTGGCACTTGGTTAACCGTGGAGACGTATACCAATCTAGCGACGAAGGGCCGATTATGCCACGGGCCATCGCAAGCGAGAGGATAGGGATGGGGGCGAATCATGTTTAATGCGGCTTCGCCAAGGCGACTTTTCAGACTCGTCGGGCCGTGTTTTCCGTCTGGTGAGGCCATCCAAACCGAAAAATGATGTGTTTTGGTGACTCCGAGGACAAAAAAATGCAGTTTGTTGAAGATTTTTATTGATCCTTGAGAAATGACGTATACATTCCCGCTTACGGAAGCGCACGTACCACTGGCCCAAGGACGGATTGGCATACCACCTTTTTCGTTCCCCAATGGTTTATGTAACGACGCTTTGCCGCCCGGCTAACCCTGAAAAGGATAAATCCGGGAACGTGGTATGCAGCAGAGAGTCTGTCCTGCTGAGTCGAGCCAACACGCGAAAGGTTGGACCGGTTCGGTGAAGCAGGAATAGGTCTAGGTTGTGAGGCAAAGAGATGTGGGCCGAATGGTGGTCGGACTTCTGTGCAAACAGGGGTTTTTCGTCCGTTCCAGTCCGCAACAGCGCGTCAGCGCCGCACCGTATGCCTCACGATTGATGATCCGGATTTCTTTGCTGTTTAGTCTCAGGCAAAGGAGTTTTGGGTTATGGCGTACGATCAGCACATCTCGGAAATTGTCGCGGGCCTGGCGGAAGCCGGGTCGAATCAAAAGACAACCAAGCCGACACACAAGAGTCTGCGGCAGTTTGCCAGCGTCGAGACGGCGGTTAAAACGCTGCGTCCGACGGAGGCCTTGCATTGTTTGCATCCTGAGGCCGTGCGCCAGACGGCGGCGGCGTTCGTCGCCGGATTTCCGGGCCTCGTCTATTACGCCGTAAAGGTTAATCCCGATCCGTCCGTCCTGCGCGCGATCCACGCGGGCGGCGTGGCGCGTTTTGACGTGGCTTCCTTGCCTGAGATTAAGCTGGTGCGCGGCCTGTTCCCGCACGCGCGTCTCGCCTACACGCATCCGGTCAAAAGCCGCGAGTCGATCCGCAGCGCCTATTTCAATTACGGCGTGCGCGATTTTGCCGTGGATACGTTCGAGGAACTGCACAAGATTCTCGAAGAAACCAGCGCCACCAAAGACTTGCTGGCGAGCGATCTGTCGATCCTTGTGCGTCTGGCGATGCCTAAAGGCTCGGCCACGCATGATCTGTCGCGCAAATTCGGCGCTGCGCCGCACGAAGCCGCGCAACTGCTCCGCGATGCCGACAAGGTGGCGGCCAAGGTCGGCCTCTGCTTCCATGTCGGTTCGCAGACGATGGATCCGCAGTCCTATGCCCTCGGCCTCAAGCTGGCGGGCGAAGTCATCGAAGCGGCGGGTGTGCCGTTGGATGTCCTGAATGTCGGTGGCGGTTTCCCCGTGACCTATCCCGATGTCGTGCCGCCGCCTTTGTCGGATTATTTCGCGGCGATCAAGGCGGGCGTGGAAAAGATCAAGCTGCCCAAAAGCTGTGAAATCTGGGGCGAGCCGGGCCGTGTTCTGGCGACTCCCGCCGAAACGCTCGTCGTTCGGGTCGATCTGCGCAAGGGCGACGCGCTCTATATCAACGATGGTGGTTACGGCTCGCTGATGGATGGCATGTTGCTGGGCCAGCGTTGGCCGGTGCGGCTGATCCATACGCGCCAGCATGTCAGCAAGACCATGATTCCCTATATCTTTTATGGCCCGACCTGCGATTCCTTGGACGTTCTCAAGGGGCCGTTCTACCTGCCCGACGATGTCTGCGAAGGCGATTGGATCGCTTTGAGCCAGCAGGGAGCCTATTGTTCCGCGATGCGGACGAATTTCAACGGGTTCTACACGGATCTGCAGGTTGAAATTCTGGAACCGACGACGAAACGGCGCTCGGCGAAGTAACAGCCGTTGAGGGCCAACCGGAACGCTCCGCGAAAGCGCAGCGTTCGGAATGTTTCAATGCGTGTGACAAGGGGGAGACTATACCATGGACAACATTCTCATCATCGGTGCCGGAGCGGCGGGTTCCGTCGTAGCCAAGAAATGCGCTATGAACCGCGACGTGTTCAAAAAAATTCATTTGGCCTCGCGCACGCTGTCAAAGTGCGAGCAGGTGCAGAAAGAGTGCAAGAGCGACATCACGGTCTCGCAGGTCGATGCCGACGAAACGGCGCAAGTCGTCAAGCTGATCGAAGCGCAAAAGCCTGACCTCGTCATCAACATGGCCCTGCCGTATCAGGATCTGACGATCATGGACGCATGCCTCGCGGTGGGCGCTCACTACCTCGATACGGCCAACTACGAGCCGAAGGACGAGGCCAAGTTCAGCTACAAATGGCAATGGCCCTATCATGACCGCTTCCGCGAGAAGGGTCTGATGGCTGTGCTCGGTTGCGGTTTTGATCCCGGTGTCAGCAATATCTATTGCGCGTATGCTCAAAACAATCTGTTCGACGAAATCCACACCATCGACATCGTGGATTGCAACGACGGCAGCCATGGCAAAGCCTTTGCCACCAACTTCAACCCGGAAATCAACATCCGCGAAGTGACGCAGCGGGGCCGCTATTGGAAGGCGGGGCAGTGGATCGAAATCGACCCGCTCAGCATCGCCTGCATGATCGACTATCCGCAGGTGGGGCCGCGCAAATCCTACCTCATCTATCACGAGGAGGAAGAGTCGCTGGTGAAGAATATTCGCGGCCTCAAGCAGATACGCTTTTGGATGACCTTCTCCGACAACTACATCAAGCACCTCGACGTGCTGCAGAATGTCGGCATGACGCGGATTGATCCGGTGATGTTCAATGGCGTTGAAATCATCCCGCTGCAATTCCTCAAGGCCTTGCTGCCGGAGCCGTCGTCGCTGGCCGCCAACTACACCGGCAAAACGTCGATCGGGTGCATCCTGCGCGGCGTTAAGAACGGCAAGCCCGCCGCGCATATTATCTATAACGTGTGCGACCATGCGGAATGCAGCCGCGAACTCAACGCGCAAGCCGTCTCCTACACGACCGGCGTTCCGGCTGTGACGGGAGCCATGATGATCCTGAAAGGCTTGTGGAGCGGGAAGGGCGTGTTCAACGTCGAACAGCTGCCGCCGGAGCCGTTCCTTGACGAAGTCGCGCGTCAGGGTCTGCCGTGGCATGTGGAGGCTTTGGCCGAGGGCGCGCAAAAAGAACTGGCCACGGTATGACCGCCGAAGCCTTGCCGCAGCGCCTCAAAGCGGCACTCGCGGACATCGTCACGCCCGCCTATGTCGCTGATGAAGTTTTGCTGCGGCGGAATATGGCGACGGCGGCGCGGGTGCGTGCTGAGTCCGGTTGCCGCATTCTGCTGGCGACCAAGGCCTTTGCCTTACCCGCCGTCTTTCTCCTCATGCGCGATACGCTGGACGGCACCACTGCCAGCGGACTCTACGAAGCGCGGCTGGGACACGAAACCTTCGGCAAGGAAGTTCACGCCTATTCCCCCGCGCATACCGAGAAGGATTTGCGCGAGCTGCTGAAAATCGCCGATCATATCTATTTCAATTCGGTGTCGCAGATTAAACGCTTCCTGCCGATGGTGCGTGCCGCAGGGCCGGAGAAGAAAGTCGGCATACGCGTCAATCCGGGCTATTCCAACGCTACGGTGGGCGGCGATCTCTACAATCCTTGCGCTCCAAACTCGCGCTTTGGCGTGGCGCGCGATGAACTTGACCAATTGCCGTGGGACGACATTGACATTCTGCATGTCCACGCGTTGTGCGAGTCCTTGCACGACGGTTCTGCCGCTCTGATCCGTCATGTCGGAGAGAAACTCGGCGCCTATGTCAAACGGGTCAAGACCGTCAACTTCGGCGGCGGGCATTTCATCAACAAGCCCGGCTATGATGTCGAAGTTCTGATCCAAGCCATCAAGGAATTCCGTGACGCGCACAAGGTTGACGTGGTGCTGGAGCCGGGTGGCGGGCTGGTGTACGACACGGGCTATCTTGTGGCGACCGTCTGCGACATTCTCCGCAACGGCAAAGACATCGCCATTCTCGACGCTTCTGCCAGTTGCCACATGCCGGACGTTCTGGAAGTTCCCTACACGCCGCCCGTCGTGGGCGCGGCCGAGCCGGGCGTTCATCCGCACGACTATATCCTCGGCGGCAACACCTGCATGACCGGCGACGTGATCGGAAGCTATTCGTTCCCGCAGCCTCTGAAAGTCGGCGACAAGATCGTATTTGCCGACATGATGCAGTACAGCTTTGTGAAGAACAACAGCTTCAACGGCACACCGCTGCCGGACTTGGGTGTGTTGCGCGAAGATGGCCGCTATGAAGTTGTGCGCCGCTTCACCTATGACGATTTCAGAAACAGGTTGGGACGCTAACCGTGATTCAGACACCGCCCGAATGGGCCAAGCATCAAGCCATGTGGACGGCATGGCCTTCGCACCCCGACGAATGGCCCGGAGTCATCGACTCCGTCCGCGCCGAAGTCGCGGCTCTTGTTCGCGCTTTGGGCCAGCATGAGCCGGTGAAGCTCTTGGCGCTCAAAGGCGAGTCCCAAGACTCGGCGCAGGCGGCTCTGGCCGGAGAGAATGTCGAAATCATCCCGGCGCTCTATGGCGACATTTGGCTGCGCGACACCGGGCCGATCTTTGCCCGCGATGCCGACGGGCCTGTGGCGCTCGTGTTTCGTTTCAACGGTTGGGGCGGCAAATACGATCTGCCGCACGACGACGAAGTCGCGGCCTTTGTGGCGCGTCGTTGCGGCGTTCGCGCGGTGGTCCAGGATTTTGTGCTGGAAGGCGGATCGCTGGACTTTGACGGAGCCGGGCGCGTCTTGACGACCAAGCAGTGCCTCCTCAACGCAAACCGCAACCCCGGTCTGTCGCAATCGGACATTGAGGCGCGTTTGCGCAAAGCCTTCGGCATTGACCGGGTCATCTGGTTGGATCAAGGACTGTTGAACGATCACACCGACGGCCATGTTGACAATATTGCGCGTTTCGTCGCGCCGGGCCGCGTCGTGTGTGCCGCGCCTTCGGGTAACGACGACCCCAACGCGGCCACGCTCGATGCCATTGCCCGTGATTTGGAAAAGCATGGCCTTGATGTCGTGCGCATTCCGGGGCCGGGCAAAATCGTCAACGAAGACGGCACACCCGTTCCCGCCAGCCACATGAATTTCATCATCGGAAACGGTGTCGTCGTCGTTCCCGCCTATGAGCCTATCTATTCCCAAGCCGCCGTCGCCGCGCTTGCGCCGCTGTTCCCGGAGCGCAACGTCATCGCGCTCCCCGCCCGGAATATCCTGTCCGGCGGTGGATCCTTCCACTGCATCACACAGCAGGAGCCCGGCACCGATTAGACAGATTTCTTGTAGGCAGCTTGCTTTGCTTCAAGGTGCTGGATGTCTCTGTCGATAAATGTAATTGTGAACGCTGTTTAAACAGGTCAGCGCTGGCTCAGTCTCTACATCGGGATCCCTGTATGCTTCTAGCAATATTGCTGAGCGAGCGCGTGCCGACAGCAGAGGATCTGTAATTCCTTTTGCTTTTGCTTCGGTTATGCCGCTCGGAATTTTTCCGGGTTTCGCAGAAACCTCTCTTATGTCGGCTAGGCAGTTTTCAGCAGCCCGTTTGAAGTTGTCCTCTGCGGCGTGGCTAACGCCAGTCAAAGCGATGGCGCCTGCGAGTATAAAGCGTTGTAAAATTGATGTGGTCATATCGCGTTACCTTTCGTTGTTGTCTATGATGATGATCAATCCAAGGAACTGTGTAAATGCCGAGTTTGCTCATATTTAGAGAGTAATTCTGCAATAAGCTTGGGCATATTGGCCCTGTTCTTTCTGAAAAACAATGGCTTCATTGCAGTATGTCGATAGTACACAGTGAAGACTGCGCCTTTCTGTGCTGTGGGCTAAACTTGGTCGTTTTTCCTATTGGGTAGCGCCTTGCCGATTGCATTAACCACTATTTTTTGCTACGACATTATAACCGATTGGAATATATACCAAAACGGTTTGCGGCCTATGATAAATCTGAGGACCACCCTATGACCCATCACACTGTCAGTATCGGCGTCGTCCAATGTGCCTTCAGCGACGACATCTCGGCGAACATCGCCAAGGTTGAGTGTTTTATCCGCGAGGCGGCGGGGAAGGGCGCTCAAGTCATTCTTACGCCTGAGCTGTTTCAGGGACATTATTTCTGCACGACACAGGACGAGAAGAACTTTGCCCGCGCCTATCCGACGGATGAACACCCCTGCGTGATCGCTCTGCGAAAGCTGGCGGTTGAGCTGGGTGTTGTCTTGCCGGTCTCGATCTTTGAGCGCGACGGCACTTGCTATTACAACAGCGTGGCGATGATTGATGCCGATGGGACATTGCTAGGCGTGTATCGTAAATCGCACATTCCCGATGGGCCGGGGTATCAGGAAAAATACTACTTCCGCCCCGGCGACACCGGATTTCAGGCTTGGCCGACGTGCTTTGGCCGGATCGGAGTCGGGATCTGCTGGGACCAGTGGTTCCCCGAAGCCGCGCGCGCCATGATGCTGCAAGGCGCGGAAATCCTGCTGTACCCCACGGCCATCGGTACCGAGCCGCAGGACTCCAGTCTCGACACCCGCGACCGCTGGCAGTTGGTGCAACGCGGCCATGCGGTGGCCAACGTCGTCCCCGTTGCAGCAGCCAACCGCGTCGGCACCGAAAACGGCCAGACCTTCTACGGCTCCTCCTTCATCAGCGATCAGGTTGGAACGCTGGTGGCGCAACTGAACCGCACGGAAGAAGGTACGCTCGTCCAAACGTTCAACCTCCACCAAATCCGCACCGAACGCGCTGCGTGGGGATTCTTCAGAGATCGCAGGGAGGATCTGTGTTTATCAAGGGGAGATTGCCTGTGTGGTCCGTTCTTGAAGCCGCCAATGACGCGGCGTTTTGGCTGCTTATCGCCCTGTTGATTCTTCAGGTTTACAATATCATTTTCCATAAGGATACGCCCAACATCAGGACGGCTCCGGCTATCCGCGCCAAAATTATAGAGCGGTTAAAGCAGGATCGCGCAGAGCGCAAGTGCGCCTCCTACACCGTCGTGGATCTGGGTTCGGGAAACGGCCTCTTCACGCGCGAAATCGCCAAAGCGATGCCCGACGCGAAAGTGATCGGCATAGAAATAGCCAAAACCTCTGTCATGTGGTCGAACTGGTTGAAACGCCGAGCTAAACTCGACAACCTTGAATACAAAAACATGAATTTTTTAAACTATGATTTATCCGAACCGGACGCGATCGTCATGTATCTTTTGCCCTTTGTTATGGAGAAGCTCGGCAGAAAGCTGCACGACGAGGCGCGCCCCGGCACGCTGATAACCTCGAACAATTTTCACCTGAAAGCCGACTGGCAACCCGAAGAAACGCTGAGCATTAAAACACGTTATGTGAATCAGCGGGAACTGTATGTTTACAGAAAGAAATAGGTCTTCCCTGCGTTCGAAAGGCCTTAACCCTAAAGCTCGGACTCAGGGGACCTTTGATAGGGGGGAAGTTGGAGCGGGCGACGAGGATCGAACTCGCGACCCCGACCTTGGCAAAGAGCCGCATTGCCAGGGTAAAACGCCTAAACCACGAGCTTCTTTGACGATTTTTGATGGTTATTGTCAAGTCTTTTCGCTTTGCTCACATAGTTTGCTCCCAAGGTGCTCTCATACTCACCCATCAATCATTTCCCCGTATCATCGCCTCGTAGCATTTCCCCGTCTGGCTTCCGGTGCGCGAATCGTGCAAAATACTGTTTGATTGCAGTGGGCTGCGAATAATCTTGACATATTATCCCATTTCTGGGATATTACAGGGAGTGAAGGAATGGCGCGGTTGCCTCAGTACGGGGAAAAACCTCTGGCCTGGGT
>CAIXHP010000063.1 GCA_903919315.1 uncultured Pseudomonadota bacterium | reverse complement strand
CCTCGAAACTCTCGCAAGGCTCCTCGCCGGAGCAGAAAACGAAGCCCAAAAAATATTCTTTACCGCCCCCTCAGCCCCCAAAAGACAACCTAACATGCTGATATTACAGGGTGTTCAAAAATGAGTCCGGTACTATGGAGACGATCAGGATATTCAGGCCACGCGCTGCGACAACGTTCGCGATCTTGGCTAGAAAGCCTTTGGCCAAAAAAGGCGTGGCGCAGCGGACTTCGAACGCTTTAAACCACGCCACTTTGGCATCGTGCGGGGTGTCGGCGATGTCTTTCTCTTCCACGACCGCCGTAATCTCGTCGCCATCCTGCGCAAGGAGAAAGAAACGCTGGTGCGCGGGAAATGCCGTCGCTTTCAGATAGGCATAACGCCCCGGCCAAATGATAACCGGGCTGCGGCGGATTTCATCGTCAAGCGCTGCGTTCGTCATTTCTTCTTTGCTCGCGGCTTGGCTTTCGGTTTAGCGCTGGCCTTGGCGCTCGGTTTGCTCTTTTTGACGCTCGGCCCTTTGGCGACTTTGGCGGCCAGTATCTCGACGGCTTGGGGCAAGGTCAGGTTTTCGGGGTCGTAGGATTTGGTGACGGTCGCCATCACCTTGCCCCACTTCACATAGGGGCCAAAGCGGCCCGAATTGAGCGTCACGGCCTTGCCGTCGTCGGGATGTTCGCCGAGCGCTTTGCCCGCCGAGGCTCCGCCACGGCGGCCCTTGTCCGGTTCCGCGAGCAGCGCCACAGCGCGGTTCATGCCGATGGCGAGGATGTCGTCCGTCTCGGCCAAATTCTTATAGCGCGGCCCCATCTTGAGGTACGAGCCGAAACGACCGATGCCCGCCGTGATCATCTCGCCCGTTTCCGGATGAGCGCCGACTTCGCGCGGCAGGTAGAGGAGCTGCAACGCCGTCGCAAGGTCGATCAGATTCGGATCAAGTCCCTTGGGCAGCGAAACGCGCTTTGGCTTGGGCGTTTCGTCTTTCTTTTTCTTGCTGCGCTTTTTCTTGGGCGGTTCGTCTTCGGCAACCACGGGAGCCGCGACCACGGCGACCGGCGCGGGGCCGAGTTGCGCGTAAGCGCCATAAGGCCCGGAACGCACCGTCACCGGCAAGCCTGTCACGGTATCCAGTCCCAGATCGCGCGGCGGCAAACGCTGGTTGTCGTTGTTCGCGCTGTCGCCGCTGACGGCCAGCGGCATTGTGTTGCGGCAAGTGGGATAGTTTGAGCATCCGAGGAACGCGCCGAACTTGCCCAGCTTGAGCCCCATACGGCCCGAACTGCACAGCGTACACTTGCGCGGATCGGTTCCATCGGCGCGCGGCGGGAAAAAGTGCGGGCCCAGCGCGTCGTCGAGAACATTGATCACGTCGGTGATCTTGAGGTCTTTGGTGCCGCCAATCGCGCCTGAAAAATCGCCCCAGAAATCGCGCATGACTTTTTTCCAGTCAAGGCGACCGCCGGAAATGTCGTCGAGCTTCTCCTCCAGATCGGCGGTGAAGTCGTATTCGACATAATGGCCGAAGAAATTTTCCAGAAACGCGGTGACGACCCGGCCCCGGTCTTCGGGGATAAACCTCTTTTTATCGAGCCGCACATAGTCGCGATCCTGCAGCACCTGCATGATGCTGGCGTAGGTGGAGGGGCGGCCTATGCCGAGTTCTTCCAGACGTTTCACCAGACTCGCTTCGCTGTAGCGCGGCGGCGGCTGGGTGAAATGCTGTTCCGGAGTCACGGCCTGTTTTGCGAGCGCCTCTTTTTCGTTCAGAGGCGGCAAGCGCGAAGAGCCCGGCGCTTCGCCTTCGGGCTTCTTTTCGTCGATGTCCTGTTCTTCCTGATACACGCGCAGCCAGCCGTCAAAGACGACCGTCGAGCCGGTGGCGCGGAAAACGCCCTTGCCGCCTGTGCCCGCGATGTCCACCGCGACCTGATCCAACACGGCGCTGGCCATCTGCGAGGCCATCGTGCGTTGCCACACCAAGGTATAGAGCCGCAGCATATCGCCATCGAGATAACGCGCCACTTGTTCCGGGCGGCGGTTCATGTCGGTGGGGCGGATGGCTTCGTGCGCTTCCTGCGCGTTTTTGGCGGCGGCTTTATAGATGCGCGGTTCGGACGGCAGATAGTCCTTGCCGAAATCCTTGGCGATCACGTCGCGCGCGCCGTTGATGGCTTCGGCGGACAGCGACACGCCGTCGGTACGCATATAGGTGATGAGACCGACCGTCTCGCCGCCGATGTCCACGCCTTCGTACAATTGCTGCGCCGTGCGCATGGTGCGCGTGGCTCCGAGGCCGAGCTTGCGCGAGGCTTCCTGCTGCAATGTCGAGGTGGTGAAGGGCGGATAGGGATTGCGCCGCGTTTGCTTCTTCTCGACCGTCGCGACTTGCCACGAAAGCTGGTTGAGGATCGCGAGCGCGGCTTGCGCCTCGGCTTCGTTTTGCAACGCGAATTTGTCGAGCTTCTTGCCGTTCAGATGCGTCAAATGCGCGGGGACGATGCCGCCTTGCGCGGTTTTGAATAAGGCTTCAATCGTCCAGAATTCCTGAGGCTTAAACGCCTCGATCTCGGATTCGCGTTGGCAGATGAGGCGCAGGGCCACCGATTGCACACGCCCCGCCGACTTCGCGCCGGGCAACTTGCGCCAGAGGACGGGCGAGAGGGAAAAGCCGACCAGATAATCAAGCGCGCGACGCGCCATATAGGCGTTCACCAGACTTTGGTCGATGTCGCGCGGATGCGCGATGGCGTCCAGCACTGTCTGCTTGGTGATTTCGTTAAAGGTGATGCGGTGAACCGGCGTGGATTTGACCGCGTTCTTGGCGCGGAGGACTTCCAGAATATGCCACGCGATAGCCTCCCCCTCGCGGTCAGGGTCAGGGGCGAGGTAGATGGCTTCAGCGCCTTTGACGACCTTTAGGATCTCGCTCACGGGACGGTCGGCGCGGTCGCCAAGCTCCCAATCCATGGCAAAGTCCTCGTCGGGCCGCACCGAGCCGTCTTTCGGCGGCAAGTCGCGGATATGCCCAAAGGACGCGACGACGGTATAGTCGCTGCCCAAATATTTGTTAATGGTCTTCGCCTTGGCGGGCGATTCAACGATGACGACTTTTTGCGCCACGACCTGCATCCTTCGACATGCTTTTCGGGAAGGCGAGAGACCGAATTTACCAATCCGCCTCCCCACCAAGTGACATACGCGCCCCGCGAAGTCAACGTAGATACTTGAATCCACACAGCGATTCCCAAAAACCGAGGTGTTCCAACGAAATAGGACTATGCGCGAAAGCAAAGGGAATAAGGTTGCCGCCGCCCCCATCATTGGCTATGTCATACCCCATGGCCGGGGCGTAGCGCAGTTTGGTAGCGCGCAAGTTTTGGGTACTTGAGGTCCCGAGTTCGAATCTCGGCGCCCCGACCAGATGGATCGAATCGATAGTCGCTACCCTTCCCTCAAGAACAGCGCGACCGCCCTTCTGAACGCGCCAAGGGTACAGTGGGCGCACCGACATCAAACAGCGCATGCCTTCCGTTGGCGCGGGCAAGGGACAGCGCGAGGCTACAGCAACAGCGGCGCTAACGGAGAGTCTGCGAGGGCATCCGTGGGAAGGTTATTGCGGCGGGCAGCGGCTCGCATCACAATGTCAATCGCTACTCTGACCTACTAAAATAGATTTCTTTGGCATTCAGCATTAGACCTGTTGCGAAAGTCGGAGGGAATTGGGCGCGGAGCGGGCTTGGGCGGATGAGCTGGGTTCAGAAACCGGCGATGAGATTGACGATGCCCGCGATGGAGGAGAACTTGGCGGCGTAGGTTGCTTTGGAAT
>CAIXHP010000062.1 GCA_903919315.1 uncultured Pseudomonadota bacterium | reverse complement strand
GTAACTGCCTAGCCGTACCGAGTGAGTCTGGCGGGTCACAGGCTTAAGTTAAAGGGAGGCAAGCGGTAGATTTGTATTGCGGTGACGCCGTGAATATGAGTCAACGTGGGGATGGAACTTTCCCCTGAACTGAAGGCCTTAATCGAAGGCCTTCAACGTGAGATTGACGGGCTGAAACTGCAGGTTTCCAGCTTGAAGCAGGAGAACGCCTCTCTGAAACAGGAAGCAGCTGATCTGCGGCGGCAGTTGGGCAAAGACAGCCATAACAGCAGCAAGCCTCCGTCGAGCGACGGGCTGAAGAAGAAACCCCGGATTGCGGGAAGTTTGCGCGGCGCGGCAGGTTCGTCGGAAAAGAAAAGCGGCGGACAGGCTGGACATAAAGGCGACACGCTGCGCCGGACGGAAACACCCGATATCATCAAGAAACACACGGCGGAAAATTGCGCGCATTGTCGGGCGAAGCTGGACGCGTCGATGGTGACTGGCGTCGAGAAGCGACAGGTTTTTGATATGCCAGAGCCGCGATTAGAATCCACCGAACATCAGGCGCAAATCTACGCCTGCGACGACTGTCACGGCCAGACGATGGCGGCCTTCCCCGAAGGCGTGACCGCGTCCGTTCAATACGGTCCTCGCATCAAGGCGGCGGCGATTTATCTGAACGCGCAACAACTGATCCCGGAAGATCGCGTGGCGGAAGTGATGGGCGATTTGTTTGGCGCAGGGCTTTTGTGTCCGGCCAGCGTCGCCGCGTGGAGCGCCGCCAAAGCCGAACAACTAAAGCCTTTTGAAGCGCATATCGCGTCACTTGTTATGCAAGCTCCTGTTCGTCATCTGGATGAAACCGGCTTTCGTATCGGCGGCAAAACGCAATGGCTGCATTCGGCCTCGACACTTGCGCTGACTCATTATCGCGTGGCGGAAAAGCGCGGTGCCGTGCCGACGACGCTTGCGGGAGGCATCATCGTTCACGATCACTTCAAGTCCTATTACGCGCTGCAAAACGTCAAACATGCATTGTGCAACGCGCATCATTTGCGCGAGTTGAAAGCTCTGATCGAGATTGAGAAAGAGCCTTGGGCCAAGCGAATGTATCGCGTTTTGCTCAAGGCCAACAAAGCCGTTAAACGAGCGGTCGAAAAAGAAATGACCCTGTTGCCCGAGCGCGTCCTGCGCCGACTGATGGCGCTTTATGACGGCGTTGTCTCTCTAGGGTTGGCCTTTCATGAACGGCAACCCCCGCTGCTGCGACGGGCGGGCGCTCGCGGTAAAATCCCGCATCGTCCAGGGCATAATCTGCTCATCCGTTTCCGCGACTTTAAGGATGATGTGCTGCGCTTCGTATCCAACATCAAAGTTCCCTTCACCAATAATCAGGCCGAGCAAGACATCCGCATGATGAAGGTCAAAATGAAAATCTCCGGGGGATTTCGCACAAAGACGGGCGCAGAAACCTTTGCCTCCCTCCGCTCCGTCATATCCACGGCTCGAAAACAGGACTGGGACATTCTCAAAACCCTATCTTCCCGGACCGACGCCCTTATTCCTGCCTTGTCTGGCTAATTAGGGGCTAGGCAGTTAC
>CAIXHP010000061.1 GCA_903919315.1 uncultured Pseudomonadota bacterium | reverse complement strand
CGTCAGGCGCTGAAATTGCCGCTTGCGTAAAAGCGCCGCGCTATTAAACTTTGCCATCGGAGAGGCCTCCAACGCCTCTCCACCCTTGAATCACAAGCCGGTTAACAAAGATTCAATGCCTCTTTCGCAACGAGTCTAATGTATAAACTTTTTACCTGCTGGCATCGAACGAGCCAAAGCCTTTGCCGTGCTGGTTCCGGTAGAACCTTTCGATGCCGCCACACGCGAAGAATACAAGGCCGGGTTTATTAAGAACGTGCTGGCTGAACCAGATATCTTCGCGCGCATTAATGCGTTGGGCGAGACGGCCATGAAATATAAGGACGTCCCTTGGTTTTCACGATTGGCTTTTCTGCAGTTTATGAACAGCACTCGTGAACTTAATGTTAATGATGATTATCAAGCCATCCTCAAAGGCGCAGCTATCCAATTTGGCGAGATCAGCGAGTATGCGCGGATGACGACGGACGCTTATGTTCGTAGTGTTGAGAGAGAAAAGAACATTGCCGTGCGGGCGCGCGCTTTCCGCGTTACAGCGGAAAATGCTCCACCAACATCCTATTTGTCGCAGGTTGCGACAATCCGCTTCTTTTCGTGCGTGGATGACGTGAGACTCTCGATCGAACAGCGGTGGGCGTTGCTGGAGGAGGCTCAGTTCAAACACACGACCCACGACGGCGTTGGGCGCAGACTCGACGCGCTCAAACATCCTCCGACCGCGCCAACCTCCGCGCAAGCCGCGCTTTTTATGCAGCGGTTCGGGCCCAAAGCAAACGTGCCCGCCTAACCGAGAGCTTTCTGGCAAACGGAACCAAAGTTTCCAGCATTTGTCATTCCCGCGAATGCGGGAATCCCATCGTTATTCACGGGATAACAAAAAAATGGGACACCCGCCTTCGCGGGTGTGACGGGAGCGTTGTGGCCTATAAGTTTGGCCTTCAACTCGCCTGCGAAACGCGGAAGTCGTAGCTTTCGTCGACGGCTTCGTCGGCGGCGGCGCTGGTGAGGCTGGCGAGGGCTTTGACTTCCTTGCCGGGGGCGGTTTTTTGGCGGGCGCGGATTTGCTCGGCCATCAGGGTGATGATGGCGCTGGCGAGGCCGAACAACGAGGTGGCTTGTTCGGGGCTCAGGTTGCTGTCCGTCGAGGTTAGCGGATTGCGGTAGTGTTCCTTGATCTGCGCCAACATCTGCAACAGACGCTTGTCGGGGCGCGGCTGAAGTTGTTCATCCTCCGCCAAGGCGGCCAGTTTCTTTAGATACAAGCCATAATTGCGCTCGTTCTTGCCGACCGTCGTGCCGGAGAAGAGTTCGTAGTAATCCTTCAAAACCAATTCGATGGCGCGCAGCAAATGCACGGCTGCCGCTGTGCCGAGGCCGAAGACGAGCGCGCGTCCGGCGGCATTGAACTCGGTCTGAGCCGGAGCGGGAATGATGCTCTGCAGATCGGCCGGAAACGTCTGATAGGCGTTCTCGATCAGGTCATGCGTCGAATAAATGCCGCACTTGGCGGCGGTATAGGTGGGCGAGCGGTTCAGCTCGGCGGCCAAGGCATGTTCGAACTTTTCTACCAGAGCGCGGATCAACGCCATCTCGTGCGTGTCGAGGCGGTCTTCGCCGGTAGGGGTCTTCAGCTGCTTGGTGGACTGGTCTATGAAATAGCGGTTAAAGACGCTGCTGATCTTGCCCAGCAAGCGCGTCGCATCGGCCTTTGAGGCTTCGAGCGGGAAGGGGTCGCCCTTGATGAGCGAGTCCAGCGCGGCTTGCGCTTCGGTCAGCGGGGCGAACATATCCGCGACGCGGTTCTGGCTCTCGTTGCTGAACAAACCATGCAGCTTGGCGGCGAGTTCATAAAAACGATAGGGGTTCAAATGTTGCATGGTCATAATCGCTTCCGCTGTGAGTGAAAACCGCATTGAAACAGTGCATTCTTGTACCAGACGACCTCGCCCCGAACAACCAGACTGTAGGTGCCGAACCACACTTTCTGGCGCAATCACACGGCCACCAAGCAACGTTACGGCTTCGTATTGTTTCGTACGCCTCGGCCCCCATCGCGTCAACCCCGGAATTTCGTTAACGCCCTGTCTTTAAAGACTTATCCCCTGATAATGGGAAGGCTTTGTGGGATGATAGCGTGGCTTGGTAAGGTTAAACACAACCCCCTGCGGTTTTCTTGTTAATGCTTATTTACTTTCAGTGTATTGTGATAATGTTACAAACAGTATTTGGCAAATTGATCGTTTTCGTTACGAATTTCAATTCAAGCGTCTCAGAAAGGAAGGGCAACATGGCAAAAGACGATCCGTTGCGGTGCACAGATGGTATGGAGCAATTTGATCGCCGTCTCAAATGGGGACTCAGCGCTTTGCTTGCGACCACTGTTGTCGCAATTGTCCTTGATCCGCCACCACCTCCACCGCCGGATACATCGAAGTTTATTTTTGATAAATCGGCGCTGCCAAAAGATATGGAAGGTACTTTTGTTGCGAACCAAGTGAAGCCAAACACGTTTGACGTTACCCTCTCGGACAGACCTTTTGCTCACGTTGTCGTGCGTCGTACAAAAACAGACGAGCCTAGTAACTATGATCAGGCAAACTATTTCGCTGGGGCGTTCGTAGAATTTCCTGACGGTTATAAAATAGACATAACAGGACAGTGTTCAGATAATCATTTTGCGAAATATCGTTTGTATAATGTTGCGGTGAAGACTGCGAATCCTCAAGGCGACTCATATGGTTATCAAGTTTTGCGAGGACCCAATGGCCCTGTCGTAGAAGGCCGCCCTTGGTTGTCTGATGATATTCCATCTCCACCCATGACGGGATGGTTTTCTGGTCTGAAAGAGGCTCTTTTTTGGCAGACTGCTGACGGACTTGCCTGTCGGGGAAGTGGCGCAAGTAAGATGTACTTTGGTAAACTGGAAGCAGAAGAGGCTGCAAAAGGGGTGGCCATTGTCGCAACAGGACTTCGTGTGGTCGTTCCAAATCCTGCCGCAGAACCGAAGCGAAACGACAAGCCGCGCTCTGTGGCGCAGCCAACTGCACGGTTGGGGAGCTAAAGGACTGCGGAGCGGCAGATACAGCCAGTTTTGAGCGGTTCGTTTGTAAGTTAAGCCATGACTCATTTGGAATTTTCCAACGAGTCTTTGCGGATTGCCGCGTCTCGCCATAATCCGGCACAATAAGGGGGTAAATGATTCGCTCCACCCTTAACCGGAGGATTACCCATGACACCCGCCCAAGCCATTCTCGCCGGAACGGCTCTGATTGCCGTTGCCATCTTGTTCGTGAACGGGGGACATCCTGTAGCTGCCATGAGTAGCGGTGGAGCCTTTCAGCTCATGCACCACAGCAATTCGACGGCGAATGCGGGGGTGTTTCGGTTGGACACCATCTCCGGCGAAGTCAGCTATTGCTATTTGAACGGCACGACCAGCGTCGAGTTGGCTTGCAGCCATCCGACGCGTTAACCGTACCTCACTTAACGTTAAGGTATTTCCGATGATGAATTCGCTGTTGCGGCAAGCCTCGCCTGAGGCCGTCCCTGTCACGCTTCTGACCGAAGCCTCTTATGATCGTTGGTTGAAACTACAGCCCGCCCGTGTCGTGAATTGGCTTAAGGCGCATGACTTTAAGCTCAAGCCGGGGCGTTTCTGCGTTCTGCCGGACGATCAGGGGCGGGTTGAGCGCGTGGTGGCGGGATTGTCCGATCCGGTGAGCCTGTGGGATGTGGCGGCCCTCCCGCGTCAATTGCCGATGGGAGCCTATCGGTTGGACGGGGACGGCGAAGCCTCGCGACATGAGTGGCTAGCGCTGGGGTGGGCGCTTGGCGCTTACCGTTACGACCGTTACAAGAAGAGTGAGAGCGCGGCGGCCCGTTTGGTGGTTCCCATCGGAGTCGATTTTGACCGGTTACGCTGCGCCGTTGAGGCCATGGGTCGGACGCGCGATCTCATCAACACCACCGCCGCCGATCTGGGGCCGCAGGAACTCGCCGCCGCCGTGGTTGAAGTCGCCAAGGCCCATGGTGCCGAAGTCGCGCAGATCATCGGCGACGACCTTATAAAAGAAAACTACCCCGCGATTCATGCCGTGGGCCGGGGAAGCCCGCGCGCGCCGCGCCTGATCGATCTGCGGTGGGGAAACCCGCAACATCCGAGCGTGACCTTGGTGGGGAAGGGCGTGTGTTTTGACACAGGCGGTCTCGACCTCAAGCCTCCCAGCGCCATGTACACGATGAAAAAAGACATGGGCGGCGCGGCGGTGGCGCTCGGTGTTGCGGCGATGGTGATGGGAAACGGCCTTCCGGTGCGGCTCAGGCTCTTGATTCCGGCGGTTGAGAATTCTGTGTCTGGCGACTCTTTCCGTCCTTCAGATGTTATTCGGATGCGCAACGGCCTGACGGTTGAAGTCGGAAACACCGATGCCGAGGGCCGCCTTGTTCTGGCTGACGCTCTGGCCGAAGCCGCGACGGAGAATCCGGAATTGCTGATCGACTTCGCAACCCTGACCGGCGCGGCGCGTTCGGCGGTGGGGACGGAAATTGCAGCGCTCTTTGCGAACGATGATCGCTTGGCGGCCGACCTGTTGGCCGCCAGCGCGGCGACGGAGGATCCGCTGTGGCGCATGCCGTTGCACAAGAACTATGACAGGATGCTGGACAGTTCCATCGCCGACCTCAACAGCTGTCCCGATTCACCCTATGCCGGAGCCATCACGGCGGCGTTGTTTCTCCAACGTTTTATCGGCGCGAGCAAGTCGTGGGCGCATCTGGACTTTATGGCGTGGAATCCTTCGTCCAAACCCGGACGGCCCGAAGGCGGCGAAGCCGGAACATTGCGCACTGTGTATAAGATGATCGAACAGCGCACGAAGATGATCTGACACGCCGGAAATTTCCTTGCAAAAAATGGGGCGAAATTGAGTCAAAAACGACCCAGAAAAAATAATTCTTCGCCTTGCGAATCAAACCTCGCTGTCCCACTATCGCGCCGACATCTCCGGAACTTCTTCACAAAAAAAGGTTGGTTATCGTGGCATCTTTGCTTCAATCCCTTGAGTTATGGCGGCATGCTTTGGTCGCGAGCGTGCGCGGCGATGCGCCGGATCTTTCGGCGCGACAGATGGCTCTTTTGCTGTCCGTCTATATGGGCGACGGGCCGCACACGGTGCGCGGTTTGGCCTCGGCTCTGCGCATTTCCAAACCTGCCGTGAGCCGTGCGCTCGATCGTCTGGGCGAACTGGGTTACATCCGCCGCCAGCGCGACGAATTGGATCGCCGCAACGTTTTGGTGCAGCGCACAGGCACAGGGGCCGTATTCCTGAACGGTTTTGCCGCGATGATCTCGGCGGCTCAGGATTACGCGGCCAAACTACCGCCCTGCGAAGCGTCTTTTGAGGCTGAACGCGGGTTGCAAGCGCAGGCCGAGACCGTTGCCGATACGGTATGGATTGACGCGGCCGCTTAGTCTAAAACGGCTTTATGACTGATTTAGCAAAGCCCGATCCACGCACCAACGCCTTTCGTCCCGACCTCGCCGATGTTGGGTTGCAGTCGGTCGTCAAAGCGTCGCGCTATGTCGAACCGCTGTTCCGAAAGTGCGTGCGCGGCGTGCTTCCGCTGTTGGCCGAGCCGCACGCTCAAGCGCGTCGCATCAGCGAAATTCGTTATGGCGAGTTTCTGGATGTGTTCGAAGCGCGTGAGGACGGCTACGCGTGGGTGCAGAATCGCAGTGATCGTTATGTGGGCTATATCTACGCTGTGCGCGGGTTGAGCGAAGAGATTTCCTCGTTGTCCCGACGTATTAAGGCGTTGCACAGCTTTGTCTACACCGCGCCGGATGTTAAAACGCCGGTTCTCGATCGTCTGACTCTTGGCTCCTATATCACCATCACGGGCGAGGAAAACGGCTTTGTCGCGTTGGCGAGCGGCGGCTATGTCTTCGCCAAGCACGTCGCGGCGACCGAAGATGCCTATGACCCCGATTACGTCTTTACGGCGGGGCGCTTGCTGGGCGTGCCCTATCTGTGGGGCGGACGTACGCCGATGGGCATCGATTGCTCCGGCCTTGTGCAACTGGCGCTCGACATGGCGGGCATCGAAGCGCCGCGCGACAGCGACCAGCAGTGCGAAGCGTTCGGCCAACCCTTGCGCGATCATTGGCGCGACATCGTGTGGCAGCGCGGCGATCTGGTGTTCATCAATCCTGGCCATGTCGGGATTATGACCAGCCATGACCACATCATCCATGCCAGCGGCTTTGATATGCGCGTCGTGGTTGAGCCTTTGGCCAATCTGGTTCAGCGCGGTTTGGAAATTGTGGCGACGGGCAATCCGGGCCACAGAGTTGCGGCCTCGTTGCCCTAGTGGACTTCGTGGGTCGGGTAAGGGTAGAGTTCCCGTCTGATTCATTTCATTCGGGAGGCTTTCATGCTCAAAGGTAAATCCGCCGTCGTCACAGGTTCCACCAGCGGCATCGGGCTGGCCATCGCCGAGACGCTTGCCAACGAAGGCGTGAATATCATGCTGAACGGCCTTGGCGATGCGGCCAAGATTGAAGAGCAACGCGCCGGACTGGAAAAGCGTTTTGGCATCAAAGCCGCCTATCACCCCGCGAACATGACCAAGCCCACCGAAATCGCCGAGATGGTCAAGGCGACGGTCGATACGATGGGCAGCATCGACATTCTGGTCAACAACGCGGGCATCCAGCATGTTTCGCCGGTTGAAGAATTCCCGATTGAGAAGTGGGATGCCATCATTGCCATCAACCTAAGCGCGAGCTTTCACGCGATCCGCGCCGCCGTCCCCTACATGAAAAAGCAGGGTTGGGGCCGCATTCTTCAGGTGGCCTCCGTTCATGCCCTCGTCGCGTCGCCTTACAAAGCCGCCTATGTGTCCGCGAAGCATGGCATTGCGGGGCTGACGAAGGTTGTCGCGCTTGAAGTGGCGCAGCATGGCATCACCTGCAACGCCCTCTGCCCCGGCTATGTCTGGACACCGCTGGTTGCCGGTCAGGTCGCTGACACGGCGCGGGTGCGGAACATGACGGAAGAGCAGGTCAAGAAAGACGTCCTGCTCGCGGCGCAACCGACCAAGCAATTCACGACCGTCGAACAAGTCGGTGGCGTGGCCCTGTTCCTGTGCAGCGATGCCGCCGCCAACATCACCGGCACCTTGCAATCCATTGATGGCGGTTGGACGGCGCAATAAGGCGCGGTTGTTTCGCGACGCATTCTAAGCGCCTGTTCGGAAATTTCCGGAGTAAGGACAACTTCCAAGAGAGTCATCCTCGCGAAGGCGAGGATTCATCACCTGTAGAATGAAAAGGCGCAGGTCGGGAAAAATCGCGCTCAAACTCACCATTGGGTGATGGTTCCCCGCCTACGCGGGGATGACTCCTTTTGTATGGATTACTGTGAACAAACGGTGTGTTTTTGTATGGACGCTTAGGCTTTCCGCGAATCCAGATCGTGCACGGCTTCGTCCAGATGCACGACGTGATCGTTGATCCGGGCGAGCGTTGATACGATGTCGCCCAGGATAGCCGCTTGCTGCTGTTGAGCCACAGGATCCTGTCCCGAGCTTTTCAGTTTTTGGTCGAGCGCGGCGATTTGCTCTTCGAGAATCTCGTGCTGCTCCGTGGCCAAACGAGTCAGGTCGTCCCGCATCGCTTTAACGCTCTCCATGGCTTGTCGCCATTCCGTTTTAAGTTCGGCGAGGACGGAGTCGGACAAGGCGGCGTTGTCACCGGGCGATTGCGACAGCGAGGGCATGAGCTGTCCCAGCTGTCCCGCCACGCTGCCGAGGGTTCCGGTCAACTGGCCGAGCATGTTGAGGCGCGATGCGATGCTGTCCAAATGTTCGGTCAGCGTCGCGAGTTTTGTGAAGCTCTGCGAAGCCCATTGCTCTGTCTTCCCAAAGGTCGCCGCCGCTTGCTGTTCGAGCCGCATACCCAACTGATCGACCGTATTCGAGAATTGAAGGCGCGTTTCCATGAAGCGGTTATGCTCTGTGCGCATGGCTGCGATGGTGCCGGTCAGCGATAGGGTCGCCGCCTGAGCCTGTTGCGACAAGGTGCTGCTGTTGGTCAACAGATCGTTGATCCGCGTCTCGGTGGTGGTGGCTTGCTGCGTGAGCTGCGCCTCCATCTTTTGCATCAAAGCCGCGCTGCGTTCCGTCAGCTGTTGCACGGCGTTGCTGCCGATCTGGCTGTTTTGCTGCAGGCTGGAGAGAAGCTGATCGTTGTTGTTCCGCAATTCCTGCAACAGACCGCCGATAAGGCTGCCGTCGCGGCGCACCTGACTCGTGGCATCGCCCATGGCGCGTTGGGCGCTGTCAAAGCTGGCGACGATGGCTTCCATGCGGTGCGTGGCTAATACCACCTGCTCGCTGAGCGACTCGTGCCGCTCGGTGATGGAGCGCACGGCGGTCTCCATCTTTTGGGCGCTGCTCTCGGTGCGCGTGGCCAGCGCGGCCATATTCTCTTCGGCCCCGATGGTGCTTTGCAGCCGGTTTTCGGCACGGGTGATGATCTGCTGCAAATGGCCTTCGCCCTTGCTGAGCGTCGTGACGGCTTCGTTGAAACGGCTCTGCGCCGTGTCGCTGGCCTCGGCCAAAATCTTGCCGCTGGCCTGCATCAGATTGACGGCGGCGAACAGTCGTTCACTCATTTGGTTGGTGGATGTGGCCAGCTCCTGCACCGATTTCTGGCTCAACGCCGCGTTGCCGCGCAGGCTCTTTTCCGCTTCCATCAGGGATTGCAGGGTCTGCGTGAGCTTCGTTCCCGCGATGTGCGTGACTTCGGCCATGCCCTGCGCCCGGTTTTGCATATAGGGCACGAGTTTGTCCAACTCGGCGGCCGTCTTTTCCTGTGTCCTGATGAGCGTGGTCGCGGAGGCGTTCAGATTGTTGCTCAGTTTTTGCAAAACGGCGTCGCTGTTGCTGCCGTGCTGTTGAAGTTCGGTGAGGGCGGTGTTCAGGTTGTGGGACAAACGCTCCACGGCTTCATGCTGTCCGGCAAAACTGGTCATGAGGCCCGAAGCCTGCGTACGGGTGCGTTCGTAGTCCGTCGCGATGTTGCTCATCATGGCTTGGAACAGCGACCGCGTCTCGCCTTCGAACCGCAGACGCACGGGCCCCTGTTCGCTCATAAGGGATAGGTCGGGCAGTTGGCTGAAGTGATACCGAGCCAGATCGACCGCGCGCGCCAACTCGCCGATAGGATCGCGCCGTTCCATCCCCCAAATGGGCGTGGTCATGTCGCCGCGCGACAAATTGGTAATGCTTTGCGCCAGTGCGCGCAACGGCGCGGCTTGTCGGTTGCGGAACACCAGATAAATCCCCGCCGACATCGACGCGGCCAGAACGAGACTGCACCACGCCACGAGAACGAGAATAAGGCCCCACAGTTTAAACGAATCCTGCGCGGCGGCGCGGTTGGCGGCGAGGGCGGTTGTGTCTTGATCCGATGCAGAAACCAGCGGCGCGGCCAGCGCCGTTTCGCTGCGATCCAGCTGATATTTCACATACCCGGTCGCGCCAATCATCACCACGCACAGAATCGTGATGAAGGCCAGAACGAAGGCCGACAGATTGCTGACACCGCTGCTTTTGTCGGATGGTTGACTCATAAACCGCTCAGAATGCCCGGAAAGATGCCAGAACGGCATCATAGTTAACGATTATGCCGAATCAGTTCCGAAAAGTAAATAAGGTCAATGCGGTAGGGGGCGTTTTTGAGAGGCTTGTTGCAAGAAAGTTCGGCGGCGAAAGTTTGAAAGGGCTTGTCTGGAGGGGTGGTCTTGCTGCAGTCTGAAGCGATAATTGGAAACGACGGAAAAGAAGGGACTCGCGATGCAAAATTCAATGTTCGACAAGCGTGATTTCTTGCGTTTGCTGGGCAGTGCTGCCGTGGCCGCTCCGACCGCTATGGTTACGACGCGTGCGATGATGGAAGGGGCCGGGGTTACGAAGGCTGAGTCTCGCGAGTCCGCGTACGAACGCGTGATCCGCACGAATACCCTACGATGCGGCTATGGATTGTGGGAACCGGGGTTGAGCAAGAACCCGAAGAGTGGAGAGTTGCAAGGCATTTTTTATGAATATCTGCAGCTTATCGGCAAACACACAGGAATCAACATCGTCTGGACGGAAGAGGTCGGCTGGGGCGACTACCCTGCTGCTCTCAACAGCGGGCGCATTGACGCGATGTGTTTTGGCGCGTGGCCTAAGGCCAACTTAGCGCGTGAGGTTATGTTCACCGAGCCGACATACTACCTGCCTGTTAACGCGTATGTTCGCGTCGGCGATACACGTTTCGATCAGGCGATAGACAAGATCAACGATCCCTCGGTCACTATCGCAGTAATGGACTCGGAGTTGTCGTCGGAGCTGGCCGCCACGCGTTTTACGAAGGCCAAGACCGTTTCGCTCACGCAACTAAGCGACGGCGGCATGCTTTTGTTGAATGTGGCAACACGCAAAGCGGACGTTACCTTCACAGACGCTTGGACGGGCGCAGCCTATATGCAGAAAAATCCGGGGAAAGTCAGAAGCGTACCTTTGGAACGCCCGCTACGACTGTTCGGCCACACCATTCCGGTGGCACGGGGCGAACAGATGCTCGTCAGCCTGCTCAACACCGCAACGGACGAGATCATGAGCACAGGCGAGTTCGAGGCCATAGTCCGCCGCTATGAAACCATCCCCGGTATCTTAATGATGCAAAAGTCGGAGTATCGCTAAGTCTGTCGTTAATGCGAGAAACCGTCGACGACGCTTTGATAAAGCCCCTTTAACTGTGTGCCGAGGCCGAGCAGAACCGTCGTGATGGCGAGCGCTATGAAGGCGCAAATCAGGGTGTATTCGATGGCGGTCGCGCCGGTGTCGCGCCGTAAGAAAGCCCAAAGCGTTCGCACAGTGACCCCGCACATCAATGATCTTCTCATTGTGCGACCGCCCCTGTTAATATGCCGTTAAGCATTATTTCAAGTTTCGAACCGTTTTGTAGCCAATGAGAGCCGAAAAAATGGGATCCCCGCCTACGCGGGGATGACGGTAGTGGGTTGATTTTAGACACAAATCCCGTCATGCCCGCGTAGGCGGGCATCCCGTTTGGTTTCTTTTGACGGGTGTAGCCTTAGGTTGTTGTGCGGTGCTGTTCCCGTGTCTTCTGGAACTTCAGCCCCGGATTTTCTTCAATCGCGCGGTTTAAATGCCATGCGTTTCTGGCTAGAAACACAATCGCGCCATCGTGATCTTCGGCAAGGCTGGAGCGGTTGGCATCGACGAACTTTTTAAGAGTCGCCGGGTCGGCGGCTTCGACCCAACGTGCCGCGTCCAGTCCGGCGGTTTCGAAATGTGCGGGGAGGTTGTATTCGGCTTCCATCCGGGCGGCCAAAACCTCGAACTGCAGAGCGCCGACCACGCCGACGATCCAGTCCGCTCCGGTCAGGGGCTTAAAGACCTGACTGGCACCTTCCTCGGCGAAATGTTCCAACGCGCGGCGCACATGCTTGACCTTCATCGGGTCGTCGATATGGACGCGTTGCAACAATTCGGGCGCAAAGCTTGGGACTCCGGTGAAGTTCACCGTCTCGCCTTCGGTCAGCGTGTCGCCGATGCGGAGCGTTCCGTGGTTGGGAATGCCCATAATGTCGCCCGCAAAGGCATCTTCGGCCAGTTCGCGGTCGCGGGCCAGAAACAAAACGGCGTTGTTGACGGCCATCATCTTGCCGCTGCGGGCATGAAACAGCTTCATCCCGCGCCGGAAGTGGCCGGAGCAAAGGCGCACAAAGGCGATGCGGTCGCGGTGGTTCGGATCCATGTTGGCCTGAACCTTGAAGACAAAGCCGGTGACTTTGTTCTCGTCCGGCTCTATCGCGCGTTTGTCGGCTTTCTGGGGGCGGGGCGAGGGCGCGTGTTCGGCGAGGCCGAGCAGCATCTCGCGCACGCCGAAATTGTTGATCGCGCTGCCGAAATAGACCGGAGTCAGATGGCCTTCGCGGTAGGAGTCGAAGTCAAACGGCTTGCACAGCCCGCGCACCATCGCTACATCATCGCGCAATTTTTGCGCGAAATCCTCGCCAAGCAGTTCGTTCAACTTGGGATCATCAAGCCCAGAACAGGCAATGCCGTCGGTCAGTTTGTCGCCTGCCTTGCGATCCATCAAAATCAAGCGGTCGCGGATCAGATCGTAGCACCCCTTGAAATCGCGCCCCATGCCGATGGGCCAGCTGGCCGGTGTAACGTCGAGCGCCAGCGTTTGCTCAATCTCGCTCATCAAATCAAACGGGTCGCGGGCTTCGCGATCCATCTTGTTGACGAAAGTCATGATCGGCACATCGCGCAGACGGCAGACTTCGAACAGTTTGCGCGTTTGGCTTTCAATGCCCTTGGCGGCGTCGATCACCATCACCGCGCTGTCCACGGCGGTCAGTGTGCGATAGGTGTCTTCGGAAAAATCTTCGTGGCCGGGCGTATCGACGAGGTTAAAGCTGCAATCCGTATAATCAAAGCTCATCACCGAGGCGGTCACGGAAATGCCGCGTTCGCGCTCCACCTTCATCCAGTCCGAACGCGCGCGCCGTTGCTCGCCGCGCGCCTTGACGGCTCCGGCCATCTGGATCGCGCCGCCGAACAGCAGCAGCTTTTCCGTCAGCGTCGTTTTGCCCGCGTCCGGGTGCGCGATGATCGCGAAAGTGCGGCGGCGCTTGACCGCGCTGGTGATGTTGGTGTCGTTCATAGGCCGGGTGATAGCGGTTTTGCGCGGGTTTGTCAGCTAAATCCCGGCGTAAACCATCCTCTGCGCTCAGGCCCGCTCAGGGCGGGGGCAGGAACAAGGGGGTATAGGGGATGGGCATAGGGTGCGCTTTGACCATGTCCTCGCGGCCAAAGTCGTAACGTGGGCGGGCGCGGCTAAACATCTCGGCGGTCGGTTCGACGAACCCTTGAACCGGAGGGAACATGTCGGCTCCCCTGTGGGCATCGCTGGGGACAGAAGGGCGATTGTAGCTGGTAAAGCCCCGGTCGGCGAAAATGTCGCCTGTGCGCTGGGCGTAAGCGTCCACGGGAAAAACCGCCATCAATCCCATCAGAGAAAGCGCCGTTGCGGCTCGTTTAAGCATTCTCAGCCTTCGTCGTCGCGCTGACGACCTTATTGCGGCCCGACTCTTTGGCGCTGTAAAGCGCGGCATCGGCTCGTTCCAGCACGGCATCCAGTGTATCGTCACCGTCGGTCCGCACCGAAGCGACTCCAATGCTGGTCGTGATCGCGAGTCCTGCGGAATGGCTGGCCAGAGCGAATGGCTTTTCCGCGACGGCCTCGCGCAGACGCTCGCCGACCGCCAGCGCCGTTCTAAGATCAATTTCAGGCATAATGACGGCGAACTCTTCGCCGCCCAGACGAACGACCAGATCGAGGGGCCGCAGGTTCATCGCCATGCGGCTGACAAATTCCTTGAGGACGCTGTCACCGGCGGCGTGGCCGTGGTTGTCGTTGACGCGCTTGAAAAAATCGATGTCAAGCGACAACACGGATACCGGTTTGCGCGAAGTGCGGTAACGCGCCAGCATTTTGGGCATATGCGCTTCGAGATAGCGTCGGTTGAACGCCCCCGTCAAAGGATCGACCAGAGCAAGTGCGAGCCGCTGTTCATAGTTGCTGCGCAGTCGGTCGTAATGATACTTCTGGCGCATTTGCGTGCGCGTGCGGGCGATCAACTCGCTGCTCTCCACGGGCCGAAGAATATAATCGCTCGCGCCGAGATCAAGGCCGAGCGCCACTTTGCTGATTTCTTCGTCGTTGGCGATCAGGAGGATAGGAAGAGTTCGTGTGGCTTCATGCGCGCGAAGCTGGGCGCAAACCTGTAGCCCATCTTCACCCTGCAAATCGAGGCTGACCAGCGCCATGTCGATGTTTCCGCTTCGAGCCACCGACAAAGCTTCGGCAACGGTCGTAATCGGCTGAACGACAAAAGCGGCGGCGCGAAGGATGTTGGCGATGTTGCCGCTGTCCTTGGCGTTGTCTTCCAACAGCAGACAGCGCGTCCCCGCCAACGGGCGTTCGTCCGTTTCCGCACGGGGCGCAAATTCCGCCGCCGTCGCCTCGCGCAAACGCCATTCGTCCATGACCATTTTGAGCCGCAACAGCGAACGCACCCGCGCCATCAGGGCGGTGTCGTTGATCGGCTTGGTGAGGAAATCGTCGGCTCCGGCCTCAAGCCCCTTCACGCGGTCGGTGGTGTCGGACAGCGCGGTCACCATCACGACCGGGATATGCTTGGTGGCCGGATCGGCTTTCATCTGTTTGCACGTCTCGAACCCGTCCATCTCCGGCATCATGACATCCAGCAAGACGATGTCGGGCGGATCCTCGGCCATGAGGCGCAGCGCGGCGACTCCGTTTTCGGCGGTGCTGACGACGTAATAATCCTTGGCCAACTTGGCGGCCAAAAGTTTGACGTTCAGGGGATTGTCATCAACGACCAGAATGCGCGCCGACATGGCGTAAAAACCTCATCAAGTTACTGCGCGGCGGCAGGTTCCAGAAAACGTTTGACGGTCGCCACAAAGCTGGTGACGGAAATAGGCTTGGCCAGATAAGCCTCGCAGCCTCCGGCGCGGATTTTCTCCTCGTCACCCTTCATGGCAAAGGCCGTGACGGCGATGACGGGAATGTGTTTGAGGTCAGGCTCGGTCTTCAACCAACTCGTAATCTCCAGCCCCGACACTTCGGGCAATTGGATGTCCATGAGGATCAGATCGGGATGTTCCTTACGCACCAGAGGAAGGACTTCCATCCCGTCCCGCGTGTGCAGGGTGGCGTAACCGTGGGCTTCCAAAAGGTCGCGAAACAGCTTCATGTTGAGGTCGTTGTCCTCAACAATCAAAACGCGTTTTTGAACGGGTGGAACCATGCTGCGACTCGTGATCAGTTTATGGCATTTCAATCGCGAAAACTTAGCATCCCCTTAAGAAAATGTCCTAAAATTCTTAACAACCGGATCCGGGCAGCGCTTCCAGCTTGACCAAAGCTCCGGATATCGTGAAATCGCCGTAGTCGATCATAATGAAGCGGCTGACACCGTTGGGTTGAAGAGTCAGGCTCATCTCATAGTCCGGCTCGCCCGTTTCCGTCTCCTCGCCGTGAAAGGCCAGCCGTATTGGCCATGCTGGTTGGGCGAGAAGTGGATTGCCGCGCAGGTCGGCGGGGAGGTCGTTTGCCTGCGCGGGATCGACGCGCCCGCCGATAAACGCGCTGACATCGGCGGCTCCTTCCTCGTCCGAGCCGTCGAAGACGTGGCGCGTGAAGAGCTTTTCGCCTGCCATCGCCTTTTCAAGAAGGAGCGCCGTATGCGCCGTGGGGAACAATGTGCCCGGCGGCAGTTTGACGGTTTTTCCCTTGGGAACCGTATAGATACCTGAGCCGCCTTGCTCGTTCAGCGTTGCCGTGCCGCGAAAGTCTTCGGTTTCCTTTTCGTTGGTCACGCGTCGGACGTTGAAGTTGTAACGGTTGCCATCCTTCGACTCCCAACTGACGATGGTACTGAGAATGTCGGCTTCGTCGCCTTCGGCGTAAGCAAAGTGAAGCTGCATGCGTTGCTGCACGGCCCAACCGTCGCAGGCATCCGACCAGTCGAGCGCCAATTCGCCCGAAGCTTCGGCCAGACTGCTGCCGTTCTTTGCGGAAGCCAGGGACATATGATAAATGGCGCGATGCGGCGCAAAGACGACGGGTGCGGCCGTGGCCTTGACCTCTAAGGGCGTGGCGTACGCCTCCGCGCCGGGGCCCGGCAGCAACAGAGCGAAGGCGGCGATCAGCAGGGGCCAGCGGGACATCATGCGGCGCAATCCGGACAGAGGAGCAACAACTATAGCCTCAACGGTTATCACAAATCACGCGCGACGGATAGCGAACGAATCTGTCACGCGTTTGCGGCAGAGCTAAGGCAAGGCGAAGGGCTTTTAGACCCCCTTTGGCACCTTCACCGGCGGCGGAGCCAGACGGATGTGCAGCTCCTGCAGCCGTTCCGGCGGAACGGTGTTGGGGGCTTGCATCATCAGGTCTTCGGCCTGCTGGTTGAGCGGGAAGGCGATGATCTCGCGGATGTTCGGCTGGTCGGCCAGCAGCATGACGATGCGGTCGATGCCGGGGGCCGAGCCACCATGCGGCGGTGCGCCCAGTTTGAGTGCCGACAGCATCCCGCCGAAACGACCCTCCAGCTCCTCCGCCGAATAGCCTGCGATGGCGAAGGCTTTGTACATGACTTCGGGCAGATGGTTGCGGATCGCGCCGGACGACAGTTCGATTCCGTTGCAAACGATGTCGTACTGATAGGCCTTGATGGCGAGGGGATCCTGCTCCTCCAAAGCCTTTAGCCCGCCCTGCGGCATGGAGAAGGGGTTGTGGCAGAAATCGATCTTCTTACGCTCCTCGTCGTATTCGTACATCGGGAAATCGACGATCCAGCAAAGACGGAAAGCGTTCTTTTCGAGGCAGTCCATATCCTGCGCGATTTTCGTCCGCGCCTGTCCCGCCATCTTGGCGGCCTTGTCTTTCTTGTCGCAGACGAAGAAGACGGCATCGCCGTCCACGCAGCCGGTCAGTGCGCGCAGTTCCTTCTGCGCCTCTGCGCCGACAAAGCGGGCGATGGGACCCTTGCCCGCGCCCGCCTCAAACGTGATGTAGCCGAGGCCCGGAGCGCCAATGTCTTTGGCCCAGTCGTTGAGCTTGTCAAAGAAGCTGCGCGGCTTGTCCGAAACGGCGGGAGCGCGGATGGCCCGCACGACACCGCCTTGGTCGATGATGGAGCGAAAAGCCCGGAACTCGACATCGGCGCGGCTGAACACCGACGTTACATCCGTGATCAGCAGCGGGTTTCGCAAATCCGGCTTGTCGGAGCCATATTTCAGCATGGACTCGTCGTACGGAATGCGCGTGAAGGGGTAGTCCGAGACGACCGGCTTGGTCGCGCGGTTAAAGCCGCCGAACTCGTCAAAGATGCCGTGCAAGACCGGCTCGATGGTCGCAAACACGTCGTCCTGAGTCACATAGCTCATCTCGAAATCGAGCTGATAAAACTCGCCGGGACTGCGGTCGGCGCGCGCGTCTTCGTCGCGGAAGCACGGCGCGATCTGAAAATAGCGGTCATAGCCCGCGATCATCAGCAATTGCTTAAACTGCTGCGGAGCCTGCGGCAAAGCATAAAACTTGCCGGGATGCATGCGGCTCGGCACCAGAAAGTCGCGCGCGCCTTCGGGGCTGGAGGAGGTGAGGATCGGAGTCTGATACTCGCGGAACCCGGCGGCCCACATGCGGCGGCGTATCGAGGCGATCACGTCCGAGCGCAGACGCAGATTATCCTGCAACTTCTCGCGGCGCAGATCGAGGAAACGATAGGTCAGGCGCACATCTTCGCCCACATCGGTGTCGGCGTTGACCTGCATGGGCAGAGGCTCGGCGGCGCTCTGCACCACGAATTCGCCGATGTCCAATTCCACCGCGCCCGTCGGCAGTTTGTCGTTAGCGGTTTCATCCGGGCGCAGAACCACCTTGCCCGTGATCGTCACGACGCTCTCGTTCTTCACCGTCTCGACGGCGTGGAGCAGGGGGCTGGAACGGTCGATGACGCACTGCGTGATGCCGTAATGGTCGCGGAGGTCGATGAACAGCAAGCTGCCGTGATCGCGCTTGCGATGAACCCACCCGGACAAACGGACGGTCTGACCCGCATGGGAAAGGCGCAGTTCGCCACAGGTATGGGTGCGGTAGGGGTGCATGGGGACTCTCCGGGAGTGAAAATGTGTCCGTTGGTTTTAGAGCCGGACTCCGCGAAGATCAAAGACTTTGTCCCGGTCAGGGGTTAAAAAAGCGAACCCACCCCTTGAATCCCCATCCTTTTTGCCCCCCGCGCCCCAAGAAACCAAGAAAACCCGCCTTTTATCTTGAAGCGCCCCCACACCTGAGCTAAGAACCACCCATCCAAAAGGTCCCCTTCGTCTAGAGGCCTAGGACATCGCCCTCTCACGGCGGTAACACGGGTTCGAATCCCGTAGGGGACGCCAACATATGTCATTTATCCGTTTATTATCAATATGTTGTACTACTTCGCAATTCGACAACTCACAACGCAACCCACAAATCATTCTGAGACTGTAGCGAACGTTGAAACACGCTGTGGAACAAGGTGCGCCCTGAGTTAGCTTTTGACTTGATCTCCCCTATGCGTGTTCTGCAAAGCAGGATCGGTTACATGATCCAACACAAACTGCGCCATGTCTTTTTCATCAAGTTCATTCAGAAACGTAACAATATTTTGGTTCTCACCGTCAAGCACGGCAAAATCTACTCCCTGCTGGGCAAACCATAAAAGCAGCTCTTTGTAGCCGAGCTGCGCCACCTCGAAAACTACCGGCGTCCCGAATTTGTTTTTAGTATTTAGGCCAAATCCATGTGAATGCAGCCATGCTACGCCAGTGCCATCATTTTCAACCGTCAGATAATGCAATACCGTCTCACCAATTCCATTGCGCATATCTATAATTTTAGGATTAGCTTGAAGGATGCTCTCGGCCAAATCGTATTCCTTATTGTAAACAGCCTTTCTAAATTCGTACCAAAGAGGATCAGTCATCGACACGTCTCCGATTATATCTGAGTATTTTTGCGCGATGTTTTTGACATAATCAGAAGTTGACCAGCCTTCAGGCTCGTATTCAATCTCTAGCAAGTAGCAAGCCGCCTCAATATACCCTCTGGCCACCGCCTGCCGTTCAAGTATTGCCACTAGGCATGGTATGACGCGGATATCCTGCCGTTTGCTAAGCGCAATTATTGTTTCCATACGCGCAGGTTCAAATGGGTCGATAATCCTTAATATGAAGGCTTCACATATTTCGGGCGTATCGGCATCTCCCTGATCGCCAAGGCCGAATATTGCCCAATCGCGCACATCATGATCACTATCCTGGGTGAGAATCAAGAGATGCTGCACGCTCAAAGGATCATTCGGAAAATGCCCTAGAGCACAAGCTACCGCAAAACGCACTTCACAATCTTGGTGAGTGGTAAATCTCACTATATGAGGTACTGCCTCAGGATTATAAATATGCCCTAGAGCTGAGATCGCAGAGGCTAAAGGCTGAGGTTCTACTTCATGAATAAGAAGCTCAGTAATTACTACAAAAGATTCATCTTGAAAGGCATTCTTATGCGATTCCATAGTGCAGCCAATTTGAGCCAAAACGTCGGCTCCACGTGCTCGGTGCAATGGGTTTAATGATTTGCACCAGTCTGCCGCCTTAACGAAGACTTCCCTTGTTCCGATTTGGCGCAACTGATGGACTGCACTCCACGAGGAATCTTCATCATAGCTACCAGCAAGAGTTTGCTCGAACAGTTCGTCTATTTTTGGATTCTGCACCATTTCTCCTTTGGACTTCCCCCGCTTTCGTAGACATATCTCAGCTTCTATTTTGAAGCTGTTCGAACGCCAGCGGGCTTAGCAGGCTTAGATGACGGCCAGAGCCGATGGTTTTCCGATGACATGCGGCATGGGTTCTCCGGTTCAAATCACACCTGGAAGCCGATTATAACCCACAAATGAACCCACAAACAACGGCTAGATTGTGGTAGACCTCAGGAGACGGTGGCGGACAATGAATTTAGATAAACCAATAGACCTGTTGCGAAAGTCGGAGGGAATTGGGCGCGGAGCGGGCTTGGGCGGATGAGCTGGGTTCAGAAACCGGCGATGAGATTGACGATGCCCGCGATGGAGGAGAACTTGGCGGCGTAGGTTGCTTTGGAAT
>CAIXHP010000060.1 GCA_903919315.1 uncultured Pseudomonadota bacterium | reverse complement strand
TTCGCTTGTAAGGCGCCTATGGCAACATTAAAGGCTTGGGCTTTTTGACCGCTTTCCTCAAAATCATGGATGGCTTGCGCTTGCGAGGTCGACAGAAATGAAAAGCGTTCATCCAGTTTCGTAATGGCGTCGTACCCGCCATGCAAGGCGGTTACGAGTTCTTCGCTGGCTTGTTTAACATCCGTGCCGGTGACGCGGGCATATCCAGCTGCGGCCTGGCCGAGCGCCAAATAGGAATTAACGCCAATGTCGCGCTGACGCGAAAACAGCTCGACCATATCAGTCGCGCTTTCGGTGTTCACGCCATGCAACTGACGGAGTGTTCCGATATAGGAACCGATTTGGGCATTGCTAACGCCGACGCTTTGTCCGGTCGCGTCCAATGCCGCTCTGACTTCACCGAATGTTTCAGCCCAATGTTCTGAAGCCGCCGCCGCGCTGATAAAGGCTTTCGCCATTCCAGCCACGGCAAGCGCAGCAACGGTGATCGGGCTGAAAAGCGTCCCCAACGCATTTTGAAAACTGCCTGTGAGTTCAGACAGCACGATAAGCGAGCCAGCCCCACGCTTATAAGAACCGATCAGGCTTTCATGGGCGAGAACCAGCTTTTCGCGGAAGATTTGGGATTGATGTTCACCCGCACCGGAAAGCTCATCAAGCGGACCGCGCGCTTTCTGTAGATCGGCGCGTAGTTTTGAAACACTGGTCTGCGCCTTGGCGGCCGCTTCAGCCGCTTGCGCCAATCCCGATTTTAGCTGTTCGGATGCGGAGTTTCCAGCCTCGCGCATTTGCGCCGCCATGTTCCGCAATTCGGCAGTCGTCGCCGACAGATTGGCCTTGGCGACAGCAAGATTCGCGGTCAGAGGCGCGACATCCGCGCTTATGGTTACGGCAATATTCGAGGACATGGGAGATGCTCTATTGTGTTGTCAGATCATTGACCTGCTCTTGAGAGGCAATTTTTAGGATTAGCAAAAAACAATCTCTTGAAATATTCCTTTGGCGACACCACTCTTGGTGATACGCAAACAATGATACATGGGGAAATGCTGTGACAAATTCATTCGACGACCTTGATCCGGAAAAAGACCTTCTCGCCCAAGTAACGGCACAAAAGCTTGTGCTTAATGCTTTGCTAATAACCTTGGTCGAAAAGAAGTTGTTGGACAAACAAGATGTGACCGTGTTGCTGGAATCCACCATTTCAAGCCTCGATCAACATCCTAATCGTTTCAATGAGTTTATCTCATCCTACATCAGGGAATTCAGCGTCGGCACTGGCTATTGATTAAATGCCGCTTTACGTCTGTTTATAACCAACGAACCACTTCAGCAGCATGTGTGCCGGTGGGTTGCGTCGCCAGTATGCGAGGAGATCAAGATAGGCAGGAAAAGGCAGTGAATCGATTTGGGCATGCGTATAACCACATGCCGTCATCAGGCTGCCATAGATGTCGATCCAGTCGAGGTCGTCGAGGCTGCCGGTTCCACCGGCTGCGCTTCCCCCGGTTCGAGCGACCGCATCTCAACACCCATCAGCTTGGCTACTTTCTCCACCGCAGCCTTCAATTCTGGGAAGGTAACGCCGACAATGGCATCAACGTCGGCAGATGTGATTTTTGGATCAGCCGCGTGCATGGCCAGATAAATGATCGTGGTTTGTGCGGCCATGCCTTCGGGTGTGTCGATGCCGATACGCGTAAATGCGGGGCCAGCCTGTTTCAATTGTCCGAGGGTCAACGGCGCAACGGGAAATTCCTGTCCGCCAAGGGTAATGGTTTGAGCGTCACTCATAAGGGGTTCTCCTGATTTTGGGGTTGGGTGTTCATCAGACTCCGTTCCGATCCTTGGGAAAATCGTCGTCCGAGTAGTATTCCTGCGGGATGAAACTCTTTAGTTTCTCGACATCGACCTGAAGTTTCTGAGCTAGGCCAGTCAACTGCTGATTGACGCTGTCCGGTACCAAGGCGGTTACCACATGCCCAATCGGCACCGCCGCGCTCATCACCATGGTCATGGTGAGAGGAGTCGCGGCGGTCAGGCCGAGAAAACCTATGGGCGGAATGGCAACACCGGCGGCGACCAGCAAAGCGCCTATCGCGCAGGTGATAATGCTCGCGGCTCCCCCAGCCAAGACGCTCGTCGTTGGCTGAAAGTTCTTTAGCGCCGAGGAGACAAGGCTGAGGGCATTCATGATTTTATCCAGTGTTTGAGTTAAGGGGCAGATCCGGTGGTAGAGGCGGAAGCCCCGTTGCTGGTGTCGGTACCGGCTGCCTGAGTTCCGCTGCTTTGCTGCTGCGTTTGCAGCGTCTTTAGCTGCGCGACGGCACCTTCAATGGCGACGTTGATCGTGTTCTGGGCAACATTGGCGAGGTTTGCTGCCGAGAGATCATTGGCGATTGCCGACTGCGCTGCGGCCAACTTCTGCAGACCAGTTCCACCAGACGTTTCGGCGGCAGACACTGCGTCTGTTACGATCTTCAGTCCTTCGACGCCGAGTTCATTCTCGACGGCGGTTTCCGCCGATTGAAAAAATACGCCGACGACTTGCTCGGCTTCTTGCACATCTGGCTTGAGGACGTTCGTCCACAAATTCTCGAAAAACTGTTCGACGTTTTGAATGATACCCATGTCTTTTCTCCGTCACGGCTTGTTAAAGGCAACCGTCTGCACGCGCCGCGTAAGCGTTCAGATGGTTGTTTCAGGAATTGGCGGCCAGCGTGCCGCCAGCATTGAGATAGACGGTTCGCAGATCGCTCAAATTGTTCTGACGCTGGCCATAAGGCGCTCCGGGCAGGCTCGCCCAGATTGTCGCGCATTTGAGGATGGCAAGAGTGAGATTGCCGACATCGACGTCGCCGAGAGCGCGACGCTCGGTGATTTGCCTCAGAGCGATCGCGTCTTGCGATGCGGGCGAAAAGTCGGGCAAATGAAGCATCTGCTGGTAGGCGTCGAAGTATTTTTCAAGCAGCTGGTAACGACCTGCCGCCGTTGAATCCAGATCGGGATTGTAGATGCGCGGATGGTCGGCGTAGCTCTCAAATAGCAACGGATGTTCTGGTGTCGATCCAACCAGAACATTGTATCCGTTATCGCTATCCGGAATCGTGGAGGTTCCTTCCGACCATGCCAGCATGTCGAGGAACGCGCTGCGGTTGCCAGACATTAGAGCGTACTCGACCAGTCGAAGAAGCGGCCAAGGCTGTCGGCAAAAGCCGAGAATTCGAAGTCGGGGACGGTGAAGTCCTCGTTCTTGAAGTCCCAGCTCATCTTGGTCGGAATGGCGGCATAAAGAGTGAGGCACGCATTATTTCCGGAGTAGTTCTCACCAAGTTGCATGCGGAAGGTGGGCGACGCGCCCATCAACTGGTTGTAGGCGGTGATGCGGTTGCCGGTTGTCGTCTCGAAATAGGCATAAGAGATGACCACTTTCACGCCCGCTACTTGGTCGGCACTACTGAATGTATAAGTGCCAGTCGTCATGTCGCAGCTATATTGGCCTGCTGTTGGCGCCGATGCGACGCGCGTCATCTGAATGCCGGTACCGGCATTGAACACGCCGCAATCGATGCCTGGGTTGCCCGACGACATTGCCGAGCCGTTGGCGACAACAATCTGATATGGCGTGGTCGGGATCGCCGTACCATTAGGCCCA
>CAIXHP010000059.1 GCA_903919315.1 uncultured Pseudomonadota bacterium | reverse complement strand
GTCAGGCGCTGAAATTGCCGCTTGCGTAAAAGCGCCGCGCTATTAAACTTTGCCATCGGAGAGGCCTCCAACGCCTCTCCACCCTTGAATCACAAGCCGGTTAACAAAGATTCAATGCCTCTTTCGCAACGAGTCTATTCTATCTTTGCTTTTCCCGTGAACAATGCCAGTGCCAATGACAATCTCGATGGTGATGTTTTAGATCAGGTTAACCGTTGGCAACAACAAAAGCCTCTTGAAGCACCATTTCATGGTGAGTTTTCTGCTGTCCAGATAGCTGAGCCCAAACCGTTGGCACCAACTCATTTGTCCTCCGGTGTTTCTGAGGTGGCAGGCACTGGTGGCGGAAGTTATAAAGAACTGATCGACCTGAATAAACTACCCAAAGGCATCAGAAACGCCGCAGAAAACATTTTAAGTGGAGACGCAAGTCCTCAAGATATTCTCAAGGTCACGAACCATCTTGCGCATGAGGCAGCAAGTCACGGCGATTTTGATAAGGCGCAGCGACTTGCCATGGCCGCACGCGCAACTTTGCCACAAGGCTACCTTGAGGCAAATGCTGACAGTAGACTTGTGCACCGCTTTGTTACTGATGATAGATGGACGCGGGGAAAAGCCCACCATCGGCTTGATGCAGGAGGAGGAGAAACTACGAAGGCAGCCCCCCTCCAGCCGCGTCCTGTTGCGCGCCCATCCACACTCGCAGATAATGCCCATTCACGTTTGCCAAACATACCTACAACATCTGTTTTGGACAGAGTTAAGCTCTCTTGGGATTCCATTAAATCTCAACTACCACAGATACAATGGCATGGAGCAGAAAGAACGCCTTTTATTTCACTTCCCCTCTCAGAACCTGCAACAGGCGACATATCTTGTTACGCCGGTGTAACCAGATCGATGAGGCCACACTCTGAGGGCATGAATTTTGGTTGTCGGGGAAGTCACTTTGGGATAAGAGCAACAGGCGTTAATCTTGGCGGGCAACCTAATCACATTACAAACGAAAATAAATTCTTAACACTTGAACTGGAAGCACACGTTCTTGATGTTGGCAATGCGTCGGTTTATGTGCATGGTGGGCTGCTTAACTCCAACAATAGTTGGAATGGAGAGAGAGTCGTTGGATTTAATGCTGGCGATGGTTCATGGAGAGCACGTCCAACTTCTTATAGAAACAGGGAAGGCTGGGACTTGGGTGTTATAGGTGCAGAAATGGCCTATCACACCGGAATCAAAGGGTTGGATGTTGTGGGTGAAGTCAACGTATATAATTATTGGCAAAGCGGCATACATGCAAAAGCTTTTTATGGTCCAGAAATACGATTGGGGCTTAGTTATAATTTTAGTATAGGCCATCCATTCCGTCCTGCTCGTGGTGTAAAATTCGATTTTAGCAGAGGAAGTGCTTCACCTTTATAAGATTTTTTATGACTCGGGCGAGCTAACCTGCCAACGTTCAAGGTTTGGAGAGGCGAGAAACGCCTCTCCAAACCTTGAACGAAGAATTTTGCTTGGATTTGCCGCAGCTGGGAAAATTGCGCGGTTTTCATGCCAGCAGGAGTGCAGCGTACAGAATCCCTCATGATTTGACCTGTTGCAAGCACCGCTGGTACGGGTCGATAAATCCTGTTTTAGAGGGAGGCAATCCTTGTTACCCTCGTCGCCCCGCTGAGGGAGATTGTTTTTTCGAGATTGCAATGGCCCTGCCCCTAACCAACGCGCCCGACCCCGCCGCCAACGACGCTGTGACGCCGTTGATGGCGCAGTATTTGGCCGTCAAGGCGCAGCAGCCGGATTGTTTGCTGTTTTTCCGTTTGGGCGATTTCTATGAGATGTTTTTCGAGGATGCCCAAAGGGCTTCCGCCGCGCTCGACATCGCCCTCACCCGACGCGGCCAGTTTCAGGGTCAGGATGTGCCGATGTGCGGCATTCCCGCGCACGCGCATGAAAACTATCTCGCCAAACTGATCCGCAAGGGCTTTCGCGTCGCCATCTGTGAGCAGACCGAAGACCCCGCGACGGCCAAAAAGCGCGGCGGCAAGAGCATCGTCGCCCGCGAAGTCGTCCGCATCGTCACCCCCGGCACGGTGACGGAGGACAGTCTGCTCGACTCGCGCTCGGCGAATTACCTCGCCTGCCTGACTTCGACCGGCGATGATCTGGCGTTAGCGTGGCTGGATCTGGCATCGGGCGAGCCGTGGACGCAGGCGCTTGAGGAGTCCGAGCTATCCGCCGCGCTGGCCCGGATCAACCCCAGTGAAATTCTTATCCCGCAGCGTTTGGTCGAACGGCCCGAGTTGTTCGAGACTCTGGCAGCATGGCGCGACCAACTCGCGCCCCAGCCCGACAGCCGTTTTGACAGCGTCAACGCCCGCCGCCGCTTGCAACAGACTTATAAAGTGAACGAGCTGGAGGCTTTTGGCGATTTTGCGCGCGCCGAAGTCGCCGCGCTCGGCGCGTTGTTGGATTACGCCGCTCTGACGCAGCGAAACGACCTCGCCCATCTGGCGCGTCCCCGCCAGCTGGGCGCGGCGCACATCGCGGCCATTGATCCGGCCACGCGGCGCAATCTGGAATTGACTCGCACCCTGAACGGCGAACGCCAAGGCTCGCTGCTCGCCGCCATCGACCGGACGCTGACGGGGGCCGGAGCGCGGTTGTTGGCGGCGCGGTTGACCGCGCCCCTGACCGACGTTGCCGTCATCAACCGCCGCCTCGATTCCGTGACCTTTCTGTTGCAACGGAAAACCTTGCGCGAGGTTTTGCAAAAAGCGTTGAGAGAAACGCCCGATCTGGAACGTTCGCTGGCGCGGCTCGCGTTAAACCGAGGCGGGCCGCGCGACCTCGCCGCCCTGCGCGACGCGGTGCAACAGGCCGGAGCGATCCGCAGCGCCTTGCTGGCGCTCGACCCGGCGCAGATTCCGGACGACCTTGGCGCGGCCATGCAGGCGCTCGGCGAACACGGCGTTCTGGCGGACAAACTGGCGCGGGCGCTGGCTCCCGATTTGCCGCTTCAGGCACGAGACGGCGGCTTTATCGCGTCCGGTTACGCCCCGCCGCTCGACGAATTGGTGCTGTTGCGCGACGACAGCCGCCGCCTGATCGCGGGGTTGCAGCAAAACTACGCCACGCTGAGCGGCGTTCCCGGCCTCAAGATCCGGCACAACAACGTCATCGGCTATTATATAGAGGTGTCCCCCGCGCAAGCCGACAAGTTATCCACACAAAAAGACACATTTATCCACAGGCAGAGCCTCGCCAGCGCGGTACGCTTCACCACGGTCGAACTGGGCGAACTGGAACGCAAAATCACCGAGGCCGCCGACCGCGCGTTGGCCATGGAGCTGCAATTGTTCGCCGATTTGGCGCAGGACGTAGCCCAACGCCAATCCGACCTGCGGCGCACGGCGGCGGCGCTGGCCGAGCTGGACGTGACGGCGGCGCTGGCCGAACTGGCGGTAGAGCAGGACTACACCCGTCCGGTTATCGATGACTCCTTATCCTTTGACATCCGCAAAGGCCGCCATCCGGTCGTGGAACAGGCGCTCAAAAAGGCTCAGGATGGCGCTTCTTTTGTCGGCAACGACTGTCTTTTGGCCCCTGAACAGCGTTTATGGCTCCTTACGGGGCCGAATATGGCCGGTAAGTCGACCTTTTTGCGCCAAAACGCCCTAATCGTCCTGTTGGCGCAGATGGGAAGCTATGTCCCGGCCCAATCCGCCCATATCGGCGTGGTGGATCGGCTGTTCAGCCGGGTCGGCGCGGCGGACGATCTGGCGCGGGGACGCTCGACCTTTATGGTCGAAATGGTCGAGACGGCCGCCATCCTCAACCAGTCCGGCGAACGGGCGCTGGTCATCCTCGACGAAATCGGGCGCGGGACAGCGACCTATGACGGGCTTTCCATCGCCTGGGCCACCGTCGAGCATCTGCACGACGTGAACCGCTGCCGCGCCTTGTTCGCGACGCATTACCACGAACTGACGCAACTGGCCGACAAACTCCCCGCCCTCCGCTGCGCCACGATGCGAATCAGGGAGTGGAACAAGGACATCATTTTCCTCCACGAAGTCGCGCCCGGCGTGGCCGACCGTTCCTATGGCATTCACGTCGCGCAGATGGCCGGACTCCCCCCCGCCGTCGTCGCGCGTGCCGAAGACGTGCTGCGCCGATTGGAGAGCAAGGCGGTGCGCACCAAGTCCAACGCGACGCTGGCGACGCTCCCGCTGTTCAACGCCTTGCCGCCCGTCGTGGAAAAACCCGCATCAAACGCAGCGTTGGACGAACTTCTCCAGACGATCCATCCCGACGAACTGACTCCGCGCGAAGCGCTCGACCTGATTTACCGAATCAAGCAACTTCTTCCCTGAAACGCTGTCAACGCTCAAGAGCTTAGCGGCGTGTCCTCTCGGTAACTTTTTCGGCGCATGAACGACTTGGGCGCTGTTAACGCTTCCCTTTTGAAAGAGAGGACTCTACACTCGCGACGCTGTCACTGTGCCTACATGCGCCTTGTCGCCGGATTGGTTGCGTTGCGTCCTGCGATGATCTTGGCCGCGTCTGGTTATTTGACTCTCTCTTTCCAAGGCGTTGAGGCGAACAATGGTCGATCCTAATCATCCTTCTCTAAGTCCGTCCCCCGTCCGAACCCTCGATTCGACCAAGCCCCAAAGCGCGCCAGCGCCGCAGCAACCGGCGGCCAAGCCCGCCATGCGCCGCGCGGCTCCGAAAAAGCCGATGAATTTCTCCGGCATGCCTTTCTGGATGGGGCTTGCGCTTTCCATCGTTTGGGTGGGCGTGGTCGCCATCGCGCTGATGCAATCGGGAACGACTCACACCTTCGGCGGGCTGCCGCTCGTCAACTGGGCTATCGGCATTTCGGCCATTGCCTCGCCGGTCGGCATGATCTGGATGGTCACGGCGTACCTGCAGCGCGCCGCCGACGTGCAGTCGGTCGCCGAGCCGTTGCGTCGCCAGCTCATGATGATCACGGGCGAATCAGGCGCCGCCGAAGTGCGCATCCGCCGCTTTAATCAGGCGATCCGCGAGCAGCTCGACCTTCTCCGCACCACCAAGGATGTCAACCACGACGACATGATGACGATCATGGAACGCGTGCGCCAACACAAGAACGAGTTGGAACAGTTCGAACAGCACAGCGTTTATCAGGTCAAGGAAATCCAAGACGTCATCCGTCACAGCATGCAGCACATCGAGCAATTGATGGAAGACAAGTTCACCATGCTGCGCATCCTCGACGGCAAGCTTTTGCAGAGCGGCGACGGCGTTTCGCGCCAGACCGAAGCGGTGCGCGAGCAGTTGAGTACCCTGCTGCAAGACATCGAATCGAACACGCAAATTGTCAGCACCTCCCTCGAACAAGCCATGCGCGACAGCAAAAAACTGTCCGACACCGCGCGGGCGCAGGAATCCAGCCTCATTAACGCCGCCGAGAGCGCCTCGTCAACGCTGCAAGACTTGTCCGGCAAAATCGACATCAACATCGCCCATTTCCTCGAGCGCGCCAGCACCGCGCGCGAAGAGGCCGAACGTCTTGCAGGCGCGCTTGATTCGCAGACCCGCGTACTGGACGAATTCAGCAGCACCCTCCCCGCCCGCGTCATCGAGGCCGAAACCGTCCTGCGCGGCGTCGCCGACCGCCTGTATGCCAGCGAACAGCTCGCGCGCGAACAGGCCGTCCATCTCGGCGATAAGCTGGGCGAGCAGATCGAAGGGCTGCAAGGCGTGCTTGATCGGTTCGGGGTCAAGATTCAGGACATCGACCACGGCTTGCAACAGCGGCGCAGCGATCTCGACGGCCTCGTGGCGCGGATCGGCGACGCGACCGACGATTTGTCGCAACAACTGCAAGGCAGCCTCGCGCATCTCGGCAACCGCGCCGACGACGCGCTCAAGCAATTTACCGCTGTCAACGCCGAAGCACGGCGCGGCGCGGACGACATTGCCGCCCACCTCACTGAAACGGCGGCGAAATACGAAGCCGCCGCCCTTCAGCTCGGCACGACCTCCGACGAGCACAAGGAAAAGGTGCGCTCAATCACCAGCGAAATCGGCACCCAATTGTCGCAGTTCGAAGCTCTCTTCAACGCTTCGCAAATGGCCGGACAGGAAGTTCAGACCCGCGCCGGATCCGCGCTGCAAAACCTGCAACATGTTCTGGAACGCCTGTTGGCCACGCGCGACGCGACCCAAAGCGTGGGCGAAACGCTGACCGAAAAGCTCCGCGCCGCTGTCGACCAGAACGAAGTCGTCATCACCCGCATCAACGAAGCGGCACAGATGACCGTGCATGCCCTCGGCATCGCCACGGAATCGCTGGGACGTCAAGAAGGCGCGATCACGGGCCAAGCGCAGGCGGCGGAAACCAGCCTGCGCGGCACCATCGAGCAGCTGCAAAACCAGGCGAAGACGGCCGAGCAGACGATGCGCGAACAGAATCTCAGCCTCACATCCTTGCTCAAGGAAACGCAGGAGCGGCTCGACAGCGCCGATCAGCGTTTGAAAGATTTCTCCTCGAGCGCCGCCATTCCGGTGCAGCAGGCTGTGCACGAGATCGAGCAATGCACGACTCAAGGCCTCGAATCCGTGGGCCGCTATGGCGAAAACATGCAGGAGCAATTGACTCGCCTGCAGCAGTTCAACACCCGCGTCAACGGCATGGGCGAAGAAGTCAGCCGCATGACCACCGAAACGCTGAACACCATCGAACAACTCAACGGGCGTTTCCTCGCCGCGCGCGCCGCGCAAGAGGATTCCGCGCGCAGCACGATCGAACAATTCGGCTCGGTCGCCGACCGCTTGCAAAAGGAAGTCGGCTTGTTGGGAGGCAACACGTCGCAGGCCGTCAGCATCCTGCAGCAGGCCGCCTCGCAGGTCAGCCAGCATTCGCAACAGTTGCAACGCGACGCCGAAGATTCCGGTACGAAAATCCAAATCGTCACCTCCGCGCTCCAGACCGAAGCGGCGCAGATTCGCGCGGTTCTGCAAAAGCAGGCCGACGACCTCAACGCCGATCTGGCGCGCGCCGAGCAAAAGTTCACGATTCTGGGCGAATCGCTCAAGCAGCGCACCGACACCGCGCAAGCCCTGCTCGACCGCATGGCCACGCATTACGGCGAGATGACCCGCGCCACGGCGGACGAATTCGAGACCCGCGCCGCCAAGCTCGGTCAAACCGCCGCGCAAGCGCAAACCAACGTCGAAACCCTCAACAACGTGTTGCAGCAGCAGATCAGCCTGATCGGCACGGGATCAACCCAGTTGGAAGCGACCGCCAGCCAGATTACCGGCGCGGGCGGCAAGACGCTGCAACAACTCAGCCTCCTCAACGAGAAGCTGGCCGTCACCCAAGAAACCACCGTCAACAGCGCGCAGCAATCCGTCGCGCGCATCGAGGAAGCCAACAACGCCTTCCAACGCCAGAGCAACGGCCTCAACGACGCGGCGCAGAACGCGGTGATCATGATCCAAAAGGCGGGAACCGCTTTTGGCGAACAGTCCACGCGCATGATCGATTCCACGCATCAGGTTGAACAAAACATCCGCAACCTCAGCGCCGCCACGACCGCCTTTGCCGATCAATCGACGCAAATCCGCGCGGCGATGGAGCAGAACAATCACCGCCTCGTCACCTCGCTCAGCGAAACGGTCGGCCAACTCGACGCGACGACCGCCAAACTGCAACAAGCGGCGGCCACCGCCACGCTCGGTGCCGATCAGGCTTCGTCGCGGTTCCACGAAATGACTCAGAACGCCTCCAGTCGTATCGGCAGCACCAGTCAGGAACTGCTCGACATAGCGGCCAAGGCCGACACCACGCTCAACAGCCTCGGGGCCAGCATCACGCAACAGGTCGCGTCGCTCAATCTCGTCGGCGATCAGCTGAGCGAACAGCATCGCGCCCTCACCGCCGCCAACGAAAACCAGCGCACCCAGTTGGTCGATCTGTTCGACAAACTCGGCTCGGCGCATGGCCAAGCCTCCGAAGTGGCGGAACGCACCATCACCCGCCTCACCGACGCGTTGCAGCAGATTCAGCGTCAGTTGGGCGTCCTCAGCGATCAATCGCAGACCACGCTGGCCAACGTCCGCACGGCGGGCACAGGCTTTGCCGATCAGGCGGGCTCGCTGCTCCAACATGCGCAGCAGGCCGAACAACAGGCCCGCACCGTCCTCTCCGTCACCTCGGCGTTGCAAGATCAGGCGCGCCAGTTGCGCGACGCTCTGCATGGCGAAGGCGAACGCACCGGCGAGATTTTGGGCAGCCTCTTGGGCCGCATCAGCGCCGGAAACAGCGAGCTGCGCGATCTCGGTGCCACCGCCGAAGTCACGCTGACCAGCCTGAACAACAACGTCACGCAACAAACATCGGCACTGAACAGCTCGATGCAGCAGATCAGCGACCGGCAACGCGGCCTGACCACTGCGCTCGACGCGCAGCGCGACGTGTTGAACGGCTTGCTCAATCGCCTGACGCTGGCGCAGGACGAAACCGCCGCCGTGGCCGAGCGCAGCGTTAACCGTCTGTCCGACAGCACCCGCCAAATCACCGAGCAGATCGAAACCATCGATTCTTGCGCCGAGTCTTCGATTGCCAGCATCCGCAAGGTCAACGCCGGGTTTGCCGAAGAATCCGCAACGCTCGCCAGCAACGCGCAGCAGGCCGAGAAGCAGGCGCAAGCCCTGTTCAACAACACCGCGACGCTGCAGAAAGAAGCCGTACAGTTGCGCGCAAGCCTCGATGGCGAGAGCGACCGCGTGACGCAGGCGCTCACCGCGCTGCTGCAAAAACTGGACGGCGGCAACACACAGCTGATCGATCTGGGAACTTCGGCGGAAACCATGCTCACGCACCTGCGGGGCACCGTCGACGCGCAAACGACGGCTTTGACCGGCACGATGCGGCAGATCGACGAACGTCAACGCGTTCTCAACGACACGCTGGATTCGCAAAGCACAACGCTCAATGGTTTGCTGAACCGCCTGACCACCGCACAAGACGAAGCCACCACGGTGGCGGAGCGCTGCGCCGCGCGGCTTACCGACAACATCCTGCAAATCGCGCGCCAGATGGACGAAATCGACACGCAGGCCAACACGACTCTGGCCAACGTCCATGTGGCCGGCGCGCGTTTCGGGGACGAATCCGCCGCCCTCAGCCAACACGCGCAGCAGGCCGAACAGCAAACGCAAGCGCTGTTTGCCAATGTGTCGATGATGCAAGAACAAGCGCGCCAGATGCGCGAAACGATCCAGAGCGAGAGCGACCGCACGGGTCTGGCGCTCGACACGATCCTCGCCAAGCTCACCAGCGGCAGCAAGGATCTTCGCGATCTGGGCACCACGGCGGAAGGCACGCTGACCACGCTGCACGGCTCGGTCAACGAACAGACCACGGCGCTTATCGCCAGCATGCAGCAGATCAGCGAACGGCAGCGCGCGCTCACCTCGTCGCTTGACCAACAGCGCGACACGTTGAACGCTCTGCTCAACCGTCTGGCTTTGGCGCAGGACGAAACGTCAGCGGTCGCGGAACGCAACGCCGCCCGTCTCACCGACAACACGCAACAGATCACCAAGCAGATGGTCGCGCTCGAATCGGTGGCGCAGAACACGCTTGCCAACGTGCGGGCCGCCGGAGCCGGGTTCGTCGATGAAGCCGGAACGCTCAACATTCAGGCCCAGCAGACCGAGCAACAGGTGCGCGGCATGCTCTCCGTCACCGCCGCCATGCAGGATCAGGCGCGGCAGCTGCGGGAATCGATGCAGGGCGAATCGTCGCGCGTCATCGAACAGCTGAACGGCGTGGTAACCCAACTCGACACCACCAGCCAGCAGCTCAAGCAGCAAAGCGGCAGCGTGATCAACAGCATGGATCAATCGGTGCTGCAGTTCTCCAGCTTGGCCAAAACCACCAACGAAACGCTTGAGAAGCAGGCCGAAATCCTCGCCGCCGTCGCCGAACAGGCCGAAGCGCGCGTGGCCAGCGCGGGCGACAAGATCCGCATCCACGTCAAGACCGTCACCGAGGCGGGCGAGACGACCGAGCAACAGGCGCGACAACTGGCCGACACCGCCGAATACGCCACCACGCGCCTCGTCACGTTGCGCGACACGATGGCCGCGAGCGACCGCGACGGACGCGCCATGCTGGATCAGGTCAGCGCGCGCATCGCCGAGGTCAAGACCACGCTGCAGCGCGAATTGGAACATGTTGCCGAAGTCTCGCAGCTTGCCGTCGAGCAAGTCACAGCGGCTGGTCTCGACCTCACGACGCAGAGCGACACGCTCCGCGCCAATCTGGCGAGTTCCGAATCGGCGCTTGTGCAGGCGGCGACGCTGGTGCGCGACGAATCCGTTCAGCTGCCCGTCGTCCTCGACCGCAGCACGGCACGGATCGAAGCGACCGGCAAGACGTTCAAGGAACAGGCCGGAGTCATCGACTATGCCATTCTCGGCACGGCCGACCGCTTTATCAACGTCACGGGCGCGGTACGCGACTCGATGATGGACGAAGCGCGGAATCTGGAGAAGGTGGCCGAAACCTCCGACCAGACCCTGCGCGCCTTTAACAAGGCTCTGGCCGAACAGATCGATGCGATCCAGCTGGGCGGCAAGAAAATGTCCGCCGAGCAGACCGAACTGGTCGAAAAGTCGGCGCACAGCATCGCCCAACTCTCCGCCTCGGCCGAGCGTCTGGCCAAGCTGCGCGACGAAGCCGTGCAGACGACGGAAAAGCTGGCGCGTGAATTCGACGTGATCGATGCCCGCACAGGCGCGACCACACAGCGCTTGGCTCAGGCCAGCGAAGGGGTCAACAAGCAGATCACGCTCCTGACCGAAACGACCGAACGCGCCGAAGGCCAGATGCTGAGCGCCAGCCAGAGCTTCCGCGAGCAGTTGGAGCGCATCCGCACGGGCGTGCAGATGCAGATCGACGACATCAACCGTGGACTGATGCAAATCACGGCGCAGTTGGAGCGCACCGGCACCACCCTGCGCTCGGCCACAGCGGGCACCGTGGCGGACGTGGAAAAGATCGCCACACGCTTCGACCAGACCAGCAAGGATACGGCGAACCAGCTCAGCGACCGCACGGCGCGTATGCGCGTCGCGACCGAGGAAGTGGCCAAGCTGTTGAGCGGCTTTGGCGACCAGATCGACGTGTTGCTCGACCGGTTGTCGATGGCGGGCGACGGCATCAAGCGGCATGAAAGCGATCTGATCGGCCAGTTGCAGACGGCGCTCGGCCATCTCGGCTCGGTTGCCGAACGGCTCGAATCGAACCGCGTTCTCACCGCCGATGTCAGCGACGAAGCCGTGGCGCGCCTCTCTGAGGTCGCCCACAGCGTCGAAAAGCAAATGCGCGGGCTCACCGACGGGTCAAAGACCGTCACCGAGATCGTGCGCGGCGTCGGGCAAATGTACGCCGACCAAACGCACAGCATGAACCACGCGGTCGTCGACGCTCAGACGCAAGTCCTGCAGATGAACAAGTCCATCGAAGAGATGCAGCAACGCACCGACCGCATGCGCGTCGCGCTCAAGCTGCAGGGCGAGGATTTGCTCAATTCGCTGGAGCAGATCCTGCGTCAGTTGTCCGCCACGGGCGATGTCATGGGCGACACGGTTGACCATGTGCTGCAGCGTCAGGCGGAAGACAGCCTGAAGCGCATCAGCTGATCGCTTGCCGTAAAGCGGGATATTGCGCGTGGAGCACCTCCGTCAACCCGCTTGTTGGTCCGAGCGCCACAAACAAGCGTTGCAGGACATCGCGCGTGAGGCGGGCGCGTGCATCCTTGCGCACCGCGCCGCCTCGACGCTGGATACACAGCGCAAGCCCGACGGCAGCCACGTTACCGCCGCCGACCGCGAGGCCGAACGCATCATTCTTGCCGGACTGAACGCCCTCACGCCCGACATTCCCGTTGTCGCCGAGGAAAAGGACAATCCCGCGCATTTGGCCGATGGCGGCACCTATTGGTTGGTCGATCCGCTCGACGGCACGCGCGATTATGTCGAGGGCGGCGATGAATTCTCCGTCAACATCGGTCTTGTCGTCGCGCACGAGCCCTGCCTCGGCGTTCTTTATGCGCCACAGACGGACGACCTGTTTTACGGCGATCCCAACGGCGCTCTGCGCGTCAACGCGCAGGGAGCGCACGCCTTAGTGCCGACACCGCCGCCGTCCGCCAAGGCCGCGCCGCGCCTGCTGACCAGCCGCCGCGAGGCGCGGCATGTGCCGGTGACCGAATGGCTGTTGAGCGGCGAGGTCGGCCTCTGGCGGGCTTGCTCCAGCGCTTATAAATTCGGACTTCTCGCTGCTGGAGAGTTCGATGTCTTTTTGCGCACCGGCACCACCTACGAATGGGACACGGCGGCGGGCGACGCCATTTTACGCGCGGTCGGCGGACGGATCATAACGCCCGACAATCGCCCGCTCGTCTATGGTAAGCCGGATTTCCGCAACGGCACCTTTATCGCCAGCACCGGCGGCTTTGGGGAGCAGCGCACAACCGATTTCTTAGCGTTGTTGTCCCGCGACTAAGCGAAGAACGCTCTAATCGTGGCGCGAAACGGGTTGCACCGAGAATTTGACGACGGTCGCCGCCGTGGGGCCGGTGCCGCTCACGTCGATGCGCAAACGGTCGTTTTCGCGTTCATAGGTACGCGCGTCGATGAGCTTCCAACCGAGTTGCGGCAGGCTTTTCTGGTAGAATGGATAGACACTGTCCACATCCACGCTGCCGGTCGCCATGGTCTGGGCAATGCGACCTGTTTTGGCGATAAACAAAACGTCCTTCTCCACGACAATCCTCAATCCCGGCATCAACGGCAGATCGTCGATCACCTTGGCAAACGCCGTCCCGGCAGGATTGTCGCGTTTCTGGTTGATGTTGGAATCGGCCCAAGCGGTCGAAGCCGAACAGGCAACGATCAGCAGAGCGGCGGAGAGGGTGAAGCGTGTAAGGTTCATATCCCGAACCTACCGCAACGGAGCGAGGCTGACAATGTCTCAGACCTGTTTGGTGGCGCAATAAAAGCTTGACCGTCCGCCTTGCCGAACGCGCCGGATGCCGTGAGTTTTGGACAGAGAACAGGCGCAGCCGGGACACGGCTCGCCCTCGCGGTCATAAACGCAGAATTGATGCTGGAAGTAACCAAGCCGACCGTCCGTATGGGCATAGTCGCGCAAACTGGAACCGCCCGCCGCAATCGCCGCGCGCAGAACTTTGCGGATGGCGGGAACCAGCTTGGCAATTTGCGCCTGTGAGCATAAACCCGCGCGGCGTGTCGGGCGGATTCCGGCATGGAACAGAGCTTCGCAGACATAGATGTTGCCCAGTCCCGCGATCAACCTTTGATCCAGCAGCGCCGCCTTGATGGTGGTTGTCTTGCCGCGCAAGCGTTCACCCAGCCATGCTGGCGTAAGCTCCGGCCCCAGAGGTTCCACACCCAAACCACGCAACAATTTATGCTGGCTCACCACCGCCTTGGGCAACAGGTCGCAGAGTCCAAAGCGGCGCGGATCGGTAAAGGTCATAACAACGGGGCCGTCGCCTCCAGCGAAACGGCAGATCAGATGATCATGCTTGCCCGGAGGAGCGCCATTGTCCGGCCCCACCGTCAAACGTCCCGACATGCCCAGATGCAGCAAAAGCATGTCGTCGCCGTCAAGTTCCATCAGGATATACTTGGCGCGGCGCGTCACGGACACCACGGAGCGCCCCATGAGTCGCTCCGCAAGATCAGGCGGAAACGGCACTCGCAAATCACGGCGGCGCGGCTCCACCTGCGCAAAACGCATCCCCACCAAAACCTTGGCCAGTCCCACGCAAACCGTTTCGACTTCGGGGAGTTCGGGCATTAGAGTCGCTCTGGGATGTTTAGGGGCGGCGGGCTTATGGTTAACATCGTAATGCTCTCGATTGATCCCATAATCATTGGCTAAACGTCCGACCTCTGCTTGACACTGTCAACTGCGCTGCGTACCAATTCACAATCGAAGAGATATTATGCCGGAGAAATATCATGGCTATTCGCCGCCCCACCGACAGCGCAGGGCTCGCCCGACGGCTGAAATCCGTGTTTGGGCCAGAGATTATTGCGGACACCATTGAGGCGCGGGAACATCGCGCCAGAGAGGGCATCCTTGATGCTCCTCCCGCAGGCGCTTGGGTTCTGTTCAGCAATAGAAAAGAGGCTATCTTTGAAATCGATCTGACGCGACACCAAGGATATGAGCTTAATCGGGAACTCCGCAGCGCGTTGCGGCATCTAAGTTTTCCCGAAGGAAAAACGGTGGACCGCGACTCGTTGCCGTTGCCGGATGAGGTTTTCCCGGAATGCTACCAAATCCGTCTAATGGTGGATCCTCTGCTCAAGTTAGCGCAGGCGAAAGCGAAAATTTCGTTTTCCGTGGAAGGTGCCGTGGCAAAAGCCGTCGCGCGGGAACAGATGTGGCGCAATTTTCAGACGACAAAAACGAATGAGGCCAACCATCTCTTTCTCGGCCATCCCATCACAGGCACCGACAGACGCGACCCCGGCTCGGTTCAACTGGTTCTTCACGAAGATCGGCATTCCACTCTGTTCTTTCAGCTACGCTCCTCCGAATACGGCAAGAGAGAGGCGCAGGACAAGCTCAACCAAACCGCCAGCGCGGCAGGAGTCCTGCCCTATGTCCGTTGCCACAATGTGAGCGTGGGAACGCATGCTCCCATCGACAAGTTCAACCTTCATCTGCTGCCGTCCGACAGCATCGCGGAAATGTGGATGAAGATGGCGGAAGTGACGACGACGCCCAGCGCGTACCAGCGGCGCAAGAAAATCAAAACAGTCATTCTGGACTATGCACGCGGTCGCGACGCCTATAACTTTTTGTGCCGTGACCTACCAAATCCGTCGATTCAGCGTTATTTGGAGCAGCAAGTGCCTTCTTCACGCCCACAGACACCCAACTGGCATCAAGCGCGGCAGCAGGCCACCGCCCGATTGTACGCCAACAACACCGCCTACGCCGCCTTTGACGCGACTGTTCGCGATCTGTCAACAGGTGTCACGGTCGATGCCTTTCTGGACAAACTACGCAATCCGCCCCTCGGACAAGCCGATCTTTACAGGAAATTTCGAACCGCCGTCGGGCTTCGCCTTCCTCTCCTGCGGTCTGAATTGCGTTAGTCCTTAACGGCGGAAGGACGGAATTCCGGCTTTTGCCTGAAGGCTTCTGCGGGTATAATCGGGTGTTGTCCTCTTTTGCGCGGTGTCCTGCTATGCGGTACTTGTCTTGGCTCATCACCCTGCCGATTCTGCTGGCGCTGATCAATTTCGCGCTGGCGAACCGCAACGACGTGACGGTTAGTTTCTGGCCGTTTGACGCCGAGGTCACTTTGCCGCTGTCCGTCCTTTTGGTCGGCATGTTGTTTCTTGGGCTTTTGCTGGGCAGCTTTGTCGCGTGGCTTGCCAGCCTCAAGCACCGGTTCCATGCCCGTCGCCTGAGCCGCGAACTGGCGCGGCTGTATGCGGACAAAGCGACGGCGCTGCCGGAGTCCCTCGCCGATCGACTGAAGAACAAGTTCAAGCTGCGCTGGCGGCGCGGCAAAGCCGTCCCCCTGCCCCCTTCTCACGCCCCCCACATTCAACCGAGGAATCCTCCCCATGGCTTTTAAGAATCCTGTTTTCTGCGCCCTTGATACGCCGGACGCTGGCGAAGCTTTGAAGATGGCGACGCAATTGCGGGGGCATGTGGGCGGACTCAAGTTGGGGCTGGAATTCTTTATGGCCAACGGCGCGGTGGGCTACAAGCCGATTGCTGAACTGGGCTTGCCGCTCTTCCTCGACGTCAAGCTGCACGACATTCCCAACACGGTCGCGGGCGCGGTGCGGTCGTTGCTGCCGCTGCGGCCTAATTTCATCACCATCCATACCTCCGGCGGTCCGGCGATGATGCGCGCCGCCGCCGATGCTGCCGCGACGGCGGGCGCGGGGCGACCTAAGCTGCTCGGTGTCACCGTCCTGACCAGTCTCGATGCCAGCGACCTTACCGCTGTCGGCCAGTCCTCGGACGTTGCGGCGCATGTGGCGCGTCTGGCCAAGCTCGCGCAATCCAGCGGATTGGATGGCGTGATTTGCTCGCCTGCCGAAGTCGCACTATTACGCGCGGCGTGCGGCCCGGATTTCATTCTGATGGTTCCCGGCATTCGCCCCAGTTGGGCCGCCGCCAACGACCAAAAGCGCGTGATGACTCCGCGCGAAGCCATGACGGCGGGCGCAACGCATCTGGTCGTGGGGCGCCCCATCACCGGAGCCGCCGATCCCGTCGAAGCGGCGCAACGTTTGGCGGCGGAAATTGCCGCGTGAGCGTTCACGTCAAGATTTGCGGCTTGCAGGAAGAAACCGGTCTTAACGCCGCCGTTGCGGCGGGAGCGCGGTATGTCGGCTTTGTGTTCTGCGATCCTTCGCGTCATCGCTTGACGGCGGAGCAAGCGCGGCCCTTGGCGTTGCACGTCCCCGCGCAGGTTCAAAGCGTCGGCCTGTTCGTCGATCCCACCGACGACGAGCTGCGCGCGGTAACGGAGGCGGTGCCGCTCAACATCCTGCAACTGCACGGCCATGAGACTCCGCAGCGCGTGATGGCCGTTCGGGCGGCGACCGGATTGCCGGTCATGAAGACCATTCACATCGCGACCGCAGACGATCTCGCGGTTGTTCCGGCGTATGAAGCCACGGCGGACCTTCTGTTGTTCGACACAAAGCTGGGGCCGCAACCTTCAGGGGGAACCGGAGTCGCTTTCGATTGGTCGTTGCTGAAGGGCCGTCGCTTTGCCAAGCCGTGGATGCTGGCGGGCGGACTCAAAACAACCAATCTGGCAGCCGCCGTCGCGGCAACCGGAGCACCGTGCGTCGATGTTTCCTCCGGCGTGGAGGATGGCGCGGGGCATAAATCGCCCGAAATAATTTGCGCTTTTTTATCCTTGGCCGCCGGACTTTGACGCGCGGAGCAAATCCGCTAAGGTGCCTGCATGAAAAACGAACCAAAACCGCAGAATTCTTATCGCTCCGGCCCCGATGAATCCGGGCATTTCGGCCTGTACGGTGGACGCTTTGTCGCCGAGACGCTGATGCCGCTCGTGCTGGCGGTCGAAGAAGCCTACGCCAAAGCCAAGGCCGATCCCGCGTTTCAGACCGAGCTGGATTACTACCTCAAGCATTACGTCGGTCGGCCCTCGCCGCTGTATTACGCGCCGCGCCTGACCGAGAAACTAGGCGGCGCGAAAATCTACATGAAGCGCGACGAGCTGAACCACACCGGCGCTCACAAGATCAACCACTGCATGGGCCAAATCCTGTTGGCCAAGCGCATGGGCAAGACGCGCATCATCGCCGAGACGGGCGCGGGCCAACACGGCGTCGCCACAGCGACCGTCGCGGCGTTGTTCAACCTGCCTTGCACCGTTTACATGGGCGAGTTGGACATCGAACGGCAAAAGCCCAACGTCTTTCGCATGAAGCTGCTCGGCGCGGAGGTCAAGCCCGTCACCAGCGGTTCGCGCTCGCTGAAAGACGCGATGAACGAAGCGTTGCGCGACTGGGTCAGCCATGTCGAAGACACCTTCTACATCATCGGCACCGTCGGCGGGCCGCATCCCTATCCCATGATGGTGCGCGATTTTCAGGCGGTGATGGGACGCGAGGTTCGTTCCCAGATTATGGAGGCCGAAGGCCGCTTGCCGGACTCGCTGGTCGCCTGCGTCGGCGGCGGCTCGAACGCGATGGGGCTGTTCTATGAATTCCTCAACGAGCCTTCCGTCAAAATGGTTGCGGTCGAAGCCGCCGGACATGGCGTAAACACCGGCATGCACGCCGCTGCTCTAGCGGGCGGCAAGGCGGGCGTTCTTCACGGCATGCGCAGCTATTTCTTGCAAAGCGAAGACGGACAAATTCAGGAAGCGCATTCGATCTCGGCGGGCCTCGATTATCCCGGAGTCGGCCCCGAACATGCGTGGCTGCACGACACCCAGCGCGTGGAGTATGCCGCCGCCACCGACGACGAAGCCATCGCCGCGTTTCAGATGTGCAGCCGCCTCGAAGGCATCATCCCAGCGCTCGAGCCGTCGCACGCCCTCGCCCACGTCCAGAAACTCGCGCCCACGCTTCCCAAAGATCACCTGATGGTCGTCAACATCTGCGGACGCGGGGACAAGGATATTTTCACGGTAGCGGAGAAACTGGGAGTGACGTTGTGAGCCATTTTTCATCCGAGCCTTTCACAAGCCGCCTCACCACGCGCTTCGCGGCGCTCAAGGCGGCAAAGCGTTGCGGGCTGGTCACCTTCGTCACGGCGGGCGATCCGGATGCCGCGACTTTTGCAGCATTATTGGCAGGGTTGCCACGGGCTGGCGCAGACATCATCGAACTGGGGATGCCGTTCAGCGATCCGATGGCGGACGGGCCGACCATTCAGGCCGCCGGACTGCGGGCCTTAAACGCGGGCATGACGCTGGCGAAGATTCTTGATCTCGTGCACGACTTTCGTGCGCAGGATCAGGCCACGCCGCTGGTGTTGATGGGCTATTTCAATCCGATCTACGCCTATGGCGCGGAGCGATTCCTCAAGGACGCGAAGGCGGCGGGGACAGACGGGTTGATCGTGGTCGATCTGCCGCCCGAAGAAGACAGCGAACTCTGCCTCCCGGCCTTGCGCGAGGGGCTGAACTTCATCCGTCTCGTCACGCCGACGACGGACGCCAAACGCCTTCCCACCGTGCTGAACAACGCCAGCGGGTTTCTCTATTACGTCTCCGTCACCGGCATCACCGGCAACAAGCAAGCCAGCGCCGCCCCGGTGCGCGAGGCGATTGAGCGTTTGCGCCAAAGCACCGATCTCCCCATCGCGGTCGGTTTCGGCATCACGACACCGGAGCAAGCCCGCGCCCTTAGCTCTCACGCCGACGCGGTCGTGGTCGGCAGCGCCATCGTCAACCGCATCGCCGCAGGTCTGGACGCAAACGGCAAGGCCAAGCCCGAACTGGTGAACGATGTCCTGAACTTTGTCCGAACACTGGCGCTGAGGTAGTTCCCTCCCCCGTGGACAGGGTAAGAAGGGGGTGGGCCGCAGCGATCATAACGCTTAATTGGCACCTTGCCATTCTTTGACGTTCACTTTCAAAATTGTCCCGGTGTCTTTCACGCCACGGAACAGCGCTTGACCTCTACTTCGCACCACATAACCTTGACTTAGCCACCAACAAAGGAATAGTATTCTGTTGTGAAGTTTTTCTTCTTGTCGGCGCTTTTCATCGACCGGTGCGACAGTAGGCAGGCGATCACGAAGGAGCGGCGTTTGGTTTAAGGCCTTCTTGCTTTTGGCACCCAAAACAGGAGGACGACCATGGCAAAACGCATTCTCATACTGGACGGCCACCCCGATCCCTCACCCATGCACTTTTGTCACGCGCTGGCGCACGCTTATGCCGGTGGCGCGCACGATGCTGGACACGAAGTCAGGCGCATCAACGTAGGCGAGCTTGATTTCCCCATCCTGCGCACCATGGACGATTGGAGCCGCGCTCCGCCCCCGCCCGCGATCGCCAAGGCGCAAGAGGACATGTTGTGGGCCGAGCATATCGTCATCATCTTTCCCCTATGGCTGGGCAACCTGCCCGCGTTGCTCAAGGGCTTTTTCGAGCAAACCTTCCGCCCCGGCTTCGCCTTTAGCCGCATTGAGGAGGGCAAGGCGGTCGGCCAAAGCCTGCTGCCGGGCCGCTCGGTGCGCCTGATCGTCACGATGGGGATGCCCGCCTGTCTTTTCCGCTGGTACTTCTGCGCCCACAGCATCCGAAGCCTGAAACGCAATATCCTCGGCTACTGCGGCCTCAACCCGATCCACGACACCCTGATCGGCTCGATGGCGCTGGTCGACGGCAACACCCGTCAAAGGGAGCTGGAAAAGACCCGCGCACTCGGCTACCAAGGCGACTGACAGCGGCGGCGTGTGGCCTTGCGCTCCGACGCTTCGTCCCCCTGCGCCCTGTAATGCGAGCCGCCCGACACCCATGAATTACCGCCACATCTATCACGCCGGAAACATCTGCGATGTCGTCAAGCACGCGCTGCTGACGCTGCTCGTCGAGCATCTTCGCGCCAAGGATAAGGGCTTTGCGGTGCTGGACACGCACGCAGGCATCGGGCTTTATGACCTGTCCGATCCGTTGGCGCAGAAAACCGACGAAGCGGCAAACGGCATCCACCGCCTGCAAGCATCGCCAGCCATCCCCGCGCTGGCCGATTACAGCCGCGTGTTGAACGACCTGAACGCGGGAGGCGCGTTGCGCCTTTACCCCGGCTCACCGCTCTTGGTGCGCCACCTGCTCCGCCCCCAAGATCGGCTGATCGCCTGCGAGCTGCACCCCGAAGATGCCCGCGCCCTCAAGCGCCTCTTCCACGGCGACAAGCAAGTCCAGACGCACCACCGCGACGGCTACGAAGCCCTGACGGCGCTCTTTCCCCCGCCGGAGCGGCGCGGCCTCGCGCTGATCGACCCGCCATTCGAAGAAGCGGACGAATTCGCCCGCCTGACCAACGCCGTCGCCGCGCTCCACAAACGTTGGCCGCAGGGACAAGTGGCCATTTGGTATCCCATCAAGGAACGCCCCACCATCTGGCGCTTTCACGAAGCGCTGGTCGCGACGGGCATCCCCGAAATCCTCTGCGCCGAATTCCTCTGGGCCGAGGAAACGCGGCACGACCGCCTGAACGGCTCCGGCTTTATCCTCGTCAACCCGCCATGGTCGTTCGACGCGCAACTGACGCAGCTCTTCCCCGCCCTGCATCAAGCGTTGCAGACCCAATACCCGAACAGCGTGGTGAAGTGGCTGGCGAAACCGGCCTAATCGCGCCGTCCCTTGAACCCCATCGCCACCAGATAATTCTCCGATGAATCGGCGCGGCTGGCGGCGGGCTTGGCGTGTTTCACTTTGGCGAAGTTTTGCTTCAGGCTATCCAGCAAAGCCTTCTCCGCGCCGCCCTGAAACAGCTTGCAGACAAACGTCCCGCCGGGGGTAAGCACCTGCATGGCGAAATGCGCCGCCGTCTCCACCAGAGCCATGATCCGCAGATAGTCCGTGCCGTTATGCCCGGTGGTGGGCGGAGCCATATCGCTCAACACCAGATCGGCATCGCCCAGCAAAGCCGCCCGCAAGCGGTTGGGCGCGTCGTCGGCGAGAAAATCCATCAGCAGGACTTCAACGCCCTTGATCGGCTCCATCGGCAGAATGTCGAGCGCGACCAGCTTCCCCTTCCCGCCGATCTTCGCCGCCGCCACCTGACTCCAGCCGCCGGGAGCCGCGCCCAGATCGACCATCCGCATGCCGGGCCGCAGCAGCTTGAACTGCTCATCAAGCTGGATCAGCTTAAACGCCGCACGGGAACGATAACCGCTCTCCTTGGCCGCCGCGACGTAGGGATCGTTAAGCTGCCGTTCCAGCCACTTCTTAGAGGACACCGTGCGCCGCCGCCCGGTCTTGACCCGCACAGCCGCCCGCCGCCGCGAGGCGATCCCGCCCAGCCCCCGATTTTTACCGCTACCCTTCATGATCCTGAAGCCCTTTGAAACAAAAGATGAAAAACCCTCACTTCCAATCTACCCAAACCCCAAATGATATGATAGGAAAACCGCCTGAAGCCCGTTGGGGGATCGTCTAGCGGTAGGACAACAGACTCTGACTCTGTTTACCTAGGTTCGAATCCTAGTCCCCCAGCCAAAATTCGCCCGGCCCAGACTTCCTAGCGCCCCTCGCAACTAAATTATCCGCTTGAAAACACGTCCCTAGATGTTAGCCTTACCCCAAGTGAGGGCTTTGGCGCGTTCCAATTCTTAAGGTCTGGTCATTAGGCATAATTCCGTTTTCGGGTGGGTCTGTTTTTTATGTCCATAATTCACTTTATCGTCGATATGCAAAGATGCTATGCGAACATCTGTCCCGATTATTTTCGAGCGCGGGGAAAATTGCAGCAAAATATCTGTCGCCTGCGAAACGCTCTGAACGACCAAGACATCCTCTCAGTAGCCGTAGCATATGGCACCAAGGAAGGTTTTCTACCCTACCCCAAAGGTGTCGGACCGCGGATGCATATGCCCTCGCGAAATCAAGAAACACTGCAACGCTTTCCCGGAGCCGACATCGATCTGCTGCAGTCGCCCGATTCCCTAATCGCCTTCAAAAACCACTATTCGCTCTATCGCGAGCCGTCGATACGGGACTATGTCGAACGCGAGGGCTACACGACCATCATCCTCAGCGGCCTTACCGAAGGCGACATTGCCAAGAAAGACTATTACTGCGTGAGCGAGACGGCCTTTGATTTTGCCAAGGCTGGGTACAACGTGATCATCGCCGCCGAGGCGACGAACCGAGGCCTCCCCGAAATGACACGCTATTACACGTCGCTTGAGCAACGAAGGGACGATCACAACGCGCCCGGCCTGCGGATAATGCCCATCGACGAAATCATGGCCGGAATCGACCAAAGAGTCAGACCACAGAGCGCATCTCACCGCACGCCACGATCCACGCGATCCGCGCACCCATCATAGCAGTGCCGACACATCAGTGATAATTGACGACGACGTCGAAGGACGGCGCGGCTGTAGCGCCTGTGGTTTGCGTGCCGTCCACGGCAACGGTAATGCCGACCAACAACGGCTTGCCGGAACCCGGAGCGGCCAGACTGGCCAATGAACAGGGAGCGCTCCCTCCTCCGTCATAGGCGCAAGTCGCCGCCGAAGGAGTCACGCCCTTGTCGGCAACATAGTTGTTTACGTTGATGTCGATTGTTTGCGTCGCCGAACCCGCTATGGTCATCGAACCCGCGCTCATCCCGCCGCCCAACCACTGGCCATCATTCGAAGACGTGACCTGACCGGTGGGCGAGATCGTATACGTTCCCGCCTGATCCGCCTTCACGAAACCAAAGCTGATGTTGGTGCTGTTGGTGATGCTGAGCAAGGAATCAAAGCCGATGCTCGCCGTCATAGATTGAGTCGCAGCCGCAACATTGCCCGCGAACAGGACAAGAGACGAACAGACCAGCCATTTCAAAAGGGGACACATCATAACCAAGTAACCCTCGGCTCGCCGCACCAACTCAATATGCAAAATCTCACACTATCGAACCCTCTCAGTATACCATGACAGGTGAATGAAACGGTGTAATACGCGCATAGTCTAGTATGCAGCCACATGCAGATCATGCGCTGCACAACACTATTGAAATCGACTCGCAATTTGCAAACGCAGGCCCAACGATAAAAAGGACACATCGCAGAATGAGAACGCCGATAACTCTATTCCAACCATCGCGACGAAAAACCGCGCATCCAACAAAATTCATCCGCACCTACGGTTGTATGTAGATTGCATGAAAATCAACGATGAAACAGAGATAAATCACGATCTATAACGCAAACACATTCAGCACATCCACGCTTCCACAACCCTCTATCGGCCACTGAGACGACGCACGTCTTAACCACGTTTTCCTCAAGAATATCATTGCACTGCACAATAACGGCACGAAATTTCAGGCAAATTTTAGCAAATTTTCACCGAACACAGCGCAGAACGGCGCACGGGTTGGTTTCGAAAAAAAATATTTTGTTATTGTCGCCCTTATTCCTCCGCCGTCCCAGGAGGTAGCGGGTCGGAAGAGACCGAAGACCGAGGCTTCACTTCATACGACTCCGGCTTCATCGCTTCGGGCGGCGGCAGCGACGGAATCGAAGGAAGCGGCGGCGCGGTCTCGCCGGACGCAGCGGCTGGAGCAATCGGATCGAAGATCGGCGGGCCGTTCAACTTTTCCTTCTGAAGCAAGAGAATGTCTTTGCCGGTAACAAACTCGCTGACTTCCTCGATGACAATGCGAACCTTGCTGTCGAGCGCGGCGTTATAGGCTGCAAGCGCTTCCTCCGGCACCGTCAGCAAATATTCGCCGATCTTAATTTTATCAAAGATAAAATAGCCGTCGACCGCGCTCATGACACGACGCAGCGGCTTGCCGTCCTTGTCCTCCAGCTCAACAACAATATCGCCCAGTTCGCGCTTGTCGCCCTTGTCGTCGAGGAACGTCACCGTGCCGTCGATGATCGTCGTGCGCACCAGCGGGAAGTCGGCCACGACCGTGTCGCCCGGCCGCGTGACAACCTGATACCCCCGCGTGACCGGAGTCAGCAAAGGATCGGTGATAGAGCCTTCGTCCAGTTCCACGCGCGACGGCTCATAGGGCGTGACGGGCGCGACAAAGTAACCGTCCGGACTCAACGTGGCCGCCGCGCGATTCACACGCACCTTGACATCGGGCATGAGCTTTCCGCCCTCGTCGGGCTTTCCGTCGCCGTCTTCGTCCACAAAAACCCGCCCCGTGATCGCGCCGCCGCCGGAGGTCTGCTGCGGCTGCATCCGCCAACTGTCCGTCGCCTTGTCGTGATTGAGTGAAAACAAAACGTTCATGCCGACGGAATACTGCGAGCTGTTGTCCATTTGGCCGTAAAAACTCAGGCGAAACGTATCGAAATCCCAATTGATGCTCTGGCCGAACGACGTGCGATCGCTGCTGGTCAGGTCTTTCTCGATTTGCGTTTGCGCGGACAGACGCTCCGTCAAGCGATAGTCCGCCATAAAATTCGCGTCGCGAAACCGCCGCACCGGCTTGATCTCGTAAGTGCCCACCGCGCGCAAATCCACGCCCCACAAACGGGTCTGAACGCCGAACGTGTCCTGAAACCGCTTCTCAGCATCGACGATATACTCCGCCGAACTGGTGAAACTCAGCCCCCAAAGGCTCTTCGACGAACGCCAGCTATAGGTATTACGCGGGACCAGCGACGTATCGGCAAAGCTCTCGCGCAACGCCGAAAAACCGACGCTGTAATCGCCCAAGATCGGCACATAAAGCTGCGTGTTCGCGTCAAGCGCGGCATCGGACGCGAGAGGAAGGTCAAAGTTGTTGACGGACTCGCTTAGAAAATCACTGAAATGACGGTACCGCGCGCGCAGGCTAATGCCGTAAAATCCGCCGAGCGCCGACACGCTGCCCGCCCATCCGCCGTCGGTCAAATCCTTGGCAACGGTTGTCTCGGTCAACACACCCTGAATATTCGCGCCGGTCGTCACGCTCACATAACGATGCTCGCCGTCGCTCAGATTCGTCGAAGCCAGCGCCGCGCCGACCGTCACATCGCGTGTCAAGCCATAGCGCACGCCGCCGACCAGTTGCATCCCCGCAGGGGTCGAGGGATTGGCCGCGCTTTCCCGACCGACAGGAAGAAGATTCTTGCCGCGCTCGTCGGCAGCCAGCGTATAAACGAATTTGTTTTCCTTAAGCAAAGCGCTGGAAGCGGACACGCTCTCGACCCGTTCCTCGCGTTGTCCCTGCGAGCCATAGAAAACAATGCGGAACGTATTCTCGCCGTAAAGAATAGGAATGTTGACGAAGTTATAGCGGCCGCTCGCGTCAACCGTCTGAAACGCGACAAGGACGTTGTTGCGGTACAACTCGACCTCATAGCCCGGCACGGAGTCGCCGCTGAAATTACGAAAATCAAAATTCTCGGAAGCGGACAAATCCCGATTGGACACCGTAAACCCGCGGCCGAGCGAATTGGACGTCACAAGCGTCAACGACGGCGATGTCACGTCGCCCAAGGAAAACTCCGTGGCATGCAGTCCACCCAGCAACCCGCCGCCGGGGTCCTTGCGTCCCGCCTGAAAGCGCAACGTGTCCATCATGCTGCCGTCCATAGAGCCTTGCGCATAGAACTGGCCGGTCAGATAAGCCAGATCCATCGCGCCCTGAATGTTGTAGTTGGCCGCAAAAGGCTGTGACCCCTCGCCGCCGGACGACGAAGCCTGCGCCGTATGCGTGTACGACGAACCGAGATTGACATCGACGGTCGGATAACCAATCGCCTGATAATCATTTTGCAACACCGGATCATGATTGCCGTCAGGCTCGACCACGGCCAGCATTTTCTGCCAGCGCTTCTGCCGTTCCTCCCGCTCCTCCTCCGGCAGTTTTTTGTCTGTTGTGAAATGGATGGTGGACTGCGTCCGATCAATCGCGCTCGCGATCCCGAACCATTTGGCAAAGCTCTCGACACTGACGTAAATTTGCCCCTCGCGGCGACGCACGTCGCTCCGCGTCACAGAATAACGTTCCGAGCCGACGCGCGCCGCGCGTTTTTCGACATCAAGCTCAAAGATATTTTCCGGCGCAAGAAAAAATCCGCTCGCCGTGCTGCGCTCCGGATCGACCTTGATCGGAAATTCCAGAATCTGAACGAGGTCGTTGAGCGGAAGGAAAACGCCGCCCGGCAGATCAAGCGCCTCGATAAAAACATTGCTGGGCGGCTGGCTCTTGATGCGCGGCTGGAGAATCAGAACATCGTTGCCGTCGGTTTTATCATCCGTCTCCTCCGCGCCTTTATCGGCAACACGGGTCGTCACGGACTCGACCTTAGGCGGCGCGGCGACCACGGCGGACGGCGGAGCAGGAGAAGGCGGCAACGGCGCGGCGGGTTGCTCCAGATGCAGAACATCGCCCGCTTCCGCCGGAGCTTCGGTCGTCGAAGCCGCCGCGCCGGAGGCCTGCTGCTGGCCTGACGACACATCATCGACAATGACCGGCTGAACCGGCGCGGCCAAGGGAGGCGGAGCCATATCCGCTGTATCCGTCGTCGTGTCAGACCACAACCCCAGAATCCCCCCCTGAGCTTCGGTAACATCGACCGACCGCGTGGTCGGGTCTTCAACAAACTGGTTGGGCGGCAAAATACGGTTGAGCAGCGTCATGTTGACAAAGATTTTGTCCTCGTTGCCGAAAGCGTCGTTATCATAAAGCCCATGCTGTTGGCCGTTCTCGACATAGACGCGCTTGGGAATATCCAGCGCGACGACGCTGCCGTCCTTTCTCACGATGTCGAGCGCATAGACCGAGTCCGGCGTTCTGTAAGAGATTCCAAGAAGCCGCAGCAAGCTATCGAGGCGCAGGAACGTGCCCTTCAAATCGACAAAGGCTTCGACCGCGCCCAGCGTTTGATGGTCGCGGACGATGGATCGCTCCGTCCAGTTCTTCGCCGCCGTTGCCGCCACAGATTTGCCCGCCGCAATCGGCGCCGACGCTTCTTTGCGCGGCAGAACGTCCGCCGGATGATCGGCGACGGGAGTCGCCGTAGCCGCAGGCGGCATCTCGCAAGGCGGCACCGTGACGGCGACCGTTTCCGTTTTTTCGCTACGCTGGCCCTGCGCTCCATAAGCCACGGTGCGAACGACATGCTCGCCTTCGGAAAGGACAATATCCGCAAAATCATACCGGCCCTGGGCATCCGCGATCTGAAACGCCGCCAGCGCATCGTCGCGGTACAGTTCGACCTGATAACCCGGCGTGGCCTCGCCGCTAAACCGGCGCATCGCCACAGGCTCGCCGCCGCCCGACGGCCGTTGCGCCGCCGCAGGGCGGCATTTTGGCAAGACCTGCGCCTGTTGCCGTTCGACCTCAAGGGCGACGTACCGTTTTGCCCACAGCGCCGCGCGTTCATCCCACGCCTCCTGAGGCCGCTTCCGGTCGGTCGAGAACAGGATGGTGGACTGCGCCCGGTCAATCGCACTGCCCACGCCGAACCAAGCCGTCAGCGCCGCGACATCGACATAAATCTGCCCGTTGCGTTTGCGCACGTCGCCACGCGTCAGAGCGTGTTGCGTCGAACGAATGCGAACCGTACGATTGTTCAAGTCGAGATTAAACGTGTTCTCGGGCGCAAAGAAAAACCCGCTGGCAATGTCCTTGCCGGAATCGACCGTGATCGCGAAACCAAGAATGCGCACAAAAGCCGCAAGCGGCAAAAACGTCTGCCCCGGCAAATCAATCGCTTCGATAAGCTCGCCGTCAAAGGGAGCGTTTTCGACGCGCGGCAACAGCGTCAGAACACTGTCCGCAACAGGCATCGGCGGCGCGGCCGTCTCGCCGGTTAAGACGTTTTTCAGACGTTCCAAATTCGAAAGAAAAGGCTGCGTGTCCGCCGCCGCAGCGGGCCCTCCGGAAAACAGGACGAGTAACGCCGCCACCGCGCCGACAACAAACCACCGCGCAAACCAGATAGAGCGCCTAGGCATGGACCCCACCGGCGCGAAGACGCGCGGACATACGCCTCCGACACGGCACGCATACCATCGCAGGCATCCTTCGCCGCCGAAGCGCAAGCGAAGGGCCGAACGGATCATAATCAGCGGTCATACAGCGGGCATCCAAACCGATCAAACCAAGCGTTTATGGTCGACCATAAAACCCGATTCGACCAGAGCTTAAAACCCGATTCGGCCCTGTATTTTTTCGATAATTTCCCCGAATCGACGATTAGGGCGTGATCTCTTTTTCGGACAGAACCTGACTGCCCTCAGCCTCTTGCGACATAAAGGCGACGCGCAGCCGTCCCTTGTGGACATTGACACCCTCAGGAACGGTCAAATCCACGGTCTGCTCGCGCTTAGCAAGGCCACGGTAAATCGCGATGCCTCGGAAAAAGGCCAACTGCGTTTCCTTGCCCTCGGCGGCGACATGGGTCACCTTGACATCGCCCAGCACGGAACGATTGCCCGAAAAGCTGAGGGCGAGCTTCACCTGCGGCACCGGTTTCCCGTCGCCGCCTCCTGTGACCAGCTGCGCCTCGTCGACGCTGACCTTATAGCTCGTCGCGCCGTTGCGGATGATCACCGGAATGACGGTCGTCATCTTGGGCTTCAGGACGACGCTCGCGCCGTCGGTCGCGGGCTTGTTCGTCGCCAGATCAAGGTCGTTCTCCGTCATCCGCACCTGCAGATGCGAACGGTATTCGCCGTCGGGAAGATCGCCCTTCATCTTCACGAGAATACGCACCGTCTGGCTCTCGTCCGGCTTCAAAGTCATGCTGCGCGGCGAGAGGCTAAGCATATCCATCGCGGAAAATTCATCGCGGCTGCCCTCTTCGCGAATCCTGATGCCCCCGTTTTCGGCCATCACCGTATCGACCAACTCGATCTTATAGCGCCCGACTCCGTCGCCGTTGTTGCGCACGGTGACCGTGGCGAAGCGATTGGCTCCCTCAAGAACGACGCGGGTCGGCGACAGCAGCATCTCAGCGTTCCGCGCTGATGCCGGACTCGCAAGAAGCAACACAACCGCCAGAACGGCGAAACGAACAAAACAACGCGAGGACATGAGCGAAACTCCGTGGTTACTGGATAAAAATGGTGACCGAGAAACTGGCGTTATAAGTCCCGGGAGTCACCGCCGAATTGGCCGTCGCCCGAGCGCCGATGTACAGGGGCGTACTTGCGGGCGATCGCGGCGGCAACGGCAACGTAGGGCTGGGAAAACTGTCAATCGTCTGGCTTCCATAAAAGCCACGGAAGTTGTCCAGTGTCAAACCGGCATTGCCGGTCGTAACACCGGTTATGTCGATTGAAATCGACACCGGATTGCCGCCGGGCGACAACGACAGAGCATACTGCCCCCGACTCGCAACGCCGGAAATAATCTGGGCCGATCCCGATGTCGAAGAGTTCAGCGGACTGATGGTCAGGTTGACGCTCCCGCCCGAGGCGGGCAGGCCCATGGTCGGGAAAGTCAATTTCTGGGATTCGGTAAAATTCACGCCCTCTTCGGCCCCGACACGCGCAGGCATCAGGCACACGACGCAGGCCAGCAAAAGACAGCGGCGAAAGCGACATCCCGTCATGGCGCAAAACTCAAAGCGATAAGACGCAACAAGGGCGGGAGACTATCCCGCCCTTGCCGGAAACACAACACGACGCGCAAACAGCGCGCAACGCTTAGCTTAGCCGTAAATGACCGTGACGACGAACGTCGGGGCAGCAGTCGCACCGGCGGCTTGCGTGCCGTCGGAAGAAGCCGTGACACCGAGCCTCAAAACCTTGCCAACACCAGGCGCCGCCAATCCGGTCAAAGGCGTGTCGCACGCAGAAGCAGCGGCCCCATCATACGAGCAAGTCGCCGCCGAAGGCGTTACGCCGTTGTTCGCGGTGTAGGTTCCTGTGCTGATTGATACAGTCTGCGAGGCCGAGCCGGTGATGGTGATTTGGCCAAAAGCCGTCGTGCCGCCGACAATAACACCGCCGCCTGCAGGCGTGACCGTGCCAGCCGTGTTAATTGTGTAAGTACCGACCGTGCTCGCCTTCACCGTTCCAAAGTTGATGTCGGCGTTCTTGGTCAGAGACAGAACCGAGTCGAACGCCATATTCGCCGTCACCGACTGCGTCGCGGCTTGCGCACCGCCGCACATGAAGAACGAGGCCGTCAGGGCCAGGGCGAGATACTTCATTCTTGACTTGATCATAGGATTCTCCTCGATGTGGGTGGCAGGAAATTCAGAAACCACGGAGAGCCTTCCCTTACGCGACACAGCGCTGATCACGAAAAGGAACGCCTAAGTGCATACGATGGCACATTGGGAATGCACACGATCGCACATTGCTAGATATACGGACGTGTGGTTAAAGACAAGTTAATTGGACAGCACACGACCGCACAAGACGCATTTTCATGCAATAACAATAAGATAATACACAATGACACGGCGTAATATGAAGGCGTTGCGGGCTAGATTTGAACCCCGCGCCTTTTGTCTGGCGCAACCCGCGCCTTTCCGTTAGACAAAATAGGTACCGAAGACAGCCGCTCGGCGGAAGTTTTCGGAAACGTTCCTGTTCGCGATCCACCTTTTCGGGGCTTTTGACCGTATGCCCGCCTATCGCTACCGCGCCGTGCATACATCGGGCCGCATCCAACGAGGGTGGATGCAGGCGGCCAACGCGAACGAACTGGCGCAGCTTCTCGGCGAATCCGGGCTGGAGCTGATCGAAGCCAAACAGCAGAACGCAAAAACGGAAACGCTCCGCCGCGAGCGGCGCGGACGCGTGCCGCTCGCTCAACTCATCGCGCTGTGCGGCCAGTTGGAAGATTTGCTGCGCGCCGGGCTACCCTTTCCCGCCGCGCTGCAAACCGTCGCCCAAGCCCTCCCCTCCGGCCCGCTGCGCGAACAAATCACGGCCATCCAACGCAGCATCCAGCACGGCATCAGCCTGTCGGCCTCCTTTGGACAACACCCGCAAAGCTTCGGCCCCGTGTTCCGCGCCATCCTCGCGGCGGGCGAAGGCAGCGGCGATCTGGCCGCCACCTTCGCGCAACTGGCACAACAACTGCGCTGGCAGTCCGCGCTGCAGGAACAAATCCGCCGCGCCGTGCGGTATCCCCTGTTCTTGGTCGGTGTCGCCGTGGCGGTCATGGCCTTTATGATGACCATGGTGGTGCCGCAAATCGTGACGCTGTTGGAATCCCTGTCCGCCGACCTGCCGTTGTTCACGCGCCTGTTGATCGGCGTGTCGCGCCTGTTCGCCGCCGGATGGTGGATGGCGTTGTTGGCATTCGCAATGGCAGCCCTGCTGGTCGCGTTGGCGCGACGCGCCTCGAACGACGTGGCGCGGCGCACCGACGGCTGGATTCTCCGAACGCCGGGCCTCGGCCCGGTTCTGCGCAAGCTGTCCGTGGCGCGTTTTGCGCGAAGCCTGACCGCCTTGCTGCAAAGCGGAGTTGACCTGCCCTCCAGTCTCGCGCTGGCATCCGGAGTCCTCGGCAACCGCCACCTGATCGCCATCGTCGAAGCCGCGCAAGCGCAGGTGCAGAGCGGACAAGCCCTCTCCGCCGCCACAGCGGCCCTATTCCCGCCCTTCGTCCTGCCGATGATCCGCGTCGGCGAACAAAGCGGCCAGCTCGCCAAAACCCTGCACGAAGTCAGCCGCGCCTGCGACTCCGAAGCGCAAGCCGCCGTCAGCCGTTTCCTCGGCACGCTTGAGCCCGCCCTCACGCTCCTCGTCGGCGCGTTGCTGGCGTGGGTGGTTCTGGCGGTGCTAGGCCCGGTCTACGGCAGCCTTGGCCGCTTGAGCGGAGGTTGAGCGCATGAAACCTTTCCTCCTCATGCTCGGCGACGACGGCGCGTTGCTGGTGCCGCCCTGCGACGGAACCGCCGCGCCCCTGTTCGTCGCGGGCCACGGCGAGGCGAGGCCCATCCTCGATGCCTTGGCGGCGCGACCGCGCGTCCCCGTCCTGATCCTCGCCGACGTGCTGGCGCAAGAATTCCGCCCCGTCGTCCTCCCGCGCCTGAACCCCTTTGACCGCAAGAAGATTCTAGCACGTCGATTGGAACAAGCTTTCCCGCAATCGCCGCTCAAAGCCGCATGGCCGCAGAAAAACCGCGCCGCCCTCCTTGCCTGCGTCCACGAAGGCGGGCCGGTCGAGACATGGTTGGAGCGTCTGAACCAACGCCCCAATCCCTCCGGCGGAGTCGCGCTGCTGCCCGGCGAAAGCGCGTCAATGCTCACAAGCCTCGCGCCGCAAACCGCGCAAGGCTGGGGCCTGCTCCTCAGTTGGCAACGCACGGGCGGCTTTCGCCAGATCGTCACCCGCGACGGGGAACTGGTCTTCACCCGCTTGACTCCGCCCCTGCCTCTGACAGCGGCCGAAGACGACATCGCCGCCGCGATTGGCCGCGACATTCAAGCCAGCCTTGGGTATCTCGCGCGGCTCGGCCTTTCCGGCGGCGAACGCCTGTCGGTCGTGGCCGTAATGCCCGCCCGCGTCCACGCCGCGCTGACGGAACTGAACCTCCCGACCTGCGCCCTGACCATGCTCACGCCGCATCAAGCGGCGCGGCAGCTCAACCTGCCCTACACCCCCAGCGCCGAAGACCCGACCGCCGACCTGTTGCACGCCGTATGGATGCTCCACCGCCGCCCGCGCCACATCCTGATGCAGCGCGAAACCCGACAACGTCGGCGCGAAGCATCAATCCGGCGCTGGGGATGGCGCAGCGCGGCGGCGGTCTGGCTCGTGACCCTCGCCCTGATCGCCGGACAAGCGACCGGCCTGTGGCAAGACGCCCTTGCCCATCGCGCCAAAGCGCGTGACATCGCGGCGCTGCAACGCCAACGCGCCGAAGAATACGCCGCCCTCGCCCCCGTCACCGAGCCGCTGGGCCGCCTGCGGCAAGCCGTGGCCCGCAAACGCCTGTTCACAACGCCCCCCGAAGCCCCATGGGCGCTGTTTGAAACGCTCAACGCCACGCTGCCGAACTCCGCCCGCGCAACCCGGCTCGAATGGCAAACGGGCAAACTCGACCTCAACCTGCGCCTGACCGACGCGCCCGCCGCGACGCTCGACGAACGGGAGGCCTTAACGCCGCGCTTCGACGCATTGGCCGCGACCCTCCGCGACGCGCTGCCCGGCTATGAAGTCGCCATCGTCCGTTATCCCTTCGCCACCGCGCCGAACGAGCCGTTGACCAACGCATCCGCCCAAACGCGCGACGACGCGACGGCGAATTTCGTTCTTCGCAGGGTAACACCATGAACGCGCTGCGCCCTCACCATGGTTGGTTGCTGGCGCTAGGCGCGGCGTTGCTGTTGGCGGCGGCCAGCGATCCGCTGCTGCGCTACGCCCGAAACGGCATGGCCGAAGAAAGCCGAGCGCTGGACGCGGAACACGCCCGCATCAGCCAATCCCTCATGCAGTTGCGCGACGATGCCGCGACGGCGCAAAGGCTCAGCCGGACGATCACGAGCAAAGACATGGAAAAATATCTGGCCCCCACCGACCGCGCCAAGATCGCGGCACGTCTTGAGCCGATCGCCACCGCCTCGCGGCTAAGCCGCTTCACCTACACGCTGTCGCCGGAGCAAAACTTCGCGCCGGAAGGCGGCGACATGGACGGCATCGCGCAAAGCCACCTCACGCTTGAAGCCGAAGCGCCGCAAGACGACGACGCCACCCGCTTTCTCCTACGCCTGCAACAAACCCTCCCCGGCCGCGCCGCGCTCCAACACCTAAGCCTCGAACGAACCAACCCCACCGCCCTATCCGCCACAAACATCCACCTCAAAGCCGAAATCGACTGGCTATCAAACAGCACCCAACCCTAACAAAAGCCATCTCCCCTTGGGGAGAGGGTTGGATAATGGGTTCGACTGGGTCTGGGCGCGAGGGATGTAAACGCAAAAAAAGCCCTCCCCCCTTGAGGGGGAGGGTTGGGTGGGGGGTCCTGTCCCGTAAGCGCCCATTCGGACAAACCAAAATTCAGCTGGTGCTCGCACGCCCTTCAGTCAGAATCAACAAGGCAAGAATTGACAACTATTTTTCATGAGAGCACTTCTAGGCACGATACGCACTCGAAGTTCTTTATACTGAAATTGAGGAATCAACATGTTGAAGAAACTCTTGGCTGCAATGAATAGACTTTATCCATCCCCCGACCTTGCCCCTTACACTACAGCTTCCGCTCCAGTATGGGTAAACGGCGAGGAGCGCACGGCTCTGCTCTATGCCCTATTATATTTGCCCGAGTTTGTAGAGGTTGAAGGCAGTATTTTGCAGACTTTTTTTGTCCTTAATGCCGAAGAGTTTCCAAAATCCTTCATAGAAGCAAAAAACGAAAAAAAGAATCCCCTGCACGAACTTGAAGACAGCTTTAACTACGTTGAGACATCATATATCTGGGGTTCTGTGAAGGCGGGAGATCATCTTACGGACGAAGACGATAAACTTTTTGCTGAATGTGTAGCCGAAGCATGGCGCGGTCGTTTGGCCCTCCTTTACCCAACACGCCGTTTCAAGGTTTCAGTGATTACCCCTCCCGAAAGCGGAGACGCCTATGGAGTAAGTTTTCATGAATTGAGGCAAGAGACCCCATCCCTTAAATCCTGATTAAGTTCTGCATGTCCATGGCCCACGCAGAGGCAAACCAAAGCAAACCCTCCCCGGCCGCGCCGCGCTCAAACACCTAAGCCTCGAACGAACCAACCCCACCGCCCTGTCCGCCACAAACATCCACCTCAAAGCCGAAATCGACTGGCTATCAAACAGCACCCAACCGTAACAAAAGCCACTTGGATAGAGAGTTGGGGTTCGGCTGGAGCTGAGCGCGAGGGAGTAAACACAACGAAAGCCCTCCCCCCTTGAGGGGGAGGGTTGGGTGGGGGGTCCTGTCCCGTATGCGCCAGACTTGCGACGTAGTGCCCAGCGGAACCCACCCCCCACCTAGCCTCCCCCTCAAGGGGGGAGGGATTCAGAGGGGCGCTTCCTAACTGTTTGCCCCCTTCAGCCCACCAGCTTCCTCGCCGCCGCCACGACCGCGTCGGTCGTAATCCCGAAGTGTTTGTAGAGTTGCTCCGCCGGGGCTGAAGCGCCAAAGCCGGTCATGCCGATGAACGCGCCGCGTTCGCCGAGGTAACGATCCCAGCCCATGCGGAGGCCCGCTTCGACCGCCACGCGCGGCGCGGCGCCCAGCACCTCGCGGCGATAGGCTTCGCTCTGCGCGTCGAATAATTCCCAGCACGGCAGGGACACCACGGCGGCGTTGATACCGTCTTTCTTTAAGGCCTCGCGCGCTTCCAGCGCCAGCATCACTTCCGACCCGGTCGCCAGCAACGTAACCTGCCGCGCCTCGTCCTTTCCGGCCAGCACATAGCCGCCGCAAGCGGTGAGATTCGCGGCGTCGCCGTCACGCACCGTCGGCAAGCCCTGACGCGACAGAGCCAACAGGCTCGGCGCATCCGTGGTCTGCAACGCGATCTGCCAGCTTTCCGCCGTCTCCACCCCGTCGCAAGGACGGAACACCATCAACCCCGGAATAGCGCGCAGCGCCGCAAGATGCTCGACCGGCTGATGCGTCGGGCCGTCTTCGCCAAGACCGATGCTGTCATGTGTCATCACAAACACCACGCGCTGCTTCATCAACGCCGCGAGCCGGATGGAGGGACGGCAATAATCCGCGAATTGCATAAACGTGCCGCCATAGGGAATCACGCCGCCATGCAGCGCCATGCCGTTCATCGCCGCCGCCATGCCATGTTCGCGCACGCCCCAATGGACATAGCTGCCCTTGTAAGCGGGGGCCGTGATGGGGCCAAAGCCCTTCACCTGCGTATTGTTCGAAGGCGTCAAATCCGCCGAGCCGCCGATCAGCTCCGGCATGAGCGGGAGCAACGCCTCCAGCACCGTGCCGGACGATTGGCGCGTGGCGTGCTTAGGCTTTTCCGTCGCGATCTTCAGCTTCAGCTTGGCAAGAGCTTCGTCGAAACCCACCGGCAAAGCGCCCGCCATCGCGCGATCAAACGCGCCGCCCTGCGCCGAAGCGTCGCGGCGTTTTGCCCAAGCTCCGCTCAACGTCGCGCCCTTCGCGCCCGCCGCGCGCCATGCGCTCAAAATGTCGTCGGGAACGACGAACGCCGGAGAATCCCACCCCAATTGCTTACGCGCCGCCGCAACCTCGTCCGCGCCCAAGGGCGAGCCGTGGCAACCGGACGTGCCTTGCTTGTTCGGTGCGCCGAACCCGATCACCGTGCGGCACGCGATCAACGAAGGCTGATCCGTCACGGCCAAAGCCGCCTCGGTCGCCTTGGCAATCGCGACGGGATCATGCCCGTCCACCGCCTGCACATGCCAGCCATAGGCGCGGAACCGCGCCTGCACGTCTTCGGTAAAGGACATCGACGTAGGCCCGTCGATGGAAATCTTGTTGTCGTCGTAATAGACAACGAGCTGCCCCAGCTTCATATGCCCCGCGAGCGAGGCCGCTTCGTGGCTGATGCCCTCCATCAAATCGCCGTCCGAGGCGATGACAAAGGTACGGTGATCAACCAGATCGTCGCCGAAACGCGCGTTCAAAATCCGCTCGGCCAACGCAAAACCGACGCTGTTGGAAAAGCCCTGCCCCAACGGCCCGGTGGTCGTCTCCGCGCCGCTATCGAGATCATGTTCGGGATGGCCGGGTGTCACGCTGCCGAGTTGGCGGAATTTCTTCAGATCCTCCAGCGTCATCTTGGGAAAGCCGGTCAGATAGCCGAGCGCATACAGCAGCATCGAACCATGCCCCGCCGACAGAATGAAACGGTCGCGATCAGGCCAACGCGGGTTCGTGGGATCGAAACGCAAAAACTGCCGCCACAGCACCGTGGCGATATCCGCCGTCCCCATCGGCATACCCGGATGCCCCGACTTCGCCTTCTCGACCCCGTCCATAGCAAGGGCGCGGATAGCATTAGCCATTTTGGCATGCATCGGATCAACGGACGCGGAAACGGTCATAGCGAAAACCCCAAAGAATATGTGAAATGCAGGCTGCAAAATGCCGGGTTTGCCGTGCCAAGGCAAGCGCAACAGGCAGGCGCGCGAAACTTTCCCATCGCCTCGAATGGCCCCCACGTTAACGAATTAACCACTTGTTAAGAATCGCCCCCCCACAGTATGATTGGGTTGTTTTCCGAGCCGTCCGCACACAGAGACTCCCGCGCCGCAAGAGGATCATCGCATGGGCTTCACCGACACCGGGTTTGTCCGGCTTATGAAAAGCAAGATGGCGTATCTGGGCCAGCGCCAATCCGTGCTGGCGCAGAATGTCGCCAACGCCGACACGCCGAACTACAAAGCCCGCGACCTCGCCCCCTTCTCGTTCACCGACGCGCTGCGCGAAGCCCATGGCGGCCCCGGCATGAAAGTGACCAACGTCAGCCACATCGTCCCGGCCTCGATGGCCGGAGTCAACGCGGCATCAAAGAAAATGAACAGCTTCGAAACGGTTCCCTCCGGCAACGCCGTGGAATTGGAACAACAAATGATGGAAGTGTCCAAAACAGCGCTCGACTATCAAACCATCACCGCCGTCTTTCACAAATTCATGGGCCTATACCGCACGGCCATCGGCAAATAACCGGCCAACGGATTAAGCCTTAAGGAGCCTCCGGCATGTCATCCTCCGACCTGACCAACATCTTTTCAATCGCGAACTCCGGGCTTCAGGCCCAGTCCACGCGCATGAAGGTCGTGGCCGAAAACATCGCCAACGCGGGCACGACTCCGTCCAGCCCCGGCCAAAAGCCCTACCAGCGCCAAGTGGTCAGCTTTCGCAACGAATTCGACCGTGCGCTGGGTGCCTACGAAGTCAAAGTGTCGGGTATCCGCGCGGACAAAAGCGCCTTTATCAAAAAGTACGACCCATCACACCCCGCCGCCGACGCGCAGGGCTATGTGCAAACGCCGAACGTTCGCCCAATCATGGAGAGCATGGACATGCGCGAGGCGCAGCGCTCATACGACGCCAACCTGAATGTGATCGAAGCGGCGCGGGCCATGATCCTGCGCACCCTCGATCTGATCCGCACCTAAGGAGCAAAACCATGGTCGTCAACGTCGCCGGAGCGCTCGCCGCCTATCAGCAATCGAGCGAAGGAGCCTTGGTCGGAGGCAAAAAGAAAACCGAGGGCACCGGCGAAGCCGGAGGTATGGGCAGCTTCTCCGACACGCTGCAAACTTTCATCGGCGACGGGGTCAAGGCGATCAAGGAAGGCGAAAAAGCCGCCGCCGCCGGAGCCGCCGGAAAAGCCAATCTGCAAGAAGTCGTCCTCGCCGTCGGCAACGCCGAAATGATGATGCAAACCGTCACCGCCATCCGCGACAAAGTCATCGGTGCCTACCAAGACATCATCCGCATGCCGATCTGATCCTTCGTTCGCGAGCATGACGATAGAGGATTGAAATCCAAAAAAAACACCGTCATCCCCGCGAAGGCAGCGGATCCCGTTTGGTTTCTACTTTATGATCATTTTATCCAACAACGGCCATACGCTGCGGAACCATGCCACGCCGCCGCCGACTCCACGATCTGACTTAACGTCGCCTGCGACGGCCGCCTAACCGCTGCTTCACGCGGCAAATTTCTGTGCAAGACCTAGAAACGCCCCCCTCCCTGATCCGCTCCACGAGAGGCAGGGGGTAGGGTACAGCGGCATTTTGTGGTATCAAGATTTCCGAAACAAGGAGACTAACATGCGTTTAGCCGTCATTTGCGGTGGCCCCTCGGCGGAGCGGGGTATTTCGTTGAATTCGGCGCGGTCGCTGCTGGATCATCTGTCGCCGCTGGAATGGGAGATCGTGCCGTTTTTCTGCGACGCGCAGAAACGCTTTTACCAGCTCTCGCCCGCGCAGATGTATTCCAACACGCCGTCGGATTTCGACTTTAAGCTGGCGCACACGGCGCAACCTTTGTCCGAAGAAGCGTTCATCGCCGCCTGCCGCAAGGTCGATCTGGTGTTCCCCGCCATCCATGGCGCGTTCGGCGAGGACGGAGAATTGCAAGGCCTGTTGGAGCGTCACGGCATTCCCTTTGTCGGATCGTCCAGCCAAAGCTGCGCGATGATGTTCGACAAAGCGAAAGCCAACACCCAACTGGCGCACCACGGCTTTGCCCCCCTGCCCCATTGTCTCGTGCAGGAAACCGACCGCTTTGACGTGATGGAAGCCAAGCTCAGCGCGTTTTTCGCCGAACATCATTTGCATAAGGCGGTGGTCAAACCGACGGCGGGAGGCTCCAGTCTCGGCATCGCGACGGTTTACACGCCCGAAGAGGCGCTGGAGAAAGTCCGTGAGCTGTTCGCCCGCCAGTTCAGCCCCGCCGCCATGATCGAGCCTTATTGCGAGGGCCGCGAATTCACCGTGCTGACGCTTCAAGGCCATGACGACAAGCCCGTCGCGCTGTTGCCCACCGAGATCGAGCTTCAGGGCGGCGAAGGCGGCATTTTCAGCTTTCGCCACAAATACCTGCCAACCTGCCACGTCGCCTATCACTGCCCGCCGCGCTTTCCGGACGAAATCATCGCCGCCATCCAACGCGCCGCCGAAGTGTTGTTCGAATTTTTCGGCATGCGCGATTTCGCGCGGCTCGACGGCTGGTGGCTGGCGGACGGGCGCGTCATCTTCTCGGACTTCAATCCTATTTCCGGCATGGAGCAGAACAGCTTTTTGTTCCATCAGGCCAGCCGCATCGGCCTGACCCACGGCGACATCCTGCGCCAGATCGTCACGCATGCCGCCACGCGCTATGGCATCAAGGTTCCGCCGCTTGTCCCGCCGGAGAAGAGCGCGGCCACGCCTGTGCGCGTCCTGTTCGGCGGCACGACGGCGGAGCGGCAAGTGTCGCTAATGTCCGGCACCAACGTGTGGCTCAAGTTGCGCCCGTCTTGGCGTTACGCGCCGGAGCCGTATTTGCTCGCTCCCGACGATCAGGTTTGGCGTTTGCCCTATGCCTACACACTGAACCACACCGTCGAAGAAATTTTGTTCCACTGCGAGGAGGCCGCCAGCGTCGCGGCACGGCTCCAAACGCTCGTCCCGCCGCTGCGGCAGCGCCTCGGCTTACCGTCGATGGCCACCACGGCGGATTTACCGGAACGCATGAGCCTTGAGGCGTTTTGCGCGCAGGCAAAGCGGGACGATGCCTTTGTCTTTCTCGCGCTGCATGGCGGCGCGGGCGAGGACGGGACGTTGCAAGCCTTGCTGGAACGCCACGGCGTGCCGCACAACGGCTCCGGCCCCACCGCATCTAAACTCTGCATGGACAAGGACGCGACCGGCAAAGTTATCCGCGCCTTAGGCGAGTCCGGCCTGATCGCCGCGCCAAAGCTGAGCTTCACGCTAAACACCGTCACGGTCACGCCCGAAGGCTGCGCCGCGTTCTGGGCCGATGCCGAGCGCCGTTTGCAAAGCCACGATCTGCTCATCAAGCCCGGAAGCGACGGCTGTTCGGCAGGCGTGGCGCGGTTGGCTTCGGCGGCGGAGTTGCTGACGTTCCTCCGCGCCTTGCAGAAGCGTGAACCGCTTCTGCCCCCGGGGAGCCTCAAGCACCACGCGGGCGCGGTCGAACTGCCGCTCAGCGCCGATATCCTGCTCATGGAACCGTTCATCGTCACCGACGACATTCATCTGGAACGGCAAGAACTGCGCTACAGCCGCAACACCGGCTGGGTCGAACTGACCGTCGGCGTGATGGAGGAAGACGGACGCTATCATGCCCTTTCGCCCAGCATCACGGTGGCGCAGAGCGGCGTGCTGTCGCTGGAAGAGAAGTTTCAGGGCGGCACAGGCGTTAATCTGACCCCGCCGCCCGCCGACATCCTCTCCGCCCAGCAGGCGGAGCTTATCAAAACAAAGATCGTGTCGGCAGCGAAAGCATTGGGGATCGAGGGCTATGCGCGGCTCGATATTTTCTTCAATGTGCAGACAAATCAGACTATGCTGATCGAAGCGAACAGCCTGCCTGGCCTCACCGCTTCGACCGTCATTTTCCATCAAGCGCTGGCGGAACAGCCGCCGTTGTCGCCGCGCGCTTTTCTGGAAAAGTTGGTGGAATTGGGCTGGCGGCGCTACCGCAACCTTTTGTCCGCCGCGCAGGCCTCTGCATCATGATCCAACCGCCCGCCGCCTCCCGCGAACCGCGCATCTGTGGAACACCCGCCTTTGCGGACGCGACGGTCTATTCCCTCCCCCTCGTGGGGAGGGTTAGGGAGGGGGGCGTTCCGCTACAACCCGGGTTGAAGGTTCGAGAGATTCTTGCCGTGGACTTTTGGCTCAAACGCCTAATGGGAGCGCTTACGGTTCCCACCCCCTCCCTAACCCTCCCCACGAGGGGGAGGGAATATAGGATTGCGGCCATGGGGTTCGCATGGCGCGGATAAAGACCAGAACGCTGCGCGGCAGCGTGATGCAGAACAACCCGCGCCGGGTCGAGGACGAGTCGCATTGGTTCGGCTTTGGCCTGCGGCTCGGCCTGCTGGCCGGATCAGCGTGTCTGCTTTTGCTGCTGAGCGCGTGGCTGTGGCATATCGGCTGGCCGCAACGGCAGGCCGATCGCCTGATCGACGGCGCATTGCAGATGACGCAAAGGGCGCATTTTTCCGTGCGCGACGTGGTGGTCGAAGGGCGGCGGCATACCGACAAAAAAGAGCTGTTCGCCGCGCTTGGTGTCGGCGCGAACGCTCCGATATTGGGATTCGACCCCGCCGCCGCGCACGAAAAAGTTTTGGAATTGCCGTGGGTCGCCAACGCCGTGATCGAACGCCGCTTACCGGATACGGTTTATGTGCGCTTAACCGAGCGCCAGCCCCTCGCGCGATGGCAGCACGACAACAAAGTGTCGGTGATCGACCGCGAGGGCCACGAACTGCCCGCCGCCAAACCGGAGCAATTCGCGCAACTGCCGCTGGTGGTGGGCCACGACGCTCCGGCGCAGGCGGAAGACCTGCTGACCACGCTCAAGAATTTCCCTGAGATCGAACGCATCATGAAAGCGGCCGTCCGCGTCAGCGAGCGGCGCTGGAACCTCTATTTGCAACCCAAGCTATTGGTGCGCTTGCCCGAAGACAACATGTCGTCGGCGCTGGCGCATCTGGTGCGCCTGATCCACGAACAAAAGATTCTGGAACGCGACCTCGCCGCCGTCGACTTGCGCCTGCCGGACCGGCTGGTGTTCGAGCCGAACGGGGCCGCGCCCGCCAAACCCACCGGGGAGTCGAACTGATGAGCAAATTGACGCAATGGCTCATGGGCCAGCAACGCCCGTCGCAAGGCGATGTCTTTGCCGCGCTCGACATCGGCTCGACCAAGATCGCCTGTCTCATCGCGCGCGCCGACGATCAGGGCCAGCCGCGCGTGATCGGCATCGGCCATCAGCTCGCCGAAGGCATGCGCACCGGACTTGTCGCCGATATGGAAGCCGTCCAGCAGACCGTCATGGCGGCGGTCACGACGGCAGAGCAGATGGCAGGTGAAACCATCGATCATGTGATCGTCAACGTCGCCGGGCCGTTGCTGAAATCCCAAACCGTCGGCGTTGAACTGCCGCTGAATGGCCGCGATGTCACTTACTCGGACGTAGAGCGGATACGCGCTCAAGGCCAGAATCTTCTGGCCGAAGACGCGCAGGGCCGCGTGCCTGAGATCGTCCACGCCATCCCCGTGCATTACGCGCTGGACGGTCAAAAGGGCATCCGCGATCCGCTCGGCATGATCGGCAACGCGCTTGAGGCGCAACTTCATCTGGTGTCCGCCGCGTTCGGCCCCGTTCGCACGCTCGTGACCGCCGTGGCGCGCAGCCATCTGGAAGTCGAACGGCTAGTCGCCGCCCCTTACGCCAGCGGCCTCGCCTGTCTGGTCGAAGACGAAATGGATTTAGGCTGCACCGTCATCGACATCGGCGGCGGCACGACATCGATGGGAATCTTTTTCGACGGGCATATGGTGTTCGCCGACGGCTTGCCGATCGGCGGGGCTCACATCACCAACGATGTCGCGCGCGGTCTGACCACGACTCTGGCCCACGCCGAGCGGCTCAAGACGCTCTATGGCAGCGCCATTCTCGGCCCGACGGACGACCGCGAGATCATCGACGTGCCGCAGGTGGGCGAGGAAGAGCCGGAACACGCCAATCATGTGCCGAAGTCGCACCTGATCCGCATCATCCAGCCGCGCCTCGACGAGATTTTCGAAATGGCGCGCGCGCGGCTGGAAAAGAGCGGCTTCACCGATGTAGCCGGACGGCGCGTGGTGCTGACGGGCGGATCAAGCCAGCTGCCCGGCATCCGCGACGTGGCCCAGCGCGTTCTCGACAAGCAAGTGCGGCTGGGGCGGCCCTTACGGATTTCGCGCCCGTACGTCGCCGCGACACGCAACGGCGCTCACGCTTTTACAGGTCTTGCCGAGGCCACGTCCGGCCCGGCCTTTTCCACCACAGCGGGGCTTCTTGCCATCGCCATGCAGCCCGAACTGGCCGCGACGCAAAGCGGCGTGGAGTCCGGCGGCAACGGCATAATGAACCGCATCAGCCAATGGGCGCGGCAGAATCTTTAGAACTCCGACCCTCAAAGCAGCGTTGAAGCCAGCATGGCGAGGACAATGACAGTCATCACGCCGGTCGCGATCCATCCCATGGACTTTAAGAATCTGGGAATGGTGTGGTCGCCCATGATCTTTGTGGATGTCGCCATGTGCATCATCACGAACATCATCGGCACAGAGATGACTCCGTTGAGGACAGCGCTCCAGAACAGCGCCTTGATCGGGTCAATGCCGGTGAAGTTCATCAACGCGCCAATCAGAGTCGCGCAGGCCAGCGTGGCGTAAAACGCCTTGGCTTCACGCGGACGGCGGCCTAATCCGACGTGCCAATTGAGCGCTTCGCCGACCGCGTAGGCAGACGATGCCGCCAAGATCGGCACAGCCAGCAACCCCGTGCCGACGATGCCGAGCGCAAAGACCGTGAAGGCCAGCGGCCCCGCCAGCGGTCGCAAAGCCTCCGCCGCCTGCGCCGAGGTCTGGATGTCCGTGAGTCCGTGGCTGTGGAGCGTTGCGGCCGTGGTCATCATGATGAACAGCCCGACCAGACCGGAGAATCCCATTCCGATCCATGTATCGAAACGGATGCGCTTGACCTCGCTCTCGGCTTGCTCTGGCGCGACCAGAAGCGGTTGCGCCGCCGGGTTGGCAATCACGTCTTCCGCCTCCAGCGTCGATTGCCAGAAAAACAGATAGGGGCTGAGCGTCGTGCCAAACACGGCCACGATCACCGCCAGATAGGCGGCGTTGAATTCGATATGCGGCAGGAACAAGCCTTTGACCACCTCCGGCCACGGCATATCGACGATCAGCACAACGCCGACATAGGCGAACAGGCTCAACGTCAGCCACTTCAAGACGGCAATATAGCGGTGATAGTCCGCAAACACCTGCAGCACGACGCAAACGCCGCCGAACAGCACCGCCCAGAGCCGTTCGTCGCCGCCGATAACCAACCGCAGCGCCGATCCCATCGCGCCCAGATCGGCGGCGAGATTGATGACGTTGGCGATCAGCAGCAACAGAACCGTAAAGCGCAGCAGCGCAATCGGATAGAACAGCCGCAGGTTGCCCGCGAGGCCATAACTGGTCGTGCGTCCGATGCGCGCGCTGATTTCCTGAATCGAGGCCAGCAGCGGATAGCCGAGCAGCATCGTCCAGCCGAGGTTAAAGCCGAACTGTGCGCCCGCTTGCGAATAGGTGGCGATGCCGCTGGGGTCGTCGTCCGCCGCGCCGGTGATGAGACCGGGGCCGAGCCGCCGCCAGAAATGAAGTGGATAACGATAAAGCCAGCGCATGACTCACCGCCCTCCGACGCATACAACGCCGGATAGACCGCGAAAACATGCGCCTTGGAACGCAAGCTTGCTCGTGAACATATCTCACCTCCCGGACATCCCGTGACAGGAAGGAGGTGAAGGCCGGAGCGCCGTTAGAAACGGGCCGCCCGATTCACCCCGCCCATGCGGCAGGGAATGCTGGAGACATTTTGTGTGCGTCCGGTCGCGAACGAGAGGGCACAACTACTGTCGCCGTCCATTTTTCTCTCTCTGGGTTGATCGATGCCGAGCCGTCACAGCCACAACACCTTAGGGCCGTGGTACATCTTTGGCGGAAAGCAAGTCAAGCGAATTGAACACTGGAATCGCTTCCAGCACAGTCGGACAGGCGCTTTGGACGCCGAACCTGTTACATCGACTCGTCTTCGCTGCGGCGAGAAACGCCGCAAACCCGTCCCCCCCCCGTTTATGGCGAATCAGCGTCGGAATTGTGGTGTGGCGAGGGCTACGCGGCGGTGAAATGTGGCGCGTTCAGCATGCTGTTTCAGTCGGCGACTCGTCACGGTTGCGAAAGCATTGATTCGCGACGACTGAGTAACAGACTGAAATGAAAGAGCAAATTTTGAAAACAGCTTCGCCTTGCCGCAACATACGGGACAGTAACAGTTCGCTTAAAGCCGAGGCATGAACAAAAAACTTGCCACATTCGAAAAAAGCCATTACGCATGACCAACGTTCATTACGCCAAGCTGCGTGATCATCTCTGTCAGGACTGTTCCCGACTGTACGGGAAAGCGATTCGACTTCGGTCTTGTGTCAACCTGCTTGTAGTGTCTTCATGAATGAATCTTTCGATGGCGCTCGACGCCGTTTCCTGCAGTTGGGCCTGACCGTTATGGCCTGTTCCGTCGCCACGCCCGCCATGGCCATGATGCCTCGGATCAAGGGCGTAAAGGAACTGGCCTTTCATAACCTACACACCGACGAGCGGCTTCATGTCGCCTATTGGAAGGACGGCACCTACAGCCGTCCGGCGTTGTCGCGGGTGAACCAGATTCTGCGCGACTATCGCTCCGGCGAAGTCTGCGCGATGCACCCCAATCTGATGGATTTGCTGCACGATCTGCAAGCGCGGCTCGGCAATACCAACTCGTTCGAGATCATTTCGGGCTACCGCTCGCCACGCACCAACGCGATGATGGCCAGCTATTCCGACGGCGTGGCCAAGCACAGCTATCACACCAAGGGCATGGCCGTGGACATCCGTCTGCCCGGCACCCCGCTGGCCAAGATTCACAACGTTGCCCTCGCCATGCGGCGCGGCGGAGTCGGCTATTACCCCGACTCGCAGTTCGTCCATGTCGACGTAGGGCCGGTTCGCCGGTGGTGATGTTTAATATAGCCCCGCGTCGGATCAATTGATTCAAAAATCCCGTCATGCCCGCATAGGCACATCCCCTTTTTAAATCATTTTATCTGACGTTGGCTATACATCGCGGAGCCATGCCACGCCGCCGCCGACTCCACGATCTGACTCAACATCACCTGAGGCTGCCAGTCGAGCCGCTCCTTCGCGCGGGAAACGTCGGCCACAAGGTGGGACGGATCGCCCGCGCGGCGCGGCTCCTCCACCACGGGCACAGGTCGCCCCAACGTTTTCTCCGCCGCATCAATCACTTCGCGCACACTCACGCCGCGTCCGGTGCCAAGGTTACACACATCGGTCGCGCCATCCGCCAACAGATAGCGCAACGCTGCAACATGCGCCGCCGCGAGATCCATGACATGAACATAATCGCGCACCGCCGTGCCGTCCGGAGTCGGATAGTCCGTGCCAAAAAGCTTGATAGCAGGCTTAAGCCCCAACCCGGCCAACACAGCGTTCGGGATCAGGTGCGTTTCCGGCTCGTGCGCCTCCCCGATCGCTTCGGCTAGAGGCGCAGCTCCGGCAGCATTAAAATACCGCAACGTCACCGAGCGCAGCCCCTCCACCGCGCGAAGATACGTCTCGGCCTTCAGCTTGGACTCGCCATAGGGATTGATCGGCTTCAACGGATGCGTCTCGCGAATCGGCGCGGAGCTTTCCGGCGCGCCATAGACCGCCGCCGTGCTGGAAAACACCACCTTGTCCACGCCGCACGCGCGCGCGGCATCGAACAAACGGACGGACTTGTTAAAATTATTGTCCATGTACAGGCCCGGATGAGCCACCGACTCGCCCACCTCGATAAAGGCAGCAAAATGGATCAAAGCCACAGGGCGGTAGGTCGCGCACAGCGCCCGCACCCCCGCCGCGTCCCCGACATCGCCAAGCACAAAAGGCCCGTATTTTACGGCGCTTTTGCGCCCCTGCGACAGATCGTCCAGCACGATGGGCGTAAATCCCGTCTGACGCAACGCGAACGCCGTATGACTGCCGATATACCCGGCTCCGCCGGTAAGAAGCACGTTCACGCCAAAACCCTCGCCACCGCTCGATTCGACGCTTTTTTGAGCTATTTTCCGCGCATTGTAAATCAAAGCCTGCCCGCGCGGCCCGCCATCCGGCGCAAAACGGAATACGGCTATTGCTTTTCAGCGGGGGAGTAGCCATGTAATAGCGGTTCCCGGCTTCTCGGCGCGGGAAGCACAGAACACGCCCACTAAGGCCCCCTGAGGCCCCCCTGAGGATTGTATGATTACCTCTCTCGTCCGCAAGATTTTCGGCTCCCACAACGACCGCGTGCTGCGCGGGCAGGATCGCGTCATCGCGCGGATCAACGCGATGGAGCCCGACTTCGTCAAACTGACCGACGGACAGCTGCGGGCCAAGACGGACGAATTCAGAACCCGCCTCGCCGAAGGCGCGACGCTCGACCAGATTTTGCCCGAAGCCTTCGCCACCGTGCGCGAAGCGGCGCGGCGCGTTCTGGGCCAACGTCACTTTGATGTCCAGTTGCGCGGCGGCATGGTGCTGCACAGCGGCAAGATCGCCGAAATGAAAACCGGCGAAGGCAAAACGCTGGTCGCCACGCTGGCGGTCTATCTGAACGCCATTTCCGGCAAGGGCGTGCATGTCGTCACGGTCAACGATTATCTGGCCAAACGCGACAGCGCGTGGATGAATCGCGTCTACAGCTTCCTCGGCCTCACGACAGGCTGCATCGTCCATGGCCTAAGCGACAGCGAGCGCCAAGCCAGCTACGCCGCCGACATCACCTATGGCACCAACAACGAATTCGGCTTCGATTATCTGCGCGACAACATGAAGTTCGCGCAGGAAGAACTGGTGCAGCGTCCCTTCAACTTCGCCATCGTCGACGAAGTGGACAGCATCCTGATCGATGAAGCGCGTACGCCGCTCATCATCTCCGGCCCCACCGAAGACTCCTCCGACCTCTATATGCGGGTCGATGCCATCATTCCGCATCTGGTTGCCGAAGACTTCGAAAAGGACGAAAAGAACAAGACCGTCACGCTGACCGAAGCGGGCAACGAAAAGATCGAAGTCCTGCTTGGCGACGCAGGCTTGTTGACCCCCGGCGGCGGCCTGTACGATGCCCAGAATATTTCCGTGGTGCATCACGTCAATCAAGCGCTCCGCGCGCACCAGTTGTTCGCCCGCGACGTCGATTACATCGTCAAAAACGACAAAGTGATCATCATCGACGAATTCACGGGCCGCATGATGGAAGGCCGCCGCTACTCCGACGGCCTGCATCAGGCATTAGAAGCCAAGGAACATGTGTCGATCCAACGCGAAAACCAGACGCTGGCCAGCATCACCTTCCAGAACTATTTCCGTTTGTACCCCAAGCTGGCGGGCATGACCGGCACCGCGCTCACCGAAGCGGCTGAGTTCGCGGAAATCTACGGACTGGAAGTGGTCGAAATCCCCACCAACGTCAACGTCGCCCGTGACGATATGGACGACGAAGTCTATGGCACGATGACTGAGAAATACATCGCCATCAGCCAACTGATCGACGAATGCCGCAAGCGCAACCAACCGGTTCTGGTCGGCACCGTGTCGATCGAAAAATCGGAAACGCTGGCGGCGCTGCTCAAAAAGCAACGCATCCCCCACAACGTCCTGAACGCCCGCTATCACGAACAGGAAGCGGCGATCATCTCGCAAGCCGGACGGCCCGGCGCGGTCACCATCGCCACCAACATGGCCGGACGCGGCACCGACATCCAGTTGGGCGGCAACCTCGACATGCGCATCGCCGAGGAGCTCAAGGACGTGACCGACGAGGCCGAACGCGCCCGCCGCATCGCCGTGATCGAAGCCGAAATCGAAGCCGACCGCGCCGTCGTGCGGCAAGCGGGCGGCCTGTTCGTGATCGGCACCGAACGCCACGAATCACGTCGCATCGACAACCAGCTGCGCGGCCGTTCGGGCCGTCAGGGTGACCCCGGCGCATCCAAATTCTACCTGTCGCTCGAAGACGACCTCATGCGCATCTTCGGCTCAGAGCGGATGGAAAACATCCTCACCAAGCTTGGCCTGCGCAACGGCGAGAAAATCGCCCACCCATGGATCAGCACCGCGCTCGAAAAGGCGCAGCAAAAGGTGGAATCGCGCAACTTTGACATGCGCAAAAACCTGTTGAAGTTCGACAACGTGATGAACAACCAGCGCAAGGTCATCTACGAACAGCGCCGCGAAATCATGGCGGCATCGGACGTGTCGGAAACCGTGCGCGACCTGCGCCACGAAGTCATTCACGCGCTCGTCACGCAGGCGATCCCGCCCCACTCCTATCCCGAACAATGGGATTTGCAAGGTCTGAACGACCGTGTGAAGGAGTTGCTGGCGCTTGAGCTTCCCATCCTCGACTGGGGCAAGGAAGACGGCACCGCCGAAGCGGAAATCGAAGAGCGCATCGCCAAAGCCGCCGACGAAAAAATGGCGCACAAAGCCGCCACCATCGGCCTCGACAACATGCACCGCGCCGAAAAAGCGGCGCTGCTCGGCCTCCTCGATCAAGCGTGGAAAGACCACCTGCTCGCGCTTGATCAGTTGCGGCAAGGCATCCACTTGCGCGGCTACGGCCAGCGCGATCCGCTCAACGAATACAGCCGCGAAGCCTTTGGCCTGTTCCAGCTCATGATCGACCATGTGCGCGAGCAAGTGACCTCCATCCTGATGCACGCCGAGCTGCGCCTTCCGACGCTGGAGGAATACGTCGCCCGCCGCCGTCAAGAACTGGATGCCCTGCACGGACTTCCCCCCGAAGACGCCGAAGGCGACGGAGCCGCCATCGCCGAAGCCCAACGCCGCCATCTCGCGCACAGGCCGACGCAGCACAACTTCAACCCATCCGATCCCGACACCTGGACCAACACCCCCCGCAACGCCCCCTGCCCCTGCGGCTCCGGCAAAAAATACAAACACTGCCACGGCGCGGTGGAGTGACGACGATCAATGCTTCTGACCAACAGAGCAACGCGGATTCCCTTCGTCTTTCTGTCGGTCGCGATCTTTCTGATCGGGTTAGGGTACATCTTTCTTCACCCTCCTCTCGCGAGCATTGACGAATACGCGCACTATTCCATCATTCGCCAAACCACGGACACAGGAACGATTCCCAAAAACGGGAACAGCCGTGTTGCCCAAGAGGTCGTCACGTTCCTGCAAAACACGCCCATGCCCTTCAGCATGCGCCCACCGCACGGCGCGTTAGAGGGGTGCAGGTGGACATACCCCCAGTTCTTTCAACAACCTGAAAACGTAAAGTCCTTTAGAGAAAACTATCGCGAACCGGCCCAGCATCCCCGATATACACCGAGCGCCATGAACAACTGGGAAGCGCAGCACCCTCCGCTTTATTATCTCGTCATGACGTTGCTGATGCGCGCGACGGAACATCTCTCGTTTGCCGGACAAGTGTTCACACTCAGATTAGCCTCGTTCCTCCTCGCGCTTATCGGCTTCGCCGTCAGTCTTCACGGCACGCTAAGGCAGGCTGGGCCCACACCGCGCGTCGCGACAGCCTTTCTGATCTACCCGTTGGCTGCACCGATGTTTTTTTTAGAATTCGCCCGCATCGGCAACGACTCGTTGTGTCTTTTTCTGGTCGGCATTCTCTGGTCTTTGGCCCTGCAAACGCTCCGCGACGAACGGGACAAAACCCTCGCGCTGGCGCTGGGAGCGACGCTGGCGCTCGGCCTGCTGACAAAAGCGCTATTTCTGCCCATCGCGCTAGGCCTGACCCTGTTCCTGCTGACACGAGCATGGCGCGACCGGAAAGATCGCGCGTTGACCCGACAGCGTTTGAGCGAATTGGCGCTGATGATCGTGTTCCCTGCCGTAGCGAGCCTTTGGTACATCCACAATTACCTGACGTTCGGTACCCTTACGGGGAGCACGGATGAAATCAGAATGTTGAGCGGCGGCTCTATGTCGTCACATTTATCCACCGTGCCCGTTTTCGTCATGGTGTACGCCTTTTTCGGCTCGCTGGATTTCTTAATCAACAGCTGGCTCTGGAGCTGGTGGGCCGATCCTGTATCCGTACTCAAGCGCCCATCCGAACTGATCCGGGTTCCGGCCTTAATCTTCACGATCGGGTTGATAGCGCTCTATCTCCGACGCACGCGCATGAAACCCATAACCGATGCCGTCTGGTTACCCGTCTGGCTAACCGCACCCGTTCTGATCGGCCTCGCCTATCATATCTTTGTCGTGATGGCCTTAAACGGATACAGAGGCACGCCCGGTTGGTATCTTCACGTCTTGCTCCCCGCCATCGCGACGGCCTTCGCCATTGGGCTTCAAGACATCGAAAGAACCGCGTTGCGGCGAAGCATACTCAAAGGTTTTCTGCTCTGGTTCGTCGCGTTTTTTGCCTTTGTCACATGGGCAGCCGCCGCGACGTTCGGAGGCTGCGCCCGCGCCGCCGCTTACGAATTCGACCTATTCCCCGACCGCACCATGTGTCTGAACCAATGGCCCCTGATAGTGGAACGTCTGGATGTCTTGGCGTGGCCTATTAGCGCCAGCATCTGTCTCATAGGCGGATTATTGGCATGGCTGATCGGCCTGCGCCTTCTTTTCAAGAAGCAGACCGCTTCCCCCGTCCCTTACGCGCCAACGGGTGGTGTTCTGTCACCGTCCGGGTCAAACGATCCGTAGCGACGTGCGTGTAGATCTGGGTCGTGGCGATGTCGGCATGGCCGAGCATCGTCTGCACGCTGCGCAAATCCGCCCCATGCTCAAGCAGATGCGTCGCAAAAGCGTGCCGCAAAACGTGGGGACTGAGACGCTCCGGCGCAAGTCCCGCCTGAATGCCGATGTCCTTCAAAAGCTGGAAAAATCTCTGCCGCGTCATATACCCCAACCGCCCTGAAAAGGAAGGGAACAGAAACGGCGACGCGCGTTTGTCGCCCAGCGATTCCTTGCGGTACGGCAGCCACGCCTTGAGCGCGGCGACCGCCGGATCGCCCAACGGCACCATGCGTTCCTTGCCGCCCTTGCCCTTCACCTGCACAAGACCGCGATCAAACAACACGGAGTCCAACGGCAGGCTCACCAACTCCGTCACGCGCAGTCCCGCCGCATAGAGCAGCTCCAGCATCGCCTTCAGCCGCGCGCCCTCCGCCCCGCGATGCCGCGCGACGACCTTCAAGAGCGCGACAACCTCTTCCTCGCTAAGGTATTTCGGCAAGACGCGACCAAGGCGCGGCGGATCGATGTTGCGCGAGGGATCTTCGGCGCGGTGGCCCTCGGAGCAAAGAAAGCGATAGAACTGCCGCAACGCCGACAACCGCCGCGCCTGTGTGCGCGGCGCGAATACGGCCAACGACGCGATATAGGCCCGAACGTCTTCTTCGCTGGCCTGATGGAGGCTCACTGCCCGCTGCGCCATAAAGCGCGACGCCTCGTCCAAATCGCGCCGATAAGCCGCCCGCGTGTTCAGCGCCGCGTTGCGCTCGGCCAACATCATGTCAAGAAAAGCGTCGAGCAAAGCGAACGTCGTCCCGGTCATGACAAGCCGCTCATGGCGTTGTCAACTGGCCCGCCGCCGTTTCCCGTGCCAAAGCCAACGCGTCGGCGGTCAGGCCGATTTGCCGCAAAGAGCGCACGGCATCGGTGATAACGAACAAAGGCGTATCCGCCGCGCCGCCACCCGCGAGCAAAACGCTCAAAGCCACCGCCTCGCCGCGACGATTGCCGACACCAGCCGACCGCAACCGTTCCAAAAGAACCGGGGAGGGCATCGCGAAACGCTTGCTCTCCGCCGCCGTTTCCGCGACGCGCACCCACTGTTCTTCGGGTACGGCAAAGCCCGCCGCATTGAGCAGAAGCAACACTGCCCCGGCCTTCTGACGCCGCGCCCGGCTTTCCTTGCTATCGAGAGCGGCCTTCTCGGCATCCTCCCCTGCGGCAGGAGTCAGCGCGGCATCCAGCCAGCCCTTCAACCCCTGCCCATATTCGGCATCCGTCACCAAGCCAGACAACACAAACAACGGCCAATTGTTTTGCAAGGTCGCGGCAACCTCCGGCAATTTGCTGGCCGAGCCATACGCCAGTTTAAGCCAGGCCAACGCCTGATCCGGCTTGCCCGCCAAAGCCATCACCCGCGCCGCCGTCGCGGCAAACATGTTGTTGTCGCTGGTAACGGGAAGAGTCGCCACCTGCTCCGCCAAAAGCTGGCCCGCCGCGCCGCAGAGCGATGCCGTATCCATGGCCTCGGCCCATTTCCGAACCAATTCCACACGCTTTTGCGGAACCGTTTCTTGTCGCGCCGCCTGATAGAGCAAAGCTTCAAACCGAGGCCCGCTCTCGCCGCCGCCGGTCGCATTCGCCAAATTATCCGGCGTAAACGCCACGCTGCCGTAAACAGCGGCCAGCTGGGCCGAACCGATCATGCCACGCGCCGCCGCGCGGGAAGCCAACGCCAGACGATCCTTGTCGTCCGCAGCCTTGGCCTGCAGCAACTCAGGGATCAGGGCCGCGTCAGGCCTCGCAAACAGCTCCGGCGGCAAGGGCAAATCGACTTGACGCAGCAGGGCGAGACTGGTGGCGCGCAGCGGTGTCAACTGGCGCGGCAACTGCTTCACGCCGCCCAAAACATTGCGGCTGGCCAAGGTCATAAAGACCTCGTCCTTCACCTGTTGCTCACGCATCAGATCGAGGCTGAGCTGCGACGCTTTCATGTCGCCACTGCGCAGCTGGCAAACCACTTGCGCCTTTTGCCAATCGCCGCCGCTATGCCCGGCCATTATTTCCGGCATTTTGTCGCACACGACCTTGCTGTCCGGCCCAATGAGCATGGCTTCTGTGACCTGCCGCAGGACAGCGTCGTCCACATGCGCATCTTTGGCCAACAACGCCAACTGCCACGCTTCGCTCACAGCGCCGAGTGCCAACAGCTTTTCCAACCGCAACGAAGTCAGGCTGCGATTGACCGCCGAAGCCCCCGCCGGAACCGCCGCCGTGCTGAGCAGCATGCGCCGCGCCAAATCGTTAAGCGCAGGCGAAGCGGTCGGAACGAACCCCGGCTCGCCCAGCAACCGCTCGACCAGAGCGCGCGGAGTCCCCTCCCACAGCGCGACAGGCAACCCACCAGCCGACGCGGTCAAAAGCCCGACACCGTCGGGATCGACCGGTGCCAAAACCTCCGTCGCCACCGGCGTGCCCATATCGACCGGAACGAGGTCGCCTGGCGGAGTCTCGACAGGAACGGACGTGACGGGAGCAGACGTGACAGGAACGGAAACAGCCGACGAAACGCTGGCGCTCGCAGGAGCGGCCACAACAGGCGCGGGCGACAGCGCCGCCTCAGGCGGCGGCAAAAAGCTGGCTTCGCGGTCATCCGATGTCGCCGCAGCTGGCAACGCCCAAAGCAACGCGCCGCCCAACAGAGCCAGCCGCAGGAAACGTGTATTAACGCGGGATATGATCATCGGGGACCGATTGCTCCACTTTTTCGACAGGCGGCTTAACGGGCAGGGAGCCCAAAACGATCGTGCCGACGATAGCCAAAACCAGAACCAACACGAAACCAGCGACCGCAAAACGCATAAACAACTCCCGTTCTCGTGTCAGGCGCAGACACGGCTTGCGCCCGTGCGCCCAATCCTTTACATCCACAACATCCCTTTGCGGCAACATTTTGATCCGATTGGAACATGAACGCAATCGCAAACCTGTCCGCCCTTCCCCTTCCCGCCAAAACCTTGGTCGTCGTCGGCATGCCGGGCGCGGGCAAAAGCAGCATCGGGAAACGGCTGGCGACGCGCCTTGGCCGCAGCTTTGTCGATTCCGATGCCGAAGTCGAAGCGGCGGCAGGCATGAAGATCATGCGCATCTTCGAACAGCTGGGCGAAACCGCCTTCCGCGACGGTGAACGCCGGGTCATCGCCCGTCTGCTGGAACGCCCCCCGCATGTGCTGGCGACGGGCGGCGGCGCGTTCATGGACGACGAAACCCGCGCCCTGATCCACGAACACGCCCTGTCCATCTGGCTGCGCGCCGATTTTGACATTCTGTTGGAACGCACCTCGCGCAACAACAACCGCCCGCTTTTGCATCAAGGCGACCGGGCGCAAGTGCTGCGCGACCTGATGGCGCGGCGCGAGCCCATCTACGCGCAAGCGGACATCGTCGTGGACACCAGCAACAACCCGCCGGACGAAACCGCCGAGCGCGTGATGAAAGCTCTGCATGATTACGCAGCCAGCAACAACCCCGGCAGGGAAGACGCATGACGATGCCCCCCGACGCAGCCCCACTCTCCTCCGGAAAAGTCGTGCGAGTCGAGCTTCCCGCCGCCGAAGCGCACGGCTATGACATCGTCGTCGGCGACAACATTCTGGCCGAAGCCGGAACGCTGATCCATTTAAGGCTGGGAGCACGTCGCTGCGTCGTCATCACCGACCGCACCGTCGCCGCTCTGTATCTGCAACGGCTCGAAGCCATCCTCGTGGCCGCCGAACACACCGTCCTGCCCGCCGTCATCGTCCCGCCCGGCGAGAGCAGCAAGGATTTCGCGACGCTGCAAAACACCCTCGACCAACTGTTCACGCGCGGCATCGACCGCAAAACGCTCGTGATCGCCCTCGGCGGCGGCGTGGTGGGCGACTTGGCGGGCGTAGCCGCCGCGTTGGCGTTGCGCGGCCTCGACTTCGTTCAGATTCCGACGACCCTTCTCGCGCAAGTGGACAGCTCCGTCGGCGGAAAAAATGGGATCAGCACCGCCTATGGCAAGAACACCGTCGGCACCTTTTACCAGCCGCGCCTCGTTCTAGCGGACGTGAGCACGCTCGACTCGCTGCCGGAACGCGAAATGCAAGCCGGGTATGCCGAGGTGGTGAAATACGGCCTGATCAACGATGCCGCCTTCTTCACATGGTGCCAGACACACGGCGACAAACTCCTGCGCGGCGACCGCGCGGCGCAGATCGAAGCCGTCAGCCGCAGCTGCGCCTACAAGGCCGCCATCGTCATCGCCGACGAACACGAAACCGGAGTCCGCGCCCTGCTCAATCTCGGACACACGTTCGGCCATGCGTTAGAGGCCATCACCGGCTACAGCCACCTGATTTTGCATGGCGAAGCGGTGTCCATCGGCATGGCGATGGCGTTCCGCCTCTCCGCCGATCTCGGCCTCTGCCCCGCCGCCGACGCGCGCGCGGTGCGTGAACACCTGCAAGCCGTAGGCCTGCCGATCAAACCGCCCGCCTTTGCCTATGACATCGAACGCCTGATGGCCCTGATGGCGCAGGACAAGAAAGCCGAACACGGCAAACTCACGCTCATCCTCGCACGCGGCATCGGCCAAGCCTTCGTCAACCCCAACACCAACCCCACCCCCGTCCGCGCATCATGGCAAACGCTTTTGGGGTGAGTCCGCCCACAAAGATACTGTCTTTGCGGCATCAGCAGCTCTGGCGGCTTTCGCGATGAACGAAGGCCCATTGTAAATCAAACCGGTATACAGTTGAACCAAGTCAGCCCCAGCCTCGACCAAAGCCGCAGCGTCCGTTGGCGACATAACCCCGCCGCTCCCAACGATAGGAAGCCTTCCTTGGACAACCTCGGCCAATTCCCGAACGACTCGCAGCGAAACACGCGACAAAGGCGCGCCGGTGAGACCTCCGGCTTGGAACGCCAGCGGATGGCTTTCCACACCTGATCGCGTGATGGTCGAGTTCGTAGCGATAACCCCATCAACGCCGCAATCAAGCAGTACGCGACCAATCCCCCGCACCTCGTCCGAAGACAAATCGGGCGCAATCTTGACTAGGAGCGGCACCATCCTTCCGTATTGCCGCTGCAATTTAAGCTGCTTGTCCTTAATCGGATTTAAAAACGCAGGGAGAACATTGAGAAACTGAAGCCCACGCAAACCAACCGTGTTCGGCGAAGAAATGTTGACTGCAACATAGTCCGCAACGGGAAACGCCCGTTCCAAGCAAAACAGATAATCATCAATCGTGTTTTGTTCCGAAGTCTTCGCGTTTTTTCCGATACTGATCCCAAGCACACAGCGTCGTCGAGAAGCGCGAACGTTTTGAACCAGCCGATCCACACCAAGATTGTTAAAGCCCAAGCGGTTGATAAGGGCCTGATGCGCCACTAGCCGGAACATCCTCGGCCTTGGGTTCCCATCCTGAGGCAAGGGCGTTACGGTGCCGATTTCAAGAAAACCAAACCCCAAACTTGATAAGGCATCGATAGAGTCGCCGTCCTTATCCAGCCCCGCTGCAAGACCGATCCGATTGGAGAACTTCAACCCCCACAACGTGACTTCGTCTTTGTGCGGAGGATAAAGCTTGCCGAGCATGCCCGTCTTATCCAGCAACCGCAGCGATGCCATGGCAAGCCCGTGAGCCTTCTCAGGTTCAATGGCGAACAAGAGAGGGCGAACCAATCCATAGACCATTCTATCCATAGCCTCGTTTTTGCGGCGCAAGAATTACTGACTCGCCCACACCACGCGATAGATCCAATCCACGTCGCGGCGCAGGAGGGTGATGAGAGGGTAGTCAGGATTGAAGGACAGCAGCTCGATTTTCTGTCCGCCGTCGCGGCCCAGCTGTTTAACCATCACCTCGCCGTTGCGCGTGCGCACGGCGACGCGGTCGCCGCGACGGGGTTTCTCGGC
>CAIXHP010000058.1 GCA_903919315.1 uncultured Pseudomonadota bacterium | reverse complement strand
GAAAGGGGAATGTGATTCTCTATCCAACTGGATAGAGCCTTGGACAGTATTCCTTGCATTTTGGATTCCTTCTTTGGTCGGAAAGAATCCTTATCTTGAATCTCTTCAAGGCTTTATCCAACTGCGTCCGGTACTATGATGACCGACAGGATTATAAAGTCTCACTGCAACAATTGCGGTCAGGGCACAAAACACATTGTTCGCTTTGAACACAAGATTGAGAACTCAGAAGAAATTGAAAGCGGTCGCTTTTCTGTTGAATGGTGTGACACATACACAGTGCTAGAATGCTGCGGTTGTGAAGATGTCTCCCTAAAAAGACAACAATGGTGTTCAGAATGGATGGACGAAGGAACTGTCGATACATATTACCCCCCACGGGTATCCAGAAGGAGGCCGAGTTTTTTTGACAAAATCCCGGAAAAATACTCAGAATTGCTCGATGAAATTTATTCAGCGCTTCATGCCAACAACAAACGCCTCGCGATGATGGGTGCGCGAACGATATTTGACGCATTTATTTTGGAAAAGGTGGGAGATGTTAGGGGCTTCAAGGCAGGTTTGATGGCGTTGAACAAGAATGGGTTTATTGCCGAAAAAAGCCTTCCGCTTATCGAAGCGGCAATTGACGCTGGTCACGCGGCTTCTCACAGGTCTTATCGTCCATCAGTCAAGAACATGATGTTGGTAATGGATGTTATCGAAAACATACTACAAACCGATCTGTTGGCAAAAGCCGAGGAAGAACTACGAAAGAGCACCCCAAAACGTGAGTCCGCAAAGAAGTCTGGAAAATAGTATTTTAAGTCCATAAATCACGGAGCCATCATGCCACCCATCACCTACGCCGAGTTTGAAGCCGTCGATATCCGGGTTGGAACGATTGTGCGGTGCGATCCGTTTCCGGAGGCGCGGAAGCCGTCTTACAAGCTCACCATCGACTTTGGCGATGCTATCGGGACACGGCGAAGCTCGGCGCAGATTACGGCGCACTACACGCCGGAGGAACTGGCGGGCAAGCAGGTTGCCGCCGTGGTCAATTTTCCGCCCAAGCAGATCGGGCCATTTATGTCCGAGGCCCTGACTCTTGGCTTTCCCGACGCCTCAGGTGGCGTTGTCCTGATCAGCCCGACGCATCCGGTGCCGAACGGCGGCAAGCTGTTCTGACGGTCGCATGAACGACCATCGGCTAAAGCCGGATCAAGTCGGCCCAAGCGGGCCGACAGAGCGATTCCCTCCCCCTCGTGGGGAGGGTTAGGGAGGGGGGAGGTCCGCAAGCGAAATGTTGGGGCGAAAGAGAAAGTCCATAGCCGTTATTTCGTTACAATATCAACACACCATGCCCAGTCGTTCTCCCCCTCCCTAACCCTCCCCACGAGGGGGAGGGAATCCTACCGCGCTTAACGAAACTCTCCGCTATCCCAACCGGCTAAAGTTGCGGGGTTTACGTATCCCACAAAAGAAGTCTCTAAACCGGAAGCCGTATCCGCGCCCGCAGGCCGCCAAGCGGGCTGTTTTCTAGCGCCACGTCGCCGCCGTGAAAACGGGCGATGTCGCGGGCGATGGTGAGGCCTAGGCCCACGCCGCCCGTGACCGGATTGCGCGACTCGTCGAGGCGCAGGAACGGGCGGAACACGTCCTCGCGCTTGTCCGGCGGAATGCCCGGCCCGTCGTCGTCGATCGTAATGTCCACGGCATGGTCGCGCAGCGTCACCTCGACCACAGCCCGCTTGCCGTAACGCAGAGCGTTGCCCAACAAATTGGCGATGCAACGTTTCATGGCGTTGCGCCGCAGCGTGACTTGAACTTCGCCGGGAGCGTTCAGGATGATGTCGGGATGCTGCCGCCGCGCGGCCGCGACGATTTCTTCGAGCAGCGCCGAAATATCCAATGGCGCGGCAGGCTCCGCCTCCTCGCCGCGCGCGAAGGCGAGATAGGCTTCGACCATGCTTTCCATATCGGCGATGTCTTCCGCGATGCCTTGCGTCTCAGAGGTTTCCGGCATCAGTGCCAGTTGCAGTTTCATCCGCGTCAACGGCGTGCGGAGGTCGTGCGAGACTCCGGCAAGCATCGCGGTGCGCTGCGTAATCTGACGCCGCAGCCGATCACGCATGACCAGCAACGCGGCGGCGGCTTGACGCACTTCGGACGCGCCTTCGGGCTTAAACCACGGCACGTCGCGCCCTTTGCCGATGGCCTCCGCCGCTTCGGCCAGACGGCGGATAGGCCGTATCTGGTTGCGCATGAACAACAACGCGATCACCGACAGCAAAATCGAGCTGCCGATCATCCATCCGATGAACACCTCGGTCGTGGGGGTGTAGACGCGACGCTCCGGCAGCACAATCGTGTAAACGCCTTCGGGGGCCTCCACGCGAATGGCTATGGTTTGCGGCGCGTGGCGCATGTCGATGGCGAAGGGGTAAGCGAGCCGGTCGCTCAAGGCATCCTTCAACATATCGCGCAAGGGACTGGGGGTGCGCGAGCGCCGCGCCTTGATGTGTTCCCCCGGCGCATAGGACACATAGAGATCAAGCTTTTTGTCGGCGAGTTGGACGACTTCGGCCCGCGCCTCCGATGTCGGGCTGTGGCGCATCAAATCGACGATCATCGCGACTTCGCCCGCCACGGCATTCGTCATGCGGTGGGTCACCGTGTACCAATGGCGATCAAAGAAAACAAACGTCGCGACGCACAGCGCCAGCAACGTCGGCGTCACGATGATCAGCAACGTGCGGCCGAAAAGACTGCGCGGCAAGATCCGCTTGATGCCTTTCGCCAGCCCCTGAGGAACGCGCGCCAATCGTGTGAGCCATGGCGCGATCATGAATCGGTATCCGGCATCAGCATATAACCTTCGCCGCGTACAGTGACGAGGTAGCGGGGATTTTTGGCGTCGCCTTCGATTTTGCGGCGCAGGCGCGTGACCTGCACGTCGATGGTGCGGTCGTTGACGCTGCTCTTGCTTTGCTCGGCCAAGACTTCGCGGCTGACGACCGCGCCCGGCTCGGCGGCCAGCACGCGCATCAGCCCGGCTTCCATGTCGGTCAGGCGGATCGTCTCGGTCGCGCTGCGCAGCTCGTCGCGCTGGGGATCATAGACCCACGCGCCCAATTTCAATTCCGGCAGCCTGTCGGGCGGCTTGGCCACGCGGCGCAAAACGGCGTTGATCCGCAGCAACAGCTCGCGCGGCTCAAAGGGTTTGGTGAGATAGTCGTCCGCGCCGGACTCCAATCCCTCGATACGATCATCCGCCTCGCCGCGCGCGGTGAGCAGTAAGATCGGCAACTGCCGTCCGCCGGGCCGGAACGTCCCGCGCAACGAGCGCGTCAGCTCCAGCCCCGTTTCGCCCGGCATCATGACATCGAGCACCATCAGGTCGTAGCCGAAGTTTTTAAGGAGGCACCGCGCCTCCTCCGCTCCCGCCGCCGTACTGACGACAAAGCCCTGCCCTGCCAGATAACGGCGCAAAAGCTCTCGCAGCCGGTCGTCGTCGTCGACAACCAGTATGTGCGGCCTAAGGGCTGGCGCGAGTGGCTGGGAGGGGGGGAAAGCCAAGAGATTCCTCAAAAGCGATGGTTTTCACAAACTATCAGCCTAAGGCTTGACAGCAAAGGGTGAAAACCTGTTAATACCCCCCGTCGGGTGCGTAGCTCAGCGGGAGAGCATTACCTTCACACGGTAGGGGTCACAGGTTCAATCCCTGTCGCACCCACCATCTAAATCTGTGGCTTAGATGGTGAGGAAAGATCCGGAAAAAGCTGAAAGGCTTTGAAGTTGTGGTTTAAACACGGAGAAAACGAGGGTAAGACCCATCCGTTCAAACCATCTCCCTTTCTCGTTGCGTTTTTTGCGCCAGATATTCCCGTCCTTTGCCAACGGTCGTATTGATTTCCTGACCGCTCTTGCACATAGGGCAGTCCGCCTCATCCCATGAAGGCACATCAATTTCCGCCAGAGCATGTAATGGGACACCAAAAAGTTCCGAAGTAACGGCTTTGGGGTTTCGGTTAAACATGACGCTGACGGCCACGACTTCAGCACCGGCTTTTCTAACGCTGTTCAAGACTTTGATAACCGAACCGCCTGTCGTTAAAATGTCCTCGACAACAAGAACTCGTTTTCCACAAACAAGCTGGTCGTAGCCTCGCGTTAGTATCTGATCCTTGTCCGGCGTTTTTTCAGTGTAAACGGCCAGAACGTCCTTACCCGTCAATTGTGAAAGATGGTGCGCAATCCACTGGGAAAGAACGATGCCGCCAAGAGCCGGAGCAACAACCGCGTCAATTTGGTCTTTGGCGAGGGGCTCGGCCATTGCCAAACACACGGACGAAATTGATTTTGTGTGAGGATAAATCGCGTCCTTGTTGAGGTATGTGTCAATGTGCTTGCCCGAGGTAGCGACAATGTGACTACCGGAAATATAGCCGCCCGTCTCTCTCAGAATATCCAGCAGCTGTTCTCGGGTCATAGGCACGGCTACTTCCTTTCACTTTCGCGTTCACAGATTGCCCAACACTCCTGCATCTCGAAGTTTTTGCTACAGGCTCGCCGAGCCGTAACTCGCGCAGCGGCAAGAGTCCGTCTCGCCTGAGTAGGCTATATCGCACCAGCCATCCCTCGCTGCGCGAGCGAAGCGTGGTGCGGGTGAAGGGACTTGAACCCCTACGACTTTCATCACTGGAACCTAAATCCAGCGCGTCTACCAATTCCGCCACACCCGCGTGACGGCGTTTCTAGAGCCAAACGGGGCGGAGCGCAAAGTTTTTTAAGAGGCGGCGGGTTTGACCCGTTCCCGAAAGCGGGTCTGAAAGACTTCGAGCGCGAGAGTCCGGTTCTCGACGGTCGGCATGCCGCTGCCGCGCCGCACCTGCAACTGAAAGCGCACATGAGGGATGCCCATCCGGTCGCGAGCGACCTCCAGCACATGGGCCGTCTCCACCAGAGCGCCCACACCGCAACGCCGAAACGTGGCCCCAGCCTCGACCGCCGCGTCCTGATTGGAGAGATTCTTAAGTATCATGGCGTTGGCTCACCCTGCCCCACGGCCTTGTCTCTGTTTCTTGCACGAAACAACCCAGCGCAACCGCCGGAAGGAAACAGGAGGAGTATGGTCTTTTCCGCCTATTCCGACAAGCTTTTAAGCGCGACGGGCACCCCGTCGACTATATCCTCGGCGATCAGGCCGGGGCCGAACGCTGCGGCGCTCCGGCCATGCAGCCACGCCGCCGCCGAAGCCGCAACCATCGGTTGTAACCCCTGCGCCAGCAAGCCCACGATCAACCCGGCCAAAACATCCCCCGCCCCCGCCGTCGCCAGCCAAGGCGGCGCATTGTCATTCACGACGGCGCAACCGTCGGGACTGGCCACAACGGTATCCGCCCCCTTCAGCAAGACCACGCACCCGGCAAGCGCCGCTGCCCGTCGCGCCCGCTCCAGCTTTGGGGCGGCAGCATCAAGACGGGCCCCAAATAGACGCGAAAACTCTCCCTCATGCGGGGTCAGGACGCAAGCTTCGTGCAAAAGACCAAAAAGCTCTTGTGGCTCTCCGGCAAAAGCCGTCAGGGCATCGGCATCCAGAACGCAGGGCTTGCGCGTCGCCAGCGCGGCATGAACCAACGCCTTCGCGTCCGCATCCAGCCCCATCCCCGGCCCGATCAGTACGGCGTTTCGCTTGGGGTCGTCCAACAGCGCCCGCCAGTCCTCGACACTCGCCACGGGTCGCACGATCACGCTTTCCAGTGCGGCGGCGTAAAGGGGAACCGCTTCGGTCGGAGCCGCCAACGTCACCAGCCCCGCGCCCACCCGCTGCGCTGCCCGCGCGGCAAGCCGCGCCGCGCCCGTCAGCACCGGCCCGCCGAAGAGCAGCGCCTGACCACGGCTGTATTTATGTCCCCCCGGTTGAGGCCATGACAGCGCCTTGCGCCACAAGTCCGGCGCATTCCGCGCCGTCGTGGGTTGGACTTCATCCAGAACGGCGCGAGCGATCCCAATGTCGGCGATCACCACCTCGCCGCAGCGCAAAGCGCCCGGCAACACGACATGACCGGGCTTCGCGCAGAAAAAAGTTACCGTCAGCGCCGCCTGCACCGCCGCGCCCAACACGCGCCCCGTGTCGGCATCAACGCCGCTCAGGACATCGACGGCGACGACGGGGAGCTTCCGCGCGTTCAGGTTTTCGACCAGCCCGACAAGCTCGGCATCCAGAGGACGCGTCAGTCCCACGCCAAACAAGGCATCCACAACCAGATCAGCTTGATCAAATAAATCCTTCGTGAGAGGCCGCGTCACGTCCGTCCAAGCCGCCGCCGCATCCTTCGCCTCAACGGAGGGCGAAGCGCCCGTCAAAGCGCCCACCACAACCGGCCATCCCGCCTGACGCAACCGCGCGGCCACGACATAGCCATCGCCGCCGTTGTTCCCCGGCCCGCACAGCACCACCACACGGCAAGGTTTCCAACGCTCCATGACGACACGCGCCACGGCCTCTCCGGCTTTGCTCATCATCGCGGACGAGGACACCGCGCCGAGCGACTCCGCCTGCCGCATCTGCGCCGCCGTCAGCAGAGCTTCACGCTTCCAAGCCTCAGGATCAAAGGGACACGAGAATACAGCCATGACTTTAACCCCTACCCGCCTTTGCCGCGAAAAACACGCCTTCATTCACCGCGAGAACCAGACTTTGCACCGCCAGCAACAACAACCGCGAGCCGAGCGCGAACAACGCCGCCTCGCCCGCATCCACGCCGCCTAAAGACAAAGCGCCCACCCACCCCCATTCGGACAGCCCCAGATTACCGGGAGTCAAGGGCAGCAGCGCCAGAAACGCCACCAAGGGCGTCGCCGCCACAATCACCACGGGATCCAACGCCATCCCCAACGCCAAGGCTCCGGCCACCACCCGCGCGATCATCACCACGACGCGCAATGCCGACCACGCCAGAAGCGGCAACGCCAGAGCGCCCGCGCCGCGCGGCAGAAAACGCCGCAGCAGCCACATCGCGCCGCCTGCTCCTGCCATGCCAAGCACCGCCGCCGCGCCCCAGACCTCCGCCGAAGCCTGTTCCCGCAGGACAAGCCACGCCATCGGCAGCAAGCCGCACAACAATCCGAATTCCATCGCCTGATCATAAAGCGCGCCGCCCGCGCCGCCGCGCCAGCCGACATGACGGCGCATTGCCCACCCGCGCCCCAGAACGACCGCGAGCGTCGTCGGCACGAACTGTCCCCACCAATTTTGCCACGCGAAATGACGCAGGAAGAACCTCGGCTCTGGCTCCGCGCCCTCGGCGCCATGCAACGCCGCCGACCACAACGCCCACTTTCGCGCGCCGCTCCACCACAAAACAAAGGTCAGGACAACGACGGCCAAAACCCAAGGCGCGGACAGCTGGCGCGACAACCGCAACCAGTCCTCGCCGCGCACATCGACCTGCCGCAGCAGCAGCCCGCACAACGCAAGCCCCAGCGCAAACCCCGCCACCGCCCGCAGCGTCATCCCCCCGCGCATCAACGCCCCTCCAAAACACCGCGTCGCCCGCTCGCAAAGCGGCAACGCCAAACCTCGCGACACCGGATGGTGATGGATGCCCGCCTGCGCGGGCATGACGCGGAGGGAAAACACACGGCTCCACACCACGCATCTATACCCTAAGAACCGCGTCGCCCCCGCGAAGGCGGGGGCCCATCTCCTGTAAGCGCCGCCAAGGCCAAGACTCTAATGTCATTCCGCTTTCGCGAGAAGGAAAATTGCTGTTCAATGACGATGAACGCCACAACGAACAGGCTCTCCCATTGAAAACCCCCATGGCAACACGCAACGCGGATTGGGATCGCGACCCGGCAGGCTATGACGACCTGCGCGACCGGCAGGGCTGGATCAACCGCCGCCGTACGCTGTTCCTCTGCGATTGGCTGGAGCGCAACGCTCCGGCGGGACACATTCTCGAACTCGGCTCCGGCACGGGACGTCTGGCCGTCGACATCGCGGCCAACCTGCCGCGCTTGCGGTGGACAGGCGTTGACCCGCTGCCCGCCTATATCACCTTTGCCCGCGACAAAGCCGCAGCGCACGGGCTGCAAGACCGCGTCCGTTTCATCGAAGGCCAAGCCGAAAATCTCGCCGCGCTCGCCGAAGCGCCAGCCTTTGACGCGGTTATCTCAAACGATGTGCTGCACCACATCGACGATCTTGAACAAGCCGCCCGCGCCGTGGCCGCCGTCACCCGACCCGGCGCGTTTTGGTGCGCCATTGAGCCCAACGCGCAAAACCCTTATGCCTTTTTCAACCAATGGCGACGCGCCAACGAACGCAATTTCTGGCCGAACGCATTTCTATGCGCCGCGCAAACGGCAGGCTGGGCTTTGCAGGAACGCCGCACCATCTTTCTCATCCCGCCCTTGATCCCCCACCCCGGCCCGATTCTGAAGACGCTCGAACGGTATCTGGAAGGCGTGCCGTTCCTCGGCGGCGGCATCGTTTTAGTCCTGCGCCGGGTCTAGTCTTGGTGAAAGGAAGCGGCGAAAAAAAACGCCGCCCCGCGAAAGCGGAAACGGCGATTTTTCATAAAGCAAAATGGGGCGACCGATGGGACTCGAACCCACGACAACTCGGACCACAACCGAGGGCTCTACCAACTGAGCTACGGCCGCCACATGTGCAGAAGCGCCTTATAGAATAAGACACCCCCCTTGGCAACCCGCGTCCGCAAGTCCCACGCCCAAGGACAGCACGACCGCAAAACGCGGGACATTGCGGAAAGAGGGAAACTTACGCCCCTGCGCCGTTGGGATTCGGCGGACGAGTCTTGCTTGCACGTCGTGCGCTGCGCCGACGGGCTGCATCGCTATTCGGTTTCGGTTCCGGCTCGCCAAGGACAATCGGCACAACTCTCTCCTTAAGAACCGCAGCGATTCGGGCAAATTGCCTAGGATCTATGATGAGATGCGCCCCCGGAGCCGTCGCGTACAGTCGGACCAATCCGGCATCCCGCTCCGCCCCATCTTTTACCCCCGGCACAACCTGTATCACGATGCAATCCACAGGATCGCTCGTCCGAGTCTTAAAATCTCGCCCGATCCCGATTTCGATATCACATGACGGGGAATCAAGCCCCGTTCCGCCGAACGTCAACCGAAGCACTTTGTTGTCGGGTTGCATATACGTCCGTCTTCCAGAGCAGCACCCAATGACTTCGAACACACCGCCGTCCTGAACCGACCAGCCCACGAGATTTAATCCCAAGCTCGCGGCCTTCTCTCCCATTTTTTGCACAAATTTATTTCGCTTCGCTGATTCTTCGACGAGATAATTCAGTCCAAGATTTGACGACATAATGATAACCCTCTCAAAACCACTGGGAAAAACTGCCGTTTTTTACAACTTATTGCAAGAAAAGACAAGTTCGCCAAAAGCTTTCGTCTTCTTGAAAAATCACGAAACTGGGGACAAATTAAAAGGCCGACGGAACGCACACCAACAAGAAACAAACAGAACGGCCCATGCGACGAGCGAAAATTCTCAAATACCAATAATACGGGAATACGCTTCAGTGACAAAACCACTACTAACGCGATAGCGCAAAACCGTCAAAATTGTCAAGTGCTTAGAGTGTATGGCATAGAGTCCCTTTAGAAGCGTTGCCTTGAGTCTATTTTCATAGCCGTTCAACCCCGAGCCAAGGATCGAACCATGTCCAATCTAAAGTCCGTCTTTGACCTGATTAAAAAGCACGACATTAACTATATCGACCTCCGATTCACCGACCCGCGCGGCAAGCTCCAGCATCTGACGCAACACATCAGCACCATGGACGAAGCCGCGTTCAAGGACGGCATCATGTTCGACGGCTCGTCCATCGCGGGATGGAAGGCGATCAACGAATCCGACATGACGTTGATCCCCGATGCCAGCACGGCGGTGATTGATCCCTTCTACGCCGAACCGACGCTCGCCGTTTTCTGCGATGTCCACGACCCCGTCACCGGCAAGCCCTATGAACGCTGCCCGCGCTCCATCGCCAAAAAGGCCGAAGCGCATCTGATCGAATCCGGTCTGGGCGACACGGCCTATTTCGGCCCCGAAGCCGAATTCTTTGTCTTTGACGATGTGCGTTTCAGCACCGATCCGCACAACACCTTTGTCAAGCTCGACTCCACCGAAGGCCCGCACAACAGCGGCCGCGACTATCCCGAAGGCAACCTCGGCCACCGTCCGCGCGTAAAGGGCGGCTATTTCCCCGTCAACCCGACCGACTCGGCGCAGGACCTGCGCACCGAGATGGTGTCGCTCATCAAGCAGATGGGCGTCGAAGTCGAAAAGCACCATCACGAAGTCGCCGCCTCGCAGCATGAACTGGGCATCAAATTCTCGACCCTGTCGCGCTGCGGCGACAACATGCAGGTCTATAAGTATGTCGTGCACAACGTCGCGGCGACTTACGGCAAGACGGCGACCTTTATGCCCAAGCCGGTGTACGGCGACAACGGTTCGGGGATGCACGTCCACCAGTCGATCTGGAAGAGCGGCAAACCGCTGTTCGCGGGCAAGGGCTACGCTGACCTGTCGGACTTCGCGCTTTATTACATCGGCGGCATCATCAAGCACGCCAAGGCGCTGAACGCGATCACGAACCCGACCACCAACAGCTACAAGCGCTTGGTGCCGGGCTTTGAAGCTCCCGTTCTGCTGGCCTATTCGTCGCGCAACCGCTCGGCGTCGTGCCGCATTCCGTTCGTGAACAGCCCGAAGGGCAAGCGCGTCGAAGTCCGCTTCCCCGACCCCTGCGCCAACCCCTATCTCGCCTATGCGGCGATGATGATGGCGGGTCTGGACGGCGTGCGGAACAAGATCCACCCCGGCGAAGCGATGGACAAGAACCTCTACGAACTGCCGCCCAAGGAACTGGCCAAGGTTCCGACCGTGTGCGGCTCGCTGGAGCAAGCCATCCTCGCGCTGGAAAAGGATCACGACTTCCTGCTCAAGGGCGATGTCTTCACCGCCGACATGATCGCGTCCTACCTCGACCTGAAACGCGAGGAGTGGGATCGCTTCCGCACCGCCCCGCATCCGGTCGAGTTTGACCTGTATTACTCGTACTAAACAGCCTCATAATTGGTAAAAATCAGGGGCCGCGCCCAAACGCGGCCCCTTTTTTACATAGCCCATCTACCCGCCGGAACTCGCGTCGCTCACAAGAAGCTGAACCCGTCGCGTTCCATTCCATTCGTCACAGCGAAGGAAGCCCGCGACGTGGCAAGGCCGTGAACCTAGACTGAGCAAAGCCGGGCCGAGATCGCTGTCCATCGCGCGAAAGGCGATGCCGCGCAAACGCGCCGCGCCGTTCATCAAAATCACGCTGACATGCTTTTCGCCGACCACATCGGCGCGGACGACGCGGCAATCCGCCAGCGCGAAACGCGGCTCAGGATTGCCGGTGCCGAACGGACCCAGCGCGGCCAGTTTATCGACAAAATCCACCTGCGCACCCGCTCCGGAAATCAAGCCGTCCAGCGTGAGCGTCGGTTGCAAAGGCTCGGCCTCCAGCTGCTTGCCGATGCGCTCGTTCAGGAAAACGCGCAACGCTTCCACGCCGTCGCGGGCTACCGTCAAGCCCGCCGCCATCTTGTGACCGCCGCCGTTGATGAGCAACCCCGCCTGCCGCGCCGCGATGACCGCCGCGCCCAGATCGACATTCCCGATCGAACGCCCCGACCCCTTGCCCACGTCGCCGTCCAACGCCACGACGATGGCCGGACGGTGGTATTTCTCCTTGAGCCGCGACGCGACGATCCCGATCACGCCCGGATGCCAGTTCTCGCTGGCGGCAAACACAAGCGGCGCATCGCCTTCAAAAACTAAAGCCTCGGCCTCAGCCAAGACCTGCGCTTCAATCGCGCGGCGCTCGGTGTTGTAGCCGTTCAGCCTTTCCGCCAGACCCACTGCATAATCTGCGTCGTCCGTGGACAACAACTTCGCGCCAAGATCGGCTTGGCCGATGCGACCGCCCGCGTTCACGCGCGGCCCCAACAGGAAGCCCGCCGCATAAGTGTCCATGGCGGCTTTCACGCCCGCCGCACGCGCCAACGCCGCGATCCCGACGTTGTGGCGCTGCTCCATGATCTTGAGCCCTTGCGTGACAAAGGCGCGGTTCAGCCCCGTCAATTTCACCACATCGCACACGGTGCCGAGCGCCACCAGATCGAGCCATTCGCGCAAATCCGGCTCAGCCCGCGCCGCGCCGTACCACCCCGCCGCCCGCAACGAGCGGTTGACCGCCACGACGAACAGATACGTCACGCCCACGGCGGCCAATGAACCATAGGCCGCGCCCATATCTTCATCCAACCGATTGGGATTCACGACCGCATAGGCGAACGGCAAGACCGGCTCCGCCGTGTGATGGTCGAGAATGATGACCTCAAGCCCCGCGTCACGCGCCGCCGCCAAAGGCTCGTGCGCCGTGGTGCCGCAATCGACGCAGACCACAAGCCGGACACCCTCCGCCGCCAGCGTCCGCATGGCCGCCGCGTTGGGGCCATAGCCCTCCGTGATCCGGTCGGGGATGTAAAGCCGCAGTTCAATCCCGACGGCGCGGCCAAAGCGCAGCAGCAGCGCCGACGACGTGCCGCCGTCCACGTCATAATCGCCGAACACCGCGACGCTCTCGCCCCGCTGGACGGCTTCGGCCATCCGCGCCGCCGCGCAATCCATATCCTTGAACCGGCTGGGGTCGGGCATCAAATTACGCAAACGCGGATCAAGGAACGAAGGCGTGGTTTCCAAATCAAGCCCCCGGGCGCTGAGACTCCGCGCCATCAGGTCGGGCAGCGTGTAACGCTGCGCCAAAGCCTCTGCCATGCGCTCGTCACAAGCCCGCGTCACCCAGCGTTTGCCGGTAAAAGATCGCTCAACGCCAAGGAACGGGGCGGTCATCACTTCGTGTCTGTCCAGAGACTTGTCGTTTGTTCACAACGATTAATAAAGGGAATGGTCATCCCCGCGAAGGCGGGGATCCATCTCCTGTTGAACGAAAAGCGTCGGTCTGTAAAAATTGCGCTCAATCCTATCACCCGGTGATGGATCCCCGCCTTCGCGGGGATGACCTTTTTTACGGTTGTTATTGCTTTCTAAGTTTCCGGACGAACACTCAGAAGACAAGCGGCTTCCGGCGGAAATTGTGGTGCGCTTCGATGTAGCGCACAGTGCCGGTCTTGGCCCTCATGACGACGGTGTGGGTCATGGCTCCGCCCGCAAACCGCCGCACGCCCTTCAGCATCGCGCCGTTGGTCACGCCGGTGGCCGCGAACATCACGTCGCCATGGGCCAAATCATCCATGCTGTATTTACGCGCCAGATCGGTGATGCCAGCCCGCGCCGCGCGGGCTTTTTCATCGTCGTTGCGGAACACCAAACGACCCTGCATCTGCCCGCCGATGCATTGCAACGCGGCGGCCGCCAACACGCCTTCAGGCGCGCCGCCGGTGCCGATATACATATCCACGCCGCTTTCCGGCTGCGATGTCGCGATCACGCCCGAAACATCGCCGTCGCCGATCAGCATGATGCGCGCGCCCGTTTCGCGCACACGCGCGATCAGCTCTTGGTGGCGAGGACGTTCCAGAATGCAGACCTGCAAATCGGACAGCTCCGCGCCCTTTGCCTTGGCGAGATTTTTCAGATTTTCGGCCACTGGCACATCGAGGTCGATCAGATTGTCCGGCAAGCCCACGCCCACGGCGATTTTTTCCATATACACGTCCGGCGCATGAAGAAAGCCGCCCGCCTCCGCCATCGCCACGACGGCCAGAGCGTTCGGGCCGCCGGTCGCGGTGATCGTTGTGCCTTCCAAAGGATCCAGCGCGATGTCAACCTTTGGCCCTTTACAGGTTCCGACTTTCTCGCCGATAAAAAGCATGGGCGCTTCGTCGCGCTCGCCCTCGCCGATGACGACGGTGCCGTCGATGTCGAGAACGTTCAAAGCCTTGCGCATGGCGTTTACCGCCACTTGATCGGCTTCTTTTTCATTGCCGCGCCCGACCTGCAACGACGCCGATAGCGCCGCCGCCTCGCTCACGCGCGCGAGTTCCAAGGCCAGATTGCGATCCATATAGGCATCACCGACACGCATTGCTTTTACTCCCGATCAAGCGTTTTCAATTCGCAGCCAGCACGGCTCATCCCGCACGGACTCCAGTTTTCCGATCTTCTCCATGGCCCGGCGCATAGCCGCCTCGTCGACTCTGTGCGTCGTGATAATGACAGGCACGGCGTTCATCGGCGAGCGCCCGCGCTGCAACAGCGACTCAATCGAAATCGCCTCGTCGCGCAGGATGGCGGTAATGTCCGCCACAACCCCCGGCTGGTCTTTAACGTCGAGGCGTATATACCACCCGCTTTCGCGCCTGTCAGCGGGGGTCGTGCGCGTCGCGCTGAGGCTGGCCACCGGCACGGCAAAGGGCAGTCCGGCATAGCCCCGAGCCAAATCGACCAGATCGGCCACGACCGCGCTGGATGTCGGCCCGCCACCCGCGCCGCGCCCCGACAACGTAACATCGCCAACCGCATCGCCCTGCACCAACACAGCGTTCAGCACGTCGTCAATCTTGGACAACGGCGTACCAACAGGCACCAAGCACGGCCCCACCCTCTGCTCCAACCCATGATCGGTAAGGCGAGCAACGCCCAAGAGCTTGATGCGGAATTTCAATTCGGCGGCATAAAGCAAATCGACCGGCGTTATGCGGCGAATGCCCTCCACCGTCACCGAGTCAAAATCCGGTTTCGTGCCGAACGCCAAAGCGGCAAGGACCGCCAACTTGTGCGCGGTGTCATAGCCATCGACATCCATGGCGGGATCGGCTTCGGCATAGCCGCGCTCCTGCGCCTCACGCAACGCCACGGCGAAATCCAGATTCGCCTCGCCCATGCGCGTGAGGATATAGTTGCAAGTGCCGTTCAAAATGCCCTGCACCACGCGCATCCGGTTCCCGGCCAACGACTCGCGCAACGTCTTGATGATCGGAATGCCCGCAGCTGCTGCGGCTTCGAACATCAGCCGCCGATCTTGTTTTTCCGCCTCAGCCGCCAAAGCCGCGCCATGCCGCGCCAGCAACGCCTTGTTGGCGGTGACGACATGCTTGCCGTGACGCAGCGCCGCCTCGCACACGTCCTTGGCCATGCCGTCTGCGCCACCGATCAGCTCAACCACCACGTCGACATCAGGCAGCAAAGCCATCTGGCGGGGGTCTTCGACCCAAGCCAGTCCCTCTAACGGGCAATCACGCGCTTTGTTCCTGTCGCGCGCGCTGACGGCCACAACGGCAACAGGTCGTCCCCCCGTCCGCGTCGCGACAAGTTCAGCGTTCTGCTTTAACAAACGAAGTGTCGCGGAACCCACGGTTCCAAGACCGGCTACGGCAATGCGAAGTGGTGTCATGTCAAGGCGCATAGGGTTTGGCCACACGGATAAATTTGGAATCGCCGTCATACTTTTTGAGCAGCCTGTCGACAAACCCGCCATCATGCAGATACGCCAATGTCGTGCTAAGCGCCGCCTTCAAAGCTGGTTCATTGCCGGGAATGGGCATGCCCAAAGAGAAGACCCGGAACGATCTATTGCCCGCAGCCTTAAGGACGCCCGGATTCTGCGCCGCGTAGTCCGCAAACGTAAAGGGATCCTGAAGGACGGCATCCGCCTTTTTGTTCGCCACCATCATGTAAAGGTCTGCACTGGTCGAATATTGAGGCACACTGACCTTGCTGGCCGCCGGAAACATCTCGCTAGCCATAAGACTGGAGCCTTCGCCGTCAAGCGCCGCAAACTTCATTTCAGGACGATTGGCGATATCAAAATCCGCGTCAAAACGCGTGTCGTCCTTTCGCACATACATGTAAAGAGGTGAGTAAAAGATAGGGCCAACAAAATCGCCCTCACGCGCGCGTCCCGGCGTTGCCGCAAAAATCGAGCAAACCATGTCATACCGGTTCAGGCTCAGATCGGAAAATATCTGCCCCGTAGCCACTTCAGCAGTCCAGTCGATCTTGACACTCAACAACTTGCCCATCTCTTCGACAAGCTCATAAACCGCGCCGCCCATTTTCCCCGTGTTGGGGTCTTTGGTCAAGAAAGGAGGCCATACAGTGTAACCGCAGCGCAACACACCGGTGCGTTTTACCTGTTCCAACCGCGTTTCCTTCACGACATTCTGAGGCGCGACATCACCGCGCTTCATTCCTCCGGACAGAAAAACCGCGCCAAACGCAACCAACACACCAAGAACAACCCCCAAAACCAACGGCTGCAGCTTCATCACACGCTCCTCTAGCTATTTCACAGTTTCTGTTGGAGTACCCACACGTTGCCGGATAGCTTCGGCCTCGGTTTTCGCCGCGTTCATCTGCCGGATAGTCGTCCGACGAAAGGCGGGGGTCGAGAAGTCCTTTGGTTTCGGCGGCACGGAAGCCAAATTAGGCCACCCCGTCTCGTTCTGGCTGGGCGGAGCGCCGACCGCTTGCGGCACGTTGAGGACGCTATCGCCCGGCTCGCCCGTCAGCCACGACACCCATTTGCTGTCCGCGCACCCCGTGAGGGCCATCAGGCAAAAGATCATAAGAGAAGTTCGGATTTCAGCTGATTTTGTTTTGCGCATCATGCTATGAATAAGCTCCCTCCGGCCTTCTCGTGACATCATCCCATGACCATAGCAGACGACAACAAAAAGCCCAAAGCCCGAAAGAAGGCCGCCGGATCGCGCAACGCCTTGGCCGAACTGCAAGCCGCCATGACGGAAAAGATCGCCACGACGAAAGCCGAGGCCGCGAAAAAGAAGCCCGAAGCCGTGGCCAAAAAGCCGGAGCCGCCCGCCAAAAGAGCCGCCCCCGAAGTTGCGCCCACAGAAATCGCCGCGCTCAAGCCAGCCCCAGAGGCGAAACCCGCCAAAGCGCCGGGTGCCCAACCGAAAACGCCCGCCGCCGCCCCGCGCTGGCTTGATCCAGCCGCCATGTCGGCCCTGCTGATCCGCATCGCCGAGCGCACACAAAAACTTATTCAGGAATATGCGGAGCGGCACAAATCCTCCGCCACGCTTCCCTCCGACATCGACCCCGCGCGTATCGCCAAAGCCTTCGGCGAACTGACGAACCGCCTGCTCAACACGCCGGAACGCTTTGTCGATGCGCAGCTCGCCTTTTGGCAGGACTACGCCCGCCTCTGGCAAACGGCCCTCACGCGCCTTGCCGGACAAAAGGTCAACCCGTTCATCGCGCCCGCCGCCAACGACAAGCGTTTTCAGGATCCGGCGTGGCAAGACGTGTGGCTGTTCGACTTCATCAAGCAATCCTACCTGCTGACGGCGCGTTGGGCGCAAAGTCTGGTGCAGAAAGCCGACGGCCTCGAGCCCAAAATGGCGCGCAAGATCGATTTCTACACCCGCCAGATGGTGGACGCGATTTCACCCAGCAATTTCTGGATGACCAACCCCGAAGTCCTCCGCGCCACGGTCGAAACGGGCGGCGAGAACCTCATCAAAGGCTTGGAACATCTCCTCAACGATCTGGATCGCGGACAAGGCCGTCTGGCCATCAGCATGACCAACCCCAAATCCTTCCGCTTTGGCGAAAACATCGCCACGTCGAAGGGCAAGGTGGTGTTTCAGAACGAGCTGATGCAGCTGATCCAATACGCGCCCGTGACGGAAAAAGCGCATAAAACGCCGCTGCTGATCGTGCCGCCGTGGATCAACAAATATTACATCCTCGATCTGCGCGAAAAGAACTCGTTCATTCATTATATGGTCGAACAGGGCCACACAGTGTTCTGCATCTCGTGGGTCAACCCCGATTCGCGGCACGCTCATATCAACTTTGACGATTACATGACCTTGGGCTTGCTGGCGGCGATCAAGGACATGGCCCGCATCACGGGCGTGGATGAAGTCAACGTGGTCGGCTATTGCATCGGCGGCACGCTGTTGGCCAGCACGCTGGCCTACCTCAACGCGCTTGGCAAAAAGCGGCCTAAGGACATTCCCACCATCGTCAGCGCCACTTATCTCGTCACGCTGGTGGACTTTGCTGAGCCGGGCGACCTCGGCGTGTTCATGGACGAAGAGCAAATCACGGCGCTGGAAGCGCGGATGGCCAAGCTCGGCTATCTCGACGCGCCGGTTATGGCCACGACCTTCAACCTGCTGCGCTCCAACGACCTGATCTGGTCGTTCGTCGTCAACAACTACCTGATGGGCCGCGAGCCGTTCCCCTTCGACCTGCTCTACTGGAACGCGGACTCTACCAACCTGCCCGCTTCGATGCAGAGCTATTACCTGCGCAACATGTACCTGCAAAACAAGCTGGTGCAACCGGGCGGCGTGGAAATGAAGGGCGTGGCGATCGACCTCACTTCCATCACGACCCCGTCCTTCCTGCTCTCGACCCGCGACGACCACATCGCGCCGTGGCGTTCGACCTATGCGGCGACGCAGCTCTACAAGGGGCCGGTCACCTTCGTTCTGTCCGGTTCGGGCCACATCGCGGGCATCATCAATCCGCCCGTGAACAACAAATACGGCTATTGGACCAACGCAAAGTGTCCCGCGCATCCGGACGATTGGCTCAAGGATGCCGAGGCCCATGACGGTTCGTGGTGGCCGGAATGGCTCAACTGGCTCAAACCGTTCGCTGGCCCCATGGTCCCCGCCCGCGAACCAACCAACGCCCTCGAAGAAGCGCCGGGAAGCTATGTGAGGGTGCAAGTCCTTTAGCGGTACGCCCGCTCCCCCTACGTCATCGCCGCGAAGGCGGCGATCCATCACCAGTCGGCGACGTTCGTGCTGGGTTACGAGACTGTGCGCTTATGGCTCCACCGGGAGATGGATGCTCGCCTTCGCGAGCATGACTCAGCTTTCAGTAACGGTACGTCTTCGCCAATTCCACATATTGGCGACCGCGAACGTCAAAGAGATGCCTATCTTCGGCGCTCACATCGCGCCAGTATTTGGCCGGGCTGCCAGCCCAAAGCTGGCCCGAAGGAATGACCTTTCCCGGTGTCAGCAACGCCCCCGCCGCGAGCATCGCGCCGCTTTCAATCACCGCGCCGTCCATCACGCCGGACTTCATGCCGACAAACGCACCGCTCTGCACCACACAATCATGCAGCAACACCATATGCCCCACCGTCACGTCGTCGCCGATATGCGTGCCATGGCCTTCAACGGCTACATGGATCACCGTGCCGTCCTGAATGTTCGTCCGCGCGCCGATACGAAGGACATTCACGTCCCCCCGCAGAACGCACCCCGGCCACACCGAGCTTTCCGCCCCGATCACCACATCCCCGATCACCACCGCCCCCGGCGCGACAAAGGCGGACGGATCAATCTGCGGCATGATTCCGTGGTGGGGAAGAATGAGGGGATTCATGGACATCCACCTACTCCATGTCTCACAGCTTCGTCGCCATGATCTGATAAAAAGCTGGGTAACCATAGGGCCCTGAAGCGTTCGCAAGCGACAGTGCCTCAGGCGTCACACAAAGGTTTTGTTCATGCACCGGACAAAAACCATTTTGCAGCATCATCGCGCGAAACATCGGCTCAGGGTGATACCAAACGTCAGACACAAACTCTTTTCCCGCGCTGTTCCTATAGATCTCTTGGAACTGGCAACTCTGGGTCAAATCAGGGTTAGCCTCCAACGGCGTATATTGCGCCCACGAGGCTTGGTTGAGTCGGTTAGGGCTTCCTTCCTGATAGAGATACGGATGCATCACGCTTATCAGCAAGCGTCCACCCTTGCTCATGACACGCGCGGCCTCAGCGATAAAACGCTGGCACTCGTCAGGACTGTCATGAATCAACACCGCGTTACAAAAAATTCCGTCGAAAACCGCATCCGCATAAGGCAAATGCTCAGCAATGTTGGCGACATCAAACGAAATATCCTGCTTTTCCTGAAGAGATTTATTACGCGCGGCATCGATCATCTCGTGCGACAGATCGCATCCACAAGCCCGCGCCCCTGTACGCGCCAGTTTGATGGTTTCCAAGCCCGCGCCGCAGCCCGCGTCCAAAACCACCTCGCCCGGCTGCGCCGCAAAAAGCCTATGCCCTGCTGCGCGCGCGATATCGCCCAGCACATAAGCACGCTCCGTCGACCAAAATTGAGTCTGCTGTGTATAGACATGCTGCGATGTCGGCATAGAACACCCCCTTTTGACTATGCCAAGAATAGCCCCGCGCAAACAAAAACGCCAGTCTGGCAAAACCAGACTGGCGTTGATGATAAAGCGTAATAAGGCGCTTAACGCTTGCTGAACTGGAAGCGACGACGCGCTTTGGCGCGGCCATACTTCTTACGTTCGACGACGCGAGCGTCGCGGCGCAGGAACTTCGCAACCTTGAGCGGCTTGCGCAGATCCGGCTCGAAGAAGGTCAAAGCCTTTGAGATGCCGTGCTTCACGGCACCCGCTTGGCCCGACAACCCGCCGCCATCGACGAGGCAATCCACGTCGAACTGGTTGGCGCGATCCGCGACGGCGAAAGGCTGGTTGACGATCATCTGCAACACGGGACGCGCGAAGTACACCTTCACGTCGTGGCCATTGACGGTGATCTTGCCCTTGCCGGGCTTGATCCACACGCGGGCGATGGCGTTCTTACGCTTGCCGGTAGCATACGAACGGCCCTGCGCGTCAACCTTGCGCTCATGCTTGGGCGCTTCGTCGGCGGCGACGGGCGCGGCAACCGAATCGGCTGTCGGCTCGGCGGCCTGTTGTTCCTTCACGGCGGCCTTGATGCCGGAAAGCGAGGCTGATTTACGTGCGGCTCCGCCGCTTGATTTCACGGTTGTGGCCATATTACTTCACCCTCTTGTTCTTCGGATTGGCGGCGGCGAAATTGATTGTCACCGGGCTTTGCGCGGCGTGCGGATGTTCCGCGCCCGCATAAACCTTCAGATTGTCGAGTTGGCGACGACCCAAAGGCCCGCGCGGCAACATGCGCTCCACGGCCTTTTCAATGACGCGCTCAGGAAAGCGACCGGCCAGAATTTGCGCCGGAGTCCTGGACTTGATGCCACCAGCATAACCGGTGTGATAGAAGAATTCCTTGTCCGTCGCCTTTTTGCCCGTCAGACGGACTCTTTCGGCGTTGATGATGATGACGTTGTCGCCACAATCCACCGAAGGCGTAAAGGTCGCCAAATGCTTGCCGCGCAGCCGCAGCGCAACCGCCGCCGCCAGACGACCCAGAATAACGCCGTCGGCGTCAAGGACGACCCAGCCCTTCTTCTGCTCGCCGTGTTTCAGTTCGAAGGTCTTTGTTTGGACGCTTCGCTTTGTCAGTCGAATTTTTCCAGCCATGTTCTCACCTTGTGCGTGGGCGCCACCGCGCCTTACCTGCCGGAGGCGACGAACCGCGCTCCGTATGCGAGCGGCATTTACGCTTTCGCGTCACACGCTGTCAACAGAAATCAGGCAAAAAGCTGGAAAAAGAGCTTGTGGTATTATAATACCGCCAATGTTATTTCTTCTTTTCGCGCCATTTGGCGAGGAGAATCTTCATCCACAACCGCGCCAGAATGCCCGCATCCAGCATCCACAAGACCGGTTGAGGGTAAATATCGCTGAAATTCTCATAGAAATAGCGGATAAAGCCCTTTGCCTTCTGCTTTTCCAGAAACAGGTTGGTCGTGGCGCTGGTGCCCCCCACATGGGTCACGACGATGTCCGGCACGAAATAGATCGTCCCGCCCATCCGGCTGAAACGCAGGCAAAAATCCAGATCCTCGACATGCAGGAAATACCCCGGATCAAAGCCGTTGATCGCTTTGAAATCTGCCTTAGGCAAGAACATAAAAGCCCCGCTGATCGCCGGAACCGGCTCGGTCTTGGTCGGCATCGGCGTATCATGGAGATTGAGGCGGTGCTTCGGAAAACGGGATTGGAGGTGCAAGGCCTCGACAACCGCCGAAGCCGGTGTCAGCAAAGCGCGCCGACAACCGCGCTGATCCTTGCCGTCACCGTCCTGCAACCGCGCCCCCAGCATATAGGGGGTCTTCAGTTCGGCCGCCTCCCGATGCAAAATTGCCAACGCGTCGGAAGGAAGACTGCTATCGGGATTAAGAAAAAGCAGAAAATCGCCCTTGGCCTCGGCAGCGCCCAGATTGCAGGCGGTGGCAAAGCCGACATTCCCCTGCCCGGACAAGAGCCGCATGGCCGGAGTCGCGTCCGCCCGCGCCGCCAGTTCCTTCTCGACCTCCGGCGGATTGCCGTTGTTGACGAGGATCAACTCCACCGGCGCGGTCTGCGCCAACACAGACGCGATGGCTTGGTCCAGAACCGGCCCGGTGTGATAGCTGACCATGATAACGGATGTGAGCGGCGGCGTTGTCATTGACAGTTGCACCCTTCCCTCTGCTAATCTTCGGCTTTCCCGAACAACGCCGAAAAGTGCCAGACAAATGAACGCGGTTCAAGTCCAAGAGTTGGCCATTCCCGAAGTCAAACTGCTGCGCCCCAAGCTTCACGAGGACGCGCGCGGCTATGTGACCGAGGTCATCAACGAAAAACGCATGCAGGAACTGGGCCTCCCCTCCCGCTTTGCGCAGGAAAACCAATCCATGTCGCGGCAAGCCGGAACGCTGCGCGGCCTTCACTTCCAGAAAAGCCCTGATGCACAAGCCAAGCTGGTGCGCGTGTTGCGCGGAAAAATCTTCGACGTGGCCGTCGATGTCCGCCCGAATTCTCCCACCTATGGCCGCCATGCCAGCGCCATCCTGTCGGGCGACGAGGTGGTGCAAATGCTCATCCCCGAAGGATTCGCGCACGGCTTTTGCACGCTGACCGACGACACCATCGTGCAGTACAAAGTCACCGCCTTTTACGCTCCGGCCAGCGAAGCCGGAATCCTGTGGAACGACCCCGACCTCGGCATCGCGTGGCCCGTCGCGCCGGAAGCGGCGTTGCTGTCACCCAAGGACGGGCTTTTGCCGCGCCTCAAAGACCTCCCGCCGCTCACATGGTGATGCCAATGCGCACGATCATCGTCACAGGGGCAGCGGGGTTTATCGGCTCAGCGCTCTGCCGCTTCCTCCGCCGCCACGATCACGCGCGTGTGATCGGCCTCGATAAGATGACTTATGCCGCCAGCCGCGAGGCTTTGGCCGAACTGGCAAATGATCCGCATTTTACGTTGCGCGAAATGGACATCTGCGACTCCGGCGCGGTGAACGCGTTGATCGCGAACACGCAGCCCGACGGCATCATCCATCTGGCCGCCGAAACGCATGTCGATCGCTCGATCGACCACCCCGGCGAATTTATCCAGACCAACATTGTTGGCACCTTCACCTTGCTGGAAGCGGCGCGGACTTGGCGCGAGCGCCGCGCGGATTTCCGCTTTCTCCACGTTTCGACCGACGAAGTCTATGGCTCGCTCAGCGACACCGGAGCTTTCACCGAAACGACGCCCTACGCGCCCAACTCGCCCTATGCCGCAAGCAAAGCCAGCGCCGACCATTTGGCGCGGGCGTGGCACAAGACGTTCGGCCTTCCGGTTCTCATCAGCAACTGTTCCAACAACTATGGCCCGTTCCAATTTCCGGAAAAGCTGATCCCGCTGAGCATCATGAAGGCGCTGAACGGCGAAAATCTTCCCATCTACGGCCAAGGGGCCAATGTCCGCGACTGGTTGTTCGTTGACGATCACGCCGAAGCTCTGTGGACGATCTTCACGCGGGGCCGCCTAGGCGAAAAATACAACGTCGGCGGCGCGGCGGAACGGCGCAACATCGACGTGATCCATGATCTGTGCGCCCTGCTGGATGAAATGCTGCCGGAATCGCAGCACCTTCCGCACAAAAGCCTCATCACCTTTGTCCCCGACCGCCCCGGCCACGACGAGCGTTACGCGATGGATTTCAGCAAACTGAACCAAGAGTTGGGCTGGAGCCCGCGCACCTCGCCGACTGAAGGCCTGCGCCAAACCGTTCGTTGGTATCTCAACCATCAAGACTGGTGCGCCGCGATCCGCAACCGCAGCTATGGCGGCGAACGGCTGGGCCAGTTGCCCCCGGCGGCACGGCCATGACCAACCGCATCATGCTCCTCGGCGCTGCCGGACAAGTGGGACAAGCCCTGCAAAGTCTGGAAACGCCACAGGGTTGGGCATTCGGCCTGTACGGACGGCGCGAACTCGACATCACCGATCCTTCGGCCCTGCGCGACGCAGTGCAGACCTTCAAACCCGACCTGATCATCAATGCAGCAGGCCTCACGAACGTGGACGCAGCCGAACAGGACAGCGACGCGGCAATGGCGGCCAACTTCGCCGCACCCGCCAATCTGGCGGCGCAGTGTTCGTCGAACGACATTCCGCTCATCCATCTGTCCACCGATTATGTGTTCGACGGCGACGACGCTGTGCCTTATCAACCCGATGATGGGATGAACCCCGTCAACGCCTATGGCCAAAGCAAGATGATGGGCGAGGAAGCCATCCGGCACGAATTGGCCTGGCACGTCATCCTGCGCGTCTCGTCGGTCTTTAGCGCCTTTAACCGCAACATCCTGACCAACACGCTCAAGCTGATCGACGAACGCGACGAGTTGCGCTTTGTCGACGACCAGCGCGGCTGCCCCACGCCCGCGCTCGACGTGGCCCGCGCCATCAACGTCATCGCCGCCGCCATCCTCAAAGGCCAGTCCGGCGGCTTTGGCACCTTCCACTTCTGCGGTGCGCCGGGCTGCACGCGCTTTGAATTCACCAAGGCCGTCATGGCGAGCTATGCCCGCTATACGACCCGCCGCCCGCGAATTATGCCTGCCACCAGTTCCGAATTTGCCCATCTGGCGCGTCGCCCGACCTACAGCATTATGGACTGCTCCAAAATTCGGCGCGTGTACGGGCTCGAACAACCCCAATGGCAGGACGGGCTGACAGCAGCCTTGCGCCAAATGTTTCAATCCGGGAGCGCGAACGCATGACCACGTCCAAAGCCATCATCCTCGCAGGCGGCAACGGCACGCGGCTTTATCCCGCCACACGCGCGGTCAGCAAACAGCTGATGCCCGTGTACGACAAGCCGATGATCTATTACCCGATCAGCACCATGATGCTGGCCGGAATCCGCGACATCCTGATTGTCAGCACGCCCCGCGATTTGCCCTTGTTCCGAAATCTGCTCGGCGACGGGAGCCAGTGGGGTCTGAACTTCAGCTATATCGAGCAAACCGCGCCGCGCGGCTTGGCCGAAGCTTTTATTCTGGGCCAGCCGTTTATCGGCGGCTCGAACGTCGCCATGATCTTGGGCGACAACCTCTATCACGGCCAAGGGCTGCAACCCCTGCTCCGCGCCGCCGCCGCCAAGGAAACCGGCGCGACGGTCTTCGCCTATCATGTCGCCAACCCGGAACGCTACGGCGTCGTCGCCTATGACGCGCAAGGCATCCCCATCGACGTGGTCGAAAAGCCCAAAGTCCCGCCGTCGCACTGGGCGGTAACGGGATTGTATTTTTACGACAACGATGTGATCAACATCGCTCACACGCTCACCCCATCGGCACGCGGCGAATTGGAAATTGCCGATATCAACCGCGCCTATCTGCGCGACAAAAAGCTGGAGATCGTTCCGCTGGGGCGCGGCTTTGCGTGGCTCGACACCGGCACGCATGAATCCCTCGCCGACGCAACCGATTTCGTCCGGCTCGTCGAACAACGGCAAGACATCAAGATCGGCTGCCCCGAAGAAATCGCCTTCAACCAAGGGCTCATTGATGCCGAACGCGTCCTGAAAATCGCCGCCGAATCCGGCCAAACGCCCTACGCCGCCTATCTGAAACGTCTGGTGGAAGGAAACTGAGCCATGCTGAACGATTTCGCGTTTCTGCTGCCGGTTGCGCTGTTCGCGCTGACCGCCTTCGCCCTGAGCGGTGGCCTCACCGCGCTGCTGCGAGGCATTCTGCTCAAACGCCAGATGCTGGACCTTCCCAACGAACGCAGCCTGCATACCGTCCCCGTGCCGCGCGGCGGAGGCCTCGCGGTGATGGCGGTGGTGGCGGTGGGCACCGCGCTTCTGGCCTTCTTTCCCCCCATTTCCACGCCGCTCGTCCTGATCATCCTCGCGCTGCTCCTTCTCGTCCTCGTCTCATGGTTTGACGATCGCAAAGGTCTGGGCGCGGGCCTACGGTTGATCGCCCACCTGTTGGCGGCGAGTATCGGTTGCCTCGCCTTCACGCCTGAACAAACTTTGTTTGGCGGCCACCTGCCTCTGGCGCTGGATCGCGCGGTGATGATCCTCGGCTGGGCGTGGTTCATGAATCTCTACAACTTCATGGACGGCATCAACGGCATCACCGGCACCGAGACCATCAGCATCATGGCGGGCGTGGCGCTGTTGACCAGCCTGCTCCCATCGAGCGACCCGAACACGCTGATCCTCTGCGGCCTGATCGCCGGAGCCTGCGGCGGATTCCTTTTGCTCAACTGGCATCCGGCGAAAATTTTTCTGGGCGATGTCGGCAGCATCCCGCTCGGCTTTCTGACCGGCTACCTCCTGCTCACGCTCGCCACGGCCAACCAGCTCGCCGCCGCCCTTTGCGTCGCGCTCTACTATCTGGCCGACAGCGGCCTGACGATCACCAAGCGCCTTCTGCGTGGCGAAAAGATATGGCAAGCCCACCGCCAGCACTTCTACCAACGCGCCGCGCAAGCCATCGGACGGCATGACAAAATCGTCCTATGGATCATGCTGGCCAACCTCGCTCTGATCGACGCGGCGCTGGTTGCGATGATCTCCCCCCTCCTCGGTTTAGGGCTCGCGGTCATCGTCGTCGCGCTGTTGTTGGGCGCGATGCAACGCGCCGCGCGGCCACCCCGCACAGCCAGCGCAGCCCCTGAGGTTCCATGAGCCACCCGCCCTCGCTCGAAGAACTCAAACGCCGCCGCAAACCTCTGCGCAACGTCAACCGCGAGGTTAAGGAAAAAACCACGCGTCTGACGCGGCTGGCGATATGGATCACCGGGCACGTCGGCACGATGGGCTTCTTCCTGATCATTTTTGTCTGGACGACGCTGTGGCTCGGCTGGAACATCCTCGCGCCCCAAGACCTGAAGTTCGATCCGCCGACAGGATTCGTGTTCTGGCTGTTCATCTCGAACCTGATCCAAATTCTGCTGATGCCCCTCATCATGGTGGGCCAGAACATTCAGGGCCGCCACGCCGAAGCGCGGGCTGAGAACGACCTCGAAGTCAACATCAAGGCGGAACAGGAAATCGAAGCCATCCTGCGCCACCTCGAATACCAGAACGCCATTCTGATCGCACTGGCCGAAAAAAACGGCCTTACTATCGACACAGTAATAACGTCTAAAAAGACAACGTAAGGTTCGCCCCCGACACGCGAAGGAGCCCTGCCCGATGCCCACGAAATTCAGCAAGCCCGCTCTTCTGGCCATCGTCGCCGTGACGCTCAGCGGCTGCGGCCATTACGCATGGCAAAAGCCGGGCGGTGATCCGTCCACCTTTGGCGCGGACAATTACAACTGTCAGCAAAACGCCATCGCCGCCGTCCCTCCCGCTTATCCCTACCCGCCGCCGCCCTATGGTTACAGCCCTTACGGCGAACCGCTCTATCAGGTCGAAGAAACCCGCTGCAGAGACAAACATGGGTATACCTACTGCAAAACCCAGACGAGCGTTCAGAGACGCGCCCCCCTCCCCCCGCCCCAAGACTACAACGCCCCGGCCCGACAAGACCTCTACACCGCCTGCATGCAGGCCCAAGGCTGGGTTTATCGGTGGATCGAAGACCCTCAATAAAGGCAGGAACGGCATCTTACCTCCGGCCCGACCTGTGCTATAAGTGCGGGATCGTTGAGTTCAACCTGATTCCGGGGTTCGGGACGTGAGTCGCATTTCATCTTTTCATCGCATCGCCCTGACGCTGGGCTTGGGCTTCATGGTTATGGGCCTCGCCGCCTGCGCCGACACCGACAAGGACAAGCCCCTGCCCGACAAGCCGGTGGAAGAGCTGTACAACAACGCGTCCAAGCTGATGGACAAAAAGTCCTACAAGGAAGCCGCCAAACAATTCGAAGAGGTGGAGCGCCAGCACCCCTATTCGCAATGGGCCACACGCGCCGAACTGATGGCCGCCTATGCGAATTATCAGGCGATGGATTACGACAACGCCGTCCTCGCGCTGGATCAGTTCATCCAGCTCCACCCCGGCAACAACAACGTCGCCTACGCCTATTACCTGCGCGCGCTGTGTTTCTATGAACGCCTGTCCGACGTGCGCCGCGACCAAAGCTTCGCCGAAAACGCGCTGAAAGGCATGCAGGACATCGTCAGCCGCTTCCCCGAAACATCCTTTGCCAAAGATGCCGTCCTGAAAATCGCGCTAATCAACGACCATCTGGCGGGAGCCGAGATGGAAGTCGGGCGCAACTACCTCAAACAGCAGCTCTACACCGCCGCCGTAGGCCGCTTTCGTTATGTGATTGAAAAATACCAGACGACCAGCCATGTGCCCGAAGCGCTGCATCGTTTGGTGGAAAGCTATCTGGCGCTGGGCATTCCCGGCGAAGCCAAAGCCACCGCCGCCGTCCTCGGCCACAACTTCCCCGGCAGTCCGTGGTATGAAGACAGCTACCGCCTGCTAACCGCCAACAACCTGACCCCCGATGACAGCGGCGAGTCGTGGATCGGTAAGGCGTGGCATACGGTGTTCTGAGTGCTTGCCCGCCTCGTCATTCAGGATGTGGTGCTGATTGACCGGCTGACTCTCACCCTGTCGCCGGGCCTGAACGTATTCACGGGTGAAACGGGAGCCGGAAAATCTATCCTGCTCGATGCTTTGGGTCTGGCGCTGGGCGCGCGCAGCGACTCCGGCCTGATCCGCGCCGGAGCGACACAAGCCAACGTCGCCGCCGAATTTTCCGGCCCGCCGCCGCCAGCCCTGATCGACCTCGCCGAGGCGCAAGGCCTGACGCTCGACGATCCCGTCATCCTGCGCCGCACGGTCGCCAAGGACGGCAAAAGCCGCGCCTTCATCAACGACCAGCCCATCGGCGTCGCGCTGTTGCGCCAGATCGGCGAGCAGTTGCTGGAAATTCACGGCCAGTTCGAGACGCACGGACTCCTCAACGCCGCCACGCACAGGGGCTTGCTGGACTCCTTCGCGGGAACAACGATGTTGCGCCGGAAAACCGCCGCCGCCCACGCCGCATGGCGACAGGCCGAACAACGCCACGCCGAAGCCGCCGCCGCGCGTGACCGCGCCCGCGCCGAAGAAGATTTCCTCCGCGCCGCCGTGGCGGAATTGGACGACCTCAGCCCCGACGCGGACGAAGTCGGTAAACTGGCGGAGCGCCGCACCGGATTGCAGCATCGCGAAAAAATCCTCGACGCGCTGCAAACCACCGATCAAGCGTTGAACGGCGACAAGGGCGCGGCCTCGGCGCTGGCGCAGGCCGGAAAAACCATCGCCCGCCTTACCGTCAAAGCGGCCGGACTGCCCGACCTCCTCGCCGCCATCGACCGCGCCGCCAACGACGTGGCGGAAGCGGGGCAGTTGCTCGACCGCCTCCTCCGCGACATCGACGCAGAGCCGGACGCTTTGCAGCGCATCGAAGAGCGCCTGTTCGCCCTCCGCGCCGTCGCCCGCAAGCACAATGTTGCCGCCGAAGCCCTCCTCGCTTTGCAACACGACCTGAAAACGCGCCTCGCCCTACTCACCGATCAAAGCGATGCCTTGACCGCGTTGGCGAAGGCCGTAACCGAATCCAAATTCGCCTACCGCAAGCTCGCCGAAGACCTCAGCGCCAAACGCCAGAAAGCCGCTCTCGAACTCGCCAAACGCATCGCGCGCGAACTGCCGCCGCTGAAGCTGGAACGTGCGCAGTTCGTGGCGGACGTAACGCCCCTGCCCGAAGACCAATGGGGCGCGGACGGCATGGATCGCGTCGCCTTTCTGGCCTCCACCAACCCCGGAGTCCCGCCGGGCGCGTTGAACAAGGTCGCGTCGGGCGGCGAATTGGCGCGTTTCATGCTGGCACTCAAGGTCGTGCTGGTCGCAGGCGATCCGGTGCCGACGCTTGTGTTCGACGAAGTGGATTCCGGCATCGGCGGCGCGACGGCTTCGGCGGTGGGCGAACGCCTCGCGCAATTGGCGGAACAAGTGCAAATCCTCGTCGTCACCCACAGCCCCCAAGTCGCCGCACGCGGCAACAATCACCTGCGCGTCCTCAAGCAGACCAAGGCCAAGCAAGCGATTACCGGCGTGGACACCCTCGATGCCCCCGCCCGCGTCGAAGAAATCGCCCGCATGCTCGCCGGAGCCCAGACCACCGACGCGGCGCGGCAAGCGGCGGTGAGTTTGCTGGAGGACGGAAAACCCGCCGCATCCAAAACCATCAAACGATCCGCCCGCGCATGACCAAGCAGAGCCAAACCCTCACCCCCCTCGAAGCCGCCGCCGCCATGGCGGAATTGGCGCAACAGATCGCGCATCACGACGCGCTGTATCACCAAAAGGACGCGCCGGACATTTCGGACGCGGAGTACGACACCTTGCGCGAGCGGTATCGCGCTTTGCGCGAAGCGTTTCCGCATCTGGCCCCCCAAGACGATCCCGAAAAGAAGGTCGGAGCCGCGCCCGCCGCCGGTTTCAGCAAAGTCACGCACAGCGTCCCGATGCTGTCGCTCAACAACGCCTTTACGGATGAAGACGTCGCGGACTTCGTCACGCGCATTCGAAAATTCCTCAATTTGCCGGATGCCGAGCCGCTGGCCTTTATGGCGGAGCCGAAGATCGACGGACTGTCCGCATCGCTGCGCTATGAACGCGGCCGTCTGACTCAAGCCGCGACGCGCGGCGACGGCACGACGGGCGAGAACATAACGGCCAACGCCCGCACGATCCGCAACGTCCCGCACGAACTGCGCGCGCCCTTTCCCGATGTGGTGGATATTCGCGGCGAAATTTACCTGAACCGCCACGACTTCATGACGCTCAACGCCACGCGGGAAGCCGAAGGCGAACCCGTTTTCGCCAACCCCCGCAACGCAGCGGCAGGCAGCGTGCGCCAGTTGGATTCCTCCATCACCGCCGCCCGCCCCCTCAAATTCTTCGCCTACGCCCTCGGCGAACGCACCGCGCAAGCGTCCGATTGGCCCACCCAGCAATCCCTCCGCCGCCAGCTCGCCGCTTGGGGCTTCGACCTCAACGAACCGTCGCGGTTGTGCGCCGACACCGCCGAACTGCTCGGCTATTATCACGAATTGGAAGAACGCCGCCACGCGCTGCCCTTTGACATTGACGGCGTGGTGTACAAGCTGGATCGCGCCGACTGGCAGGAGCGCTTGGGCTTCGTCAGCCGCGCCCCCCGCTGGGCCATCGCGCATAAATTCGCCGCCGAGCAAGCGGAAACCAAACTGCTTCAAATCATCATTCAGGTCGGCCGCACCGGAGCCTTAACCCCTGTGGCCGTGCTGGAACCGGTCACCGTCGGCGGCGTGGTGGTGAGCCGCGCCACCCTCCACAACGAAGACGAAATCGCCCGCAAGGACATCCGCGAAGGCGACGTGGTCAAGATTCAACGCGCCGGAGATGTCATCCCGCAAGTGGTCGAAGTCGACCTGAAACAACGCGCCGCCGAATCCGTCCCCTACAGCTTCCCCGATCATTGCCCCGAATGCGGATCGCTGGCGGTGCGCGAGGACGGCATGGCGGTACGACGCTGCACCGGAGGCCTGATCTGCCCCGCGCAAGCGGTGGAGCGGCTCGGCCATTTCGTCAGCCGCAACGCGTTCAACATCGAAGGCTTAGGCGACCAGCGCGTGCGCGAATTGTGGCAGGACAAGCTGTTGGCCTCCCCCGCCGCCATCTTCCGCCTGCACGAACACCGCGAGGCCTTGGCGAAGCGCGAAGGCTGGGGCGAGAAGTCCGTCGCCAAACTGCTCGACGCGATCGAGGCGCGACGCGTTATGCCGCTCGACCGCTTCATCTTCGCGCTCGGCATCCGGCAGGTGGGCGAGGCCACCGCCAAACTGCTGGCCAAACATTACCGCAGCCTCGCGGCATGGCGTGATGCGATGCTGGCCGCGCACGACGAAGAGTCCGAAGCTTGGCGCGACCTTACCAGCATCGACCAGATCGGCCCGCTCGTCGCGCGCGACATCGTCGCGTTCTTCGGCGAAAGCCATAACCTCAGCGTCCTCGATGAACTGACGCGCGAAGTGAACGCGCAAGATGCCGCTAACGTCGCCACGACGGAAACGCCCCTCACCGGCAAAACCATCGTCTTTACCGGAACCCTGACCGGCATGAGCCGCGCCGAAGCCAAAGCCAAAGCGGAATCGCTCGGTGCCACCGTCGCCGGTTCCGTCTCAAAGAAAACCGACTATGTCGTCGTCGGCGAAGACGCCGGCACCAAAGCCGCCAAAGCCAAAGACCTCGGCGTCACCGTCCTAAGCGAAGCGGAATGGACCGCCCTAGCCGAATCCCCTCCCCCTCGTGGGGAGGGTTAGGGAGGGGGGAGCAACAGCAAGCGCTGGCCTCTAATGTCTTGCAAAGAACGCTGCCGTAAGAGTCTTTCTGGGGTCCCAATTTGGTTGAAGCGGAACGCCCCCCTCCCTAACCCTCCCCACGAGGGGGAGGGGATTCTACAGCCCTCGTGATAGCATGGGTGAAAACGTTAAGCCTTTTGATGATACCGCGAATCTGTCAACGCAGGCACGAATCGCCCCGCGTCGATTCAGATCGATCATGTAGTTGTCCAAAACTTCGGCAAAATCATTCTGGTGTTTGCCAATCAGAAAGCTGTTTGAATAACGTCGAATCGGTTTGTCTTCGGCGATATTGACCAGCTTACAAGGTAAATCGCGCGCATAGGCATCGTAAGTAAGATTCTCAACCATCGTCGCCGTAGCACGCCCCTCGGCCACCGCGTCCAGCAGCGCCTTAACCCGCCCCAGTTGAGGCACACGCACCCATTTGGCCCGTGTGAAATCCGTCAAGCAAATGGCATGCGTAATATCATTCTCCGTTATTGCGATTTGATACTGCGGATCGTTGAGCGTCAACCAGTCTTGACCGACAAGAGGACTGTCTTCGCGCACCCAAACCCCGACATCGCTGTAGTAAGCGGGAAAGCATAATGTAGCCTTGCAATGACGTTCCGGCGTTGGCCATGTGGGGGAGCAAAAAATGTCGAAGCGTCCCTCTTCCAAGCCAGCGATAACAGCGCCATAGCCCGTTTCCTCTACCCATTCGATTCGCAGCTGGTGACGTTCAGCAAAACCGGTGATTATGGTATGAAAGATGCCGGAAAATTCAGCGCCTTTACGCTGTATTGCTGGCGGATAATCAACGAACGATGCCCTCAATATGCCGCTCTGCATCACGCGGCTGTAAGTATCATGCAACGCAACGCCAAGGGCGACCTCTTGATCATTCAGTTTTGCGTAAGTCTCATAAGGGGCCTCAAGCAGCAAGAAGTCGAGGTAGTCCCGCGAACGGCCATCATAAAAACCACTGATATACTTTTCAAAGATCGGCCAATTGCGATGATAGAGATAACAGACTCGCGGGCAGCCAAAGAACTCAGGCGCAAATTCCATAAACGCCAATTCTGAAAGCAGATAATGGGTTGCGCCTTCCGTTGCGCTGGCAAGATCGCCGGTAAACTTTCCCGAATCTTCCAGGACAGCGCACGACGTAGCGCGCACGCCCTCGGCAAAGGCGGGAAGTGTTCTGTATTTCTCGCAAATCGCTTCGTAGTGCCGCTGATATTCCGGGTGGGCATCTATTTCCTCCGCCCAATCGACAATTCGCACCACGTCTTCGCTGTAACCGAGTTCCTCAGCGAGGCGGCGCGTGCGGTTTCTCAGGTTGTTGCCCTTGGGTATGGCTTTGCTGCGTGCCCGATTGGCCGGGTAACCCAAGGCCATATAAGTCGCGATAGCAGGAATATCCGCCACCATGATAGCGCAACGACCGAACCTCTCAACGGCCTCACGCAGCAGGAAGCGAATTTCATAGTCCTTAAAATAACTATTGCCCGGTGACATTCCGATTATGGCGAGAGGACTGCGCATTGTGACCTTTGGCTTGGCTGTAGGGAAGGAATACATTTGCTAAAGATTGGAAGCCGCTCGCCCCCGCATCAACCGTTCCACCCTGTCCGCCACCTGCGCCATGTCATCGAGCGGCGTGTAGTTCCAGTTTTCCAGCGTGCCGTCGAACGGGCGCGTTAGGCCGTCGTCGCGCATGGCTTGGTGGAAACGGCGGAATTTGTCGGAGCCGCCGGGCAGATCGACCACATACACGGGCTTGCCGGTGCTGCAGGCTTCCGAAGCCAGATTCACGGAATCGCACGTCACGATCACCGCGTCCGCCAGCCCCAGCATGCCGAAATAGGGATTGGCTCCCGTGCCGTCCCAAATATACGCGGGCACATCCTGCAACCCCGCTTGCAGAACGGCGAGGTTCTCGCGGCCTGTCCGACGCGAAGGCGTGACCAGCAAACTCCCGCCCGTGGTCTTGGCCAGCGCATGGAGTCGCATCGCCAAAGGAAGCATCTCGCGCGGCGTCAGTTGGTAAACCGCATTGCTGCCGCCGATCAGCACCGCAAAGCGCGGCGACGGCAAGTGCGCCACCTGTGGCCGCAGCTTTTCAGCCTCACCGCGCAACAGTTCCGGAGTCACGCGATGGAGCGACCCGCGCGTCGTCATGATGTTCGGGCCGGTGAGCAGGTCATGGCGCGGCACGACCACCAGATCAAAGCGCGACGGATCTATCACCGGATTTTGAATATACACGGTAACCGTGCGCTTGGCCCCCCACCCCATCGTCGCGCGACGGGCGTAAAGCGCCGCCGCGAGGCTCTGCCGCCCCGAAGCGATCAACAAATCAGGCCAAGGCGGGCCGATGGGGTCGCCCTTGGCGCTAAAGGCCCACCGCAGGCCCGCCCGCAAAAAAGGCGACAGCTGCCGCCACGGCGACCGCACGCGCACACGCTTGACAATGGGGGTCAAACCCAGCTTTTCGGCCAATCCAAGGCAGGGATTCTCCATCCCGGCCTTGCCGTCCGAGACCACCCAGCATGTCACTTGGCTCTTGTCCAACATCCGGCTACTATCCCCTTTGTTCCAGCCCAAGCTTACGAGAATGGAATGAAGCACGTCAAACTCGATCGCATCGACCTGAAAATTCTGCGCGAATTGCAGAAAGACGGCCGGATGACCAACGTTGACCTCGCCAAACAGGCAGGCATCTCGGCCCCCCCTTGCCTGCGCCGCGTGCGCGCGCTGGAAGAAGCCGGGTATATTCGCGGCTATCACGCCGACATCGCGGCGGACAAAATGGGCTTTGGCCTGACGGTCTTTATTCAGGTGAGCTTGGTTAACCACGGCGAAGCCGATCTGGCGCATTTTGGCCGCTTGATCGAAGCGTGGCCGCAGGTGCGCGAATGTTACATGCTGACCGGCGACACGGACTTTCTGCTCAAGGTCGTGGCCGAGGACTGGGAATCTTTCCAAAAATTCCTGACGACCCAGCTGACCACCGCCGCCAACGTGAACCACGTCAAATCCGCTCCGGCCATGCGCCGCGTCAAATACGAATCCGGCGTGCCGATCGAAGACAAAGGCGGTCCTCCCGGAACGCCCAAGGAATAAGCGTCTTCCCGCGACAACGACTTGTGAAGGCTCCCGATGAAACGCAAACCGCCGCGCAAGTCCCCCGCTGAACCCGGCAAAAAGAAAAAGGCCTCCTCGCGCTTTAAGGAACATTTCCGGCGCGGCGCGGGCAAGCCTCAGGCCGCCAGACCCGGCGCAAAGCCGCCGCGCGAAACGCCACAACATGTCGTCGGCGTGATCGTCAAAACCTCCTACGGCTGGGGGCTGGAATCGACCGACCGGCGCGAGAAAGCGGAGTATGTCATCCGCACTCCCAAGAACGCCGAGCAAAAAGCGGGCGAACTGGTCGCCGCCAAAGTCTTGGCCAGCAGCAAATTCGGGCGGCGCGAGGTGGAAGTTTCGCACCATCTGGGTCAACCCGACGATGCCCGCAACGTCAGCCTGATCGCCATCCACACCCACCAGATTCCAGATCAGTTCAGCGAAGCCGCCGTGCGCGAAGCCGAAGCCGCCAAACCCGTCACGCTGGAAGGGCGCACGGACTTGCGCGACATTCCCTTGGTGACCATCGACGGCCCCGACGCGCGCGACTTTGACGACGCGGTGTTCGCCGAGCCACACGAAGACGGCTGGCATCTCGTCGTCGCCATCGCCGACGTGGCGCATTATGTGAGGGAGGGCACCGCGCTCGCGCAAACAGCCTATGAACGCGGCAACTCCACCTATTTCCCCGACCGCGTCGTGCCGATGCTGCCCGAAGCCCTGAGCAACGAGCTATGCTCGCTGAAGCCCGCCGTCGAACGCGCCTGCATGGCGGTTCACATGTGGCTGGACAAAGCGGGCGAGCTGGTGCGCTGGCAATTCGTGCGCGGCGTGATGAAGTCCCGCGCCCGCCTGACCTATGAACAAGTGCAAGCGGCGATGGACGGCAAAGCCGACGCGACCACCGCGCCATTGCTGGATACGGTCATCCGGCCGCTGTACGGCGCGTATAAATGCCTGATCCACGCGCGGCTCAAACGCGGCACGCTGGAACTTGATCTGCCGGAGCGCAAGGTCGAACTCGGCAAGGACGGATTCGTCAAAGCCATCAAAGTGCGCGAACGACTGGATAGCCACAAGCTGATCGAGGAGTTCATGATCTGCGCCAACGTCGCGGCGGCGGCGCAGTTGGAGGGCAAGGGCGGCCTGTGTCTCTACCGCATCCACGACAAACCGAACGAAATCAAACTGACGGCTCTGCGCGATTTTCTCGACAGCCTCGGCATAAGCCTCGTCCCCGCCAAGCAGCTCCACCCGCGCATGCTGACCCAAATTCTGGAAAGCGCCGCCGGAGGCCCGCACGCCCAAGTCGTCAACGAAGTCATGCTGCGTTCGCAGGCGCAAGCGGTCTACAGCCCCGACAACATCGGCCACTTTGGGCTGGCGCTGGCGAAGTACGCGCATTTCACCTCGCCCATCCGGCGCTATGCCGATCTGGTGGTGCATCGCGGGTTGATCCGCGTCTGCAAACTGGGCAACGACGGGCTGACCGATGCCGAAATCGAGCGTCTGGCCGACATCGGCGAGCATATCTCCGGCACGGAACGGCGCTCGGCCACGGCGGAACGCGAAGTCGTGGATCGCTTCACCACGCTGTTTCTGGCGGACAAGGTCGGCACGATCTTTCCGGCGCGGATCAGCGGCGTGGCCCGCTTTGGTCTGTTCGCGCGGCTCGATGAAACCGGCGCGGACGGCATCATCCCCTTTAACGCCCTACCCCACGATTTTTACCATCACGACGAAAAGCGCCATGCCTTGGTCGGCCAACGCACCAACCGCGTCTATCAACTCGCCACGCCGGTGAAAGTCCGCTTGGACAAAGCCGACAAACTGACCGGCAGCATGAGCTTTGTCATCGTGGAAGACCGAAAGGAAGGCACGGGCGCGGCCCGACCCTCCGGCAAAACCAAGCCCAACCGCGAACAACGCAAGCGATCCCGGCATGCGTGACCCCCGCCATATCGTCATCACGGGCGCGTCCAGCGGCCTTGGCGCGGCGCTGGCGGAGCAATACGCTGCTTCAGGCATCACGGTCTCGCTGCAGGGCCGCGACATAGAGCGCCTTGAGCAAGTCGCCGAAAAGGCCGAACGGCGCGGCGCGCACGCGACCATCGCGGCCTTGGATGTCACCGACGGCAAGGGCATGAAGGCGTGGCTCGACAGCTGCGAGGACATGCGCCCCATCGATCTCGTCATCGCCAACGCCGGAATTTCGGGCGGAACCGGCGAAGGGCAGGAAAGCGAACAGCAAGCCCACGCCATCTTTGACACCAACGTCACGGGTGTTCTGAACACGCTCCACCCCGTCATACCCGCCATGCTGGAGCGGCAACAGGGACAAATCGCCATCATGAGCTCGCTGGCCAGCTTTCTGGGCGCGGCGGGCGCTCCGGCCTATTGCGCCAGCAAAGCGGCGGTGCGGGTGTACGGCGAGGCTCTGCGCGGCGTCCTGAAACCGCAGGGGGTCAAGGTCAACGTCATCTGCCCTGGCTTCGTCAAAACGCCGATGACGGACGTGAACAGCTTTCCGATGCCGTTCCTCATGTCGGCCGAACGCGCCGCCGCCATCATCCAACGCGGCCTCGCCGACGACGAACCGCGCATCGCCTTTCCGTGGGCGCTCTATGCCGCCGTGCGGCTGCTCAACATCGCGCCCGCCGCGCTAACGCGGCTCGTGACGGAACGGTTGCCGAAGAAATACTAAAGCCGCCCGCAAAGGTCAGTTGACCTTCACATCCACGCGATCCATGTCGCCGCTGGGCACGTTCGCGCCGAGCGCGCGAACATCAATGCGCCCGCTGGCGATGCCCTTGGTGGTGAGGTAGTCGCGCAACGCCAACGCCCGCGACAGCGATAAACGACGCGCCTCGCGCGGCGTGATCGTGCTGTTGTCGGCATAGGCCGTGAGCGTGATCCGCGCGTTGCCGTGGGTCTTCATCACACCCGCCAGCTTGTCCAACTGCGCCAAGGCATCGCGTTCAATCACATCGGATCCTCGCGTGAATGCGATGGTGGAAAGATCGTCGTCAAGTTCCAGCCGCGCTGCCGCAATCGGCTTGCCCTCGGAATCAATGGCCGGTGGCTTGAGCGAAGGCGAAGGGTTGACCGTGTCGCGCAAAGGCGGCGGCAACAACGGCTCGGCATCGTCAGGCAAGCCGGGGGGGACAGCCGGAGGAGCAACAGCGTCCGACATATCAACCACCGGCGGTGCGCTCTCGTTGAGTGAAAGCGGCTTGGATGGCTTCAACTTCGGCATCGCACCTTTTTCAAGGGGAGCCAAAGCGCCCGACGACAAACGCGGTGTCACCAACGTGCTGGGAGCCGCCATCGGAGCCGGAGCCTCATCGTCGTTCGCCGCGTTGGATGGCGTGACCATCGAAGGCAGCGGCGCAGCGCTTGCGCCTTTACCCGCCAAAGGCGCGACGCAGCTGACCGCGCCCCCGCCGTTGGTGCCCGAGCAGCTCCACGTCCACGGCCCCTTGCCGTTGACGGCGCTGGAGATACCGGCGGAGCAAAGACCGCTGCGCGGAGTCGTCAACGTGCTGACACCGTTGGCCACGCCGCACACGCCGACAATCGGAGCCGGAGGCATAAGCGGCGCGGTGCAGCTGACCGTCATACCACCGTTCGCGCCGAGGCAATTCCAGTTCCACGGCCCTTGGCCGCTCACCGATGTCACGGTTCCCGAAGTGCAGAGTCCTTCGACCGGCTCATCAACCGCCGCCACGCCGTTCGAGGGGCCGCAATTGCCGTTCACGGCCGGGCCCGGAGGCGGTGGTGCCTTGGGCATCACCTTCGATGTCGTGCAAGTGCTGGCAATGCCGCCGTTCATGCCAGAGCATGTCCATGTCCACGGGCCATCGCCGTAAACGGTGCTGGCCGTGCCACTGTCGCACAAATTGGCGTCGGGTGTCGAAGTCATCACCGCATTGGCCGCCGCGCCGCACGTTCCGTCGACGCGCGTCTGCGATTGGGCGGAAGCGGAGCAGCTGGAACTACCTCCCCCCGCCACACCGACGCAGCTCCATTGCCACGGGCCGTTGCCGTCGATCGGCGTCGCCGTTCCGGCGGCGCAGAGACTGGACAAAGGCGCTTCGGCTTGTATCGAACCGTTGGCCGCGCCACAGGCACCGTCAACGATCTTGGGAGCCTCGCACGACACTTTACGCGTACCCTTGCGCGCGCTCTTTTCGCCGCATGTCCATGTCCAAGGGCCATGCCCCTGAACAGCGCTGGGCTTGCCCGCGTCGCAGAGGTCGGCGGACGGAGCCGTCGTCACGCCGCGTCCCGCCGCGAAACCACACTTGAAATCATCAACCGCGCTGGCCGCTGCCGCGCTCTGCCCCACGGGAGCCGAGCAGGACACGGTCGCCGCGCCCATCGATCCACGGCAATCCCACGACCAATTGGCCTTGTCGCCGCGCTTCACCACATCGCCCGGCGCGCCGGAAGCGCACAGATTGGCCGCAGGAGCCTCGACGCTCGGCACATTCGCCGCCTTGCCGCAAGATCCTTCCGTCGCCTGAAGGGTCGAGCAAGACACGTTGCTTCCCGCGTCGTCCGAACAGCTCCACGTCCACGGCCCGTCGCCGGACACCGCGCTGGCCTTGCCGCCCGCGCACAGGTTTTGAGCAGGAGCCGCAAACGTCACCGTTTCGCTGGCCGCACCGCAGGCGACCGAAGCGGAATCCGATGCCGAGCCGCTCACCGCAGAGGCCTCACGAGCCGCCAGAGAAGCCGTGCAACTGACCGTATTGCCGCCATCTTCACCGGAACACGTCCAGTTCCACGGCCCAAGCCCCGTCACGCGGCTGGAATGGCCTTGAGCGCATAAATCCTCCGCCGGAGCCTTTTCAAACCCGCCGCCGTTGGACGCACCGCATTGACCATCCACCATCATCGGAGCCTTGCACGAAACGGAAGCGCCACCGTCAAGACCGGAACACGTCCACTGCCACGGCCCCTCGCCCTCCATATTGGAAGCTTCGCCCGCGTTGCACAACCCGTCCATGGGAGTCTCGCGATGGCCCGTCAGCGAGGCCGAGCCGCAAACGGCGTTGATGCGAGTCGAGGCCGAGCAGGTCGCCGCCGTGCCGCCGGAAATGCCGGAGCACGTCCATTGCCACGGCCCATTGCCGGTCACCGCGCTGGCGTAACCCGCCACGCACAAATCGCGTTGAGGCATGGAATCCACGCCGACTTTGTCCGCCGAGCCGCACGCGCCGTCGATTTTCTTGGACGCGCCGCAAGCCGCCGCGCTCCCGCCGTTCACGCCCGAACACGCCCACGTCCACGGCCCGCCGCCGTTGACACGGCTGGCGATTCCCTTGGCGCAAAGCCCCTGCTCCGGCATCTGATCCAGCCCCGCGCCGTTCGCCACGCCGCACTTGCCGTCTTCGATCGCGAGCGCAGGCTTGGCCACGTTCGCCTTAATCTTGGCTGATTCCTTCGCGTTCGCCTTGGCAAGCGGAGCGGCGCAGCTGACCGTCATCCCGCCGTTCATACCACGGCAACTCCAACGCCACGGCCCGTCGCCGGACACATCCGCGACAGAACCTTCGGCGCAAAGATCAGCCACAGGCTTGCTCGCCGCCGCCAAACCATTGGCCGCGCCGCAGCGGGCATCCATACGTTCGGCGCGATCCCTACGCTCCGGCACGGCCATAGCCGCCGACAGAACGGATTCAGGCTCTAGCGCAACATCCGCAGGCTTCGACTCTGTCTTTTCTTCGGTCGGCGCGGCCGCCGAAACCGGAGGCGCACAGGTGTTGCTCAACCAAACGTCCTGCACATCGCCCGCAGGACACACACTGCGCGTCTCGCCAGAAATCTTGCCCGTGAAGGTGTCGGGATACCCCGCATCGGCGCAATCCTTCGTCCACGACACAACCTTTGGCTCGCAGTCTTTCGCGGCAACGGCGGTGGAAACGGGCGGATTCATCGGTTCTGGCGCGGCATCCCCAGCGTCCTCAGCAACCGCCGGGCCAAAAATACTGCTCGTCGCGCCGGACTCAGCGGTCGGGCTGGCGGCCTGCTCCAAAGGAACAGGCGGCTGCGTCAATTCCGTCGCTTTGGGTACGGGAGCCGATTCGCTATCATCCGTCGCCACCGGTTCCGCCTTAGCGGCCACGCCGCCCACCACCGCAGCAAGATCACGCGGCTCCTGCCCCGGTTGATAGGACGAAGACGGCATCGGGTTGGGAGTCAGCGCAAGCGGTTGCAACGACGAAGGCGCGACCGTCGGAACGATTTCCGATTTCGGCAGGTCGGGATTCTGTCCCGACTGTTGCAAAGCGTTCTTCATGCCTTGCAGCAACATCACGCTCGCGGAACTGGACTTGGGCGCGAGCACCGGCGACTCGGCATGTGTTGTGATCTTGGGTGCCTGCAAACCGCCAACAGGAAGTTGGGGCGCGGTCACGGACGGCGCAGGACGCACCGCCTTCGGCTTCGGCGGCTTGGGCAGCGTCAGGTCACCCGCCTTCAGAGGTTTACCCCATGTGATTCCCTCCGGCAGATCCGGGGGCGAATTCGGATCGCTCACAGATTCGGCGAAGGGCTGGGGTGCCGACGACACACTCGTCCGCGCCAGAGCGGTGCCAGCGGAAACAGCGACCAGCATGGCGACAAAAGCGCCAACCAGCCAACGCATTGAGGATCGATCGGATGAGAACATCGGAAGGGCGTAACCTATAACAGAATCGCACTCCCAAATGTTCTAATGGGAACGGAAGAGATAGTCGATAGTTATCAAAGAGTCGGCGCGATTCAGTTGTGACAGCCCAAGGCAGCCCAACGAATCGCCCCGCGCCGTTCGCCCTCCGCCGAAGCAAGGGCAAGGATTTTCAATTTGTTAGCCGACCTTCGCGCCACGCAAAGCGGCGACAAACTTGTCATGAACGGCCGTATTGCTGGCGATCAAGCAACCGCTTTTCAGCGGATCCTGCTTGGCGATCAGCGGCGCAACGAAGCCGCCCGCCTCCTTGACCAGCAAAATCCCGGCGGCGATGTCCCAAGGCCCAAGCCCCGATTCCCAATAGCCGTCATATCGGCCCGCCGCGACATAGGCGAGGTCGAGCGCGGCGGAACCGGCCCGGCGAACGCCTGCAACGTGCGGCATGATCGCCTGCAATTCAGCTATAAAGGGCGCTACCGGTTTCGAACTGCCCTTGAACGGCATGCCCGTGGCGATCAGGCAATCGGCGAAATCGCCGCGCGCGGAAACGCGCAAGCGCTGGTTGCTGCAATAAGCGCCGATGCCTTTTTCGGCCCAGAACATTTCATCGCTGATCGGGTTATAGATCAGCCCCGCGATGAGCTCTCCCTCCCGCTCGGCGGCGATGGAAATCGCCCAATGCGGCAGGCCGTGAAGAAAATTGGTCGTGCCGTCCAGCGGATCGACAATCCAACGCTCGCCCTTTCCCGACGTATCGGGGGCGTTGTCCTTTTCTTCCATCAGAAAGCCGAAGTCGGGACGCGCCTTGCTCAGTTCCTCGCGAAGGATTTTCTGCGCTTGCAAATCCGCCGTGCTGACGAAGTCCGCCGGGCCTTTGCGCGAGATCTGGAGATGCTCAACTTCGCCGAAATCCTTCTTTAAGCCGCGCGCTGCCTTTTCGGCGGCGCGGGCCATCACATTCACCAACGGCGGACGCATCACCATGATTATCTCGCGCGTTCAACGTAGGAGCTGTCGCTCGTGTTCACGACGATCTTCGTTCCGGCCTCGATAAAAGGCGGCACCAAAACGCGCACGCCGTTCGAGAGCTTGGCGGGCTTGTACGACGACGAAGCCGTCTGGCCCTTCACGACCGGGTCGGCCTCGACGATCTCAAGAATCACCGTGCCGGGCAACGTGACCGACAGAGGCGCGCCTTCATAGGTCTGCACGTTGCAAATCATGCCTTCCTGCAAATAGACGGCGGAATCGCCGATCAGTTCGCGGTTGACCACATGCTGCTCGAACGATTCCTGATCCATAAAGGTGTATTCGTCGCCGGACGAAAACAGGAACTGCATTTCGTGATCCATCAACTGGACGCGCTCGACCGTTTCTTGTGTGCGAAAACGCTCGTTGGTCTTGATGCCCGTACGGACATCGCGCATTTCGATCTGGATGATGGCGTTGCCCTTGCCGGGGATCATAATCTCGCTCTTGGAAACAAGCCACAGCTTGTTGTTGTGCTCCAGAACGTGACCCTTTCGTACGGTATTCGCATCGACTTTCATGTTAACTCGCTCGCAGGAAAAATGTTTCAGGCGACCCCGGCCCCCGTGGTTCCGTGCGCCTTTCAGGCAGGGGTATAGCGGGAGACGGACAAAGAGTAAACCTCAAGCCGGGCTGCCAACCCATTTCGCGCGCTTTTTGCCAAAAAAATCGCCTTAGTTTCTTGTAAGAAGGCTTCAAATCGTCTAAATGTTAAGAAAACCGGGGGAGAGATACCGATGCGCTTGATCTTGTCATGTTTCGTGTTGGCCGTGAGTGTTTTAGCCGCCCCGCAGTCGCACGCCGCCACCAACGTGCTGGTTCCCCCTTCGGACAATAGTTCATCAGAGCAACCCAACCTTGGTCTGGGCGTTGCCCCCGCCCCCGTCACAACACCGCAGCCTCCCGCCGTCGCGCGTCCGGTCCTGCCGCCCTCAAATGCGGCCAACAACACCACCCAAAACCAGAAACCGCCCGCTCTGCTGGAAGCCGTCGGCCTAGCGCCTCGGCAAACGCCCAATCCGGGCAACCGAGCGCCCGTGCCGGGCAGTAATCGCCCTCCGGACGGTATTGGTATAGCCCCGGCGATCATTCAGGAAGTCGATCTTTCGCGCACCACCGGCCCGCTCGCGGCCAAGCTTCCCAGCAAACTCGCCGTGACCGTCCACGGCAAGTATTCATGGGGCGCGAACGATGTCAAAACCATAACCAGCATGCTCGGCTACCCTCGCGAGCAAATCCCTTCGCATTGCCAGTTACGACTCGACGGCAATGCGACAACCGATAAGGAAGACAAGCGCGGTTTGTCGCGGGCAAAGGTCTTCGCGGGACAAAATGCGGACATCCGCTTCGACGGAACCCTCAGCGCCGTGGCCTTCGCGTTGCAAGCCGTCTGCGATCCTCCGGCGGGCGAACTCCCCATGACGGGCCGCACGATCACCAAAGTCGGCGGCAAATACGCAATCACCCTGCCGAAACCTCTGAACTGCGCAACGACAAACAACAGGGCGACGGCGCTCGAGATCGACTATGCGGGGGACGGCACAGGCACCTGCCAGTACCGCTGAAAAGCTTCAGCGCGGCGCGGTTTTAGACGCTGTTCCCATCGGCAACGCGGCGATGAACTGCGCCACGATCTGCTGCACGTTATGGTCATAGATATTGTTGTGCCCGGCATGGGGGATAAACACGCCTTGCTTGGGCTCATGCGCCGCAGCGAACAGCTGCCGTCCGAACTTTGTCGGCACCACGCCATCATCCTCGCCGTGCAAAAGCAAAAGCGGCATGGCGATGTTTCCGATCTTTGACAGCGAATCGTAATGGTCGGTCAACAGCCAGCGCACCGGAACCAAAGGATAACGCTCCGCCCCGACATCGGATAGGGACGTATAAGGCGACTCCAGAACAAGACCGGCGGCCTTGTATTCGGTCGCCATCTGCGTCGCCACGCCTGTCCCCAACGATTCACCGTACAACACCAAACTGGACTCCGGAGTCCCCTTCTCCAGCACCGCCGCGATGGCGGCGCGCGCGTCGCGGTACAGCCCTTCTTCCGAAGGTTCGCCGGGATTGCTAAAGCCGCGATAGCCGACCAGAACCACGCCATACCCAGCGTCCAGCCACGGCCTCACCTTATAATTACGATACCCCAGATGCCCCGCGTTGCCCTGAAAGAAGACAACCGTGGGCTTTCCCTTCCCCTGCGGCGCGCGGTACCAGCTCCAAAGCGTGAGCCCGTCCGTCGTCGTGACCGGCAGAGGCTGCAATTCCTTGAGCGCCCATTCCGAAGGCACGAACGGCTTGGGGTCGGGGAAATACATCAAATGCTTCTGCATCCCGCCCAAAGCCAGAATAAACACGCCATAGGCAAGGACAAGCGTGACGATCCAACCGGTCACGCGCCGGATGAAAGGCGCAGTTTTCATGGCTCACCCTCAACGAACTCAGCCTGCATTCCGTAAAGCCGTGCGTACAGTTGGCGCAGCGCCATCAGCTCGGCGTGCGTCCCCTGTTCAACCACCCGGCCCTGATCCATCACCACGATCTGGTCCGCATCGACGACCGTCGACAGCCTATGCGCGACGACGATGGTCGTGCGCCCCTGTTGCAACCGCCTCAGCGCCGCCTGAACGGCGCGTTCGGACTCGTTATCCAACGCCGAAGTCGCTTCGTCCAGCAACAGTATCGGCGCGTTCCGCAGCATGGCGCGCGCGATGGCGATGCGCTGACGCTGACCGCCCGAAAGCTTCACACCGTGTTCGCCCACCAGTGTATCATATCCCTGCGGCAAAGCGCGGATGAATGCGTCGGCAAAGGCGGACTCGGCGGCGGCCACGATCTCGGCCTCGGTCGCGCCGCGCTTGCCATAGGCGATGTTGCCCCGCACCGTGTCGTCGAACAGCGCCGTTTCCTGACTGACCAACGCCAACTGCTCGCGCAAACTGGAGAGCGTGACATCGCGCGCGTCCGTGCCCCCGATCGAAATCCGGCCTTCCGTCACGTCATAGAAGCGCGGAATAAGATTGATGATCGTCGACTTCCCCGCGCCGGACGGCCCCACCAGAGCCACCGTCTTCCCGTGCGGCACGGTGATGTTCACATGATCGAGCGCCAGCGAACCGTCGGCATAACGAAAAACCACATCCCGGATCGCCACCGAAAAATCGCTGACCGCCAAAGGCTTCGCGTCCGGCTTATCGACAATCGCGGGCTTGGTGTCGAGCAATTGGAACACCCGCTCTGCCGCCGCCAGACCGGATTGAAGCTGCCCGTTGACCTTGGCGATGCGCTTCATGGGGTCATAGGCCAGAATGAACGAAGTCAAAAAGGAGAACAGCGCCCCGGTCGTCGTCAAGCCCATCCCCACCTGTTTGTCGCCATACAGAATGACGGCGGCGATGGCGAGGCCGCTGAGAATTTCGGCCATCGGATTGGCCAACGCGCTGGCGTGATAGCCTTTGACCGCGAGCGTAAAGACGGATTCCGTCACGCCCTTCACCCGCGCATGCTCGACATCCTCCATGCCATAGGCCTTGACGTGGCGCATGCCCTGAAACACCTGACTGAGCATCGAGGCGAACTGGCCGATGGATTCCTGCGTCCGCGTGGAATACCGCCGCATGTGCTTGCCGATCTGCGCGACGAACAGCGCCGACAACGGAAACACAAAGAAAGCCGCGCAGGACAATTTCCAGTCCTGATAGAACATCAGGCCGATAAGAAAGACGAGCTTTAGCCCGCCCTTGAACGAACTGGTCAAACACTCGCCCACGGCTTGCCGCATGATGCCAACATCGTTGGTCAGCCGCGAAATCAATGTGCCCGAAGCGTTGGCGTGAAAAAAGGACAAGTCAGCGCCCAGCAAATGCCGATGCATCGACTGCTGCACGTTGGTCACGATGCGCTGGCCGATGCGATTCATGATCACGGTGTGGAAGTAGGTGGCGAACCCGTTCACCGCAAAAATGGCCAACACCAGCCCCGCCATGCCGAGCACATAAGAATGCGGACGTCCCTGTCCCAGTTCGTTGACAATCGGCTTGATCATATAAGCCAAAGCCGCCGTCGCCGCCGCCGCCACCGCCATGAAAACAGCCGCCGCCGCAAACCCGCCGAAATGGGGCTGAAGATAGCCCTGAAACAGCCGCCGGATCAGCGCCCACGAGCTTTTGGGTTTGCCGCGCTGCAACAAAGACAGGTTTTGTGAAGGAACGGTGGTTGATTGAGACAAGTTCATAACCGGGCTATAAGGAAAAGTAACATTCTTCACCTATCATAGAGATTGGCCCGGCTTTTTGAAGCTTCTTCTGACATCCAACGTTTGGAGCCTCCATGCCGTTCGAAAGCAAGCCCCCACCGCCCCCCGCCTCCAACCGGCGCAAGATCGGCTTGGCGCTCAGCAGCGGCATGGCCAGAGGCTGGGCGCATATCGGCGCAATCCGCGCCCTGACACGACTGGGATTCAAATTCGATGTCATCGCCGGATGCTCGGTGGGGGCTTTGGCGGGCGGTTGTTATCTGGCGGGAAAGCTTGACGAGCTTGAAGCGTGGTCCCGATCGCTCAACAAGCTCAAGATCATCAGCTATCTCGACATGCGCATGCGCAGCGGCGGCCTGATCGGCGGCGAGCGGCTGGTCGAGGAAATGCGCAAATACATCGGCATGGTCAAAATCGAAGAGCTGGGCGTGCCTTATGTGGCGGTCACCACCGACCTCGTCACCGGCCACGAAATCTGGCTGCAACAAGGCGACCTCGTCGATGCCATGCGCGCGTCGTTCTCGCTGCCGGGCATCTTTCCGCCGATCAAGCGCGACGGACGTTGGTTGGCCGACGGCGCGCTGGTCAGCCCCCTGCCCATCGCCGCTTGCCGCGCCTTGGGCGCGGACATGGTGATCGCGGTCAATCTCAGCGCCGACATCATCGGCAAGGCCCGCCGCCCCGGCAGCAACATCCCCACCGCCGCCGGATTCGACCTGCTGCAAATGCTCGAAGAAACGGACAACAAGGAAAAAATGTCGCTGATGGACAGCCTGACGCGCCGCATTTTCCGCCGCGATTACGACGGGCCGAGCCTGTTCGGCGTTATGACCTCGTCCCTGAACATCATGCAGGATCGCATCACGCGCTCACGCCTCGCGGGCGATCCGCCCGACGTGCATATCGCGCCGCGCCTCGGCCATCTGGGCTTGCTGGAATTCGACCGCGCCGAAGAAGCCATCCACGAAGGCGAAGCCGCCGTCATGCGCAAACGCCCCGAACTCGCCGATGCCCTACAAGTGCTGGCGCAAAGCATGCCCCACCCATCGTGACAATACGATCAAGCCCCTGAGGAATCGCGCCCCAGCCGCCAACGCTCGATCTTGGCGAGCTTTTTTTCGCTGAGCGGCTTGGCCTTGTCCCACAGCGTCTCAAACTGCCGACGGAAAGCATCGGCGATGGTGGGATTGCGCACCACCGTCACGCGCAGAGCCTCCCACTCGATCAGAGCCAGCCGGTTGCCATAAATCTCATAAGTCATCTGGCCAAACGTGGCCGCAGGCAAGACGCGGTAGGCTTCCGCTGGGCTGGTGATAAAGTCCGCCGTATCGGCGATCAAAAAACGCTCGCGCCAACCGCGTTTCTCTCGCGCTTCGACATAGACGGGGTTGGTCAGTCCGGCATAGTCCATCCATTTGCGATCATCGTTGAACAGACCAAGAATCTCATCGTCAGGCCCCTGCAGCACGGAGAGGATATCTTGATCAAGATCGCGGATGAAGTGCGGGCCTGTAAACGAAACGACCGCATGCTCGTCCTCGCGCAACCGCAAACCATTGCGTTCGATGAATTCGATTCCGCCCTGCTCCAATGCGCTTTTGATAGCGCCCAAGGTTTCAGAACGTGGCGAATAAAGACCGCGCTCCAGATTGTTGATTGACGGTAGGGAAAGCCCGGCGGCTTGCGCCAGATTCTCTTGCGTCCACCCCAACAAAGCCCGCGCGGCGCGTATCTGTGAAAGAGTTATCATGATTCCAATATGTTAAGTGTACTTCCCGCGACAAAATAGCACAAAATTATGCGCTTGACGCAAGTTTATACGCTAATTATATAAATTATGTTAATTACATAACTAGCTATGCAAGGAACATCATGCGCAATCCGATCCCGTTCGCCCTGCTCCTGTCCGCGCTTGCGGGCGCTGCAACCAGTATGCTCACGACGCGCATGGCGGACAACGCGCCGGTCCAGCGCGAAACAGCCTATGAGCGCGTGATCCGCACACAAACCCTTCGCTGCGGCTACGTTACGTTTGTCCCCAACCTGATCAAAGACCCGAACACGGGCATCATGAGCGGCGTGGATTACGACATCGCCGAAGCTCTGGGCCGCAAACTCGGCATGAAGATTGACTGGGCGGAGGAAGTGGGGTGGGCCACCGTCGTTCCCGGTCTGAAGGTGGGCAAGTATGATGCCCTGTGCAGCGGCAACTGGATCAACCCAAAGCTCGGACAACAAGCCTACTTCAGCCGCCCCTATTATTATCAGGGGGCGTTTGTCGTCGTACGCGCCGACGATGTTCGCTTTGACAAAGACGTGACCGCCATCAATAAGCCCGATGTCCGCGTCGCCTCCCTAGACGGCGACAACCCGAAATTTATCGCGGAAGAGGATTTTCCGAAGGCGCAAATTTTCACCCTGCCGGACATGGCGGGCGAACCCATGGTGATGGAAAGCGTGGCGTTGCGGAAAGCCGATGTCACCTTCATGGATGCTTATAATTTCGGCACCTACGACGACCACAATCGCGGCAAATTGAAGCTGACGCAGTTGGATCACCCGGTGCGCCTCTATCCGGCTGGCTATGTTCTTCCGGCGGGCGACGATAGGTTACGCGCGATGATCAACACAGCCCTCGATGAGATGATCTACAGCGGCCAGATGGAGAAAATCCTGCAAAGATATGCAAAGTATCCCTACAGCTTCACCCCCATCGAACGGCCAAAGCTAACGGCGAGTGTGGCCCCTAATAGCGTGCCGTAACAAGCTGGCCCCAAAAAGCCGCCACAGCGATTCCCTCCCCCTCGTGGGGAGGGAATCCCACCGCGCTTAACGAAATCCTCCGCAATTTTTCGCGACTCACTCTTCGCTGTGGCGCGCGATGCGTTCGACTTCTTTTTGCACGATGCGTTCGACGACGGCGGGGAGGTTCTGGTCGAGCCAATCCTTGAGCATCGGCCGCATCAGTTCCAAGACCATCTCTTCCAGCGTGCGCGCGCCGTTGCCAATCGGTGTCATGATCGGCATCGCGGCGCGGCGTTCGATCTGAACCGTGTTGGCCAAAGCCGCCAGCGACGATGAAGCCGCCGTAGCCGCCATGCTTGAAATCAACCCATCATCCCGCGCGACTCTAGCAACGGGAGCAGGCGGCGGCGGTGGGGGCGTTTCGACAACCGGAGCCGGGGCTTCAACCTCGACAGCCGCTTCCACGACAGGAGCCGCAATCGGCTCAGGAACAGGTTCGGGCGCAGGGGGCGGCGGGGGCGCGATGTCCACAACCGACCCGTCATCCTGAACCATCTGGGTCAATTCGAGCACGTCTTCGTCGCCGTCGCCCGCGCTTTCCGGCGCAGCGACAGGCTCTTTCTCGTCCGCGATAATTCGGCGGATCGAGGCCAAAATCTCTTCCATTGAGGGTTCAGGCGCCGCGTGGACGTCGGTGGCTTCGGCCATGGCTCGTATCGTATGGTTAAGGAACTCCGGAAAAGAGTTTACCTTGTTGTTGGTGCATTGCAAGACATAACCGGAGTCGCGACGCTAATCAGCCGAATCGCCAAAGCCCGCCCACGTATCGCGCACCGAATCATAGTGCTTTTGCGGATCATAGACATCGACGGCGAGCCGCAGCGAAGCCGCCGTCAGCTCGCCGACCGCCGCCTTGGTCTGGAGAATCGCGGCGGCTTCGTCGCGCCGCGCGCGCACCAGCGTGACCTTGGCATCGAGAAGTTCCTGCTCGGCGTTCAACACATCCAGCACCGTGCGCGTGCCGACGTTTGATTCTTCCCTCACGCCGCGCAGCGCGAGTTCGGCGGCTTCGACCCCCGCCTTGTCGGATTTGATAGCGGCCTGAGTCGTCGTCAAAGCCTGCCACGCGTTGATCGCCGCCTCGCGCGCGCGCCGCCTCGTGTCTTCAAGCTGCAAGCGCAACTGCGTCGCCGTTTGCTGCGCGGCGCGGGTGCGCGAATAATCGGCGCCCGAACGGTACAACGGCACCGTGACCTCGGCCATGATCTGCGCCGAGTCCTGACGGTCGGGGAGCGCCGCGCTGGATTCCCAGCCTCGCGAAGCGCTGCCGACCAGATTGACCTCTGGCAACAGACTACCCCGCGCCGCCGTGATGTTACCCTTGGCGGCATCTTGGCTGTATTGCGCGGCCAGCACGCCCGGATTGCGCGTTTCGGCGCGGCGCACGACTTCGTCCATATCCTTGAGGTCGTTCAGCACCAGATTGGGCGGCTCCAACGTCCCCGGCATGTCGCCGATCAAGCGGGCATAGGTGGCGCGTCGGTTGGCGAGATCGCCTTCGGCCTGAATGCGTTGCGCGGTGGTGCGCTCGGCGCGCGATTCGGCTTGGCTGACATCGGTCTGCGTCACTTCGCCGACGCTGTAACGATCGCGCGTGGCATCAAGCTGCCGCCGCAGCACCTCTTCGTTGCCGCGCGTGAGATCCAGCACCGCCTGCGCCGCCACCACATCGAGATATGCCGTGCCCGCATCCAACAAAAGCTGCTGCTCCGCGCTCTGCAAAAGGGCGCGTTGCGCCTTGACCTGAGCTTCGGCGGCATCCACGGCGGCGACGGTGCGAAAACCCTGAAACACCGGCTGCACCACCTGAGCGCCGACGTTGCGCGAGGTCGAAGTCTTGCCGCTGTTGGATCCGGTAGAGCTATAAGTCTTGCCGACCCCGCCAAAAGCGTCAACGCTGGGCCGCCATCCGCTGAGCGCTTGCGACACCTGCTCGTCGACCGCGCGAAGTTTGGCGCGTTCGGCCTGCAGGCCGGGGTTGGTCTGATAGGCCTGCGCCATCGCGCGTTCTATCGTTTGCACCTCCGCCGCAAAAGCCGGAGCGGCGATCAACGCGGCGGTCAGACCCAAAAGGCACGAGCGATGCAAAAACGTCATAGGATTCCTCAAAAGTCGAAACGTGGCGGCGCGGCGAAAGCGCGCAAGCGTGCGACATTGGCATCGAACAAAGCGCGGTGGGAAACATAGCCGCGCGTCTTGACGTACAACCGCGCCTCGGCGACATGGGCCGGAGCGGGCGAAGTCTGCACCACCGTCATCAACCGCCCGTCCTCGGCCAGTTGGTCGGCAAGCGTATCCGGCAGAAAATCGACGCAGCCGTTGATCAAAATCACGTCATAAGGCGCGTCGTCGCGCCAACCCTCGGTCACGTCGCCGCTCACCACCCGCGCGTTGGAAAGGGACAGCGCCCGCAGGTTGCCCGCCGCTGCCGCCGCCAAAGCCGTGTCGGATTCCAGCGCGATAACCTCCCGCGCCAGCGCGGCCAACACCGCCGTGGAATAACCGGTTGCCGGAGCGATATCGAGGACGCGATCCGAAGCCCTCACCCCCGCCTCCTGCAACAACCGCCCCAGCACCATCGGCTCAAGCAAATAGCGGCCCGGCGCGACTTGGATATCTTCGTCGATATAGGCGAGGCTGGCCATGGCGGGGGAGACAAAGGCCTCGCGCGGAACGCTCCCCATCGCCGTCAAGATGCGATCATCGCGCACCTGATTGGGCCGCAGCTGCGACTCGACCATGTGAAAGCGGGCGACGGCAAGATCGGGGGCGGCGGCTTGCGAAAGAGCGCTCATGGGGGAAACTTCCGTGCGGGTTTAACCTTTCCCAGATATACAACAAAGCCCCGCCCACCGAAAGCAAGGAATACCCCCAGAACCCCAAGGCAAACCCCACCCCCGAGTCGCAACACTTGACCCGCCACCCCATAAAATCCTACTGTGCCGCCTCCAAAGGATGGCGCGGTGGCAGAATGGCTATGTAGCGGACTGCAAATCCGTCTATGCCGGTTCGATTCCGGCCCGTGCCTCCATTAGATGATCTCAGCGAGCCCGCGAGCCTAGATCATCTTATGCCGCGCCAACGCCCAAAGGGCGAAGGCGGGCTGGCGCAAATAGCTCCCAAACCCACCTTCAAAAACCAGAACACCCTCCAAACGCACCAAACCCAAAGCCCCCACAAACGTCATTCCCGCGAAAGCGGGAATCCAGTCTCTATTCAACAACAAAACAATGGGACACCCGCCTATGCGGGTGTGACGGGGGGGGGGGGGTGGAAACGGTCATTGCACTAGTAGGCAACGACGCGGGGCTCCGCCGCGCTTCAGTGCGGCGGACCACGAGCAAGCCGAGCCAGAAAGTGCAGGGTCAGTAACACGGTACTTTTTGTAACAAAATGAGACATATCTTGACGATTCAAATGATAAACTTTAGCCTGCATAAGGCATGCTTTTTATGACTCAAGACATGGACAAAACTGTGAAAAATTTATGCATCGCCTCTCTTCTCATACTCCTTATAGGGTGTTCCGTTATATCAGAACGGAAAGACTGGAATTTCATCGAAAAAGTTGGCGGTCTTACCGTTGCTGGACAAGATAAAAACCCAAATTGGCTTATAATTCGCGGAGATGTTTCTGGACTAAGGGAATTTTCTACCAAACCAAGTCAGGTGAACTCGGCACTAGCGGTTAAAAGCGTTGAGAGAAAAATTACAAACTCTACTATTCAAATTTACGTTGTTACGACCGTTGTTAGCGAGAAATTTCCAGGCACAGAAATTTCTGGCGTGGACATTTCTGATGTAAATGCTGGAACATACAAAGTCCAATAGACCTGTTGCGAAAGTCGGAGGGAATTGGGCGCGGAGCGGGCTTGGGCGGATGAGCTGGGTTCAGAAACCGGCGATGAGATTGACGATGCCCGCGATGGAGGAGAACTTGGCGGCGTAGGTTGCTTTGGAATAGCGG
>CAIXHP010000057.1 GCA_903919315.1 uncultured Pseudomonadota bacterium | reverse complement strand
GGCGAGAGCCTCATCGAACCGCCCCAACCCCTTCAGCGCGTTCCCCCGATTCATATGCGCCTCGGCAAACCCCGGCTCCAACCCCAGCGCCACCGCGTATTCCGCCAACGCTTCGTCGAACCGGTTCTGCTCCTGCAGGGCAAATCCGAGATTGTTGTAGGCTTCGGCAAATCCGGGCCGCAGCGCGATGGCGTGGCGGTACATCGCCATGGCTTCGTCGATCCGTCCTTGCTCCTGCGCCGCGAGGCCGAGATTGTTGTGCGCGTTGGCGTAAGTGGGGCTAAGGGCGATGGCGCGTTCATAGCAGCGCACCGCCTCGTCCAACTGATCGCGTTCTTTAAAGACATTGCCCATGTTGCTGTGGGCCTCGGCGTAATCCGGCCTGAGCGCGATGGCGCGCTCATAATGCGCGAGCGCCTCGTCAAGCTGTTCGCGCTGGCAGAGAAGAAAGCCGAGATTGTTGTGCGCTTCGGGAAGATCGGGCCGCAGCGCGAGGGCGCGGGTGTAATGCGCGATGGCTTCCTCCGGCCGCCGTTGGTTCTGCAGCAGCATGCCGAGATTGTTGTGCGCCTCGGCAAAGTCGGGCTGGATCGTCAGGGCGCGTTCATAGCTGGCCATGGCCTCGTCCAGCCTGCCGAGGTCATTCAGGGCGATGCCACGATTGTTCAGCGCGTCGGCGTAATCGGCTTTAAGGGCAAGCGCACGGTCATATTGCGCGACGGCTTCGTCCAACCGCCCCAGCGCCTTGAGCGCGTTGCCGAGGCTGGCATGAAAAAGCGCTGTGTTCTTCTGCGCCTGAATCGCGCGTTCGATGGCCGCGACGGCCTCGTCAAACCGTCCGGTCTGAAAGGCGAGAACGCCGAGCAGATGCAGGCTGTCGGCGTGCTGCGGCATCGTCGCCAGAACTTGTCGGTACAAAGCTTCGGCTTCCGCCAACCGTCCGGCCTGATGCAGGCGCAAAGCTTCGTCGAACGCTGCCGGGGCGGTCTGAATCGGCATGCTCTTTGCCGAACGCGCCGCCTGTGACTTTTTGCGCATGGCTTCCGGTCTTTCGGTCAGGCCGCTACCAGACCGTAGGCGTACCAGCGCGAAAGCGAGTCGTGGAAGACGTTGGTAATCATCGCCTGCGCGAGGTCGGCGGTGGGATCGGCGGCATCCATGATCTGGGCCGCCAGCGCCGGATGGTTCGTCAAACGCAGCAGTTCAGGCAACAACGCCTGCGTGGCGTTGGCAATGCCCGCGCGGTTGACCGCTTGCAGAACCAGTGCTTCACGCGCCGAAAGCGTCACGGCGTTGCCGACGACGGTCGACGCTAGCATAACCCGCGCGGTGGTGATCGGCGTCTCGTTCAGATAATGGTTAAAGCTGGAAATCAGCTTAGGCTCGTCCAGCACGGACGGTTTTTTGCCGTGAAAATGGGCGCGCATGGGATGCGCCACGCCGAGCGCAACCAGAATGTGCATGGCCGTGACCGCGTCGGCGGGTTTGATGCCTTGGCCGTTCGGGTGATGCAGGAAATCGCCGATGCCTGCGGGCAGAATGGTCAAAAGGTCGATCAGATTGGCGAAGGGCGGTTTCCCCAGATCGATCAGGCCGTTGTGCGAGCGCACCTCGACCGGCAGCCGCTCGCGCGGCGCGGCGATGCCGAAGGTGAAGCCGCCGAACAGCGCGACCGCGTCCTGCGTTTGCTCGACGGGCAAGCGGCACCAGATGTCGCAGCGTTCCAGTCGTTGCGTGGCGAAATCCTTGATCGGCTGATAGAGGAGGTGATCGCGGCACTTTTCAAGAATGTCGTGCGAGCTGGACGGCGAAGCCAGCTCCATGTAATTCGCGCCGTAATCGGCATCGCCGACAAAGGTAAAGCCGTGCGGCAACAACCCGGCCAGAACGTCGAACGTGCCCGATGTCGGCTTGCTGCCCACGCCGCACGCGGCAAAGAACGCGCCGGGCTCGCCCTTGGCGATGGCGTCTTCAAGCGAGGCGAGGGCGATGGGGTGGTCTTTGAAATAGAGCTGGCCGAGAGCCTTGATCTCCTGCAGGAACTCCTGCGCTTGCTGCGCGTTCATTTCCGGCGCGAACTCGCTGACGAGAAAGCGCAAAACATCGTCGGCGTTGGCGTAGGCGCGGTAGTTGTAGGCGAACAGGCCGTTGGGGCGCAGCTGCTTTTCCGCCAGCGCGAACAACGCGTCGCGCTCGGCGGCGCTGAGCGGGGATTCCCCCGCGTCGCAGCCGAGGTAATCCAGCATGGGCAAAACATTGCGATCTGGCTGCGCCAATAACGAGGAAGGCGTGTCGGCCAAAAAGGTGACGTTGTTGACCTGCCGCGCGTCGGCCAGATTTTGGGCCTTCATCGCTTCGGCAGCATCGGCCATAAGGCCATAGAAACAGCCTTCAGGATTGCTGGCCGCGAGGCAAGCCAAGCCGACGGCGTTTTCGCTTCCGATGATTTGCGCGTAGGCAAAAGGCGTTCCGGTGACGCGCGGCTTAACGCCGCGCAGAGCGGCGACATAGCTGAGCCGCACCGGACTGAAATCGACCAGCTTCTTGTCCGCTGGCGACAAAGATCTTGCGACGGCGCTAAGCTCGGTCGGCGACGCGGTGGGGGATAAGGTCATGAAGGACTCCTTGCGAATCGGTTTGGCCCAGTATAGCGGCAAACGCCCGGTCTTATAGATATTTCAGGATGCTAAGTTCGGTCATCCGCGCCGTCGCCGCATAGGAGGCCTGAAGCTGGGCCTGAAAGGTGTTGAGCTTGATGGCGACTTCGTTGATGTCGACGTTTTGGATGTCGCCGACTTGGCTTTGAATGTTGCTGATCAGCGTTTGATGCAGCGTTAGGGTCTGCGTCAGCGAGGCGCTGGCCGAGGACAGATCGCTGTGCGCGCTGCGAATGTCTACCAGACCTTGTGTGATCAACTCGCGCGCCTTGTCCATGTTGCTGGTATAAATGGACGGATCCTGTGTGGCGACATAGGCATAGCGCAAGCCGAGGATCAGTTTTTGAAAGCCGGGCTGGGTGCTGGTGATGCCGTATTGCAGCGTCTGCGCGGTGTCGATGGCCACCTGATCCTGAACAAAGGCGGGATCGTTGACCGGCGACGATCCGCCCGCGAGCGTGTAGGTCGTGTCAACGGGGGCATCGGCCCCACCCAACGTCGTCGCCAAAACGAGATCCGACGGCGCGGAATTGACGGCGGTCGCGAGATTGTCCCAGAAAACGGATCCGGCCCCTGCGATATTGTCATAGGTTTCGGTGGTCGTGCCGTCGGTGATGGTGGCCATCTTGGTTCCGGCGGTCGTGCCGTCCGCGAGCGTGACGGTGATGCCGTTGCTTCCCGTCCCTGTGTTGAGCGCGGTAAAGGTTATATCGTCCGTGATGGTCGCCGAGGCGGCAAAATTCGCGCTGCTGCCCGTGCCGCCGGACAGCGTGTAGGAGTCGCCTGCTGCCGGAGCGCGGCCACCCGTGTCCGCCGTCGCTGTGACATAGTGCGAGGGACGGGCGTTAATGGCGGCGGCCAGATTGGTCCAAAAGTCGACGCCGGTGCCGCTGATGTTGTCGTATTCTTCGTTGTACGCCTGTCCGGGCGTGCCGATGGTCGCTTTAAAAGTGCCGGGTGTCGTCCCGTCGGAGAGCGTCATGGAAATGCTGTTGCCGAACGTGCCGGAAATTTTGGCCTGCAGTGACATGCTGTTACCCGCCACATTGACCGAAGCCGCCTGATAGGCCTGACTGTCATAGGAGGGCAGGATGTGGCTGGCGACGTTGCCGCTGATGGCGGCGGCCTCGCCTGCGGTCGGCGGATTGAGCGTGGTAAAGTCGATGACCGGCGGCGTGCCATAACGCGATCCGGCGTAGACATAGCGGTCGGCGACTTTTTGATTCAGAAAATAGCTCACCTGCTGCATCGCGCTTTTAATTTGCCCCGCGAGCGAATCGTTGGTGCCGGCATTGTAAGTCGAAGCATTGATAACCGTGGTGGTCATCTGCGAAGCGATGTTCTCGATGCCGGTCAAGGATTGGTCATAAACCTTGATGCGGGGGTCGATCGAGCGGGATACGGAGACAAAGGACTCGTGCTGCGAGAGCGAGTCCGTGAGGTTAAGGATCTGTTGCGCGTCGCTGGCGCTGTAGTCGGCGAGACGCGTCGATTTTTTCCCGGTGGAGAGCTGCTGAGTCAGCGTGGACATCAGGCTCTGGCCGTTGATCAGATTGGTGATGTTCGAGAGCTGAAGGCCGAGGGTGCTGATGCTGTCCGACATGGCGCGCTACCTTAGGTTATGTTTTCCAGCGTGGAGAACATCTGCTGGATGATCGACATCACGCGCGCCGAAGCCGCGTAGGCGTTCTGAAGCATCGTGAGACTCACGATCTCGGTGTCCGTGTTAACGCCGGTTTCGTTCGTCAGGCGTTGCTGCAGATAGGCCTGCTGCTGGGTCGCCGTGTCGCTCAGTTGTGCGACGGTGCTGGCTGATTGTTGAAAGCCCGAGACGATGCTGGTGACGAGCGTGGTATAGCTGACACCGGAAACCGACAAACCGGCGGCGCTGATCGGCGTCGCGCCGCTGTCCAGCGTATAGGTCGTGTTGGTCGCCGCCCCCGTCCCGCCCAGCGTCGTCGCCAGAACGAGGTCGGACGGCGCGCCGTTGACGGCGGCGGCCAGATTGTTCCAAAAGGTTGCGCCCGCGCCCGCGACATTGTCATAGGTTTCGGTGGTCGTGCCGTCGGTGATGGTGGCTTTTTTGGTGCCGGCGGCTGTGCCGTCTGAAATCGTCACGCGCAGGTTGTTGCCCGCCGCGCCGGTACCGAGCGCCGTAAAGGTCATGTTGCCGGCGATGGTCGCGGTGGCGGCGTAGTTCATGCTGCCGCCCGATCCGCCGGACAGGGTATAGCTGGCCCCCAACGTCGGCGCGACGCTGCCGGTTCCCGCCGTGGCGGTGGCGTAGTGCGAAGGGCGGCTGTTGATGGCGCTTGCCAGATTGCTCCAGAACGCCGCGCCGGTTCCCGCGACATTGTCGTATACTTCTTGATAGGCCTGCCCCGCGACGCTGATCGTCGCCTTGTAGGTTCCGGCGGTCGTTCCGGCGGACAAAGACATCGTGACCCCGTTGCCAAAGGTGCCGGAATAGGCGGCCTGAAGCGTCATGCTGCCCGATGCCACGTTGGCCGAAGCGGTTTGATAGGTGGTGAACGCCCGGCTCGATTCGTTAAACGCGTCCGCGACGACCTGCGCGCTGGCGATCTTGATGGTCTCCGTGCCGTTCAAAAGGGCGGGATTGACAGCGAAATCGGTGCGGTCGGAGCCGATGAAGATGGTGGAGGCTTCGCCCGTCGCCGTGTCGGCGTTGGCATAGGCGTGCGCGAAAGTCTCAGGCGGCCCGGCCATCGACGCGGTGAGCGCGCCGACGATGGTGTCCATCTGCGACTGCAGTTTTTGGATGACGCTGGTCGCGGGATCGGTGCTGACGGGCGAGGTCGGCGTACGAAAATTGACGAGTGCCTCCAGTTTGCCGCCCGTCAAGACGCTGTTGAGCGAATGGGTGGGGTCGAGGGTCGACGTGATCGTGGAGCCGTTGTAGGAAAAATTCTGGTTCTGTCCGTCCACCAGCATATAGCCGCTGTGGGTGTAAAGCGCGATCTGGCCCTGCGGCCTTTGCAGGACGGTGACGTTCGTCAGCGTCGCCACTTTTTGCACCAACTGGTCGCGCTGGTCTTGCATCGCGCCGGGGGACTGATTGGCGGAAAGGGCTTGCGAAATTTTCTTATTCAGGTCGCTGATGTTCGTCAGATACGAATTCAGGTCATTGAGCGAACTGGTGAGTTCCGCGCTGGACTGCCGGTCCAACGCCTCAATGGCCGCCGCCGTGCTGCGCACCTGCGTCGCCAGATTGGTCGAAGCCTGAATCACTTGTTTCTGCTGCACGCCGCTTTCTGGCGCGGCGGCCAGCTGCGACCACGCCGAAGCCAGATTGGTCATGGCCGTCGCCAACGGCGGATTGTTGCCGCTGTTCGTGCCGAGGATGGTTTGCACCTGCTGCAGATATTTGTCTTGGGTGCTGCGCAGCCCCGCATCGGACGACGCGATGTTGAGCGTGGCGCTCAACGCCTCATCCGTCGCGCGGGAAAAGCCGACGATTTGGGTGCCGCCGCCCTCGTCACCCAAGGACACGGAGCCGAGATTGGCGGTCTTGCGGGTGAATCCTTCCTGTCCGGCGTTGGCGATGTTGTTCGCCACCAACTGCATTTGCGTCGTGACGGACTGAAGCCCGGACAGCGACGTGGATAGGGCGGAAAAAAGCGACATGGGATCCTGAACTCCGCAAGAGGGGTGTCGTCAGCCGTTACCGAATGACGTTGATGATTTCCTGCAGCATGTTGTCGGCGGTGGTGATCGTGCGGGCGTTGGCGGAATAAACGCGTTGCGCCTGAATGAGCTTGGTGAACTCCGTCGCGATGTCGACGCTGGAGCCTTCCAGCGAGTTGCCGACGATGGTGCCCGCGCCGTTCGCGCCGGGAGCGCTGTAGCGCGCCGCGCCCGATTGCAAGGTTTGCTGGAACGCGCCGCCTGAGACGCGCTGCAACTGGTTTTGCGCAAAGAACTGGACGATCGGAATTTGCGAGATCGTACGGTTTTGCCCGTTGTCATAGTTCAGCGAGACGAAGCCGCTCTTGTCGATGGACAGGCTTTGGAACGAGCCGCGCGGGATGCCGTTTTGGTCGAACGAACTGACCGTGACGGTGGTGTCGCCGAACTGCGTCACGCCCTTGGACGCGTCGATATCGCCGAAACTGACGGTTATGGGCTGAGCGCCCGCGCCGTCAAAGTTCAGGCTAAAAGCAACCTGCGCCTTGTTTTCCGCCTGGGCGCTATTGTCGATGACACTATAGCCTGAGTCGTTCGTGCCGCCCGCCAGCGTGTACACCGTTCCGGCCAAGGGGGCCGCAGCGCCGGTGCCGGTGGTAGCGGCCGAGATGAACTGCGACGCGCCGACACCGCCAGCGCCGGAGTTGATCGCGGCGGCCAGATTGGTCCAGAACGCCGCGTTGCTGACGCTGCCGTCGACATCGGTATAGACGAGGTCGGTTTGGCCGTCGACGTGGATGGTCGCGTTGTAGTGGTCGGCGCTTGATCCGGCGGCCAGCGACACGGTCATGCCGTTGCCGGTCGTGCCGGTCTGGCGGGACGTAAAGACGATGCCGTTTGCCTCGGTCGCCGAAGCCGCCGCAGCCACGCTGGCATCCGCCGCGATGGTGTGGATCGTACCGGCCGGGACGCTACCGACCGTGGCCGAATTGAACACAAAGGGAATGCTGGCGGTATAATCGCTGGCCAGCGTGACGGCGGGGGTTCCGGGGTAGGTGGTCTGCACGCCGTCGGGAACGATGACATCCAAAGTCCAGTTGTTGGTCGCGGTTTTCGTCCAAGTGAAGGACAAATCATGCTGCGTGCCGAGCGCGTCGTAAATCTGGATGGTGGAAGGCGGGGTCACAAAATTGATCACCGCGCTGGACGGCAGGTTGGCGGCATACTCGATGGCGCTGGTAGGAACCGGATTGTCGAGCAGATCGGAAATCTGGATCGGATTGGCCGACGACGTATCGACGACACCGAGGCTGTTCACGTCGTAACCGGTGAGGTAGTAGCCCGACCCGTTCACGAGGTACCCGCTCTTGTTGAGCGTGAAGTCGCCCGCGCGGGTATAATAGGTGGTGCCGCTGAAAGTGGACGTGCCGTCGGCGCCGACCACGGCGGGACGAACCGGAAAGAAACCTTGGCCCGTGATGGCCAGCGAGGTCGCGCTTTGCGATTGGATAAGGTTGCCCTGAATGTCGTTGGCGTAGTGCGGCGTGGCGCGCACGCCACCCGGATCGTTCGTGAACTGGTTGGATTGCGTGACCAGCGATTCAAATTTGGTGTCGATGCCTTTAAAGCCCGTCGTCTGCGTGTTGGCCAGATTGTCGGAAATGTTGCCGATCGCGCTGGATTGCGCGTTAAGCCCGCCGACCGCGACCGTAAGAGCTGCAAAAAGCGACATAGTCTTCCTCCTGATAAGAACCGCGCGACATCGTTCGCGGCGCACGAGGCGATCCTTGCGTAAGGCGCGCCCCAAATTCACAGGTTGAGATGCAGGGATCGTGCCAAGCGGCAACACATTGTTCTGAATGCGCTTTTCGTTTGTTCAGGCGGGGGCATGCCAACAGCAACGGCAAGAATTGCCTTGGTTCAAGGTCAGATGTTGCCGCGCTCGTTCTTACGACGCAGGCTATGGACGATGTCGATCCCGCAGGGCAGCGCCGCGCCTGCCAGAGGCAGTAGAAAGACGGTGACCGGCAATCTATAGCGGTCCGTTATATGGAACGGCAGAACGGAAAGCATGTAAACGCCAGCGAAAAGCAACAACAGACTTGCCGCGCTGCGCTGTGTGCGCCAGACGGCGCCGAGAGAAAGGGCGGCGACGAACATAATCTCGAGAAAACCGGGCAGTGGCCAACTCAAAACCGTGTCATACTGTTCCACGAAACCGTCAGTGTCATAATTGTCGCGGATTTCATTGTCGTCCCAAAACAGTATCGCCCGAAGGACAATGTTGGATAGCGTGGCGGCGGGGTTGTGGAGGATGAAGTCGAAAGCCTGCCGCGACCAATAGTTCGAAACCTGCGACGGACGGAGCGGGGAACCAAGGGCCGCCTCGGCGGCCTTCGTAACTTCGAAGTTCTCTTTAAAAGGGTTCGTGGATATCCCCGGCGGATAAGTGTTGGTGGGACTCGCGCTTGGTGAGTTCCCGATATAAAGGTTAAAGCCGCCGTTGTAATTAATCAGCACAAAGTCATGACTGGCGACGGCGTTGTGGAACGTGGCCGGAATAATCGCAAGCCCGCTGGCTATAAGGAAAAACATACAGCCCTTTAGGGCGGCGTGGCGTCCGCGCGCGATTGCGAAAACGACAAAGGCCGGCGCCAACAACAGGACATTTCCCCGCGTCAGGGCGGCGAGGCCCAGAAAAAGTCCTCCGAGAAAGAAGGAGCGAGCCCGATTCCGCTCGATGGCGTCCACCGCAAATGACAGAAACAGCGAGAGCAAAAGAATGCCGAGCGTTTCTTTCATTGCGGGGGCCGAATAAAAAATAAAGGGACGATAGAACGCCGCCAGGACCCCTGTCGCGATGGCGGCTGTTTTGCCGAAGCATTGTCCTGCAGTCTGGGCCAAAACCGCGCAGGACAAAGCCCCCAACAGCGCATTGAACAGCGATGCCACCAAAAGGTTCGATCCGGACACGGCGTACGCAAGACTCAGCAGGTATGGATAAAGCGGCGATTGATAAAACGCCTCATCGCGCAACCAATGACCGCTGAGAATGTCCCGCGCCCAGAAATCATAGGCCGCCGCATCCAAAACTGGGTTTGGGCCATAGGGTGTCGTTACGTGCCACTGATAAATGAAAAGCAGGCGCACCAAAAACGCGACGGCAAACACGCCGAAGGCAATGGCCGCCGTTTGGGCGTAGGGTTGAGGGGGGCTGCGCATCGATACTCCTGCTCGTGCGGCATTAGATACGTCGCTGCGGCGCTTGTAAAGCGAGGAAACGCCTCGTTTTTGCGAGTCATGTCTTGACAGACGGCGGGGAACCAAAGTAGAACACCATATTCTTGTTTTGTTCTCCCTCGTGCCGAGAGGTTTGCCATGCTGACGCGCAAACAAAAGGAATTGCTGCTGCTGATCCGTGACCGGATGGCCGTGGACGGCGTGCCGCCTTCGTTTGATGAGATGAAGGAAGCGCTGGGGCTGCGCTCGAAATCAGGCATCCACCGCCTGATCACCGGGCTGGAGGAACGCGGCTTCATCAAGCGTCTGCCGCACCGCGCGCGGGCGTTGGAGATTTTGCGCCTGCCCGAAGGGCTGGACGGCAAGGCCGCCAAGGCTTCGCGCAAGAAAACGCCGCTGCCCGCCGGAATGCCGGACATGGCCGCGATGGCCAACAGCATCAGCCTGCCGCTCTATGGCCGCATCGCGGCGGGAACGCCGATTGAGGCGTTGAATCAACCGCTTTCGCACAGGGACGTGCCGATCGGTCTGCTGGCCAACGCCAAGGGCGGCGCTTCGGGCGAGCATTACCTGCTGGAAGTCGCGGGCGACTCGATGATCGAAGCCGGAATCATGGACGGCGACCAAATCATCATCCGCCGCGCCGACACCGCCGAAAACGGCGCTATCGTCGTGGCGCTGGTGGACGATCACGAAGCCACGCTGAAATATCTGGAGCGCGGCAACGGCGCGGTGGCCCTCGTCGCCGCCAACCCCCGCTACGAACCCCGCGTCTTCGCGCCGGATCGCGTCAAGGTGCAGGGCAAACTGGTGGGGCTGGTGCGCAAATACTGACAACGCCCTTCACTGCGGCGACCATGGCCTCTGCCCACGTTGCGGGCGAACAAACGTGATGTCCGCCGTGCCATTCTCCTTGAAGGCCAGCGCGTACGCGCCGTGCCGCCACAACGGCGGCTCATCGATCACGATGGGCGTGGCGCAGTCCTTCACCCGCCATGGCGCAAGGAGAATGGTTGCCATTTCGCAATCCTCCAATACCGCCGCCGCCAGCGCCGGAAACGCGACAACCTGCCCCCCGCGCCGGTAAACGCACCCCATCCCATCGCATCGCACCGTCCCATCCCCTTCGAGAGCGGGCGGGAGCGCCGCTTGGTGCAAAGATTCTTCATGCTCTGATCCTTCGGTCTCCGTTTCGTCGCCGTCACGATCCTCCGTCGCAAGCGGTGGCAGGGCCGCGCCCGCCTCCACCACCTCGTCCGGCGACAAGCCCAAACGTTGCTGCCATTGCGCAGTGACAAACGCCTCGCGGCGCAACGTGGCGACGGCGAGGCGGCCATCGCCGAGCTTCACGCCCCATTGCTTGCCGTCGGCGGTCATGAACACGTCCGGTGTCGTGACATACAGGGGATACAGCATGCCAATCAAGATCGGCAGCAACCCGGCATAGCGCCACCGGCGTTGCCACAGGCACAGCCACAACCCGCCGAGAATGATGGCGATCAGCGCGCCGTCCGGCATGGCGGGCAGACGCAGCAACGCATAGGGCCAAGCGGCGACGCGTTGCGCGAGCGCGATCAGAGCATCCACGCCCCACCCCGCGCCGGACAAAAACCACCCGTCAAGCCCAAAGGGCGCGGTGAGATAGACGAGGAGCAAACACGGCATGATCCAAAAACTGGTCAACGGAATAGCGACCATGTTGGCCACGACGCCGTAAAAGCTAAAGGTCTGAAAGTGGTAAAGCGTGAAAGGCGTCGTCGCCGCCGTCGCGACCAGCGAGGTGAGGACGATACTTCCGGCATGCTTCCACAATGTGGCGATCCAGCCGGGCAGGTCGAGCAACGTCCGCTCGCGCAACGCGGCATCCAGCGGCTTTTCGAACGCGGCCACCATGCCCAGCACCGCCGCGAACGACATCTGAAAGCTCGGCCCCACCACGCCGTCCGGCGCGATCAGCATGACGACGGCGGCGGAGAGCGTGACGAGGCGCAGACTCATCGCCCGCCGATCCGCGATGATGGCGAACATCACGATCCCCGTCATCAACGCCGAACGCAGCGTCGGTGTCTGCGGCCCGACCAGCATGGTGTAAAGGCTGGTGGCGACAATCGCCGCCCACGCCGCCCACTTCTTGATCGAAAAACGCAGCGCCACCCACGGAATCAAAGCCAGCAATGCGCGGAGCGGAAAATAAACCAGAACGCCCATCATGCTGACATGCACGCCGGAAATCGACAGCAGATGCGCGAGGCCTGAGGCTCGCATCGCCTGCATGACGTCTTTGCCGATGCTGGTCTGTTCGCCGTTCAACAACGCGGCGGTCATCGCCGCCGTGTCGCCCGTCAGGCGGTCATCGACATGCCGCGTCAGAGCGCGGCGCGCGCGTTCGAACAACAGATTGAAACGATCCCACAACCCCGTCGGCGGCGAGGCTTCGGCCAGCCGCGCCTCGCCATAGCTCCAGCCCACGCCGCCGATGTGGCGAAAAAACGCCTGCCGCCGAAAGTCATAGCCGCCCGGCGCGACCGGATCGCTGAACGGCCCGACCTCGGCCCACAGATCAAGCCGTGAGCCGGGTTCGGGAATTTTGTCGAGCGGCATCTTGGTCTTGATGCGGATAAGGTCGGGTGTCTTGTCGGGCGGCAGACGGCCGATGGTCGGGTCTTTGAGCGTCAGGCGCGTGCCGTCCGGCATGACCTCGGTCAGCATCAGGCGGCCCGTCACCGCCACCGGCCCCATTTGACGCTCCAGCATCGGCGCTTCGACAAGGGCGGCCTCAAGCTGCGCCGCGTTGAACCCCAGCGCAAAGCAGAGCAGCGCCGAAAACGCGACCAGCGCCGCCGGATGCCGCCGCAGCCCCACAGCCAACGCGATCAACAACGGCGTCAAAACCATCAGAAAGCGCGACGGCTCGAACGGCAGAGCGAAATACAACGCGATCCCTGCCCCGATCCCCACCGGAATCCACAAAAACCACCGCTCGCGCTCTTCCAGCAGGTTCTGAATGAGGAAGGGGAGGGGGGTCACGGAAAGCGCAGTCCTGATTTTTGCTGAGGAAAAGCCCTCGCGAAAGAAGTTTACACGATAAACAATATAAGGAATATATCTCTCCACGATCTGTGTCATGCCCGCGCAGGCGGGCATCCAGCACCAGCCGTTTACGGTGGCGCGCCTGTTTCAAAGCCTCGTGCGAACAACAGGACGGGAGATGGATGCCCGCCTGCGCGGGCATGACGGTCGTCTTGGAACTTCCTCTGGATTTTTGTGAAACGAACCCATGTCCGTCGTCGTGCGCTTCCCCCCGTCCCCCACCGGTTTCCTGCATATTGGGAGCGCGCGGACGGCGTTGTTCAATTGGTTGTACGCCAAGCACACCGGCGGAACCTTTCTGCTGCGGGTGGAAGACACCGACCGCGAACGCTCGACGCCGGAGTCGGTCGCGACGATTCTGGAAGGCATGCAGTGGTTGGGCTTTGACTGGGACAACACGACCGATCCCAAAAACAACGGCAAAACCTATTACTCGCAGTTTGAACACCGCGAACGCCATGCCGAAGTGGCGCGGCAGATGGTGGCGAACGGCACCGCCTATTACTGCTACGCCTCGACGCAGGAACTCGACGCGATGCGCGCCGAGCAAAAGGCCAAGGGCTTGCCCCAACGCTACGATGGCCGTTGGCGCGATCGCCCCGCGAGCGAGGCTCCGGCGGATGTCAAACCCGTCGTGCGGCTGAAAGCGCCGCTCACCGGCGAAACCGTCGTGGACGACAAAGTGATGGGCCGCATCACGGTGCAGAACAGCCAGTTGGACGACATGGTGCTGCTGCGCGGCGACGGCACGCCGACCTATATGCTGGCGGTGGTGGTGGACGATCACGACATGGGGGTCACGCACGTCATTCGCGGCGACGACCACATGACCAACACTTTTCGCCAAGTGCAGATTTACCGCGCGATGGGCTGGGACGTTCCGGTCTACGCGCATTTGCCGATGATCCTCGGCCCCGACGGCGCGAAGCTGTCGAAACGCCATGGCGCTCCGGCGGTCAGCGATTACCGCGACAAAGGCTATCTTCCCGAAGCGATCCGCAACTACCTGCTGCGCTTATGCTGGAGCCATGGCGACGACGAATTGATTTCGACCGAGCAGGCGGTTGCGTGGTTCGATTTCGACGGCATCGGCAAATCTCCGGCACGGTTCGATTTCGTCAAGCTCGCGCATGTGAACGCGCATTACATCGGCTTGGCCGACAACGAACGCCTCGCCGATCTGGCCGCGCCGTTCCTGAAAGAGGCTTTGGGCCGCGACCTGACGGCGGCGGAACGCGATGTGCTGATCCGCGCCCTGCCGGACATCAAGCCCCGCGTCCAGACGGTGCGCGAGATCGCCGAAGCAACGTTGTTCTATTTCCACCGTTTGCCGCTGCATGAAAAAGCGCAAAAGCTTTTGACCCCCGAAGCCAAGGCGCATCTGCGCGATCTGGCCGAACGTCTCAAGGCGTTGCCGGACTTCACGGCGGAAGCCATCGAAGGCGCGTTCCGGGCCTACGCCGAGGAAAAAGCCCTGAAACTGGGCGGCGTGGCGCAACCTCTACGCGCCGCCTTGACCGGCTCCAATGTCTCCCCCCCCATCTTCACCGCCGCCGCCCTGTTGGGCCGCGCCGAGGTGCTGGGGCGTGTGCAAGCGGTGGTGGAGGGATAAGCTTCCCGCAAACCACAATCGTCATTCCGGCCTTGAGCCGGAATCCGTCACCGCGCGTCCGCGCGGAGAAAGAGTCCCCTATGGCTACGGCCATACCCAACGCCAGATCGCGTGACTCAAAAATGGGATCCGCCTTGCGGGCATGACGATAGACAATAGAATTTAAACACAAATCCCGTCATGCCCGCGGCGGGCATCCCATTTGATTTCTTTTATTACGATCATTTCATGGGGTAACGGCTCTGGAGCGAGCGTTGCTGTCTGTTGCTCTATGCGCTCGCTAACGCTCGCCGACGGATTCCGGCTCAAGGCCGGAATGACGCTGGTCACGGTGGGTGGGGCGCGAAAAGCGCCGGAACCCCTTGATTTTAAGCCTTTTCCTTGCTAGCCGTGAACCCTTCCAAACCCTATTGCCAGAGGCGGGTCATTTTCATGCAGTATGTTAGCACACGGGGCGAGGCTCCGATTCTCGGTTTCGACGGCGTTTTGCGCGCAGGACTGGCCTCGGACGGCGGGCTGTATGTGCCGCAGGCATGGCCCCAATTCTCCGCTGATAAAATCCGCTCCCTGCAAGGCCTGTCCTATGTGGATCTGGCCGTCGAGGTTATGATGCCCTTCATCGGCGATGCCATCCCGCGCCCAGAGTTCCGGGCGATGGTGGAGCAAAGCTACCGGCGCTTTTCCGACTATCCCGACGTGACCCCGCTGGAGCGAATGACCGACCGGCTTTCGCTGCTGGATTTGACGCGCGGACCAACGCTGGCCTTCAAGGATGTGGCGTTGCAGCTCTTGGGTCAATTGTTCGATCATTCGCTCAAGCAATCGGGCGGGGTGATGAACATCCTCGGCGCGACCTCCGGCGACACGGGGTCCGCCGCTATCGAAGGTTGCCGTGGCCGCAAGGCGGTTAATATCTTTATCCTCTTTCCGGAAGGGCGCACGTCGGAAATTCAGCGTCTTCAAATGACGACGGTGCCGGACGCGAATGTCCACGCCTTGCAGGTCGAGGGAACGTTTGACGACGGTCAAACCATCGTCAAGACGCTGTCCAACGATGCCGCGTTCAAGCGGGAGTTGAATCTCACCGCCGTCAATTCGATCAACTGGGCGCGGATTATGGCGCAGGTGGTCTATTACTTTGACGCGGCGCTTAAGCTCGGCGCGCCGGACAAGCCCGTCAGCTTCGTGGTTCCGTCAGGGAATTTCGGCGACGCGTTCGCGGGTTACGTCGCGATGCAAATGGGCCTGCCGGTCAACAAGCTGGTGCTTGCGACGAACAAGAACGACATTTTGCATCGTTTCGTCCAGACGGGAACCATGCAGCGGCGTGGCATCGTCCCGTCGCCCAGCCCGAGTATGGATATTGATATATCGAGCAACTTTGAGCGAATTCTGTTCGACTATCTTGATCGCGATTCGCGCACCGTTGCCGCCCACATGAAATCCTTGAGTGAAGAGGGTCAATTCTCCGTTGCCGCCGACGTGATGACCAAGATGCGCCGTCACATTGCTTCCGGTTCCGCCACCGACGCGGAAACGAGACAGGCCATAACCCACGCCTTTCAGAACTGGAATCGGCTCGTGGATACCCACACGGGGGCGGGCCTGTGGACGGCGTTGCGCCTTCTCAATCAAGGGGGCATCTTCGGCGAGGAACAGATCGTGTGTCTGAAAACGGCGCATCCGGCGAAGTTCCCTGAGGATGTGGAAATAAGCACGGGCAAGAAGCCGCCGTTGCCGGAACACATGAAAGACCTGTACACGCGGCCTGAGCGAACCCTAGTGCTTCCCAACGACGCGAACGCGGTTCGGGCGTACCTCCACAAACACGCCCTGCGGCCCCATTGACCAAAACGCCATGGCCGACGCGGGGCTAAGAATTTTGTCTCGTTTTCGGCGAAGCGGGGGTGATGTTAACAGAAAGTTGATAGTTTCTGCGTTATCTGGGAAAATACTTTCATAAGTTCGGGCAAGGCGTTGGCGGCGGAACCGTTGCGTGTCCGAACGAAAGTCAACAGGTTGGGGGCCGCGTTAAGAGTGACCACAGACGAAGCATCAACCGAGGCGCCGCTCGACGCGCCGGAAACGGAAAAAGCTCCGCCGGTTTTGAACTGGCAGGATCAAGACGATTTGCTGCGTGAGCTTTGGACGCGCAACCTCGCGCCGCCGTTGATCGCCGAGCAGTTGGGGCGTTCCGTGGCCGCGATCATGACGCGCGCGGTCCGCCTGGGCCTGCCCCGCCGCACAGCCCCCGGACGCAAGCCCGGCCATCGCTTGGCCGATTCCCAGACTGTCCGCACCGTACCGCCACGCGCCCGCCCCTTGCCCCGCGCTTCGGCCGAGTCGTCCGCTCCGGGTCAGCTGGGGCCGCGCATCTGTCTGATGTGCCTCAACAAATTCCAATCCGAAGGGCGGCACAACCGAATCTGCAGCGCGTGCAAAGGCACCTCCGACTACGCGGCGGGCAGCAGCATCCCGGACATCAACTACCGAGTCGAATCATGACGGCGGAACGGCGCTTCGGGCGTAACGTAGCCAGTAGTCGCGTTAAAACAGCGACCGCGAACAGGAGCTTGATATGCCGATAAAAGATGCCTTGATGACCGTTCTGAATCGCAACGCGTTCTATCGCGACGGCTACCGCCTGATGCTGCGAATCAGCATCATTCAAGGCCTCGTGATCGTGCTGCTGGGCATGGCGCTCGTCGCCATGCTGGTGATGATGGACACGCGTTATGTCTATTTCGCCACGACGGCCGACGGACGCATCATCAACATCGTGCCGTTGAACGAGCCCTTCCGTTCGCGCGGCGACGTGGTCGCTTGGACGGCGGGCACGGCGCAAAAAGTCATGCGCTTCGGCTACCACGATTTCCGCCAGCGTCTGCAGGAAGCATCGACCAGCTTCACGCCGACGGGCTGGGAAAGCTTTACCAAGGCCATGAAGGAAGCGCGTATTCTCGAGACGGTCGAGGCGCGGCGCTTGGTGGTCACGATGGACATCGAGGCAGCTCCGGAAATCAAAAGCAGCTTTGTTCGCGACGGTGTCTACACATGGTATATGCAGTTTCCGGTGATGATTAAATTCGAAGGCGCCGAAGCGCCGGGCTCGATCCACGCCATGCTGATTCTGCAAGTTGTGCGCGTTTCGACGCTTCAGAACCCCGACGGCATCAACATCGAACAGTGGGTCGCCAAGCCCATATCATGACCTCATGAACATCCTCGCACTCCTTTTCGGGCGCACGCCGAGCCCTGTGGCGCCTTCCCCCGCCGGGGGCGGCGGGAAGCCTGCAGGCGTTCCGCGTCGGGCGTTCGATTGGTTCGGTGTGCGCACACGGCTCTTTGCCGACCCGGTGGAAGCCGAAGACACGCTGGATGTCGCCGAGACCGAGGCGCGTCATCGGCGGCTGGCGACCTTGTTGCGGTGGCAGACCATTTCCATTTTCGTTATGGTCATCCTTTTGATGATCGCCGCCCCGGCCTTGCGCCCCATCTACAAATACCGGGCCGTTAACCCCAGCCATCAGGTCAAGGAAATGGTGGCGCTGGACGAGTCCAATCTGACCAGTCAGGCGGTGCTGTCCTGGGCCGCGACCAGCGTGACCGAGGTGATGACTTTTGGGTTCGGTGACATCGATCAACAGCTGTGGATCCAGCGTTCGCGCTTCACGCCGGAGGGCTGGCTGGGATTTCTGAAAGCCATTATCAACCAAGGGCTGCGCGAGAGCTTCAAGAGCCAGCAGCTCGTGCTCACGACCGTGCCGAGCGACGTGCCGGTCATCGTGGCCGAAGGCCCGAACGAAGAGGATCGTTATCAGTGGATTGTGGAAGTGCCCATCGTCATGACCTACACCACCAACAACAACGTGACCGACCGCAGCCGCTCCGTGGTCTCGTTAACGATCGTCCGCGTCCCCTCAAAGGAAAGCATCGGCGGCATAGCCATTAAGGTCTGGAAATGAGCGCGAACAAACCCGCCTGTGGAAAGAAGTTGCAAAGCCAGAGCGATCCTATAGACTTTGCCGCAAATTGGCCTAAGTGGAGGAGTCGGTGCATCGCCGGTTGTTCCGCGCTGATTCGGGGATTTACGTTGTCACGAAAAACCAGTCTGCATACGTTGCGAGCCTCCGTTGCGAGCGCTGTTATCGGCGTTGGCGTTCTGGCGGGGATGACCATGCCGGTTTGGGCGCAGAGCGGCGCACCGTCGGAGGCTGCGTCTTCCAGCAAAGCGCCCGGCATGCCCGTTTTGCCCACCAGCCTTGGGATTGACCTCCCCGGCGCACCGCCGAGTCTGACGGCGGATCCGGCGCAATTGGAGCGTCAGGCCGAAGAGACCGCCGCGCGTGCCGCTGCGGAAGAAGCCAAACGCGAACAAGAACATAACCGCAAATCCTACAACAACGCCTCCGGCGGCCTCCTTCCGTTGTCGCCGGATCAGATCCACGACTTCATGCGCCGCCTTGAGGCGACGCAAGAAGCCTCGCAGGCCCCCTCGGCGGGAACGCCAAAGGGTGAGACGAAATTCGTAGCTCTTTCGCTTGATCCGGGCGTGGCACCGCCGACGATCAATCTGGCGGCGGGCTTTGTCACGACGGTCGACATCATCGACGTGACCGGCGAGCCGTGGCCCATTTTGGATGTGGGTGTCGGCGGCAATTTTGAAGTCACGCCGACGCAGGCGGGCTCCCATGTGGTGCGTGTGGCCCCGTTGACGCGCTTGGGTGTCGGCGACTTGTCGATCATGTTAAAGGGGCTTTCGACACCGGTCATCTTCCATCTCGCGGCGGGCGGCCCGACGTTCCATATGCGCTATGACGCGCGGGTGCCGAAAATGGGCCCCAACGCGCGCGTTCCTTTGATTGATCGCGGTCGTCAAGGGCCGGTCGCAGGCGACGAAATCCTTACGATGATCCTCGAAAACGCCCCGCCGAAGGCGGCAAAACGCTTGAAGGTGGGCGGGCTGGATGCGCGTACGATGGCGTGGCAAATCGATCAAAAGGTGTTTGTGCGTACACCTCTGACCATGTTGTCGCCCGCGTGGAGTGCCAGCGCGTCCTCGACGGACGGGATGACGGTTTACGAAATCGGCGACGCGCCGGTCTTGTTGATGTCCGATAACGGCGCGATGGTGCGCGCGCGACTCTTACGGGAAGACGATCATGACAAATAACATGGACGAATTTGACCACGAGGGGATCGAAACGGATGCCTCGCAGGGCGAGGAAGGCGGCAAGCGCGGACTCGTGGAGTCGTGGCGTTCACGGCCTTTGGTCAAACTTCTGATCATCATGGTCGTGGTCGGCGTTGCCATCGCCGGAGCGCTCGGCGCCTTTTCCGGCGGCGAGCCAACGCCGGAGTCCCGTCTGGTCAAGCCATCGGGCATCAGCGAAGTTCCGGGGAGCAAGGCCTCCCCCTTCTTCATCGAGCAAAACCAGCAAGCGACCAACCAGCGCGTTGAGGCGGCGCTACAGCAAGGCGGCAGCGCCATCCCGACTCCGGTTGGCCAGAGCGTCGACATCGGCGATGTTATCAAGGATCCGAAAAAGAATGATCCGCTGATCGAATTCCGCGCCGAAACGGAACGGCTCAAGCAAGAAGTCAAGCAGGAGCAGGAACAAAGCCGCCAGCAGATTCAAATTCTGCAGCAACAGGTGCAGGCCGCGCCGCAGCAACCCCCCGCGCCGGAAGATCAAAGTCTCGCGCAGGCCATGCAGGCGCAGCTGCGTCAGATGATGGACAGTTGGGTGCCAAAATCCATACGGGTGGTTAAGGGCGAGAAAGACGAAGTCGTCAAGGAACCGAACTACGGGCTGGCGGAACGAGCGGCGGGCAATGATGCCTCATCGGCAAACGCGAACATACGGAACACCATGACGAAAAAGCCGTTGATCATGGCGGGCACCGTGAACTATGCGCAGATGCTGACCGAGGCCAACTCCGACGTTCCCGGCCCCATTCTGGCGCAGGTTCTGTCCGGTCCTCTGACGGGCGGACGGGCCATCGGCCACTTCCAAGTTTCCGACGATTATTTGGTGATCGAATTCAACACTATTACGTTAAAAGGCAAGGAATACAGCGTCAACGCGCTGGCGCTGGATCCCGACACCACGCTGGGCGGCATGGCGACCGAAGTGGATCACCGCTATTTCACGCGCGTCATCCTGCCCGCCGCCGGATCGTTTGTCTCGGCCTTTGGCGACGCGTTGTCGCGCCCGCAAACGGAAACAATTGTAACCAACGGTGCCATCGTAACATTGCAGGCCAAGCAAGGCATGAAGGATGCGCTGTATGCGGGTGTCGGGTCGGTCGGCAATAGCGTGGGCCGGTTTCTGGATGAACAGGGGGCGCGTACGCGCACCTTGGTGCGTGTCGCCGTAGGGACGCCGATGGGGTTGTTTTTCCTGTCGAGCGTCCGGGACAACGAAGGACAAGACAATCCGCCGGAGCGTGAACCGGTTGCGGGCGCAACCATCGGCGGTGTCCGCCCGGCGGCCTATCAGGCCGGGGCCGAATCGGGTGCGGGCATCACCGGCATCGGCCAGACATCCCCCGACACGCCGGGCGTACGCACCTACGGTGGGCCGACCTATACGACGGTGACACCTCGTATGCCTGCCAACGGATCCGCTGTTGTGATCACGCCAACAGGTTCCGGCGTGACAAGTTATGGTCGTTAAACTGAATCCACAAGAATGTTGAGAGTTGAGAGGCTTTTTCGATGACGAACAATCCGCATGATATGGAGACGGAGCCAACACCGCACGATAACGGTCAGGACTCGCCCGCCGACGAAGCACAGATGGAGACATGGCAGGAAGGCTTGCCTCCGGACGACGACTTCCACGATCAGGGGGCGGCGGCTTCGGTGTCTTCGGATGATGCCGTGGTCGTTGAGGAATCCGCTCAAGCCGCGCCCGCAAAGAGGGGTGGCGCGGGCCTGATATTGGGCGCTTTGGTCGTAGGTGCCGTTGTCATGGGCGGTCTCGCCTACACGCAACTGAGCGGCAGAAAAGACGGCGCGGCACCAACGGTGCCTCCGGTCGTTGCGAGCGCCGATTCTGCGCCCGGCAGCACGGCGGGATCGATCGAGGGAGCTTTGCCCGGCGCGAACGCGCCCGAATTGCAACCCACCCCGACGACATCCGAAGCTGACCTCTCGGCCATATACAAAGCCGCCCGCGACCAAACAGCTGCTGCGGACAACGCTACGGTCTTGCCCGATATGGACAACGGCATCAGAAAAGCCGCTGACGAAGTCAAGGCGCTCGCGGTCGAGGGCGCGGTCCCCAACCCTGCGCCAGCTCCGATTGCCGCCGTCGCGCCGCCTGTTCCTGTGCCCCCTGCGCCCGTGCCTGCGGCTCTCGCTCCCATCGCCCCCGTCGTTCCTGCGCAGGCACCTACGCTTGCCGTCCCGGTGCCGCCGATTGCGGGTCGAATCCAAAACGCGACCAACGACGCAGTCGGTACGCGCCTCGATGCGCTGGCTGCGCGGATGGAGGCGATGCAAAAGACGCTGGACCAGACCGTGAAGCACACCGCAGAATTGGCGAGCCGCCTCGATGCCGCGTCGATCAAGCCGATGGAGGTTGGCCCTGCGCCACAGATCGAAGACCGTCTGGCGCGGATCGAACAGCAACTCGGAACCCGCCATTCCGCCGGGCTTTCCGACGATAAGCCGGTTCAAGCGCAGGGAACCGCAGCGTCCCAAACAACGACCAAGGCGGCGGTACGCCACAAGGCCAGCAAACCCACCGCGACCGCCCATACCAAAAAGGCCAAACCGTCCGATAAGCCGGAGGCGACGCAGGCGGCCAGCAAGGAAACGTGGGTGCTGCGCGCCGCCACGCCCGAAGCTGCGTGGGTTTCCTCTGATGTCAACGCCCCTGAACTCCGCAAGGTCGCCGTGGGCGAATCCCTGCCGGGGATCGGCACGGTTAAGGCGATCAACCAATTGGGCGAAGGCTGGGTCGTTGTGGGCACCAAGGGGACAATCCGTTAAGGGATTGCCCCCTCCAAGACCCGTTAACCATTTACCAAGAACGGCCCGGGCGTGCGATCGGGCGCGGCAGATATTGCGAAAAAGTTAAACTTATTTTTAAATGATTTAATGCTAAAGTGAGGCTAAGTTGTCAAACGGCGGCGAATTATGCGTTAGGCTTTTTGCACGGGAGCTATCATGACAACGAGAATTGAGCCATACACACACGCAAATGACAGCATCCGTCGCTGGCGGTGGATTGTTACGGCTCTGTTCGTTTTGGTTGCGTGGCCTGCGGATGCGATGGCGACCACGTTAGGTAACGTGGTTTGCAACCTTAAATCAAATCTCGGCCCCTTCGCCCCGATGATGAGCACGCTGGCCTATATCGGCGGAGCCTTGTTGGTGGCGCGCAGCGCCTATCTTTTCGTTAAACATTTTGACAACCCCAACGACAGCAAGACCACGGCGGCCATCGTCCACTTTCTCGTCGGCGGCGCGATGGTTTCCTTGCCTGCGTTCATGGGGGCCGTGCAGAGAACGCTGTTTCACGGCAACCTGGGCGCGGCCAGCAGTGGGGGATGTACGGCGGGCACCGTTGGCGGCAGCGCAGATCTGAGTCAACTAATGGTGAATTTCGTCGGCAACATATACGGCCCGATGTTCGCGATCCTGACGGCACTCATGTATCTCGTCGGAACCTATTTCATTTATCGTGGCCTCGCAAAGAGCGCGAAAATCGGCACCGATCCAAGGGCTTCGGCTCCGCAGGGCATAATCGCCTTGCTCCTCATTGGTGCCGTCCTGATCTCTGGCGGAACGATGGTCACCGGCATGATTAATTCGTTGGGGATACAATCCCTCTTCGGAAGCCCCAGCGGCGTCATGGACAACATGCGCCACTTTTCCGGGATCAACTGGTCGAGGGTAACAACCACGACCAATACAGAGGCGGTGGACCACGCGATTCAGGCTTGTCTGGCTTTTGTCCAGATTATCGGCCTCATCGGCTTCATTCGCGGTTGGATGATCCTTCGCGGCGCGGTAGAGGGAACGTCGCAGGCGACGGTTCCGCAGGGTCTGACGCACATTATCGGCGGCACCATGGCGATGAACATGGGCACGATGCTCAAGATTCTCGATAACACGTTTGGGATGTCTTTAATTAACTAGGGGCGGAGGGTGTGTTAACGAAATGCTAGTAAATTGAGTGGTTCAATGAAAGTGAGACGATGTTAAAAAGACCAAGACCTTGATCCAAGGAAGGGCTATAGTGGTTCTTGCCGAGGGTTAGGCAAAAGGAAACAACAAAGGGGGAAGTCATGACAAAGAGCAAATTGATGAACACCGTTTTTCAATGGGGCGTGATGGCGGCGATTGTGGCCGTGGCGTTCCCCGATTCGGCGCAGGCGACTGCCAACGGCATCGCCACTGTGCTTCAAGGGATTAGGACGGAAGAAGCGACGAGCATCCCGCTGATCATTAGCACGGTGTGCTACATCGGCGGCGCGGCCATGGCGGCCAGCGGCGCGCTCAAGCTGAAGGCGCATGCGGAAAATCCCGCGCAGGAAAAGATCGCGCCCGGTATCGCACGCGTTCTGACCGGCGGTGCGCTTGTCGCGATGCCCTACCTCGTCGGCGTGGCGCAGAGGACGACGCATCTGGGCACCACTCAGGCGAGCTACATTGCGCTGGAAAACGGCTTCCAATAAGCCGTGTTGCTTAATTCCGATCTCCCGGCGTCAGGCGCAAGACTGACGTCGGGGGGGGGCGGATTGAAGCGCATGGTCTCAAAGGTTGGGGCCGAAGAGCAGACAGAATACAATAGACGGCAGGAAAATTAACGGATTAATAAGAGAAATGACACCATCATGAAGGCGCAAAGTCCCGGCGATTCATTGCGGAGACCTTGATCGGCCTGAGGATGATGGGGTAACATGAGATGCCAACATCGTTTGGGCAAAAGGAAACAACAAAGGGGGAAGTCATGACAAAGAGCAAATTGATGAACACCGTTTTTCAATGGGGCGTGATGGCGGCGATTGTGGCCGTGGCGTTCCCCGATCTGGCGCAGGCGACACCAACCACCGGCATCGCGGGCGTACTCGACTCGGTCAGGGGGAGTGAAGCGACGAGCATCCCGCTGATCATCAGCACGGTGTGCTACATCGGCGGCGCGGCCATGGCGGCCAGCGGCGCGCTCAAGTTGAAGGCGCACGCGGAAAATCCCGCGCAGGAAAAGATCGCGCCCGGCATTGCGCGCGTTCTGACCGGCGGTGCGCTTGTCGCGATGCCCTACCTCGTCGGCGTGGCGCAGAGGACGACGCATCTGGGCACCACTCAGGCGGACTACATCACGCTAAATCATACCTTCTAAGCCGTGTCACTCATCCCGATCCCTCTCGGTGTCAGGCGCAAGCCTGGCGCCGGAGGGGCGGTTCTTAAGGACCGTCCTCCTTCCAAGTCCCAATCTGGCAAAACGCTAGCGCGTGACGATTTTGCGTGTCGTTGTTGCGGCTTTCGCGCCGAAAGACACCAGCGGGTCATCTCTGCGGACGCGTTTCGCGGTGTCGGCGATCCGTATGTCACCGTTTGCCTGTTTTGCGAACTCTGCCTTAATCTCGACCACGCGGGCTTGGCGGGCCGGGGGATTCTCATTTGGCTTCCGGAAATCGCGCAAGCCGACCTTCATCATATCATGCGCGCGATTTATGTGGCGCGTTCCGGCGATCACGCGCTGGCCTCCCAAGCAACGCGCGCGCTCGACGCGCTGATGGCGCGGCGGGCCGACGTTAAAAAACGGCTGGGCAGCGACGACCCTCTCTTGCTGGCCACCGCGCTTCACGAGAATCTGACGGACGAAGAATATGCGCGGCGGACAACCAAGCTGGACGGCGTTCGCCTTTTGCCATTGGATCGCTGGCTGGTGCGTGGCGCGAGCGGCGACATCGACCAGTTTCCGCGTCTCGTGCAATACTGGCGTTCGCCGCAGGGCCCCTACGGCAAGCTTCCGGTCGAAAAATGGACGGGGCTGTTCGATTCCGTGACCGCCAAGCTCGGTGGAGCGCATTAGTCAATTGTTCATAAAAAATCCCCTATAAGCGAAGGGCGCCCCTTGATCCCTATCATGGAATTGCTTAACGTGCTCGTGCCCGGCTCTTCCTTTGGCCTGAACGGCTTTGGTCCGTTTGTCGCAAAGGCGAAGGAACGGCACCCGGCGGCGGCAGGAAGATGCTAGGATAGACGATGATACTCGGTTTTTTCGATGAAATGTTGGCCTCGGTGGCGCTTGCCATGCGGCAGCCGGTCGAGTCCTTCATCCGTCTTGAAACCGCCGACGATGCCACGACCTTGGTGGCGGGCGACGGTTCGCTGATCACCTTCGTCAAGATTCTGGGCTCCAAGCAGATCATCGGCGATGCCGAATACCGCTGGATCGTCGATCAGGCGACCACCAAGCTCGGCGCGCGGTTTGATCGCCCCGGTTACGCGATGCAGGTCTATTTCATGCGCGACCCGTCGATGGTGGGGCGCGACATCGACAAGGTGATGCGGGGCAATCGCAACACCGCGCGTGTGTTGGGCCTTGATCTGGAAGACTTGCTCAACGAACGCCGCCGCCATTTGTCCAAATTCCTCGCGCACGAGGACATCGTTTTCGTATTGTGGACGCGCCCCTCGGCGCTCACCAAGAACGAAATGAATCAGGCCGTCAAGCAGCGCTCCAAGCAAAAATGGATCAAGGCTGAAGAATCCCAGTTCCCCATGGCGGCGCTGGATCCGTTGCGCATCCGTCACAAAAGCTTTGTGTCCTCGATGGTGTCGGCCCTAGAGGAAATTTCCATCAAGGCGCGTGTCATGCCGGTTCACGACGCTCTGGCGGGTGTGCGCAGCAGCCTGTATCCGCTTCAGGCTAACGATGACTGGCGTGCCAACCTTCCCGGTGATCCCATCATCCCGCGCGAGCCGACCAAGGTGTCCGACGCGTCCGATGTGCTGTGGCCCTCGTTGCGCCGCCAGCTTTGCACCGGCGACGCAACGACGGTATCGCCGACGATCGTCCGGATCGGCGAATTGATGTGGGCGGCGGTGGACATGACGCTCGGCCCGGCCGACCCGGCCCCGTTTCCGCAATTGCTGGCGCGTCTGATCGACAACGACGTGCCGTTCCGCATCTCCTTTTTGATCGAAGGCGGCGGGGCCAGCGGCACGGCGTTCCTGTCCTTCGCGACCGCTATTCTCGCCTTCAGCAACGAAGTGAACCGCCAGATCCGCGAGTCGCTCAAAGCGCTCCAGCAATTGGCGCAAAGCGAGCCGGTTGTCCGGCTGCGCCTGTCGTTGTCGACCTACGCGCCCGCCAGCGACCGCAAATTGGTCGAGACCCGTCTGGCGGCGCTCACCCAATCGCTGGAAGCATGGGGCTATTGCCAAGGCTCGTCGGCGGGCGGCGATCCGCTGGAAACGGTCATGTCCTCGGCGCTGGGAATCGCCTGCGCGTCCACGGCTCCGGCCGCCGTCGCGCCGTTTCGCGACGTGGTCAAACTGTTGCCGTGGCAACGCGCGTCGTCGCCGTTCGACGAAGGCGCGGTCTTGTTCCGCACCGCCGACGGGCGCATCTGGCCCTATCAGATGGGCAGCAGCCTGACGACGACATGGTTTGACCTGATCTTTGCGCAACCGGGCGCTGGTAAATCGGTGCTGATGAACGCGCTTAATCTGGGGACTGTCCTGTCGACGGGGAACTCGCGCCTGCCCTTTATCGCGATTTTGGACATCGGGCCTTCGTCGGCGGGACTGATCTCGCTGATCCGCGATTCGCTGCCGTTGGAGCGGCGCTATGAGACGATGCACTTCAAGTTGCGCATGACGCCGGAATACGCGGTCAATCCGTTCGACACGCAGCTGGGCTGCCGCTACCCGCTGCCGGAAGAGCGCTCTTATCTGACCGAATTGCTGACGTTGCTCTGCACGTCGCCCGGACAAGCGATGGCCTATGACGGCATGACCCAATTGGTCGGGTTGTGCGTCGACGAGATGTACCGCTGGCGCGACGACAGCGGCGCCAACACCGAGCCGCGTCCCTATCTGCCCCACGTCGAACCGGAGGTGGACGAGGCGGTTCAGATTCACAACCTGCATCTGCCGGTCGATCCCTATTGGTGGGATGTCGTGGACGCGCTGTACGACGCGGGCGATTATCACGAATGCATTTTGGCGCAGCGCCATGCCGTGCCGACCTTGGTCGACGCGGTGACGGCGGCACGGCGGCCTCAGATTCGCGCACTTTTGGAAGAAACCCAGATCGGCGCTTCGGCGGAAACGGTCATTCACGCGTTTGAGCGCATGATCGCCTCGTCGGTGCGCGAATTCCCGATTTTGGCTTCCATCACGCGCTTCGATGTCGGCAGCGCCCGCGTGGCCGCCGTCGATTTGCAAGACGTCGCGCCGCAAGGCGACGACATCGCCGACCGCCAGACCGCCATTATGTACATGCTGGCGCGCCATGTTCTGGTGCGTTCGTGGTGGCTGGGGCCGGATTCGCTGCGCAATATGCCTGAGCGTTATCGCCCGTACCACGAAGATCGTATTCGTGACGTGCGCGAAAGCCCGAAACGCATCTGCTTTGACGAATTCCACCGCACCAGCAAAACCGCCGCCGTCCGCTCGCAAGTCGTGCGCGACGTGCGCGAAGGCCGCAAATGGGGCGTGCAGATCGTTCTCGCCTCGCAGCTGTTGGAAGATTTCAGCAACGACATGGTGGATTTGGCCACCGGCGTGTGGATTTGCGGCACCGCCGTGTCGGAACGCGCCATCAAGGAAACGGCGGATCGTTTCGGCCTGTCGGACACGGCGCGGTGGATCATGCGCTACCGCCTGACGGGCCCGCGTCCCAGCGGCGCGCCGGTCTTGTTGCTGCTCAGCACGAACGAAGGGCGTTACGAACAACATTTGGTTAACACGCTGGGGCCGGTGGAATTGTGGGCGCTTTCGACCTCGTCGGAAGATGTCGACATGCGCACCCGGCTCTACACGACGTTGGGGGCCGCCGTGGCGCGGCAGGTTCTGGCGCTGTTTTTCCCCGGCGGCTCGGCGCGGCACGAAATCCGCCGCCGTGTCGTTATGCGCATGGATCGGGGCGAGATCGAACAGGGCGCGACCAGCGTGGTGATCGATGAAATGGTCGGCGAGCTCGTCACCTACGCGCGGGCGCATCAGGCGCAAGCAACGCTAAATGGTTAACGGCGCACGGACGCTTTCTGAAATAATGTTGGCCGCGCCGCCGCTGTCAGGATAGAATTCCCCACCCCGTTGATGGCGCGGGCGGCAAAGGACGGAATGGATTAAGGGCATGAGCGCAGGAAAAGGCGAAGAAGAACCGATGTGGGCCCTGCTGCTGTTTGTTGGGGCTCTGATTGCAGCGGGATGGATTATCTGGTCGATGTTCCAGACGCAGATTCTTGAAGGACTCCGCTACGTCCGTATGGTCGAGCTGTTTGTGATCGGCTTGTTCGATGACAGGGCGAAGCCTTGCGTTGACTGGCTGCGCCTTGCGCGGATCGGCGACAATGTGCTGCCCTCCACGCCGGGGTATCAGGCGGCGGTGGCCTGCTTTGGGGCCGATACCCTGATCCCGCTTTCCGCGCGCGAAGCGCTCCAATACTACAACTTGACGCCCACCAGCATGGGCGTGATCTCCGAGTACGTGGCGCGCTACATGCGCTGGGTGACCGCTGCGGTCGGGCTGTGGGTGGCGTATTACGCGATCTTGGTGTCAAAGCGCAACGGCTTCCGGGTGCGGTACAACCTCGAAAGCTTCATCAAAATTCAGGCGAAGATCTGGCCGGTGATCGCCCCGATCGTCAATTTCAACCCCAGCAAAGCGAACGCCCGCATTCTGGGGCAAGCGGTGCCGGACAAGCTGCCGCCCTTTGCCGAAGCGTTGTCGCCGGAAGAATGGTTGTCGTTTCACCGTGTGCCGGTGACGAACGGCATTCCCGATCGCGAAGTGGTGCGGCGGGCGTTTCTGCTGCAGTTGGGACCGCGTTGGACCGGTGTAGGCGACACTCCCCCGCATGTTCAGGCGCTGCTGGCGGCCTTTGCCCTCAAGGGCGCGCAAAAACGCGAAGAATGCGACGCGCTTATGGGGCGCTTGGCGCTATGCTGGTCGGAAAAAGGCGGGCTGAAACTGACGGCTTCGGTGGCCGATGAGATCCGGAAAATTCTCAAGGACCCTGAGATGGGCGGCAGGCTTTTGGAATGCACCGACAAACACGCCTACCGCACCACGGCGGTTCTGGGCGCGTTGCGCTGGGGGCGGTTTATGGGCGGCGTTTTGGCTCCGGCTTCGTTCTTGTGGTTGCGCGCGGTTGACCGAAATTTGTGGTACGCTCTCAATAATCTGGGGCGCCGTTCGTTTCATACCGAAGGCGCGGGCTCGATGGCGCATTTCATGGCGGAGCTGGCCGCGCAAAAAGCGCTGCCCATTCCGCGCATCGATACGGCGATCGTGACGCTAAACCAGTATCTGGCCGCGAACACGGTGGTCATCCCGCCGCGCGAAGGCGGCAAGAAAGTCACGCAGCCGACATAACCGTGGGGTTTGGGGAGAGAGACGATGTTGCCGATCATGTTGAATGGCTCGAAAATCGAAGCGCGTCTGGTACACCGCAACCAGTCGCCGTGCCTCGTCGCGACGTTTCGTGCCAGCGCGCCGCCGTTGTTGTGGCAGTTCGATCTGGAAAAAAATCATAGCTTTACGCTCGGCTTGCAGGGTGTCGAAGGCGCGTGGGATTTCGGCGTGACGCTTCCGCGCGGCGAATTTCAGCCCGTGGCGCGCTTCGTCAGCCGCGAAGATGCCGAACAAGCCCGCGAGATCGTGCGCCGGGCGCTGATGAAGCGCCCCATAGAGATCAAAGCATGGCTGAAGGCGGTGGTGTCGTTGGCGGCGCTCGCGGTCGTTTTGTTCATCGCGCTGCTTTTGACCGGCCAAGGCCGTTCGGTGCCGCGCATGGCGACGAGCGTTTCGACGCAGGTCGAGGAATCGTCGGGAACGGGAGAGCCGAAATACGGCGTGCCGCAATCGGCCGACGATGTGTTGAAACCGCCCCGCTGAGAGGCACGATATTCGTCCGTGAAACGGGATATCGTTCGCGCGGATTGACGTAAGGGAGATTAACGAGGCCATGCCGCTTCTGCCAAAACACATACTGCCGCAAAAAACGGCAGTCTTACGCGACGTCCGGCCCGCCGGGCAGCGTATCGCCGAATTCTGGGGCAAGAACGACACACTGGCCATGTTCGGCTTTTCGGTCACGGCGCTGTTCGTGCTGATGCCGCAATACGCGGTGTTTGCCGACCTGAGCCTTATCTTCGTCTGGCTTTACGTGCGTTGGTTCAAAAAGCGGCCCTTTTTTCTTCCCTTCAAATTCCCCCAGCATGCGAATTTGCCGGACAGCCACAACCCGCGTCCTGGCAAGGCCGGAGCGGGCAAGTCGGAAGGCATCCTCTATCTCGGCAATCTGGACGACAAGGAGAACGTCGAACATCATGGCCGCGAATTGTGGCTGACCAACACGGACGCGCGCACGCACATCCTGTTCCTCGGCACCACCGGTTCGGGCAAGACCGATGGCCTGAAAGCCATCGTCACCAACTCGTTGTCGTGGGGATCGGGCTTTGTCTATGTTGACGGCAAGGCGGACACGGATCTGTGGGCCTCGCTCTTTGCCTTGGCGCGCCGTTTCGGTCGCGACGACGATCTGCTGATTTTGAACTACATGACGGCGAACTCGGACGCCGGAGCCACCTCGAACACCATGAATCCGTTCTCGAACGGTTCGGCATCGTACCTGACCAACATGGTCACCAGCCTGATGCCCGACGCGGGCGGCGACAATGCCATGTGGAAAGAACGCGCCGTTGCGCTGTTGGGTGCGCTGATGCCCGCGCTGACATGGAAGCGCGACAAGGGCGGTTTGCTGATGGATGTCGGCGTTCTGCGTGAATACATCGAGCTTCCGGCCATCATCCGCCTGTCGCGCGATGCCGATTTGCCTGAGCGCATCATCCGTGGTCTGCAAGGCTACCTGAACACGCTGCCCGGCTACGCCGATGCCGCGTTTGACGACGAAGGCAACGAACGCGCGCCGTCGCCGGATCAGCCGGTGCAGGACATGCAGGTGGCGCGGCAACAGCACGGCTATCTGTCGATGCAGTTCACGCGTTCGTTGCAATCTCTGGCCGACGAATACGGCTATATTTTCAAGGCCCAACTTGCCGACATCGACGTGCTAGACGTTGTGCTCAACCGGCGCATTCTGGTGGCCTTGATTCCGGCGCTTGAGAAATCGGGCGACGAAGCGGCCAATCTCGGCAAGATTATCGCGGCCAGCTTAAAGGGCATGATGGGCGCGACGCTCGGCAACACGGTCGAAGGCTCGTGGGAAAACGCCATCGGCAGCAAGCAGATGCGCTCGGCCTCGTCCTTCATGACGGTGTTCGACGAAGTCGGCTATTACACCGCGCCGGGCATGGCCGTGATGGCGGCGCAGGCGCGCTCGCTCGGCTTCTCGCTGATCTTTGCGGCGCAGGATTTGCCGTCGATGGAAAAACGCGTCAAGCAAGAGGCGCAGTCCATTCTCGGCAACTGCAACCTCAAGATCTTTGGCAAGCTGGAAGATCCGACCGACACCAAGGATTTCTTCCAAAAGCACGTCGGCACGAACTGGGTGATGGAATCGAGTGGCATGTCGGCGCCGACCTCGACCATCAGCAGCCTGTTTGTCAGTTCGGCGTTCTACGACAACCGTGGTGTCGGCTCGGCCCAATCGCGCAATCGCGCGGATTATGACCATCTGCGCACCCAGCGCGAGGGCGAAGTGCATATGCTGTTCGCCGAATACATCGTGCGGGCGCGGATGTTCCATGCCACACCTGAGCAGGTTCGGGCGCTGCGTGTCCACAAGTTGCTGCCCGTCCCCGCTTCCACGACCTCGACAGCTGCGCGCGAGCGGGCGCTGAACGAACTGTCGTCGCGGCTTAAAAGCGCGGATTGGACGGCGGCGGGCACGCCGCCTGTGCCGACTTCCCCTGAAATCGCAGCGCTGGCCAAGCATTTTGATGCCGCCGAGAAGAGCGGGCTCTCGCCTCTGGAAGCTGGAATCGTCGCGTTGGCCGGACTGGCCGCCCTGCCCGAAGGCGCGGCGGCTGCGGCGGGCGAAGCCATGCCGCCCGCGCCGCGCAAAGCGGCCCCCGGTTCCCGCGTCGTCGCGCCGGACAAACAACCGGCGACGGCAGCTATGGCTGCCAAGATTCCATCTGGCATCGCGGTTCCCTACGGCGAAGCCCCGCTGGTGCAGGAAGGCGATGAATACGCCATCATGGAGCTGGAGCCGTTCGAGTCGCCGCGCGCCGCCACCAAGAAACCCGTCTTCGCCGCCGCCGATCTGGATGCGAACATCGTGACGCGCCCCGGCGAAGAAACCGAGTCGTCGTACGAAGACGTGATGGCCGTGCAATTGCCGGGCGGAGTCGCGACTCTGCTGGAAAAAATGGCGAGCAAGCTCAATCGCGGCCTCAGCGGCAAATCCTCGACGGGCGACGCGGAGTAAAGCGGGGCTGTGGAAAGAATGAGGGTGGAAAGACCACGCAAGGACGGGTAAACAAGTCGTCCTGACCCTCCATCTTCTGACCCTCCACGGATCTCCATGCGCATTCTTCACATTATGGCCAGCCGAGGCCTCGGCGGCGCGGAAACCTACGCGACCGACATCATGCTCGCTCTGCACGCCGAAGGCGTGGATCAGTGCGCCGTGGTGGCGAAAGACGCGCCGCGCTATGGCGAACTGGTCGCAGCGGGCATCCGCACCGCGCCCGAAGTTCTGGCCTCGCGCTTCCGTCCGTTTCAGTGGTGGGCGTTGCGCCAGCTGGTGAAACGGGAACAACCGGACCTCGTCCACTGCTGGATGCGCCGCGCCGCCAGTCTGATGCCGCGCTGGGACAAAGGCCCCGTCATCGGCTGGTTCGGCGGCTATTACAAGCCCAAGCATTTCAAGCGCTGCACCGCCTTCGTCGGAGTCACCAAAGCCATCGTCGCGCACATGGTCAAGGAAGGCGTGCCCGAGTCGAACGCGCATTTTGTGCCGACGTTTCCGGACGTAAAAAACGAATCGCCGTTGGATCGCACCCTGCTGGCAACGCCGCCGAACGCCACGGTTGTTCTGGCGCTGTCGCGCCTGCATCCGAAAAAAGGCCTCGACACGCTGTTGCAGGCGGCCAAGCTGTTGCCGGATGTGTATGTCTGGCTGGCGGGCGAGGGGCCGCTTCGCGCCGAATTGGAACAACTGACGCAAAAACTGGGCCTCGGCGATCGCGTGCGATTCCTCGGCTGGCGCACCGATCGCGGCGCGTTGCTTCGCGCCGCCAGCCTATGCGTGCTGCCCTCGCGTTACGAGCCGTTCGGCACGGTGATTCTCGAAGCTTGGGCCGCCGGAACCCCGCTCGTCGCCTGCCGCAGCGACGGCCCCGCCGCGCATGTCGAAGACGGCGTGAACGGGCTGTTGGCCCCCATCGACGATCCGGCCGCGCTGGCCGACGCGCTCCACCGGGTGCGCGACGACGATGCCTTGCGCCGCCGTCTGATCGCGCAAGGCTACGCCACCTACATCCGCGACTACACGCGCGAGTCGGTGACCCAACGCATGCTCCGCCTTTACCGCGATTTGCTGGAGGCCTATACCAAGTAACACGCATCTCGCCGCAAGCTCCGTCCATATCCCTCCCCCCTTGAGGGGGAGGCTAGGTGGGGGGTAGGTTCCGCTTGGTGGGACGGCGCAAGTTCGGCGCTGACGGAAAGTGACCCCCCACCCAACCCTCCCCCTCAAGGGGGGAGGGCTTAAGGTGGCGGGCAAGTTTGGTTTTTATGATCGCTCTCTCAACGTCGGAATCCCGCTCATGCCACCGTCCCAAACCCTCGCCGCCCGCCTCGTCCCGTGGATCGTGTGCTTGGTCTTTGGTCTGGCCGGAACGCTGGGCATGCTGTCGGGCGGGACTTACGCGGCGCTGGGGATCGGCGGTGGCGTTCTGCTGTTTCTGGCGGCGTGGCGAGCGGACGGCCGCGCTCCGCGCCCCGATCCAGAGCTGACCGCCCTAACGTTTTTGACCTTGTCGATCTGCGCCCTGCTGAATCTTCAGGCGGCGTTTCCCGCGACCTCATGGCATGCCACGCTCAAACTGGCATCGATCATCGTTCCCCTGTTGTTGCTGTCCTGCCCGGCGGTTCAGGCGCGGGCGGCCTCGCCCCTCTTGTTCCGCCTGTGGCCATGGACGTTGGGGATCGGTTTTCTGGCGCTGGGCGTGGATTTGCTGCTGGGCGCGCCGCTGCTGGTCAAAATGCGCGGAGCTGAGGTGTTGGACGAGCGGCTCCTCACCAAATACAATCGCGGATTGTCCTACGCGATGCTGCTGGTCTGGCCGACTCTGGCGCTGCTGTGGCTGGGCGTGGGCGACAAAGCGAAGCGGCGCTGGCAAACGGCGCTTTTCGTCTTGATCATGCTGCCGCCGCTCTGGCTCACGCATTCCCGCGCGACGCAAATGGCGGTCGTGCTGGCGGTGGGGGCGATGCTGGCGGCGCAGATCGCGCCGACGCTCGTGCGGCGCGCGCTCGGCGCGGCGGCGGTCGTGACGGTGGCGTGGCCGTTCGCGGCGCAAGAGCTGTTCCTGCGCTGTCACGATTGGGTGGCCAAACTGCCCGCATCGTGGCTCGCCCGCATGGAAATTTGGGATTTCATGTCGTTCCGGATCATGGAGCGCCCTTGGCTCGGCTGGGGTCTGGGCGGGAGCCGCCAACTGCTCCCCGCCGAACCGCACGGCGCGCTCTATGTCCTGACCACAGGGCCGGTTTCCCATCCCCACAACGTTATGACCCAGTTGTGGGTCGAATTGGGGTTGCCGGGGCTGGCGCTGGGGTTGGGGCTGGTTTTCCTGACCCTGCGGCGGATCGGGCGGATGCCCGCGCCGATGATCCCCTTTGCCTTGGGCGGCTGGACGATGGCGTTTGGGCTCAGTCTGGTGGCCTATAACTTTTGGGCAGATTCCCTGCTGGCGGCCATCGCCCTGACGGGCTTGGCCTTCGCGCTGGCGCGGGGCAGTGTGTCCCCGGCCCCTTGCCGATGATTTAACGAGAATTAAGCCTTCATTAAACTCAAAAGCCGATCATCGTAACATGTCCCGTTCCCGCCACAAAATCTATGGCAAAACGGAGGCAGTAGGGCTAACATGTTGCCAGTTTTGAAGAATGATGAGGAGCCGACAGTGCGTAAACTAGTTCTGGCATTCATTATGGCAAGTCTGGCGCTGAGCGGCAGCGCTTGCGCGTCGGGCGACAATGTGCCCGCGAACGCGACGCAAACACAAACCACAGCAAAAAATTATTGGGAAGAACTCGCCACCAAATGGGTCGGAACCGATCCGCTTGAGCGCAAACCCGGCAACGCGATGGAGGAACCTCCCCGCGCCGCCTTTTGGGACGACCCCGCCGTGGCTAAGGCCATGAAGGATACTATGGGTGAAGGCCGATTTGAACGTCTTGTCACAGGATGGGGCGATCCTTCTCCGGTTGTTACGAGTATTACGCGCATCGAAAACTACTTAGCCTTTTTTGCGGTCAGGAAGCACGACGGAGATTACTTGGCCACAGTCTTCCTCAGTCAGGATGATGGCGCAGTGCAAGTCTGTTGGCAGGAAGGACTTAGTAGTCTCTGGCTTGGTCCAGGCCGTAGCGTTCGTTCTGTGCCGCCCAAGGTCTGCGAGGAGGACGCGGCGCTTCTCATTAAGGCTTATGATCTTAAGAAGACAGATGTCTTGCGGCCATAACAAGGGGGTTGTTACATGGTAATGGGGGCGTATCATTTTTAAGAAAGACAGGACATCGCATTTTCTCTGCCGCAGGGCCTTGGGCTTTCTGTTCGCGTGGGTGTGCCTTGCGATGTTCCCTTTGTCGTCCGCCCACGCCAAGGCTGGCCACTTCACGTTTAGTGCCAAGGCGGACGCGGTTATCCAGCAAGTCGCGCAGGAGCTTGGGTACGGAGGCGACCAGAATCTGGTAGCGCAACTGCGTGCTATTATGTCGATGGAATGTCAGCCCTTTGCGGAACGGGGCACACCCTGTGGTAAGGCGACTGAGCCGGACGGGAGATACAGTACCGGCATTATGCAGGTGTTGAATACGAACTTTGCGGCCTGCAAAAAGGCCCTCGGCTATAGCGGTACGCTTTATCAATTGGGCGAGGCTATGCTGACCGACCATGTGCTAAGCATGCGGTGCGGTATCTTCATTCTGAAGCGCGATTCGACGCAATGCAAAGTCTTCGGGGCATCACTATGCGCCTACAATCACGGTGCCGCCTGGTGTAAGAACGAGCATAAGGAATCTCGGTTCGATTGCTCGTGGACGATAAAAAAAACGGGGTACGTAAATCACTACGCTCAGAACGCCTGTAATAAGATGGGGATCGACTGTATGACTGGCGTGGTCGGCACAAACCCTTATACCGGCGAATCCAACATTCAAGTCGAGGACACGACCGGCATGGTCGGACCGATCAATTGCCCTGATTTGCAGTTAGCGCAGGCGTTGCAGCAGGCTTCGGCGGTTTTTTCGAGTCATGCGGTTGAGGCGGGGCGGACGGTGTACGCGCAGCAACCGATCACCAACCAAACCGCGCCGCAACCGGAAACCAAAAAGTCTGAGGCGCTGCCGTCGTCCGAACCGACGACGCAGAACGCCGCACTGGACTTTTCCCTCATCTCAAAGGCCCACGCGCAGTCGATCACGCCGATGGCCTATCGCATGGGGTGTATACAAACGGTTTTGGGCTACTTCAACGTCATCCAACAGTTGTTGAATGGAATCTCGGCGATTTCTGCCGCCATCTTTGCGCTGATCAATACTTTAATTGATCGCGTGTGCGAATACGCAGCCGGGTTGATCAATTACGCGCTCAGCAAAATATGCCTGCCCCTGCCGGACTTCGATTTCGGGCTTAAAAATTGGAACCTGAAATACCCCGGTGCCGTGTCATGCAACGGCTTGGGCGGCACCAGTTTGTTGGAGGTGAGACCGTCACCTCTGTTGGTGGTGCCGGATCCGTTTCAGGGTGGATTGAACAACATAACGCGGGGTTTGTCCGGCGGATCAAGGTTTTGAGAGGGGGAAAACATGAAAAATGCGCACACGGATAGGGGCCGGAACGACTTGCGTAAAGGGCGGGGAAAAGCCCGTTTGGCTTGGCGCGCGCTCGCGATGGCGCTGTTTCTGCTGCTCGGCCTCGCCGCGTCGCCCGCGCAGGCGGCTCCGGCCCCGACCCCCGCCGAGCCGACAGGCGTGCCGAAAGAAATGACCTGTGATCCCAATGACGCGGACAGTTTTCAACGCAAGCTGCTTCAAAGCACCGCCGCCTATGTCGATTACGGCATCATGGCGGGACGCACCGTGTACGCGCAGCAGCCGATCACTCACAACATGACGTGCTTAACGACGGTTTTGAAGTATTTTCAAACCATTCACGATTTGCTCAGTGGCATTAAATCGATAATGGGGGCGATCGTGGCGGCTGTTCTCCGCATAATCACGGACCTGATCAACCAAGTCTGTGAATACGCAGCCGGAATCATTAACTATGGGCTTTCCAAAATATGCTTGCCGCTGCCGGACTTCAATTTCGGTCTTAATAATTGGGACTTGAAATATCCGGGAGCCGAATCCTGCAACGGCATTTCGGGAACCGACTTGCTGAGAGTAAATCCATCGCCGCTGTTCGTGGTGCATGATCCGTTCCCGGCGGTTCTGAACAACATGTCGCGGGGCCTCGTTGACCCGTCCGGCAATTCAAGATTTTAAGGGGGGATACCATGGAAACGACATTGCGTTCCAAAGGCATCGGGCGGAAATGGTTGCGGCGTTCGCCCGTTCTGCTGCTGGCGGCCTTCCTCGCCATAGCGCCGCTGCGACCCGCCCGCGCGGACACCCCGGTCTTCGATGCCGCAAATCTCGCATCACAAGCCAAGGGCTGGATAGATCAAGGGATAAACTGGGCCGAGAACTTCGGATTGTTACAGAACGTCATCGATCTGGCCTCAAAGCTAAATGAACTGACATCCACATTTATGGAAAACTCGGCATCCCAGCTTGAGGGGTTGTTCGCGTCGAACATGGTGCTCGGCAAACTACAGGTCGATACGGCGCAGGCCCAAATCGACGCCCAGCACGACACGGCGATGGCCCAGTCGGCGGCGGAATTCACCCAAAACCACGTTGCGCCGCCCCCCGCCAACAAACAGCTTTGCCAAAACGTCATCGCGCGTCAAGGGCCTGAAGCTCTTGTTTATTTCTCGAAAGTCGTGGCAGCAGCGGCTTCCGACGGTCTGAACAGCCTCTACCGTGGCCCGAACGAAGACGGCTCAGGACCGCTCTATGCGGCGGACACACATGCGATGCGGTGCCCTCAGAAAGGCACCAATCCTAAAACCGGCAGCCCGCTCGACGGGGATCCAAAATGCGTCGACGCGGACCCGGACTTTGTTGACGCCGACATCAATTACTCCAAGATCATGAGCGGTCTTGTGAAACTGGAACTGCCCAAGATGGTCAAGTCAACGGTCTCGGTCGGCGGCCAGAATGTCAATGTTCAAGTGCCCACCCCCAGCGGATCGGGCGAGAAGCTGAAGGCCCAAAAGATGTGGATGGCCGCCTTCCATTATTGCATTCAGGCGGCGGGGCCTATGGATTCGCCGTCGTTCGGCGAGGAGGCGAAGGGGCCTGAGGGACGGTCGGGGATGGCCCAATTCTACCACTGCGCCGCGAACCGCAGCGCCTTCTCCAACCCTTGCACCGAGCGTCTGGGCTATCTCACGCGGCCCGATTGTTCGAACCCGGACAATGCGGAACTCTGCCAACAGACCAAGGCCAGTTGCACGCAGGCAGTAAACTCAGGCGTTCAGTTGCCGCCCGACATCAAAAGCTGTGATGATGGCCTGAGCCAGCGCGATGCCGAATATCTGGCAAACCTGACGTGCAAATCGAACCAGCACTTTCAGGATGGAGCCAACTCCGGCGCGAACCACGCCGCGCTGGCGGGCCAGGCCATCGATTGCGAGGCCGCGATGAACCAATGGCGGGCGAAGGAAGCCCTGATGCAGGCCAACATTCTGAACGGGATGATCGGCTCGTTGCGGTTGAGCGAGACGTGCTACGCGGGCACGGGTGCCAAGCAGGGGCGGTCCACCGACCGGATCAACGCGCCGCGCGCGGTGCGCCCGCGTGACGGTGACCGGGCCGAGGCCGCCGCTCCGGTCGAGGCATCCAGCATGAAAAAGGCCAGCGCCCGCGCTCCGTCCGTCCGAAAGGATGGAGCCATGCCGCGCGGCGTGCCGATTGACGCCGATCAAATCAGCCTTCCTGCCACGCTGGAACAGTAACGGAAAGCGGTGGTCGCATGACCAAGGTCGGACGGAACGAGGAGAGGACGGGGGGGGCGGAACTTAAGCGCGCGGCTCCGTGCGCCTCCGCGTCCTGTCAAGAAGGCCGCGTGAAGAGGCTCGTTCGGCGTGGGGTGCTTCTTGTGGCTGTGGTTTCGATTTTAACCCTGTCGTTTCCATCACGGACGATGGCGGGTGGCTGGCTTGTCTTCGACAGCGCCGCCGTTGTGGAAAGGGCGGTAGGATTCGCGCAAGAAGCAGCTGATTGGGTGACGCAGTTCGAGAAATACGACAGCGTGATTGCGATGAAGAAAGTCTACGAAGAATACACAAAACAGTTTATGGACGAACAGAGCAAGCAGTACGACGGCATTTCCGGTGCCACGGCGGTGCGCGGCAAGCTCACGGCCGATACGGCGCAGGCGAAAGGCGATGCCGCCCATGACACTGCCAAGGCTCAATCGGCCACTGAAACCGTGCAACAAACCGCGCCGCCGCCGGACACAAACGTCGAGTTGTGCAATATCATCATCGGACAACAAGCGGGCACCGTCGCCGACTATTTCGCGGATCTGGTTGAGAAAGCGGCATCGGAAGCGTTGACCAACATGTACCGTGGCCCCGGTGAAGACGGCACCGGCCCTCAGTATGCGGCGGATGCCTACGCGCTCCGCTGCCCTCCCTTGACCGGCCCGCGTGCCAACGACCCGAAGTTTGGGAATCCTATCGATGGGGTGCCGCCCGAGTGCGTCGAGAAGGCTCCCGAACCGATCCCGCACTCCGTCGATCATCAGAACCTCACGGATGCCGACATCAAAGCCTCTACCCTGATGGACGTGTCGTTGGCGCACGAAATGCCGATGTTCGTGGAGAAAAGCGTTAAGACATCCTCCGGCAAGACGATCACGATAAAGGTTCCTACCCCCGATCCTGAGCTGTTGTCGCCGGAAAGCGGCGGACGCGGCGAGGAAGAATATGTGGCGCAGCAACGCTGGATCGCCGGGTTGCGTTTTTGCTTCCAGCTGGTCGGCCCGCGCCCAACGCCGCCGAGCGGTGAAGAACGGAAGTCACCGCAAGGAAGATCGGCGGCGGCGCAGTACGACCATTGTCTGTCCAACCAAACCGCTATCGTGACTCCGTGCCTGAAACGATTGGCCAAATTGACGCGCCCCTATTGCCGCGACGGAGATATGTCGCCCATATGCACGCCCTTGATGCAGGCCTGTAACGCGGCGCAGGCATCGGGTGTCCAGTTGCCGCCGGGTGTCGTTTGCGATTTGGGTATGAGCGCGTATCAGGCGCAGTACGTCGGCCAGTTGATGTGCAAGACCAGTCAGCATTGGCTGAGCAGCGTGAACACCGGCGCAAACCATGGCGATCTGAACGGTCAGGTGGTCGACTGCGAGAAATCCATGACCGACTGGCGCGCGTTGCTCGAAGTTGAGAAGGCCAACATCGAGCAAGCGGCCGCCGGTTTGCAAGAGCTAAGCAAAACCTGCTTCGTCGGCGTAGCGGCCAAAGGCGGACGTTCGGTTGACCGGATCAGCGCGCCGCGCGCCGTTCGCCCGCGCGGCGGCGATCGCGCCGAGGCAACTCCGCGCATGATTCCGGCCAACGCGAAAGCGTCGGGCGGGCGGGACGCAAAAGAAGGAGATTAACCATTGTGCAACCCAAACGGGGCAGTTTATAGACGCAGCGGTGTTTCCGGCACTAGACTAAGGCACCGCTACGGCGGAAACGAATTTGACGTAAGACAATATAGAGGACCCTTGAAGGGAATGGTTTGAAGATGGCTGACGGAGCGCAAAACGAAAATGCTGGAACGGAATCCCGCCTGCAAACGTTGCTGGCGGCTTTCCGGCAAGTGGGCATGCCCCTGTTGCAGGCTTTGGCGGAAACGCCGAGCGGCGAGGGCGGCAAGCCGAACGATGCTGCGCCGTCCGGCCCGAACGCGGAGCAGTTCGGCGCTCTGATCGACAGTACGGTGGTGTTGTGCCGCGAATTGGCCGTGCAACTGGGCGCGAGCGAAGATCAGCTCGACGCGTGGGTGCGTTGGGCTTTGGCCGGATCGGCCAGTCAGGTCGTCGCCGCCAGCTACCGCGCCACAGGCCACGCGATGCCGTTGGAGGAAGCGCAACGTCTGGCGGGCATCGCCGCGACGCTTCAGTCCAAATTCAAGAGCCAGATCCCGGCGGGCGGCGAGTCGCTGCCCAACACGGTGGCGACATTCCGCGCCAAGATGATGGAATCCATGGTGCCGGTCATCGGCGCAGTGGCGCAATACGCGTTTGGCCGGGCCGAACACGCGTTGCTGGCCGAAGTTGCCGAGCGCCTTGTGAAAATCGCCGACCAGATCACGCGGGCGCTGGCGGCTCCCGGCTCGACGCCGGAACAATGGCGTGTGCTGTGCTGGAACATTCTGCGCGCGGCAGGGCAAATCTACACTGAGTGCCACTACGCCGAAGCCGATCGCCTTTTGTATATGAATCCTGATGATCGCGCCGCCTATTTCGCGCAGCACGGGAACATCGTGCCGATGACGCAGGTCTGGCAGGCGTTCAACCAGCGCATGGCGATGCTGGCGACGATGGCGACTTATCTTGAGGTGCCGTCTTCGGCCCAACTCGAAACGCAGGGGTGGCCATGATCACCGCCCAAGCCCTCGCGACATGCCTGATGTTGGCCGCGCATAATTACGGTGTGCCTCCGGCTGTGATGATCGGAATCATGCATGTGGAAGGTGGGCGCGTCGGGCAGCAGATCGGGCCCAACGGCAACGGCACCTACGACTTGGGTCCGATGCAGGTCAACACGCACTGGATTCCGATGCTGGCGCGCGCATGGCGCGTGGATCCCCGCACGGCGCACGCGCTGGTGCGCGACGACGGCTGCATCAACGTGCGGGTCGCCGCGTGGATTCTGCGCGACAAGATCGACGAGGCGGGATCGCTCTACGGCGGCATCGCGCACTATCATTCGGCGACGCCGCGCCATGGGTACCCCTACGCCGCCAAGGTTATAAAGGCTATGGAACGAAAAGGTCTAATTCGACACGATCAAGGTTACGCGCAGGTGCCAAAGCGCTATTATTACGCCCAACGGTGAGTTGAGGGAGGATGGAATGAGCGCGATGCTGTCAAAGTTTCTGCTGCCCTTGACCGCATTGGTCGTTCTGGGTTTTGCCTCGTCGGCCCTCGCCACGTCAACGCCGGATCGACCTTCATCCACGCCCGGCCAGTCTGTCCAAGACCACACACAGTCGATGATCCAAGGCACGGCGTTGTTCGACCACCGCGTCACGCCCCCCGACATCAACACGATTCCGAGCCTTAAGGCCATCGTGACGGCGGGCGGAAAATTGACCTACATCGGCAAACGGGGAAAGATCTACGCTTGGTATTATGTGCAGGACGGCAGGGTCAATGTCATCTATGTCAAGGAGCCGGATCCCAGAACCAGCCCGATCCATATTTTTGATCGGCCTAACATCGGGGACGGCGATCTTGTGCCTCCGGGGAAGTAACGACGGACGCGGAAAGAAAAAATCCGTCCCGTCGCGTCCAAGGCTAGTCACGGAAGCCGACTCACGGCTATCATGCTCGACAAAGAATTCAGAGAGGGAACAGAACCAATGGTGCGCTTGAATCTTTTGTTGTCTTCGGTCGTTGTGGCCGCGCTGGCCTTCGCTCCCGTGGCGTTTGCCGAAGTGACGGCACCTGTGTCGCCGGTGGGCAGCGTCATCTCCAAGATGGAAGCGGACGGGCTTTTCAATCGCCGCCCCAATCCTCCGGACATCAACAACATTCCGGTTTTGGCTTCCATCGTGAAGGCGGGGGCAAAGCTCTACTACCTCGGCGAGCGATCCGGCCTGAGTGGATGGTTTATTGTCAAGGACAGTCAGATCCAGATGATCTACGTCACGGCGGACGGCCAAACGGCGCTGGTCGGCGGCATGTTCACAGGGGCGGGCGACAATGTGACGGGGCCGCAAATCAACGCTCTGGCGGAAACGAACAAGGAAGTCGCGGATCTGGTGAACGGTTCCGCCAAACAGCAGGATGACATCACCAAGGCTGGCGCGGATGCGGGCGGAATCGCCTCGGTTCCCGGCAGCGCGCCGCCGACGGGCAAGACTCTGGCCAACACTTTGCCGTCCGCGACAGTATCGCCGGGTGAGCGGCTGATGCAGGATTTGCAGGCGGCGGCGGGCGTAACGCTGGGCCACAACGACAACGCCGAGCTGCTGATGGTGGTGGCTCCTGAGTGCCCGCATTGCAAGGCGACGTGGCGCGAGCTGCGCGAATCCGTTTCGGCCAACCGCTTGCAGGTAAAGTTGATCCCCATCACCCGCCTCACCAGCGAGGAGACAACGGCGGGTGCGCTCCTGCTGCAGTCGGCCAATCCGCTCGAAGACTGGGACAAATATGTGGCGGGGGACAAGAGCGTCCTGTCCGGCAAGCCGGACGGGGTGAGGGTGCAGGCTGTGATGGCCAACAGTTCGCTGGTGGATCGCTGGAACATCCGCTCGACGCCGTATCTCGTCTATCGGGCTAAGGACGGGCGCGTGAAGATCGTTCAGGGCAAGCCGGATCGCATGGCGGCCGTCCTCAGCGACCTGCTGAAGTAGGGGGCGTTTTGGCAAACTGGCTCGATCGGATCAAAACGCCGCTGCAGACCGTGAAAAAGGTCGGCTTGCCGACCTTGGAAGTCCGGGGTCCGGGGTTGCCGCAACAACGGCGCTCGGTGGCGGGCGTGCCGGATATCTTGCCAAGGGCTTCGCTGGTTTACGGCATAGGGGCGGCCATTTTTCTGGTGTTCAGCCTTTTTTCCCTGTTTTCCGGGGCGTGGGTTACGGCGCTTTTGCTTCTGTTGCCCTCCGGCTGTTTTATGGGGTTTGCGCTGTACTTTCTACGTTATCACTAGGCGGAGCGATTTTGCTCCGACGGGAAGGAAGCTGTTGTCTGGGGCGCGTAAGCGGTTTATACCCTGAATGGTGCTTGTCGCAGTGTGGAGATTGGCCTTCCGCCGAACTTTGCGTTGCGGTAATTGTGGACTCAACCGATCGGTGCTGTGAACGATGATGCCTAAGCGCTTTGTTTCAAAGACGACGTTTCTGTTGGCGGGCTTGGTTTTGGCCGGTTGCGTCGACAATACCACGCTGGTTCCCGTGGCCACCGAACCGGATCTGGTCGGCACGCGTATCGCGGCGGCGGCGGAGAAGGCCTCACAGGCGCTCAACTCCATCGCAGGCATCGAGCAACAGCGCACGCCGAATCTCCCGCCGCCGGACGATTACGCGTCCGCGCCGCCGAACATGACGCAGCCGATCACGGTCAAGTGGACCGGGCCGATCGAGCAAATCACGCAGACCTTGGCGACGCGCGCCGGGCTTCGGTTCCGCGAGGTGGGCAGTCATGGCGGTGTGCCTTTGACCGTCAACGTTGACGTGTATCAAAAGCCGCTGATCGAAGTCCTCCGCGATGTCGGGTTCCAAGCCGGACAACGCGCGAACTTAACCGTGGATAGTCAAGCCGGTGTTGTTGAGATCAGCTATGCCCCTGTCGATAAAATTTAAAAACGCCCAGATCTGGTCGCGCACCTGCGTCGCCCTGATGGCTCTGGCGTGGATGGCCGGAGCAGGCGCGGCCCATGCGGACGACACGCCTCTGGCGGCATCACCGCCGCCGCCCGCGTTGCAGGATTTACAGGAACAAAAAACCGGCGCGGATTCGGGCAAGTCCGAGGTTCTCGGTTTGCAGATACGCGCGGATGCCTTGCGCGAAGCGGCGCTGTCGTACGGCGCGCGCGGTGGTTTGGCGCATCGTACGTTCGAGGTGCAACGGCGACTGGCTGAGTTCGACACCAGCCTCTCGAAAACGTTCGATTTCTCGCGTCTTTTGATTTCCGTCCCGTCCGGTCTGTTGATCGAGCCGCCGGTGGTGTCCGAAGCGCAGCGCGCGGTGATCGTGAACGGCGGCGGCCAAGAGGCCGCCGTGGCCGACCGTGTGTACCGAATCAACCGCGCGGCCCGGATCGTGACGGCGGGGCGTAATTGGCATTTGTACCTGGAACGCGACTGGGGCCGGGTCGATCCGCCGCCGAGCCTTCTGCTGCCGCGCGATGCGACAGAGCGCAAGCTGTGGCGCAAGTGGGTTGACGAAGGATGGAACGCTGGCGTGGATCAAGCCGAGGAAACCTTTGAGGCCGATCTCGATCGCATGGCCAACGATTTCGTGGGGATGAGCCGCTATCGCGAATTGCTGGCGCAGGGCATGATCTCGCCGCCGTACGCGTTGCACGAAGACCATGGCGTCACGGGCGGTGGGTCCGAGATGCGGGTTGGCGATCGTGGGCTGACCATCACCGGTCCGTCCGTCCTCATTCCTCGGAGCGACAAGTGGACGACAGCGCCAAGGTAACCGTTGTTGTTGATCCGTCGGCCGCCATCGGTGTCTGGCCGGATGAACCCTTGCGCATGCAAGAATCGGACGTGGACGGTCTGCTGTTGTGGTGCGCCCTCAGGCGGGCTACCGACATCACGCTGCAAACGGATCGTCCGGCCTATATCGAAGTGGACGGCATCCTCTATCCCGTGACGCGTCGCGGTCTTGATTCGGCGGACATGGCCAACGTGCTGTCGCGCCTGTACGGGCCGGACGCGCTGGCCAAGCTCGCATCGGGGCGCGACCTCGATCTGTCCTACGAAGTGCGGCCCGAGCGAAACAGCCGCTACCGCTTTCGCACCAACATCACCGCCATCCTGAGTCGCGGACGTGATTCGGTTCAGGTGACGTTGCGCAGCCTGCCCAATCTGCCGCCCACCATGCGCGACCTCGGCATCGAAGAAGCCATCATCAACAGCTGGTCGCCGCGTCAGGGTCTGATTCTGGTGACGGGGCCGACCGGCAGCGGCAAGACCACGTTGCTTGCTTCCGGATGCCGCATGCTGATCGAACGCGAACAGGGTTGCGGCAAGATGCTGACCTACGAAGCGCCGATCGAATATGTGTACGACGCGATCACCGGCCCGCGCTCGCTGGTGGCGCAAACCGAAATTCCGCGCCATCTGCCGACGTTCGCCGCAGGTGTGCGCAACGCTTTGCGGCGCAAGCCCAACATCATCCTCGTCGGCGAAGCGCGCGACCGCGAAACCATGTCCGCCGCCATCGAAGCGGGCCAGACGGGCCACTTGGTCTTTTCGACGCTGCACACAATCGGTGTAGCCGCCTCGGTGCGCCGGATGATCAGCGTGTTTGAACCGAGCGAACGCACCGAACGCGCTTACGCCTTGATGGAAACCTTGCGCATGGTTGTGACTCAGGCGTTGGTGCCGAAAGTCGGCGGCGGGCGCATCGGTTTGCGCGAATACATGGTGTTTGACGACAATGTGCGCGAACAGTTGCTGGATATGGCGGTCGAGCGCTGGACGACCGAAACGCAACGCTTCCTCGTGCGCTATGGCCGAACGATGGAGCAGTCGGCCAACACGGCGTTCAAAGACGGGCTGATTGACCGGCGTACGTATCTGTTGCTGACCAAAGGCCTTTCGTCCGACGAAAAAGCCGCCGATGATTCGGCCTTGGGCGACATTTCGAACATTGATGTGGAGCCGACCCCCGAAGCCGGAGAATCCGACGATTACGGGCTTGGCGGGTATTGACCGATGGACATCCACTGGCGCAACACGCAAAAACCGGCCCGCTTCTTTATGTTCGACGCGCGCGCCTTTTTTGCGATTTTGCTCTGTCTCGTGCATGCGCGGCTCTGGACGTTTACCATCGCGCTTATGGTGATCGTTGTGTTTGGAGCCTTGGAGCGGCGCGGATTAACCTTTTCCGCAGCACTGCGCGCGTTCCGCAGTTGGGCAGTGGGCGCGAAGCGCCCGGCCAACAGCCGCCGCGCCCGCCGTCGCTGGACGGACTACTCGTAATCCCACCCCCTTCCGAAGCCTGTATCTTCCTTCAGGGTGGGCATTGTTCCGACGGTGTGTTGCCCAAATCCCACAGGTGGAGGCGTACAATGGGCGTAGACTCCACGCTTGTTGTGGGAGTATACAGGCTGATCTAAAATGTGGGTCAAAATATGGCAATGGCCTCAAAAAGGGCAAGATACATGCAAAAACGTACGACTATTCGCCGCGCGTCTCTTTTTGGTTTCGTCTCCATCATTCTCGGCACGCTGACGGCTCCCATGCCCGCGATGGCCGGGTTTCAGTGGGTTGCGCCGCCGGAGACGAGCCCGCCGATGCCTTCCGTTATCGTTGAGGCGCCTCAACCCCCTGCGATGGATCTCCCTGAGCCGTTGATCGTCACCGCGCAGGGTTCGACAGCAATGCCCGAAATAATGCCGCCCGCAATGGACGCGGCGGCCGACGAACAGCCGCTGCGCGGTTTTGCCAGCAACGTGCCGTTGGCCGTGGCTCTGCGCCAGATTTTGCCTGCGGATTATAGTTTTACGACGGCGCAGGGAATCAACCTCGGCGTGTTGGTGTCGTGGAAGGGCGGCCAGCCATGGCGCGCGACTCTGCGCGACGTGTTGCAGTCCGCGAATCTGTCTTCGCGCGAGCAGGACAAGACGGTCAGCATCATTGCCGCTGCGGATGTTGGCGCGGCCGCGCCCTTGCCGACGGTACAACCCGAAGCGGACAATCAGCCTTTGCCCCTGCGCGCGACGGAGCCTTCGATGGTCGCGATGGATTCCGTGCCGGAGGTTGCGCCCCAATTTCTGGCGGTGCCGCCAGCCCAGGCTCCGGTCGCGGACAGCTGGCTCGCCAGCCGTGGCGACACGCTGCGCAAGGTGCTGGAAGACTGGTGCCGGAAAGCCAACGTCGAGATCAGTTGGCAGGCCGAGTATGATTATCCCTTGCAAACCTCTATCTCCTTAGAGGGAACGTTCGAGGATGTGGTTCGCAAGCTGTTGATCGGCTTTCAAGAAGCCCAACCACAGCCGGTTGCCGAACTGCACAGCAATCAGGCTGCGGGTGGCGCATCGGTGTTGGTGGTCCAGACACGCGGCAACAATTACAGCGATTAAGTGGGGATGACGATGAAAGTTCGGCTTTGCGCGCTTGCTTTGGTGACTGTGGCTTTGGCGGGCTGCAATAATGAAAAGGTGCGGAACCTAATCGACCAGCGCGCCGATCAATCGGCGCAGGCCATTCAGGAGGCCGTGCACAAGCCGGCCCCCGTGAAGACCTACAACCCGCTCAAGATCACGGACAAGGTGTGGGCCGGTTCGTCCTCGCTGCGCCTGCGGCGCGGTCTCCCGCTGCCCGGCAAATACGAAGGGGCGCATGATGTGACGCTGGTGGCCAGCGACCCCATGACGCTGAACGAGATCGCCGTCGCGGTAAGCTCGCAAACCGGGATTCCTGTACGGATAGCCGCTGGCACAACGACCGTCGCGATGGGCGCTGGCGGAGCCATGGCTTCCGGGTCGGGCAACGACATGCCGTTGGCCTACGAAGGGCCGTTGTCGGGCCTGCTGGATCAAGTCGCGGGGCATTTCGGCGTCAACTGGCGCTACGACGGCGCATCGATCAATTTCTCGAAATACGAAACCCGCGTGTTTGTGATCGAGGCCTTGCCCGGAACGCAAAAAGTCAAGGACGGCATCAAGGACGCTTCGGCAGGCGGTGGCGGCGGTCTGTCCGGTTCCTCCAGCAGCACCAGCTCGCTTGAGCAGACCTCCAGCATGGATGTCGAATTCAAGGTGTGGGAGGAACTGAGTGAATCCGTCGCCTCTATGTTGGGTGGCGTAGGCAGCTCTATCGTTTCGCCGTCCAGTGGCACGCTCACAGTGACCACAACGCCCGAAATCATGCGCATGGTCGCCAAATTTGTCGAAGAAGAAAACAAGCGCATGTCACGGCAAGTTGGGATTAACGTTGAAATTTACAAGGTGGCGTTGAAAGAAAACACGGATTTCGGCTTTAAGTTCAATACGGTCTTACGACGCATGGCGGATCTTGGCGGGAACGTCACCGGCCTCGCTGGGGCCCCGAAGGCCATCACCGGTGGTGGTACCTTGTCGTTAGCAATCCTAAATCCGAATACTGTGGGAGAGGTGTCGGGACTTTTCACTGCCCTTTCGAGCATCGGCGACACGTCGCAAGTGGCGCAGTTCCCCATGACAACGCTGAACAATCGTCCGGTTTCGCGCCGCATAGGCCACGACCGGACATATCTGGCGTCGGTTCAGTCGGAGCAGTCGCAAACATCCACGCAGGTCACCTATGAAGGCGCTGTTATTCCTGAGGGCTTTTCGCTTCAGCTGACGCCGCGACTTTTGGACGATGGCCGGATCATGTTGCAATACTCGCTCAGCATCATTGACATCGATAAAGTCGACACCTTTCCTGAGAAGGCATCGGCCACCCAGACCCAGATTCAGTTGCCGACGACGACCAACAGGGTCTTTGTTCAGCAGTCCTTGTTGAAGAGCGGATCGACGCTGATCATCGGTGGGTATGATGATGAAACGGCGGGGCAGGATTCGCAAGGCGTATGGAGTCCGTTTAACTACTTGCTCGGTGGTGGATCAAATACGATGACGTCCCACACCATGCTGTTCATGGCCATCACGCCGCAGGTGCTTGACGTGCCCCTTCCGGAGCAGGAGTAATGGGATCTGGCATCGTCACAGTCGGCCGCCGTCCGTACGCTTCAGGCCTCTATTGGGAAAACAGCCCCAGCGGCCGCATTTCGCAAGCGGCCAAGGAGGCTGCGCGGCAGCCCGGACATCAGGCCGATTTCTATGCGGTCCGCGTCGGAAACAAAGCGGGCCGCGTCCCTCAGTTCGGCCTTAGCCACGCTGCCGCTGAACACAGTGCGGGCATGCCCGCGCTGGCGGCGTGCCTTGCCAACCAACAGCCGGGTTCGTGGGTAGGCGCTTTCCGTCTGCGCGAAGGCACCGCCGTTGTGGTGGTGCGTGACGACCTGATCGTGCCGGATGGCGACCAGTTCTTTTTGGATGAAACCGAGGCGCGCGACCGTCTGCTTCAGGAAATGGCCTTAGGCGGTTTCCAGCGCGTTTACGCGCCGGAGTCTTGGGGAATTCCCGGCGCCGATTCGATGCCGATCAGCCTGCTTCTCAACGACCGCGTGGATATCCGCCTGCGTCCGGTGGCCATGTCGCGGCGTACGCTTACCTATATCGGTTCAGCGCTGTTCTTTCTGCTCATCCTCCTCGGTGCCGGATGGTATGTGCAACAGCAGAATGAAAAGGAGGAGGCCGAGCGTTTGGCGCGGCTTCAAGCCTTCGAACAAGCCAAGCTTCAGGCCCAACAAATGCTGCCTGGTTCTTTGTCGGATCAGGTGCAGTACCCCATCCCAGAGCGGACATGGGAAAAGCATCCGCGTCCGATGGATGTGATCGCCGCATGCCGCGTGGCGCTCAGTCAGGTGCCGTTGGCTGTGGTCGGCTGGAATGTTTCCTCGGTTTCATGCGATCAATCGGCGCTTAGCGTGGCGTGGACGCGGTCTGGCGGGTTTGCCGCCGTGCCGCCCAACGCTGTCGTCGGGGATACCGGTCTGTCGGCTACTCTGTCGGTTCCGATCTCGAATCTGTCCCCGCGCGGCTCAGAGGCTCTGCCCGATCCCGACGAAACCACAGCGCGTTATCTGCGTCAGGATTGGCCCGGCACCATCGCCCGCGTTCCGGACGAACCGCCGCCCCCGCCGCCCCCTGATTTCACCGGGACGTGGGACCCGCCCCCCATTCCGTGGGTGAAGCGTTCCTTCAACCTCGTGACACCCGCGCTGCCTTGGACGTTGCCTTTGTTCTTTGGCGACTTACCGGGCGTCGTGATAACATCCCTTGCTTATGCCTCATCCGGGGCGAGCGATACTTGGACGATCGACGGAGAGATTTATGAAAATCGCCGCTAAAGTATGCCTGACTGCGCTCATCGGCCTTGGGGCCGGAGCTTCGCCCGTTTTTGCGCAGGATCTTGCATCTGCTGCCTTGGGCGTAGCATCTGCGGGGCAAGAGCAGGCTCAGGCCCAGACGCAGGGCCAGCAAGTTCAGACGCAGGCGCAGGCCGTTCTGCCTTCATCTTCCGAAGGTTCGGGCGAAGCATCGGCGATGCCACATATTGCGGCACCAGAGGTGGCCTTGGCCAACGCCCCGGCTTCGCTGGGCGGCAAGCCAGAAGAGCTGGCAGCCCCCAAAACGCCCGACTCCGTCAAGAGTGTCATCAAGCGCCTTAACACCGCGACGGACGGCGTGTCTTTGGACGATTTGAACTCGGCGCGGGAAGCCGTCGCCAAGCTCGACATGCTGATCGACATCGAAAAGCGCCTCACGGACTTGGAAAAAATTCGCCAAGAACGCGAAGGACAGTCCCTGTCGTCGGCCATTCCGGCAAGCGCTTTGGGCATGGGGGGCAGCTTCGCCCCCGGCATGCAGCCGTATCCCGGACAGCCTGCTAACGCGGGCATGCCTGTCGCCGCGCCGGTGGAACAGAAGGTTGAGGTTGTGCGCATACAGGGCGCGCGTGGGCGTTTTGCCGCCGTCGTCAAGACCGGCGAAGACAAGCGCGAGCAGGTACGCGCGGGCGACACGCTGGCGGACGGGAGCGAAGTGCTGTCCGTATCGTCGCGTGGGGTCGTCTTGCTCAAAGATCAAAAGAAGCGTACCCTCAATGTGAAGGACGTTGATGCCGTATTCGGCGGTCGCTGACGGCAGTCTTCATGTTTAGTTTACGGAACATGATTATTTTGCTCAGGCCGGGCGCGTCCTGTTTCGTGTTCATCAAACGATGGCGGTTGTCAGTTGCGGAATGTCATCTCGGAGTTGAGCGATAAGTTAAACGCTGTTTTTCAGACAAAAACGGCGCAAGTAAAGCCGCCTCCGCCGAAGGCCGAGATCAAATCCCGCACCGCGTCCGCCGCGCCCAATCCTCGGCAAGCCGCCCCGTCCTCCAGTTTGATTTCGGCTTCGACCGCCTCGCGAACGGCGCAGGACCGCGCCGACACGGCGGAGAAGAACGGGACATCCGAAGCGGCCCCCGAAAACGACAAAAGTGGCGCGGCGCAGACGACGTTGTCAGCCACGAATGACTTGAAGATCGAGGATGAGCGAAGTCTGGCCGTAAGCGGCGGCCTGCATTTCGCAGGAGAGGTGCTGACGGCTGAGGGCGGTGCGCTCAAGATCCCGGATGAATCGCGGAATTTGTGCGCTCTTCTCGACACGGGCCTATGGCTGGTCAGCGCGTCGCATCGCAATTCGCCGTTGGTGACATCGGTGGCGCAGGCGGCGCGGCGGCAGGGCTACAAGATGGATGCGCCCCGCTATGTCACGCCGAACATCATCCAACAGGCTTATCTCTACGCCAACCGTCGGAACGTCACGGCGCGGCTTGATGACAATTCGGTGCGCCGCAAGATCGTCGAGACTTTGGAGCGCGCGGTCGAGGTCGGTGCCAACGATATTCATATTGAGGCCAGCGAAGGCCGCACCCGCATTGAATTCCGCATCGACGGCGCCCTGCGCCTCTGGGAGACGCTGACCCAAAAGGAAGGCGAGCAGATGCTGTCTGCCGTCTATTCGCATTCGGTCGGCCAGTCCGGCTCCACCGCCAATTGGCAGGAGCCGCAAGCCGCGATGCTCACGTCTACGGCGCAGGGCCCGGATTCCCTGCTGTTGCCCAAGGGGGTGCTCAGCGTGCGCTGCCAATGGGTGCCGCTGTCGGACGGCGGGCGCTATCTGGATATGCGGTTACAGTACGACTCGGCGCACTTGTTTGGCGAAAACTTCATCATGGCCGATGTGGACTCGCTGGGCTTTTCGCAGGAGCAGTTGCGGGTTGTGCAAAGCCTGCGCCAGATGCCGGGCGGCATGCGTGTATTCGCCGGGCCGGTCAATCAAGGCAAGACCACGACGTTGCGTGTGACGCTCAACCGCCGCATGGCGGAAACGAACATGCAGTTGAACTGCCTTCTGGTCGAAGACCCGCCCGAAGGCGGTGTCGTCGGCGCGCGCCAGATCGGCGTGTCGGCCTCGGTCAAGGACGAGCAGCGCGAGAAATCCTTTGTCGAAATTATGCGCTGCGCGTTGCGCCTCGACCCCGACATCGTCATGTTGGGCGAGGTGCGCGACATCCAGACCGCGAAGTTCGCCTTCCGCCTCGCGCTCACCGGGCGTCAGGTTTACACGACCACCCACGTTTACGCGGCGCTGGCGATTCCCCAGCGTTTGCGCGACATCGGCATTGAACCCTATCTGGTGTACGACCAGCACTTGCTGCGCGGGATGTTTTGCCAACGGTTGCTGCGCGGCGTTTGCCCCAAATGCCGCATCCCGCTGGCCCAGTCGCCCGCTGAACTGGGGCCGATCTACAAAGACGTGATCCGGCGCACGCGGGCGGGACTTGCCATGATGGACGCCTCGCGCAGTCGCGGTGGTGCCACGGTCTACGACCGTCTGTCCGAGCCGGACTTGCGTAACATCTATGTGGCCAATCCCGACGGGTGCCCCAACTGCTACAAAGGCCGGTCGGGCCGCACCGTGTGCGCCGAAGTGATTGAAACCGACCAAAAGCTGATGGAGCTTTTGCAGGACAATCGGCTGGAGGATGCCAGCAATTATTGGTTGTCGCCCGATGGGTTGAACGGCGTGACCATGCTGTGGCACGCGCTGGAAAAGATCCGGCGCGGCGAGGTGTCGCCGCTGGATGCCGAATTCGAGGTTGGGCCGTTGGCGCGTGAGCGTGATATTATCGAAGTTGAGCAGCGTTTGGGGTTGATCACATGAGTTTCGAAAGCATCGATCTGGAAGGACTGGATCGCAAATTCACGCAGCTGCAGTTCCGCATGAGCCGCAAGCACCGTTTTCGCATCTATCGAAAGCTGGAAGGCATGCTGCGGATGAACGAGGCTCTGTCGCGAAGCCTCGACCGCCTGTATCAAAACGCTTCGGAAATGGGGCGTTATCCCAAACGTCCGGCCGCCGTCGCCCTGCGCGAATGGTTCCTGCGCGACCGATCCGGGTCGGGGTTGGCCGAGGCGATGGAAGGCTGGGTGCCGACATCGGAGCTGTACATGATTCGTGCGGGCGAAGAATCCGGCACGATGGCCAAAGCCTTCGCGTCGATCCAGACCATGGGCGAACGCGCGCGCGAGATGAAGTCGGCGGTGACGTATGCCGTCGGCTATCCGTTTTTCATGATTCTTCTCGTGTCGTTCGTGCTGTGGATGTTCGGTGTCAATCTGATCCAGAACATGAAGAAAACCGCCCCGCCCAGCGTTATGGAAGCCATGGGCAGCGTGGGCGCGGTGTCGGATTTTATCGCCGATTACGGACTCTGGGTTCTGGGCGGGCTGGGGGCGCTGTTGCTGCTCATCGTCTTTACCCTGCCGCACTGGCGCGGCCCGCTGCGCTCGAAATTCGACATGTTCCCGCCGTGGTCGTGGTACCGCATTCTGCAAGGCAGCGGCTTTTTGCTGGGCCTTTCGGCTCTGCTGGGCGCGCAGGTGCCGTTGAAACGGTCGTTGGAAATTTTGGAAGAACAGGCCACGCCGTGGTTGCGCGAACGCATCAATTCGGCGCGGCAGGAAGTGCTGCGCGGCCGCAATCTGGGCGAGGCGCTGCGCAGCGGCGAGTATAACTTTCCTGATCCGTCCGTGGCGGTTGATTTGGAAATTCTTTCGGAACGCGCCGACGTCGGCAGCGTGATCGAGCAGGTAACCACCGAATGGATCCGCGACCAGATCGACGAACTCAAGGCGCAGGCCGGAGTTGCGCGCAACGTCGGTCTGATGGTCGTGGGCGGCACCATCGCGTGGGCGATGCAGTCGGTCTTTGCCGTCGTTGAGGCCGTGTCCAAAGTGGGCAGCGGCGCGGGCGGAGGGATGTAGGCTGTCGAGCTGGAGCCAATTAAAGCGGAGAAAGCCCATGGAGCCGATGTTGCCGCAAGAACGAATCGTCGCAAGGCGTCGCGCGTTCACGTTGACGGAGATGGCCATCGTGCTGGGTGTCGTCGCGCTCATTCTGGGTGCGATCTGGCTGGGCGCGTCCGCTGTATGGAAGAATTTCCGGCATTATCGCGTTCACCAGCAAATCCTAACCGTGGTGCAGAATATTCGCGACTATTACGGCCCCATCGGCCAGTTGCCGCCGCCCGGAGACATCACGGCGGTGTTGGACGGTCTGGGAATTATTCCGAGGTCTATGCGACAATCGCTGGGTGTGGCCGACCATGACCTGTCCTCGATGGTGGGCGGATCGTTTCGCGTGTTGTCCGTCGGGCCAGCGCCGTCCGCCACGTTTCAATTGCAGCTTTTGGCGTTGCGACGGCAAGATTGCATGCGTATCCTGATGGGCTTCCCTGTTCTGATGCCCGAGCTTGGCGTGATTCGTATCGGTGCGACAAACGGAACGACGGCTGTGGACATTTCCAATATCGCCAACCCGGGTTCCGTCTTTCTGCCGATTAGGGCCGGAACAGCGGCTGGTTGGTGCAATATTATCGCGAATCCGAGTAATTTCGTAGCCATCGACTTCACCCTGCGCAACTGAGGTGACCATGCTTCGTTCACGGCGATCCGATCAACGCTCTGGGTTTAGTCTGGCGGAACTCGCCATCGTGCTGGGTGTGTTCGCGCTGGTCATGAGTTCGATTTGGGCCGCCGCCAACATCGCGCGCGAGAGCGTTCGACGCCAGCAAACCAAGGAAATGGTAATCACGACGGTCGAAAAAATCCGTTCCTTTTATCAGGGACAGGCGCGGATAGGCGACAGCATGATGCCCATCAGCGGCAGCTTTCTCGTCCTTACGGACTTTCTTATCCAGCGCGGAGTCATCTCGCGGGAATCGGTGCGTTGGCTGAATGGGGTGCAGCTGAGGGTCGATCTTCCCTGGGGGATGAATGACCCCAATGGTGTGTTTGTGTTCGGCGGGACTTTTCTTGTCAATAACAATTCATTGGGCAATGGCAACGGGGTCGATGGGGCCACGGACATGACAAGCTCGGGCCAAACTTTTCGGGTCGAATTGCGCGGTTTGTCCGTTCCCGCCTGCATCGAACTGGCCACAGACCTCTCTGGGCCGGGCGGCCCGCCGGGCTTGCTGAATGTCGTCATCAATGGGGCCGTGATGCCTTTGCCGCTCAGGCCGCTTGGCGCAGCGGCCACCACCGCCCAGACGCAATGCAGCGTACCGTTTGACAAAGGGGCCGTCATCGATTTCGTTTACAGGCTGCGCCAGCAGCAATCTTGAGCCTCGGGGCGGATGACGCGAAAAAGTTTTAAGGCTTGCCGCCCTATTAATCTTTGGATAACTTCTTGCTGTTAACTTTGGGTACGGTTTCCTTCTTAAACCGCCCCCTGTATACTCGCTTCAGTGTGCTATGTAGGGCCATGAAAGACGAACTCAAACCACGAGGAGAACACACTATGATGCTTCAACGTCAGGCCGCTAAAAAGCGGGCCTTTACACTCACCGAATTGGCGATCGTTCTCGGCATCGTCGGTTTGATCCTCGGCGCGATCTGGGTTGCGGCGGCGGCGGTTTATCAGAACCAGCGCGTTGCGACGACGACGCGTCAGATTCTGGCGATCGCGCAATCGGTTCGCTCCATTTACTCGACGCAGCAGTTGGCGACAGGCATAACGGCCGTCAACCTTGCCAAGGCCGGTGGTGTCCCGACCGATATGCTTAACAGCGCGACCAACCCCACGACCGTGACGGATCTGTGGGGCGGCGCGGTGACGGTTACCGCAGCCACGCAGCTTGTGGCTGGCGATGCTTTCGCAATAACGTTGAGGCGTGTTCCCCAAAGCGCCTGCGTCACGCTGGCGACATCGCTGACGGGGCCGGGCCGTGATTCTGGATTGCTCGGTGTGGATCCCGCCGCGGCGATTAACACTGTATTCCCTGTAACGCTTGCTCGGGCAGTTGCGATGTGCCCGGGCGTTGCCGTTGCAGGCAACCCCATCACGTTCACCTTCAAGCTGAAGAGCTAACCGCTTGACGGTGACTTAGGCCTTGTATAATGCGAAAGGCGGGGGTTATTCCCCGCCTTTTTGCTTTCCGCCCCTTTTCTTTTGTTAGTGAGATGGCATGAGCCGTTCCTCTCCCTTCCCTTGGGCCATGATCTTTGTCGCGCCGCTTGTTGCGGCGGGGGTGGCGGCGGGGCTGTGGCTGGCGGCGACGGCGGCTTATGAAAACATCCGTCTGGCGCAGGCCACCGACCAGATTCTGGGCGTTGTCGCCGTGTCCCGCGACATCGCGGTCGATTACAAAGGACGGGACGATCAAGCCGCGACGGTTGTGCTGGATCGGCTCGCCCCCCTGACCAGCATGCATGTTGTGGAAGACACCGCGACGAAACAGCGCGCGCTCGTCAACCCGTGGCGCGGCTTGACCGGCGTAGCGCCGTCGGCGGGCATGCGCGAGCTTCGCCTTCAAATGGAGGTGCCGTCGATTGCCTGTCTGCGACTTGCCAAATTCTACGCCAGCGCTCCGGCTTCGTTGGGCCTGCAACGAATCGAAGTCCGCGCCAACGCGCCCGAAGCCGTCTGGCAAACCCATTACGATCTTGCGGAAGGCCGCGTCGCAGTCGCCTTAACCCCCCGGTCGGTTAAAACCGCCTGCGACAAAACCCCACAAACCACCGTGGCCCTGACGTTCCGCCTGCGTTAAGCGGCGAATCCCACGAAATTTTACGGTGCCGCCGCCGCGCTGGCTTGCTATAAACCGAGCATGACACACACGCCCCAGCCCCTCCTTTCCCATCAATCCGGCCCCCTTTCCGGCGACGTGACGCCGCCGGGCGACAAAAGCATCTCGCACCGCGCCGTCATGCTGGGCGGCATCGCCGAAGGCACGACGACCGTGCGCGGCCTGCTGGAAGGCGAAGATGTCCTCTGCACCATAGCGGCGCTCAAAGTGCTGGGAGCCACCGTGACGCGCGAGGCTGATGTCTGGCGAATCGTCGGCACCGGCCTCGCGGGTTTGAAGGAACCTTCCGGCTTTCTCGATATGGGCAACAGCGGCACGGCGGCGCGGCTGTTGATCGGTTTGTTGGCGGGCCGGAACTTCACCAGCTTCTTCACCGGCGATGCCTCCCTGCGCAAACGGCCCATGGGCCGCGTCATCACGCCGCTGGAGCCGATGGGCGCTCAGTTCGTGAGCCGGGCAGGGGGCAAACTTCCGCTGGCCGTCACGGGCGCGGCTATGCCTCAGCCGGTCGTGTATCGTCTGCCGGTAGCCTCGGCGCAGGTGAAATCCGCCGTCCTGTTTGCGGGACTGAGCGCGTCAGGCATCACCACGGTCATCGAATCCGCGCCGACGCGCGATCATTCCGAACGCATGCTGCGGCACTTTGGCGCGACGGTAACGGTCGCGCCGACACCGGACGGCGCAGAGGCCATCTCGGTGACGGGCCAGCCGCGCCTTGTCGGCCAATCCATCATCGTCCCGGCGGACATCAGCTCGGCGGCTTTCCCGATGGTGGCGGCGGCTCTGCGGCTCGGCTCGAAGGTGACGTTGCGGAACGTCGGCACCAACCCGCGCCGCGACGGCCTGATTCGCACGCTTCTGGAAATGGGTGCCAAAATCACGCTCGGCAACCCGCGCGAGCAAAGCGGCGAACCCGTCGCCGACCTGACGATAGAGGGTGGTGTGTTAAAGGGCATCACCGTTCCCGCCGCCCGCGCCCCCAGCATGATCGACGAATACCCCGTGTTGGCAATGGCGGCGGCCTGCGCCGAGGGCACGTCACGCCTGTGCGGCCTCGGTGAATTGCGCGTGAAGGAAAGCGACCGTCTGGCGCTGGTGGCCGATGGACTCAAAGCCTGCGGCGCGGCGGTCGTGATCGAAGGCGACGATTTGATCATCCACGGCAACGGCCAACCTCCGCAAGGTGGCGCGACGGTGGAAACCGCCATGGATCACCGCATCGCCATGAGCTTCCTCGTCCTCGGCACGGCCACGCCAAAGCCTGTCCGCATCGACGACGGCAGCTTCATCGCCACCAGTTTCCCCTGCTTTGTCGCGCTGATGAACGGTCTGGGAGCCAACATCCGCCCATGACGCGTTCCCCCCAGCCCAAGCCCGAATTCTGCCGCCTGTATTCCTCCCCCCTTGAGGGGGAGGCTAGGAGGGGGGTGATCTCCGCCGGAACCGACCGCGCCAGTTTGGCACCGACAGGATATGCCCCCCCACCCAACCCTCCCCCTCAAGGGGGGAGGGCTTTGAGTGGCGCTTGCGGATGGGATTTAGGAGAAATCAGCGCATGACCTCACCGCTTCGCATCCTGTTCTACGAAGACCCCATCACGGATTACAACAGCTTCATGTGGCGCATCGGCCATGTGCGCCACGACGGGATTATGTTGAGGGCGCTGCGGGATCAGGGCTGGGAAGGCTGCATGCTGTTGAACCGACGGTTCGTGGATGTGGCGGCTGACAACGGCATAACGTCCCGCGAGCTGATTCCGGTGGACGAAGACGCGTGGATCAGGCTGCTGGACGACCCGCAAGACAACGTCAACACGCTCCTCTACACTCAGTTCGACGGCGAAGGCCGCCTGACAGGGCCGGAGAATAGCGAGCGGAGGGCCATAGCCTCGCGCGTCCACGCGCGGTTGGAACAAGCCGTCGCCGCCGCCTTGGGCGACTTCAAGCCGGATGTCGTCGTTGCCCGCGCCCCGATCCCCTTTCTGCGCACCTTGTTTCCTGAGGCGCTGATTCTCAGCAACGACGTGGGCATGATGACGCGGATGCCCTATCCGTTCACGCACCATTACGATCCCTGCGGCATGCACGCGCAAGCTTGGCCCGCGCGTTTCCCCGAAACCGTCAGCCATGACCCCAAGGCGTGGGCCCAGATCGACCGCCTGCGCGATTATTTCGCTCCCATCTTTGATGTCATCGAACCCTTCCCCTATCTGGCCAAGGAATTAAAGGCCTTCCGCAAGACCATTCTGGTGGCGGGGCAGGTGAACGGTCACTTTTCCTATGACGGCACCTGCGGCTATCGATCGCAAACCCACATGTTGCTGGACGTGCTGGAACACACGCCGTCGGATTGCGCCGTTATTTTGGGACAACACCCCAATGCGCAAAAACTGATCCGCGCCGAAGAAATGGAATGGCTGCACGGTCGTTCCCGAATTTCATCCATCATCAGGATTTCATCGGCAAAGATTCGATCTCGCAGCATTTGCTGCGCCACGTCGACGCCGTCGCCACGGTCGGCTCCAGCATCGGGCTGCAAGCGATCTTTTGGGGCAAACCCGTTCTTGCCATGGGGCGCAATCTGATCAACCGCTTCGCGCAGGCGGAACGCGTTCAGGACATTCCGGCCCTGCTGCAAAACGCGCCGCCGGACACCCGTCCCGCCGCCGCTTGGTTGGCTTTTCACTATTGCATACCCTCGGCATGGAACGAAAAGCCGGGTTGGTTGGCGGCATATCTGGCGGGACGCGTGGCGCAGTGGCGGCGCGATAGCGTAAAGGGATATTTCGACGCGCCCTATGCCGAGCCGGAGGAAATCGCCTCCGCCATTATCGGCCTCGTGCAAGGCCAGCAGGTGAATTTCTTTGGTCGCGCGTTGGGAAGCGCGGGAAAGGACGAAGCGCTCGACTTTGCCGACGAACGCTGCTTTGGCGGCGGTTGGAGTTTTTGCGAAGGCGCGGGTGCGCAAGCCTACCGTTGGATCGACGGAACGCAGGCGTGGTTGCGCCTGCCGCTCGCGGAACAACGCGCCTTGCGCCTTACGCTGGATGTGGCGACGCATGACGGCTGCGGCAAACAGGACATCGCGGTTGGCATCGATGGCACGACGCTGGCGACTGGCACGCTGGATCGCCAACGCAACATGACGCTCAAGGTCGATGTGCCGCGCGAACTCGTCCGGTTGCCGGTGACGCAAGTGTGGATTCGCGCCAGCGCGGCGGTGCCGCCGCCGGGCGACAGCCGCAAGCTTTCGCTGATCTGCCAGCGCATCGTCGTCAACGCCGGATAAACGGTCAGCCGGAACGCGGCAGCTTGGTTCCCGCCGCCGCGCGTTCGCGCAAAACATCACGGCGAAAAGCGAACAGCTGAGCCGGACGGCCCCGCGTATCGCGCGTGGTGCCTTTGGTTTCCTCCACCAGACCTTGGCTTTGGACGAGGCGGCGGAAATTCTGTTTGTGCAGGCGCAAGCCCGCCAAAGCCTCCACCGTGCTTTGCAGTTGCAGCAGCGTAAAGCGGGCAGGCATCAATTCGAACACGACAGGACGGTATTTGATCTTGGCGCGCAGCCGCGCGATTCCCGTGGCCAGAATGCGGCGATGGTCGTAAGGCATGGCGAGGCTTGGCACCGTGGCGGACGCTTTGCCGCCGTCGCGCACCGCTTCTTCCACCAGCCCGGCCTCCCACAGCAGTTCATAGCGCTGCAGCACAAGCTCGTCGTTCCACGCGCGGGGATCGTCGGGAAAATGGATGGCGATGCGCCCCTCGCGGGCGCGGCGCGTGGCGGCATCGGGCGCGGCGTTTTTCCACGTCGTCAACGCGCGTCGAATGGCATCGGTGACGGCGGGCACGCCCTCGCGGCGATCCTCCCAAGGAAAAAAGGCGTACCAGTTCATGCCCGCCGAGCCGTCCGGCGTCGCGCGAGTCAGGGCGAGGTAACCGATGGAAATAATGCGTTGGCCTTGGCCGGTGCGATTCCGGTCGGCAAAGGTATAAAGCTGTTCGACATAGCCGAGTCCGATTCCGCTCTGCGCCTCGACCCACGCGCGCAAGCCTTGCTCCAACGTGGGATGATCCGTGCCGAACGCGCCAGAGGGCAGGGCGCGTCCCGTTGTTGTCATGACGTGCGGCGTGTTGCCGGAAACCGAAACAATCACGGCGCTCAGTTCGACGGCGGTATGCGGATCGGGGCGGGTCATGGCGGCCCTTGAAACTTTCTGTGACGTGTCGCGTCGATCAGTATCATGCAGAACAAAAAGCGTGTCCACGAATTCGGTGACGCGCGGCAGAGCGCAAAAACAAGAAGGGCCTGATGTGCATCAGGCCCTTCGTCGTCGCGAATGGATATTCGCTTAGGCGACCGCCGCGCCCTTCAGCTTCGACAGCGCACGGATCTTGACGCGCACCGAGGCGGGCTTCGCCTTGGCGGGGATCATCTCGCCGGTGGCGGGATTGCGGACCATCGCGCCAGCCTTGCGGGCCGGAACCTTGCGCAGCGTGACCTTGAGCAGGCCGGGGAGTGTGAACTCGCCGACGCCGCGCGGATGCACGGAACCGAGGAACACGCTTTCCAGCGTGGCGAAAGCGCCGATGGCTTGCTTGCGGGTCAGTTCATTCTGCTCGGCGATCAGATTGATCAAAGCCGACTTGGTGAGAGTTTCCTTGACCGGACGAATGGTCTTTTCTTCGGTCTTGCTCTTCTTGGCCATCTTGGTTGCTCCAGTTGAGAGTGGTCTGATGAGGCGTATGCGCGGTGGGAACCCACCGTTGCCGTCGGCATTTTGACCCGCATTTTATGCGGAACGCAAGCGGGGTTTTGCGCAAGATGCCTGATTTGCGCCGTTTTTCGCTTAAAAAGAGGCGCTTTCGTCCCGACGACCCGGATCGAGGTGTGGATTTGCCGGTTTTCCCAAGGAAAACGCCGTTTTTTGAGGGTGGTAGCGAATCAGGCAAGGCAAAACCAAGGGGCGGCGCGGTCTTGGCGTTCCCTCGACTTGACAACCGAGGCCGTACCTCCTACGTTGCGCCCTCTTTTGATAGAAGGGCCAAGACAATGAAAGTCGCGAATTCACTCAAAGCGCTGAAAAAGCGCGATGCCAATTGCAAGGTCGTCAAGCGCAAGGGTCGCGTTTACGTCATCAACAAAAAGAACCCGCGCTACAAGGCGCGTCAGGGCTGAGGCTGAACCCGGCGGCGTTCGCGCCGCCGCAGGACTCCTCGATCCCGCGCACCGTCAAGCGCTACGGCGCGAAAGCGCGGGCCACTCTTTCCGCAACATCGCATCCCCACCACAACGCGCCATCGCCCAAGCGATGAAGCCGCGCATCGTTGCATGCCCGAACCCAAACTCCCCGCAATCACCGCCCGCATCCCTCCCCCCTTGGGGGGAGGTTAGGGGGGGGTGGGTTCCACTGGGTACGACCGCGCCAGTCCGGCACCGACAGGCCATGACCCCCCACCCAACCCTCCCCCCAAGGGGGGGGGCTTTTGGTCGTCTCTTACGCGGAGTCTTGGGAAAGCGCGGAAAGAGTCCCTCCCCCCTTGAGGGGGAGGCTAGGTGGGGGGTAGGTTCCGCGAGGGATGAACCTCAGAAAATCAAGCCCCCCAGAAGAGGTGGAGCGCCAACCTCACGCCGTCATGGAAATTTGCCGAGCGTCGCCGTTCTCTTCCACGCGGGCGATGCGCAGAACATTGGTGTTGCCGGGGGTGCCAAAGGGCACGCCCGCCGTGATCACCATGCGTTCGCCCAACTGCGCGATGCCGTCGTGATAGGCGATCTGCACTGCCTTTTGCACCATCTCGCTAAAGCTGGCCACGTCCGCCGTGCATACCGCATGAACACCAAACGACAGCACCAACCGCCGCGCGGTTTCCAGACTCGATGTGAGTCCGATGATCGGCACATCGGGCCGCTCACGCGCCGCGCGTAACGTGGTGGAGCCGGAGGTCGTGTAGGTGACGATGGCCGAAGCCTTGATGGTCTCGGCGACCTGTCGCGCGGCGGCAGTAATCGCGTCCGCCGTGGTGCTGTTCAGGTCGGGATGTTGCGACGCGAGGCCCGTGTGATAGGTCGGGTCCGCCTGTGTGTGCGTGGCGATGCGATCCATCATCTGCACCGCTTCGATGGGATAATCGCCGCTGGCGGTTTCCGCCGACAACATGATGGCGTCGGCCCCGTCATAAACGGCGGTCGCGACATCCGAAGCCTCGGCCCGCGTCGGCGTGGCGTTGGTGATCATGGACTCCAGCATCTGCGTCGCGACAATCACCGGCTTGCCCATGCGCCGCGCTTCGCGCACGATCAGCTTTTGCGTGCGCGGCACGTCTTCGGGCGGCATTTCCACGCCGAGATCGCCACGCGCGACCATCACCCCGTCGGCCAACTCCATGATGGGCAGCAAGCTTTGGATCGCCGCCGGTTTCTCCAGCTTGGCCAACAGCGCGGCGCGGGTGCCGATCAGCTTGCGCGCTTCGATGATGTCTTCGGGGCGTTGGACGAAGGACAGTGCGATCCAATCCGCGCCGATGTCCAGCGCGACTTCGAGGTCGGCCAGATCCTTCTTCGTCAACGGCGAGAGAGGCAGCACCACGTTCGGCACGTTCACGCCCTTACGGTCTGAAAGCCGGTGGCCCGCGATGACGACGGTGTCGGCGAAATCCTTGCCGCAACGCATGACGCGCAGCCGCACCTTGCCGTCGTCGAGCAGCAAGTCGCTGTCGGGGGTGAGGGCGGCGAAAATCTCAGGATGCAGCAGCGGGGCGCGCGTCGTCGTGCCCGGCGTGGGGTCGAGGTCGAGGCGAAACGCTTGCCCCGTTTCCAAATCGACCGGCCCGTTGGCAAAGGTGCCGAGCCGCAGCTTTGGCCCCTGCAAATCCGCCAGAACGGCGATGGGACGGCCGACTTCCTGCTCCACTTCGCGGATGATCTGCATGCGGGCGCGATGATCGGCGGCGGTGCCGTGGCTGAAATTCAAGCGGTACATATCGACTCCGGCTTCGAACAGAGCCTTGATCTTTTCCTTGCTGGATGTCGCCGGGCCGAGCGTCGCGACGATCTTGGTCTGGCGCGAGCGATGAATTTTTTGCGAAACGGTCATGGAACACCAATGTTAGAGGCAAAGGGAATCGGAAACGTGAAAGACTAGAAACAGAGGAACCGGCATCCTGTACCCGTGTCGATTCGTCCGCCACAATTTTCATAGCATGCCTGAAAGGGCGGGCCACAATCTTTATGGCAGGCCGAGGCGTCGCAGTTTGCCGGACGCTCGAAATCGCGTGGCCGCAGCTCGACCGGAGCGTGGGCGGCGTATTGCTGGCGCGTGTAGTTTTCGTAATCCGTGATGGCCTGCGTCTGCATTTTCTGAGAGCATGTCCGTTGCTTCAGCGTGCAGCGCTGCAGGCAATGATCGTGTGATTCGCGGCATTGCACGGCGCAAAGGCGTCCACCCGGCGTTTCCGGTTCGTGAATGGTGGTCAAAACAACCTCAGGGCCGCCGCAAGCCGTCAGAGCGAACGCAAGGGAGAGAATCAGAAGGGCTGAAAAACGCATAATCATGGCTTAACCGCCTTCAGCCATAATGACAAGCCGTTCGCTTTGCGCTAACGTCCCCCCCCGCGCCCCTATAGCTCAGCTGGTAGAGCAACTGATTTGTAATCAGTAGGTCGGGAGTTCGAATCTCTCTGGGGGCACCACTCTCCTCATTTAAATTGCGGCGTAGACTTGGCCGTAGGCGCGGCGGCGGGTGTCGTCGGACGCCGAGAACCGTTCCCGCTTTTCAGAACCTCCAGCTTCGCATCCACGAAGTGATGCAAACGCTGCATCGGATAGTAGGGGGCCGAGAGCCACAGCGACGGGAACATGCGGTACAAGCTTCCCCGCACGGCTTTACGCGTCGCCGCTCGGGTGTCGGGCGGCATGTAGGTTTCCACGATGTCGCGCGCGGCAAAACGCAGGTCAGGCCGTAGGTCGAGCATCCGGTTCATGAGTCCGAGCGCGTTCCTGCGTACGTTGTAATTGTCATTGTAGATGGCGCTTTGCGCGATTCGCTGCACAAGCACGCCGTCCATCGCCTCAGGACAGGCATCAACCACATGCCGGATCACCTGCATCACGTTAACGACGGTCTGCGGGTCCGGGGTTTCATTCGCCATTTTCACCGCCGCGCGTAGGGCGGCTTGGGCGTAGGCGGGCTCCCGGCTCAACGACTGGAGGAGCGGCCCCATATGGGGTGGCAAGGAGTGGTCTTGGCCGCTTTGCGCGTCCGCTTCGGCAGGAGTCGCGATGATCTGGCGCACAAAGGCCGTGATCGTTGCCCCGCCCTTCTCCGCCGCGCAGCTTTTGGCGAGCGCTGTCAAAGCCTGACCGGCGGAATATTTGACAAGGGATCTCCCGTCGCGCACAGCCTCGCGCAGAACGTCCAAAGCCTCTGAGGTGATATTCTGATAGAGAGGCAGCTGCTCCTTGAGCTGGACCAAAAAGGCGGATCGTTTCAGGTCGTCCGGTGATTCCAAATAAGCATGGACAAGCTTTCCGGGGATAAGTGCTGGTTTTTCTGATGTGGCCACGATCATATCTCCTCGTTATGGATAAAGGACAATTACGGCAGTCGCCGAAACCCGGAATGCGCTCAGACAACCACGGCTAGCTGCAGTCTAATGCAAAAGAGGCCGAAAGCCATACACTTTTAGGGGGTATTTGGGGGCCGGATTAGAGCCGGGTCGGGTTGGCCATGGCGGTGTTGATGTTTAGGCTTATCAATAAGATAGCCACAATCTCCTGATCAGTCTTCGCGTGCATGGCGTGTGGTTGCCGAGGCGCTCAGAGTATACACTTCGTTTAAGCTTTATTAACCGCGCAAACGCTATGTGTGACTACGCTAGTATGGTGCGCGCTGAGTCCGTGTCGGGCCGGACGCATCAGAACTCATTGTTACTGCAAGGAGAACGCGCGTGTCAGGCCATCTATCTCCGCTCACCAAAATGCTCAGCAGCCTCACGCTGAGGTTGCAGGCGCTCACGATTTTTCTCTCGCTGGTTGGGGTCGCCTTCGGCGTGACCAGCTTTCTTCGTATCCGCGAACAGTTCGGCGAGGAGAAAAGCCTTGCCGCCTATCACGACCTGATGTCGCAGATCGGCATCGCCGTGACGCTCAACCTGATCGCCGCCTACATCATCTATCGCATCGCCACAAAACCCATCCGCGCCATGAGCCAAGCGATGCGCGCGCTGACCGAGGGCGCGTTGGATGTCGAGGTGCCCTACGTCAAGTGCGCGACGGAGATCGGCAGCATGGCGCGCAAAGTAGCCATCTTTAAGCAGAACGCCATCGACAAGAAAAATTTGGAAGAACGGCAACAGCAGCAAGAAATCCGAAGCAAAGAAGAGAAAAAGCGCATGATGGAAAAGCTGGCGGGCGATTTCGAAGCGACGGTTTCTTCGGTTGTCGAGATTGTGGCCACGTCGGCGGGCGACATGCAGGCGACGGCCAACAATCTGTCGGATATGGCGGATCGTACCAGCGAGCAGTCTTCAACCGTGGCGGCCGCCACGCGGCAAACCTCGTCCAACGTCCAGACGGTCGTGGCTGCCGTGGACGAGCTGTCGTCCGCCATCAATGAAATCAACCGGCAAGTCACCGAATCAACGCGCATCAGCGGCGAAGCGGTCGTCGAAGTGCGCCGCGCCGACGCCACGATTTCGACGCTGTCCGAAGCGGCCGCTCAGATCGGCGATGTCGTCAAGCTTATTCAGGACATTGCCGCGCAAACCAACCTGCTCGCGCTCAACGCGACCATCGAGGCGGCGCGCGCGGGCGAGGCGGGCAAGGGTTTCGCCATCGTCGCCAGCGAAGTAAAGAATCTCGCCAAGCAGACCGGGAGCGCCACCGAGGAAATCGCGAAAAAAATCGCGACCGTGCAGAATGTGTCAGAGGAGTCCGTCAGCGCGATCCGCCGCATCGGCGCGACCATCGAACAGACCAGCGAAATCGCCGGAATCATTTCCAAAGCCATCGAACAGCAAACGGCGGCCACGAGCGAAATCGCGCGGAACGTTCAGCAAGTCTCCACAGGGACGAACGAAGTGTCCTCCAGCATCATCGACGTGACGGAGGCCGCGACCAAATCGCACGTCGCCGCCAACGAAGTCGCCGACGATGCCGGAAAACTGATGCAACAGGCCGAATCTCTCAAAACGGAAATCGCGGCCTTCCTCGGCAAGGTTCGGCAGGGCTGACGCATACTCAGGAAAGCGGAACGGGGGCGTGAAAAAGCCCCTTGCGGTGCGTCTGAGGTGCATAAAAATGGTGCCTTCCCTTGTCTGGAGCTTCTCTGCAATGATGTCCTGAGGGCTGTGGTGCGCGGGCTTGGCACGAATCGATTCGGAACGTAGCGTTAGACGACGAGGCTGTTGCCGTGCGACAATGGCCCTTGCCATCCAACCGATTGGAAGAGAACCCCATGTCCGGACTTCTGACCCCCAACCCCGTCTACAAGCCCTTTCGTTATCCGTGGGCCTATGAGGCGTGGCACCAGCAGCAGCGCATCCATTGGCTGCCGGAGGAAGTGCCGATGGCCGACGACATCAAGGATTGGCGGCACAAACTGACGCCGAACGAGCGCAATTTGCTCACGCAAATTTTCCGCTTTTTCACGCAGGCGGACGTGGAAGTGAACAATTGCTACATGAAGCAATACGCGCGCGTGTTTCAGCCGACCGAAGTGCAGATGATGTTGTCGGCCTTTTCGAACATGGAAACGGTGCATGTCGCGGCCTATTCGCACCTGCTCGACACCATCGGCATGCCCGAAGTCGAATATTCGGCCTTCCTGCGCTATAAGGAAATGAAGGACAAATACGATTACATGCAGGGCTTCAACTGCGACAGCCCGGTCGAAATCGCGCGGACGATGGCGGTGTTCGGAGCGTTCACCGAAGGCCTGCAGTTGTTCGCATCGTTCGCGATGCTGATGAATTTCCCGCGCTTCAACAAGATGAAGGGCATGGGCCAGATTGTCACCTGGTCGGTGCGCGACGAAACGCTGCACACCTTGTCGATGATCCACCTGTTCCGCACGTTCATCGACGAGAACAAATTCATCTGGACCGAGAATTTCCAGCGCGAACTCTATCTCGCCTGCGACACTATCGTCGATCACGAAGATGCCTTTATCGATCTGGCCTTTGAGATGGGCACGGTCGAAGGGCTGACCCCCGCCGATGTCAAAGCCTACATCCGCTACATCGCGGATCGCCGCCTGACGCAACTGGGGCTGAACGCGCTTTATCACGTCGCCAAGAACCCGCTGCCATGGATGGACGACATGCTGAACGGTGTCGAACACGCGAACTTCTTTGAAGCCCGCGCCACCGAATACAGCAAGGCCGCCACCCAAGGCACATGGGAAGAAGCCTTTGCCGCCAAGGACGACGACGCGGCGTAGACGACGATGGACTTTTTGCTCAAATGGCTGTTCGCCTTTGCCATCACGCTCAGCGTCGAATATCTGGTCGTGCAGAGCGTGTTGGGCTGGCGGCACCGCCGTAAGGTCGCGATCAACGCGGTGGCGACCAATCTGGCGACGCATCCGTTGTTCTGCCTCATTCTGTTGTTCTTACCGCAAGACACGGCGACGCAGGCGGCCGCTTACCTGATCGGCGAAGCCGTCGTTCCGGCGGTGGAGGCGTGCGTGGCGCTTTATCTGCTGCGCGGCTGCGGTTTTTCCCGCAAGCGGATGGTCTTCGCTCTGGTGCTGGCGAATCTGGTCACCGCCGCTTTGGTGTTTGTGCCGGGAATTCGCGATGTCCTCGGCGGCTAGGCCCGGCCCGCACGCGGGATGACGCTGTCGCCCTCCGGCGGCACGCCGCCGATGGCGCGCAAGACCCGGATGCGCTCTTGAATAGGCGGGTGCGTGTCGAACAGGGCAAAGAACGACGGCGGGTTTTCGATGAACATCTGCCGCACTTCGGCGGGAACGTCCGGCAGATCCGCGTTGCCTGAAATTTTCTGCAAGGCCGCGATCAGCGCTTCGGGATTTTTGGTCAACGCCACCGCGCCCGCGTCGGCGAGATATTCGCGCCGCCGCGACAGCGCGAGGCGCAGCATCACCGCCAGCCCATACCCCACCGTCATCATCACCGCCGCGATCAACATCAACACCAGCGCGCCCTTGCCGCCGCCGCGGCTGCTTTGACGGCCATGGGATGCAAAGCGCATGCTCCGCCACATCATCTGCGCGACAAAGGACAGCATGCCGGTAAAAACGATGGCGACGACCAGCAACCGCACATCGCGGTTGATGATGTGGGTCAGCTCGTGCGCCAAAACGGCCTCGATCTCGGCATCGTCCAGACGCTCCACCAGCCCGCGCGTGACGGTGACGCTATAGCTGGCTTCGTCGATGCCGCTCGCGTAGGCGTTCATGACTCCGGTGTCGATCAGGTAAAGGCGCGGCATGGTGAGGCCGCGCGAAATGCAGAGATTCTCGAAAAGGTTATAGAGTTTGGGCGCTTCGCTGCGTTCGATCGGCTTAGCGCCCGTCGCGGCGCGGATCATCGCGTCGTTGAACAGATAGCCGAGCAGCGTCCACACGGCGGCGATGCCCAGAACGATGGGCCAATAATCCCAGACCGCCTGCGTCGCCAGATCCAGCGGTGTCCGCGCCGTCGTGGCGAACCCCATAGCCATCAAAAACCGAGGGTCGACGGCCCCATGCGCGTCGAGATTCAACCACCCCGCCGCAAAGAAAACGCCGCCCAGCAACCCCAGCAGCAAAAGCGGAAACGCCAACAGCAACAGCATCGACTTGATGTTGTTGCTCCAGCGCCATGAGGAAAGGCCGAGGGCTGCGGGCATAAAGCGTTATCCGCCGAACGATACCTTGGGCGGCACCACGACGGTGGCGCGTTCGTCGCTGCCCAGCGCGAACATCTCGGCTTCCTGAAAGCCGAGCGAAGCGGCGAACAGGACGGCGGGAAACTGCTGGATCGCGCCGTTGTATTCCGCGACGGCATTGTTGAGGAACCGCCGCGCCGCCGCGATCTTGTTTTCCAGATCGCCCAATTCGCTTTGCAGCTGTTGGAAATTCGCGTTGGCCTTGAGCTGCGGGTAATTCTCGGCCACAGCCATCAGCTGCATCAACGCGCCGGACAAAGCCCCCTCTGCCGCGCCGCGTTCCGCCAACGACGTGGCGTGCATCGCCGTGGCGCGAGCCTCGGTCACTTTTTCAAAAACGCCGCGCTCATGCTCGGCATACCCCTGCACCGTCGCCACCAGATTGGGCACGAGGTCATAGCGTTGCTTTAACTGCACATCGATGTCGGCAAAAGCGCTCTTGGTCGTCTGCCGCATGGATACCAAGCGGTTGTAAGTCACAATAACAAACAGAACGACGACGCCGAGAACGATAAGAAGAACGGACATGGCAACCTCGCGAAAGGAGAACAGGTTTTAACTATAATCGTCTTCCCGCCTAAGGAACAGGTGAAAACCGTTTCCGCCCCTGGGCCATCGCGCAGGTATAGCGGCATGCAACTATTTGACGGTTTAGGGGATGGGATATATAAGTGTCTGTCCAGAAACTTGTCGTATATTCACAGCGAGTTACAAAGGAACGGTCATCCCCGCGAAGGCGGGGATCCATCACCTGTAGAATGAATAGCGTTGGTCTGGAAAAAGTGTGCCCAATCCCGTCACCGGGAGATGGATCCCCGCCTTCGCGGGGATGACCATATTTTACGGTTGTTTTTGCTTTTTTAGTTTCCTAACGAATACTAAGTTCGCAACAAAAATACGGATTGATGACAATCGAATGGCCGTGATGGTCGCATATATTGAAAGGCCAAAGTCAAAATGAAAATATTCGTACCGAAATACCGACACAATTTGCCGCACCAGAACGTTCAAATTCTTACCTCTATGCTGATCGAAGTGGATGAGCGCGATCTGCCCAGAGTCATCGACTATTGGCGCGCGATCGACAAGGTCACGGAGTTTGTGTCCGTCAGGGAATTCTTTCTAACAAACACCAAAGACGTATGCGAACACAGGCCGCAAAAAAACACGCTGGAGCCGTTTCTGCGTCGTCCCCATATCACCGCGCATGCTGGTGCCAAGGAGGGTGCCGAGCATTGCCGCGACATAGTCAGGGAGGTGACCTACGACACGGGGCGGCTCATCGCTTCGCATGGGTTCAATCTTTGGTACGGCGGCGGCAGTGAAGGCTTGATGGGCTGCCTCATTCAAGGATTCAACGACGAGTTGGATCGTATCGGACGCAAGCCTGATCAGTATTCTATTCAGATTCATAGTACCGGACGCAGTTGGATAAAGCCTTGAAGAGATTCAAGATAAGGATTCTTTCCGACCAAAGAAGGAATCCAAAATGCAAGGAATACTGTCCAAGGCTCTATCCAGTTGGATAGAGAATCACATTCCCCTTT
>CAIXHP010000056.1 GCA_903919315.1 uncultured Pseudomonadota bacterium | reverse complement strand
TGGGCCTAATGGTACGGCGATCCCGACCACGCCATATCAGATTGTTGTCGCCAACGGCTCGGCAATGTCGTCGGGCAACCCAGGCATCGATTGCGGCGTGTTCAATGCCGGTACCGGCATTCAGATGACGCGCGTCGCATCTGCGCCGACAACAGGACAATATAGCTGCGATATGACCACCGGCACTTACACCTTCAGTTCCGCCGATGAGGTTGCCGGGGTCAAGGTCATCATCTCCTACGCTTATTTCGAGACGACCACGGGCAACCGCATCACTGCTTATAACCAGCTGATGGGTTCGTCGCCGACTTTCCGTATGCAGCTTGGTGAGAACTACACAGGAAACAATGCGTGCCTCACCCTCTATGCCGCCATTCCGACCAAGATGAGCTGGGATTTCAAGAACGAGGATTTCACCGTCCCCGACTTCGAATTCTCGGCTTTTGCCGACAGCCTTGGCCGCTTCTTCGACTGGTCAAGTTCGCTGTAATCAAATCTTTCAACCCAAAAAGGAGAGCCTGTATGAACAAAGACGAAACCATCACTCTGGGCGGACGCGAATTTCCCGTAGCCCCTTTGACCCTGGGACAATTGCGTCAGGCTGGCCCCGCTTTCACGCGCATCGGCATCGACACGCCCGAAGGCATGGGCGCGCAGACGACCGTTATTTATCTCGCCATGCATGCGGCTGACCCGAAAGTTACCGCAGCCGATGTTGACAGCATTGTCGGCGTTACCTTTCCTGAATTGAAAAAAGCCATTGAAGTCGTGGCGAAACTCATGGGCGTCGAGATGAAGGAAGTTGTACCGGGGGAAGCACAGCCGGTGGCACCGGCAGCCTCGCCGACCTCGACTGGATCGACATCTATGGCAGCTTGATGACGGCGTGCGGTTATACGCATGCCGAAATCGATGCGCTGCCATTTCCAGCCTATCTCAATATCCTCGCATACTGGCGGCGCAACCCACCGGCGCACATGCTTCTAAAATGGTTCGTCGGTTACAAGGCTTAAATCATGTCCTCGAATATTGCCGTAACCATAAGCGCCGATGTCGCGCCTTTAACCGCTAATCTTGCTGTTGCCAAAGCCAACCTGTCGGCGACGACTGCCGAATTGCGGAACATGGCGGCGCAGATGCGCGAGGCTGGAAACTCCGCATCCGAACAGCTAAAATCGGGATTGGCGCAAGCGGCTGAAGCCGCCGCCAAAGCGCAGACCAGTGTTTCAAAGCTGCGCACCGATCTACAGAAAGCGCGCGGCCCGCTCGATGATCTTTCCGGTGCGGGTGAACATCAATCCCAAATCTTCCGCGAAAAGCTGGTTCTCGCCCACGAAAGTCTGATCGGTTCTTATAAGCGTGGTGCTGGCTCGCTTATCGTGCTGTCTGAACTCACAGGCGGTTTTCAAAATGCGTTGGGGACGCTTTTCAGCCCGATCACCGTTGCTGCGCTTGCCGTTGCCGGAATGGCGAAAGCCTTTATCAGCGCGGCGGCGGCTTCAGAACATTGGGCTGAAACATTTGGCGAAGTCAGGGCGGCGTTGGACGCGACCGGACAAAGCGTAGGTGTCAGCAATGCCCAAATCGGTTCCTATATCGGAACACTCCGTCAGTTGCATGGCGTGAACACCGAAAGCGCAACCGAAATGGTCGAACTGTTTTCGCGCCAGCGCGACATTGGTGTTACTTCCTATTTGGCGCTCGGCCAGGCCGCAGCTGGATATGCCCGCGTTACTGGTACGGATGTTAAGCAAGCCAGCGAAGAACTCGTGTCCGCCTTGCATGGCGGTTACGATGCCATTACGAAACTGGATGAACGCTTTTCATTTCTGTCGACCTCACAGGCGCAAGCCATCCATGATTTTGAGGAAAGCGGTCAAAAAGCCCAAGCCTTTAATGTTG
>CAIXHP010000055.1 GCA_903919315.1 uncultured Pseudomonadota bacterium | reverse complement strand
GAAAGGGGAATGTGATTCTCTATCCAACTGGATAGAGCCTTGGACAGTATTCCTTGCATTTTGGATTCCTTCTTTGGTCGGAAAGAATCCTTATCTTGAATCTCTTCAAGGCTTTATCCAACTGCGTCCGGTACTATGCTCGACCACTGACTTTTCACGTTCATGGGCAGAATTATGGGGCTATACTCATGATAAATGGCTTGTAGTGTTCGAGAAATTATTTGCTGATATTGAATCCTTTGAAGGCGACGAAAATCTAAGGCTAGAGCTTTTGAAAGAAACTCACATGTTATATATTAATTCCGATCAATTAAAGGATCGTGTTATTCGGTATCTCTCTGACATTGCCACATAGTTTTTGTTAGAGCGGTGTTGCGCGTTGAATTCATCAATCCATTCTAGTGGGTTTTGCCAAAAAAGCATTGCTTGCCGGTGCCTAGCCGCCTATTCAATCCGTATTGCAGGAAAGACGCGCGCGAAGCGCCAGGATGATTTTAAGGGATAGAGATGACAGATCGTAGTGAAGCTGAGGCGCGTAAAGCCGAAATTTTGACTGCCGCCGAAGAGCTGTTCGGCAGAATTGATCAACTGCCTGTCTGGATGCGCCGCGACATCCTTGCTGAAATAGACGAAAGGCACAAAGTAAGCAGCCTTATTGCAACGACTGAAAAGTACGTTCCGCCGCCGCTTCCGGAGTCGGGGCAGTTCGTCCCTTATCGTCCCAGAGTGGACAATGCCTATGAACATCTCAAAACGCACTGGGGGCTGTGGCTGAAAGCGTTTAATCCGGAGCTGGATCGGGATTATTTGACGCAAGCTCAGTTAAGGAAGCGCGACGAGGTCTTGCTTAACGCCTTTTACAACCAACTGAACACGCATCGAGGCAGGCCCGAATTTGCCGGTAAGAAAGTAAAGGATTTCATTCCAACCAGTGGGCGGACAAATGGAGGGAAAGCAACCTCTTTGACCGAGTCTCAAAGAGCGGCTGCAAATTGGATCGCGGTGCGGCGGCGGGGGGATGCAACAGCCGTGCCCAGTTTGCCTAAGCCAGCGGCCCCTAGCCCGACATAAGTCGCTTGCAACATTCACCGCATGGCGCAAGGGTGGAAATCTGTGAGGTTCGGCCATGATTCTCGGCATCGGCAATGACGTGATCGACATCGGGCGGGTGGGGGCGACGCTGGAGCGCCATGGCGCACGTTTTCTTGAGCGCGTCTTTACCGAGACGGAACGGGCCAAGGCCGCTCTTCGCGCCGATCCCATCCCGACCTATGCCAAGCGGTTTGCGGCCAAGGAGGCTTGCGCCAAGGCGCTGGGGACGGGCATCAACCGAGGCGTGTTCTTTCGCGATATGGGGGTCGTCAACCTTCCCTCTGGCCAGCCGACCTTGCGCTTGACCGGCGGCGCGTTGGCGCAGCTTGAGAAAATGACGCCCCTCGGCATGAAAGCCGTCATCCACCTCACCATCACCGACGATCCGCCTGTGGCGCAGGCCTTTGTCATCATTGAGGCCGTGCCAGCCTGAAATACTTTCCCTTTTGTCATACGGGCGGCAATGATGCTAAGGAAAGGGGCCTTGCGCGGCCAAGGCAGGCTTTTCGCGCGAACCCCGTCGAACAATGGATATGTTATGACCAGTGAGTCCCCATCCAAGACGGCCCAAGTCGGGCACAAATTTGACGAATCCGTTCGCACGGTGTTGTCCGCGATCGTGATCGCGTTGGCGATCCGCATGTTCGCGTTCGAGCCGTTCAACATCCCGTCCAGCTCGATGGTGCCGGGGCTTTTGATCGGCGATTATTTGTTTGTGTCGAAATACTCCTATGGCTACAGCAGCCTTTCGACCATTTTCGGCGTTTTGCCCTTGCCGGGCCGCCTGTTCAATCAAGCGCCGGAGCGCGGCGATGTGGTCGTGTTCAAACTGCCCCGCGACAACAGCACCGACTATATCAAGCGGTTGGTCGGCCTGCCGGGCGATACGGTCGATGTTCGCCATGGTTTGCTTTACATCAATGGAGTCGCCGTCGAACGCCAAAAGTTGGAGCAGCCGATGGCCACGAACTATGTGCGGCCTTCGGAAACCACGACGGATTATCTGGAAACTTTTCCCGACGGGAATCAGCATGTCATCCGCGAGGAGGGCGACGATTTCGCGCTCGACAACACGCCGATGTTTATCATTCCGCCGCGCCATTATTTCATGATGGGCGACAACCGCGACAATTCGGCGGACAGCCGCGCGCCCAACGGCGGCGTTGGGTATGTGCCGGAGGAAAATTTGGTCGGCAAGGCGCAAATCCTGTTCTTTTCGCTCGATGGACGCGCGCATTTCTGGGAAATCTGGAAATGGCCGTGGGCGGTGCGCTGGGATCGTCTGTTCAAGAAGATTTCGTGATGACGGCGCAAACCACGGCAACAAAAACGCAAGAACTCACCGCCCGGATGGGGCACGAGTTCGCCAATCCGACCCTGTTGCAGGAAGCGCTGACGCATCCGTCGCTGGCGGGGCTGAAGCAACGCAAAAAGAGCGGCGTTGTGCCCTACGAACGGCTGGAATTTCTGGGCGACCGCGTGCTGGGTCTGGTCGTCGCGCATTGGCTTTATGAATTGTTTCCGCAAGCCAGCGAGGGCGAGTTGGCCAAGCGCCACGCCTCGCTGGTGAACCGTGACGCGTTGCACGACATCGCGCTGGAAATCGGCTTGGAGCGTCACCTGCGCCTCGCGCGCGGCGAGGAAGCCAGCGCGGCGCGTAAAAATCTCTCCACCTTGTCGGACGCGCTGGAGGCTCTCATCGGCGCGCTTTATCTGGACGGCGGCCTCGAAGTGCCGCGCCGCTTTATCAAGCGTTATTGGCGGCAAGCGACGGACGTGGACACGACTCCCGCCGACCCCAAAACGGCGCTGCAGGAATGGGCGCAGGGGCAGGGGTTGCCGCTTCCGGCCTACAAAGTGATCGAACACACCGGTCCGGCGCACGCCCCCAAATTCCGCATCGAAGTCACCGTCAAAGGCCATCCCCCCGCCATCGCCGAAGGCCAATCCAAACGCGCGGCGGAGAAGGCAGCAGCGCAGGTGTTGATGGCGCAGGTGACGGGATCGTGACCCTCGTGGAGCCAAGCGCTTCGCGCGTTCGACTGGGGATCATCGTTGCCTTCGTTAGCGCGATTGTGTTCGGCGTTTATCCTGTCGCGGCGCGTGCCGTTTACGCCGATGGAGGCAACGCCGTCTTTCTGATCCTCGCAACGACAGCAGCGCGCGCCTTGTCTCTCGCGTTCTTTTGCGTTTTGAAAAAGAAACATCTTTTCGCGACAAGGGATGCCGTTCAGCAGGCTTTCATTGGCGGCGCGTTTCAGGCGACGTCCATCTTGGGAATTTTTATGGCCCTCTCGTGGATGTCCGGGCCTCTTGTTGTCGTTATCGTGTTCACAAACACCCTAATGCTTCTGTTTTTCATGATGTGGCGGGGAGAGATCAAGATTGACGCTCTGACGATCATTCTGACGGCGCTCGCTCTGTTTGGTTTGAGCCTGATCCTTGATGTCTGGTTCCAGCCTCAATCCGTAAGCTTGCTGGGCATGATGTGCGCCGGAATCGCCGCCGTGGCGACGGCCAGCCGACTCTATGTGTATGGCCGACTGATGCGGACGCGCGATCCGGCTATCGTCGGCGCTGAAGCGTTTTTGTGCGCGTTTTTGTTCGGTCTTCTTGTTCTTGCTTTCAAAGCCCCGCAGCTTCCGGTCTCTTTGGCCGGTTACGGCTGGGCGGCGGTGTCGGCGGGAGCGTTAGCGGTTGGAACCTTTGGCATGTTTTATGGCATTGCCCTGCTGGGTTCGTTCCGTTTCAGCCTTGTGACCAAGTTGGAGCCGATGTTTACGGCCTTGTTTTCTGTTGTTTTGATTCATGAAGCATTGGAAATTCGCCAATATCTCGGAATGGTGATCTTGGTCGGTAGTTTGGCAGCCTACCAATATGTTATGAATCGTCCGCGTAAAGGCGACCTATCTGAAAAGTGTAGTGTGACATGGCAAAAAATGAATTGACGACCCACGCCGGATTCGCCGCCCTCTTGGGTGCGCCGAATGCGGGCAAGTCGACGTTGCTCAATCAACTGGTGGGCGAAAAGCTGTCTATTGTCAGCCCCAAGGCGCAGACGACGCGGATGCGTGTGCTGGGGCTTTTGACCGAGGGCGACACGCAGATTGGCTTGATCGACACGCCCGGCATCTTTGAGCCCAAAGGGCGCATGGACAAGGCGATGGTGCAGGCGGCTTGGCATAGTCTTGAGGATGCCGACGCGATCCTGCTTTTGGTCGATGCCGCCACGCGCCAGCCGGATGCCCGAACCGACGCGATTATTGCCACGCTGCAAAAGCAAAAGCGCCGCGTCACGCTGGTTTTCAACAAAATCGACAAGGTCAAGGCGACCAAGCTTCTGCCCATGACCGATCGCCTGAACGAAACGGGCGTGTTTGATGAAATCTTTATGGTGTCGGCCCTGACCGGCGACGGCGTGGCGGAACTCAAGCAACACCTGCGGGGCAAAATGCCCAAAGGCCCGTGGATGTTCCCCGAAGACCAATTGACGGATCTGACGGAGCGCCTTTTGGCGGCGGAGATCACACGCGAGCAGATTTTCCGGCAACTGCACGAAGAACTCCCCTACGCCGCGACGGTGCGCCCCGACAGCTGGGAGGAAAAGCGCGACGGCTCGGTCATCATCCGCCAGACCATACTGGTCAACCGCCCCAACCACCGCGCCATCGTTCTCGGCAAAAACGGCGCGCAGATCAAGGCTCTGGGCGCGGCCGCCCGTCAAGAGCTGGCCGAATCGCTCGGCCACCCCGTCCATCTGTTTCTAGAGGTGAAGGTGGACGAAAACTGGCAAGACAAACCCGATTTCTACCACCTGTTCGGATTGGAGCCGGGGAGCCGGAAATAAAGCCCGCCGCCGCCGCCGTAACGACCGCATCAATGGTTGCGCGCCGCCGTTTGGTCTGCTATTTCCACCGCATCGCTGGTGCTTTTAACGATGACGGACAGGGTTTATGTCGGAGCCGAACGTTCCCCGCATTGTGGCAGGAGAAACCGCCGTTTTGGCGCGTCGCTACGCGCGTGCGCTTTATGAACTGGCGGACGAGGGAAAACAGCTGGATGTTGTCGCGGACGATCTGCGCGGCCTCAAGGTTTTGGTGCGCGACTGCGCCGAGCTGCAACTCGTGATGCGCTATCCGCGCCTGTCGCGCGCGCAGCTGGTCGATGCCATGAAGCAAGTGGCTGCCACGGCCAAGCTGGACGGTTTGACGGGAAAGTTTCTGATGCTGCTGGCGCGGAATCGCCGGTTACAGGTGTTGCCCGCCATCATCGACGCGTTTCTGGCCGATCTGGCCGCCAAGCGCGGCGAGCATATCGCCGAAGTCAGCACCGCGCGCGCGTTGACCCAGCCGCAAAAGGATCAGCTTTTGGCTCAGCTGAGCCGCATCGCGGGCGGCAAGGTGTTTCTGGTCATCAAGGAAGACCCCAGTCTGCTCGGCGGGCTGATGGTCAAAATGGGATCGCGTCTGATCGACGCATCGGTCAAAGGAAAGCTGGCGCGTCTGGAACGCGCCCTGAAATCACAGCAGGAGGCGGCCTAAATGGATATTCGCGCATCGGAAATTTCGTCGGTTTTGAAATCCCAGATCGCCCAGTTGAACACGGCGACGGAAGTGGCCGAAGTCGGGCAGGTGCTTTCGGTCGGCGACGGCGTTGCGCGCGTGTTTGGCCTCGACAATGTCCGCGCCGGTGAAATGGTGGAGTTCCAAAGCGGCGTAAAGGGTATGGCGCTTAACCTTGAAAGCGACAACGTCGGCGTTGTGATTTTTGGCGACGACCGCACCATCCGCGAAGGCGACACGGTCAAGCGCACCGGCACGATCGTCGAAGTTCCTGTCGGCAAGGGCTTGCTGGGCCGCGTCGTGGACGCGTTGGGCAATCCGATCGACGGCAAAGGCCCGCTGAAAGACGTGAAGATGACCCGCGTCGAGGTCAAAGCCCCCGGCATCATTCCGCGCCAGTCCGTGTCCGAGCCGATGCAGACGGGATTGAAGGCCATCGATTCGCTGGTGCCGATTGGTCGCGGTCAACGCGAGCTGATCATCGGTGACCGCCAGACCGGCAAGACGGCGGTGGTGCTCGACACCTTCATCAACCAAAAGGCCGCGCATCAGGGCGACGACGAGTCCAAGAAACTGTATTGCATCTATGTCGCCATCGGCCAAAAGCGTTCGACGGTCGCGCAGATCGTCAAGTCGCTGGAAGATTCCGGCGCTCTGCAATACTCGATCATCGTGGCCGCGACGGCTTCCGAGCCTGCTCCGTTGCAATTCATCGCGCCCTACACCGGCTGCGCGATGGGCGAATTCTTCCGCGACAGCGGCAAGCATGCTTTGATCGTGTACGACGATTTGTCCAAGCAAGCGGTGGCCTATCGCCAGATGTCGCTGCTGCTGCGCCGTCCGCCGGGCCGCGAAGCTTATCCGGGCGACGTGTTTTATCTCCACTCGCGTCTGCTGGAACGCGCGGCCAAGATGAACGACAAGCTGGGCGGCGGTTCGCTGACCGCTCTGCCGGTCATCGAAACGCAGGCGGGCGACGTGTCGGCCTATATCCCGACCAACGTGATTTCGATCACGGACGGCCAGATTTTCCTTGAAACCGGCCTGTTCTACAAAGGTATCCGGCCCGCCATCAACGTGGGCCTGTCGGTGAGCCGCGTCGGCTCGGCCGCGCAGATCAAGGCGATGAAGCAGGTGGCCGGTTCGATCAAGCTGGAACTGGCGCAATACCGCGAGATGGAAGCCTTCGCGCAATTCGCCTCCGACCTCGACCCCGCCACGCAAAAGCTTCTCAATCGCGGCAAACGTTTGACGGAACTGTTGAAGCAGGCGCAATACGCGCCGTTGCTGATCGAAGAGCAGGTCGCCGTAATCTTCGCGGGCGTGAAAGGCTATCTCGATAAGGTCAAGGTCGAGGACGTGACGCGCTATGAGCAAGGCTTGCTGCGCGCGTTGCGCGGCAACGGCGCCGAAATCCTCGCCACCATCCGCGACGACAAGCAGATCAAGCCCGAAACCGAAGCGAAGCTGAGGGCGTTTTTGGAGAATTACGGCAAACTGTTCGTGTAGCCTTTCTTTTTTTCGAACAACCCCCGCGCCGCAAGGTGCGGGGGTTTTTTTCATGCACAAAGGCGGCTTAACGCGTTCGCCATATTCCAGTTCCCGCCTTCCGGCGATTGTGCTAACAAGGTTACCCCATCTTTTTTCACGGAACCCCGCCATGTCGCAAATCACCCAAGTTCGTAGTCGTGAAATTCTGGATAGCCGTGGCAACCCCACGGTTGAGGTGGATGTCGCTTTTGAAAGCGGCGCTTTTGGTCGCGCCGCCGTGCCTTCGGGCGCGTCGACGGGAGCGCATGAAGCTGTGGAACTCCGCGACGGCGATGCCGCGCGCTACGCGGGCAAAGGCGTGCTTCGCGCCGTTGAAGCGGTGAACGAAGAAATCGCCGACGCGGTCATCGGGCAAGAGGGTTCCGATCAAATCGCGGTCGACGGCATGTTGATCGAACTGGACGGCACGCCGAACAAATCGCGCCTCGGCGCTAACGCCATTTTGGGCGTGAGCCTCGCGGTGGCCAAGGCGGCGGCGATGGAAGCCCGCTTGCCTCTGTACCGCTATGTCGGTGGCACGGCGGCTTCGTTGTTGCCGGTGCCGATGATGAACATCATCAACGGCGGCGCGCATGCCGACAACCCCATCGACATACAAGAATTCATGATCATGCCCGTCGGCGGCGAGAGCGTGACCGATGCTATCCGCATGGGCGCTGAAGTGTTCCATGCGCTGAAAAAGTTGCTGAAGGAAGCGGGCCACAACACCAGCGTCGGCGACGAAGGCGGCTTTGCCCCCAACCTCAGCTCCGCCGATGAAGCCATCGGCTATATCATGCGCGCTTGCGAAAAGGCGGGCTACACGCCGGGCGACGACATCATGCTGGCGCTGGATGCGGCATCGACCGAGTTTTACAAGGACGGCTTTTATCACCTCGCCGGTGAGAAAAAGATGCTGAGCGCGGGGCAGATGGTCAGCTATTACGCTGACCTGTGCGCACGCTATCCCATCGCCTCCATCGAAGACGGCATGTCCGAGGACGATTTCGAAGGCTGGGAAATGATGACCGAGGAACTGGGCGACAAGATCCAGATCGTCGGCGACGATCTGTTTGTCACCAACCCCGTCCGTCTGGCCGAAGGCATCGAGCGCGGCCTCGCCAACGCCATCCTGATCAAGGTGAACCAGATCGGCACGCTCAGCGAAACGCTGGAAGCGGTCGAGATGGCGCACAAGGCGGGCTATCGCGCCGTCATGTCGCACCGCTCCGGCGAAACCGAGGATTCGACGATTGCCGATTTGGCCGTGGCGACGAATTGCGGCCAGATCAAAACCGGCTCGCTGTCACGCTCCGACCGTTTGGCGAAATACAACCAGCTCATCCGCATCGAAGAACAGCTCGGCAAGATTGGACGCTTTGCGGGGATGTCCGTTCTGACGCGGTAAGGCGTTTCGTCGCCCGCCTGACGTCGTCGCGGAGAGTGTGGAGGCGAACCGATGCTCCGAATCAGCAAACGAATGCGGCAGACGATTCTCGCGCTGGCGGGCGTTTGCATCGTCGGCTACTTCGTCTACCACACATTGCAGGGTGAACGCGGCTGGTTTGCCATGACGCGGATGGAGCGCGAAGTCGGCAACGCGCAGGCGACTCTTGAGCAACTGCAAAAAGACAGGAAAGAGCTGCAGCACCGTACCCAGCTGATGCGCCCCAACAACCTCGATCCGGATCTGCTCGAAGAAAAATCAAGAGAATTGCTGAATTATTCAAAGCCCAACGAAATCGTCGTGTTGATTCCGCGCGAAGACCAGCGGCGCGATGACAAGGATAGCGATGCTGTTTTGTTGCAGCGCAACAAATAATATCACCCCAATTCAAGCTTGAAGACCCAGTCAAAACTTGGTTTTTCCAAGTTGTATTGGACGTTGATCGCAAAGCTTTGCTTGAAAAAAACAACAGAGCGTCTTAGTTGATGCAAGGAAATCGAATCGCCGACGCGGGTCTCCCAAGCCCAAAATGCGCGGCGATCATGCCAACCGTCGGTCACGTCTGTTCGGGAGAATATGATGCTTAATACGAAGCCGCAGATCAAAGCCGCAAAGGCGGTACAGCCATCGCCGCTCTTGGCGACCGACATGTTGAGCTATTACCGTGACATGCTGCTGATCCGGCGCTTTGAGGAAAAGGCGGGCCAGTTTTACGGCATGGGCCTGATCGGCGGGTTTTGCCATCTTTACATCGGACAGGAAGCCGTCGCGGTCGGTATACGGCGGGCGCAAAAACCACAAGACACCACCATCACCGCCTACCGCGCGCGCGGGCAGCTTTTGGCGGCGGGCGTTTCGCCCAAAGCGATCATGGCGGAGCTGACCGGACGCGGCACGGGATGCTCGAAGGGCAAGGGCGGCTCGATGCATATGTTTAGCCGCGAGAAAAATTTCTTTGGCGGCCACGGCATCGTCGGCGCGCAAATCCCGATGGGAACCGGTCTGGCGTTCGCCCATAAATACAAAAAGGACGGCGGCGTTTGCGTTGCCTATATGGGCGACGGCGCGGCCAATCAGGGGCAGGTGTATGAAAGCTTTAACATGGCGGCGCTGTGGAAGCTGCCGGTCGTGTTCGTGATCGAGAACAACAAATACAGCATGGGCACCAGCCAGAGCCGTCACGCGGCGGGCGAGTTGTTCCGGCGCGGCGAAGGCTTTGGCATCATTGGTCGTCAGGTGGACGGCATGGACGTGGTCAAGGTTCGCCGCGCCGCCGAAGATGCCTTGGAGCATGCGCGAAGCGGCAAGGGGCCGGTGCTGCTTGAGGTGATGACCTATCGCTATCGCGGCCATTCGATGTCCGATCCCGGCAAGTACCGTTCCAAGGAAGAGGTCGAACGTTGGCGCGAGGAGCGCGATCCCATCGATTCGCTTCGTGTCCTGATGCTGCGGGACGGCCTCGCGACAGAAGGCGATCTGAAGCGCATCGAACGCGAAATCAAAGATATCGTGGCCGAGGCCGCCGACTTTGCGCAGACCAGCCCCGAACCTGATCCGTCGGAATTGTTGACCGACGTTTTGATTGAATCCTGACCTGAACGGGAACGCCCCATGACCACCCAAGTCCTTATGCCAGCCCTTTCCCCCACCATGACCGAGGGCAAAATTGCTCGTTGGTTGAAAAAGGAGGGCGACATCGTCAAGCCGGGACAAGTTCTGGCCGAAATCGAAACCGACAAGGCCACGATGGAAGTCGAAGCCGTGGAGGCCGGTACGCTCGGCAAAATCCTTGTGCCCGCCGGAACCGAAGGCGTGGCCATCAACAGCCCGATTGCCGTGTTGCTGGAGGAAGGCGAAGACGCTGCCGCTCTCGGTAACGTCGCGGCGGCGGTGCAAAAACCCGCGAAAGCTGAAGCGGCGGCCAAGCCGCATTTGTCCGTCGTGCCGTCAATGCCGTCTGCTCCCGTGACGAGCGATGAAAAGACCTATGACAAGGTTGTCGTGAAAACCGTCCGCGAGGCTTTGCGCGAAGGCATGTCCGAGGAAATGCGCCGTGATCCGCGTGTTTTTCTGCTGGGCGAAGAAGTCGCAGAATATCAAGGCGCTTACAAAGTTTCTCAGGGCATGCTGGAGGAATTCGGCCCGGAGCGCGTGATCGACAGCCCCATCACGGAAATGGGCTTCGCCGGTCTTGGCGTCGGCGCGGCTTTTGGCGGACTTGTGCCGATCATCGAATTCATGTCGATGAGCTTTTCGATGCAGGCGATTGACCAGATTGTCAACTCCGCCGCGAAAACTCTTTACATGTCGGGCGGCGAAATTGGCTGTCCCATTGTTTTCCGTGGCCAGAACGGCGCACCGGGTCGCGTCGCGGCGCAGCATTCGCAATGCTACGCCAGCTGGTACGCGCATGTGCCGGGGCTGAAGGTTCTGGCTCCCTACGATGCCGCCGACGCGAAGGGCTTGATCAAGGCCGCGATCCGCGACCCCAATCCCGTCATCTTTCTTGAACACGAACTGATGTACGGCCAAAGCTTTGAGGTGCCGGATGATCCCGATTTTATCCTCCCCATCGGTAAGGCCAAGGTGATGTGCGAAGGTGGCGACGTGACCATCGTGGCCTATTCGCGCATGGTCGGCGTAGCCTTGCAGGCGGCGGCAAAACTGGCGGAGGAAGGCATTCAGGCGGAAGTCATCAACCTCCGCAGCATACGACCCCTCGACACGGCGACGATTGTCGCGAGCGTCAAGAAAACCAGCCGTCTGGTGTCGGTCGAAGAAAGCTGGCCCTTCGCAGGCATCGGCTCGGAACTCGCCGCGCAGATGATGGAACATGCGTTCGATTATCTCGATGCGCCGATGGCTCGCGTCTGCGCCGCCGATGCGCCGCTGCCCTATGCCGTCAATCTGGAGCGGCTGGCTCTGCCGCAGGTCGAATCCATCGTCGACGCGGTGAAGCAGGTCTGCTTTCGCCAAGCGGCGTGATCCGGACCGTTGAGAGCCCGCGCGAGCGGGCGTATCGTTGATTGTTGTTTTAGGATACTACGCGCCATGCCCATTCAAGTCCTTATGCCCGCCCTGTCGCCCACGATGACCGAAGGCACGCTCGCCCGCTGGCTCATGAAGGAAGGCGACCGCGTTAAAGCCGGGCAAGTTTTGGCCGAGATTGAAACCGACAAGGCGACGATGGAGGTCGAAGCCGTCGATGAGGGAAAAATCCTGAAAATCCTCATTTCCGGCGGCACACAGGGCATCAAGGTCAACACGCCGATTGCGATTATCGTTGAGGAAGGCGAGGAGGGCATGACGGTGGATGCGGCGATGAAGAAACTGGCGACGAAAGCCCCGGCGGAAACTCCGGCGCTTCCCCCGGCCCCGTCGAAGGGAACTGCGCCTGCGGCGAGCGTGAGCAAGAGCGCTCATGGCGCGATCCAGCGCGTTTTCGCCAGCCCGCTTGCGCGACGCCTCGCCGAGAAAGCGGGCATCGACCTGAGCCAAATCACCGGAACAGGCCCTAAGGCGCGTATCATCCGCGCCGACATCGAAGGATTTATCGCCAGCGGCAAGAACGGCGCGAAGCCGAAGACCGTGGCCGCCACGCCGTCGCAAGGTGTGGATGCGAAGGACTACGCCGACAAGCTCGGTATGGCCTACACCGCCACGCCGAACAGCAGCGTGCGCAAGGTCATCGCGCGTCGCCTGACGGAATCCAAGCAACTGGTGCCGCATTTTTACCTGAGCATCGACTGCGAACTCGACGAATTGTTGGCGTTGCGTAAAAAGATGAACGATGCGACGGGCAGCAAAATTTCCGTGAACGACTGTGTGATCCGCGCCGTGGCGCTGGCGTTAAAAAAAGTTCCCGCCGCGAACGCTTCGTGGGCGGACGACGCTATCTTGCAGTACGCGCAATGCGACGTGTCGGTTGCCGTGGCGACTCCGAATGGCCTCATCACTCCGATCGTCAAAAAAGCGGAGTCCAAAACCTTGGCGCAGATTTCGGCGGAAATGAAAGACCTCGCCGCCCGCGCCCGTGATGGTAAGTTGAAGCCGGAGGAATTCCAAGGCGGCGGATTCTCCGTCTCCAACCTCGGCATGTTCGGCATCAAGGAATTCGCGGCCATCATCAACCCGCCGCAGTCCTGCATCCTCGCGGTCGGCGCGGGCGAACAGCGGCCTGTCGTGAAGAACGGCCAGATCGCCATTGCCACGGTGATGACCTGCACCCTCTCCATCGACCACCGCGCCGTCGATGGCGCGGTCGGCGCGGAATTCCTCGCGGCGTTCAAGCCGCTGATCGAAAATCCGTACGGATTGGTCGCCTGATGTCGGACGAACTTGCGCGGTGCCTCCGCCAGATCGAAGAGCGCAACACGCGCGTCGAGATGGACAAAGCGTGGGAAACAAGCTGGACGCGGCGCGGTTCCATCGCCCTGATCACTTGGGTAGTCGCGGGGGTCGTGATGACGCTGCTCGGCGCGGATCGGCCTTGGCTGGGCGCGTTGGTGCCGGTCTGCGGCTTTGTGCTATCCACCCTATCGCTGCCCGTCTTAAAAAAGACGTGGGTTCGGCGCAGGAAGAGTGCGGGGGTGTAAATGCCGGACGCTGTGAGGATCAGGCCGCTCGTTGCGCAAGACTGGGAGTCGTTTTCGACCCTGCGTCTGCAAGCGTTGCAGGAATGTCCTGGCGTTTACGGCTCAAGTTATGAGGCCGAAGTCCAGCATACGCCGGACGAATGGCGGGATTGGCTTTCGGGGCAGGGCAAGTGCGTGTTCGGTTTGTACGCAGGTGACGATCTGATCGGCATCACGGGCGTTTTCACTTCGCGGCACGATCCTTCGGGATGTACAGGCGTGATGGCGGCAAGTTATATCAAGCCTGCTTGCCGTGGGCGGGGTTTGTCGGCCATGCTTTACAAGGCGCGGATCGACTGGGCCATAGGCCATGCCCCTTGGAAGAAGCTGTGCGTGGCGCATCGCGAAGGTAACGAAGCCTCGCGACGGGCAAATCAGAAATGGGGCTTTGTTTACACGGAAACGGACATGGAAATGATCTGGCCTGACGGCGCGAAGGTCGCCAGACTCGACTATGAACTCGACTTGGAAAAACTGAGGCGGAAACAATGACGCAGACATCGGATATTATCATCATCGGCGGCGGGCCGGGCGGCTATGTGACGGCTATTCGCGCCAGCCAGTTGGGCATGAAGGTGACGCTGGTGGAGCGCGAGCATCTGGGGGGCATCTGCCTCAATTGGGGCTGCATTCCGACCAAGGCTTTGCTTCGCGCGGCGGATGTCGCGCACACGCTGAAGCATGCGGCCGATTTCGGATTCGAGGTCAAAGGCTTCAGCTTTGATCTTAAGAAAATCGTCGAACGTTCGCGCCGCGTGTCCTCGCAGTTGGCGGCAGGCGTAAAGCACTTGCTGAAAAAGAACAAAGTCGAAGTTGTGGACGGCACCGCCAAGCTGCTCGGCAAAGGCAGGGTCGAAGTCACGAAGGACGGCAAAAAGGTCGCCGAACTTGCCGCCCCGCACATCATCATCGCCACCGGCGCACGACCGCGCACACTGCCGGGGCTGGAGCCGGACGGCAAGCTGGTCTGGACGTATAAGGAGGCGATGGTGCCGGAATCCTTGCCTAAGTCGCTGCTGGTCGTCGGATCGGGCGCGATTGGTATCGAATTCGCCAGTTTCTACCACGCGCTCGGCGTTGAGGTGACGGTGGTCGAGGTGATGGATCGCGTCCTGCCGGTCGAAGACGAGGAAGTCTCCGCCTTCGCCCGCAAAGCGTTCGAAAAGAAAGGCCTGAAGATCATCACCGCCGCGACGGTCAAAAAGCTCGACAAGAGCAAGGACAGCGTCACCGCGACGATTGAACAGGGCGGCGCTGCGACCCAAGCCACGTTCGACCGCGTAATCATGGCGGTCGGCATCACCGGCAACACCGAAAACATCGGCCTTGAGAACACGAAGGCCAAGGTGGATCGCGGCCATATCGTGATCAACGAATGGAGCGCCACGGACGAGCCGGGCGTGTACGCCATCGGCGACGTCGCCGGGCCGCCGTGGTTGGCGCACAAAGCCAGCCATGAAGGCGTTATCTGCGTCGAAAAGATCATGGGCGTGAAGGGCGTGCATCCGCTGAACGCGGAAAACATTCCCGGCTGCACCTATTGCACGCCGCAAGTGGCCAGCGTCGGCCTCACCGAAGCGAAGGCGAAAGCGATTGGCTATGAAGTGCGCGTGGGCCGTTTCAACCTGATCGGCAACGGCAAGGCCATCGCGATGGGCGAGGCGGAAGGCTTTGTCAAAACGGTATTCGATGCCCGAAGCGGCGCTTTGCTGGGGGCGCACATGATCGGCCCCGAAGTCACCGAGATGATCCAAGGCTACGCCATCGCCCGCACGTTAGAGACGACGGAACAGGAGTTGATGCACACCGTTTTCCCCCACCCGACCATTTCAGAATCCATGCATGAATCGGTTCTGGATGCGTACGGGCGGGTCATTCATATGTGAACGGCGCTCGTCATGGACACCCCCGTCAAACCCCGCCATCCTGAAAAAGCCAATCGCCCCGACAATCCCGTGGCGAAAAAGCCGGAGTGGATTCGCGTCAAGGCTCCCGGAGGCGCGGCGTATGACGAAACGCGCGAGTTGATGCGCGGGCTTAAACTCAACACCGTTTGTGAAGAAGCGGCCTGCCCCAACATTGGCGAATGCTGGAAGCACAAGCACGCCACCTTTATGATTTTGGGTTCGGTTTGCACACGCGCTTGCGCCTTTTGCAACGTCGCGACGGGCAAGCCGGATCTGCTCGACCCGCACGAGCCGGAACATGTCGCGGCGGCGGTCGCCGAACTGGGCTTGAAACACGTCATCATCACGTCGGTGGATCGCGACGATCTGCCGGACGGCGGCGCGGATCATTTCGCGCAGGTGATCGCGCGTATCCGCGCCACGTCGCCAAGCTGCACTATCGAAATTCTGACACCTGACTTCATGCGCAAGGACGGCGCGGTCGAACATGTGGCGCGCGCCAAGCCGGACGTGTTCAACCACAATCTGGAAACCGTGCCGCGTCTGTACCCCACCATCCGTCCGGGGGCGCGTTACTTCACCTCGCTCAGTCTTCTCAGCCATGTGAAAGAGATTGATCCGACCATCTTCACCAAATCCGGCCTGATGGTCGGTTTGGGCGAGACGAAGGAGGAGATCGCGCAGGTGATGGACGACCTCCGCGCCGCCGAGGTCGATTTTCTGACCATCGGCCAGTATCTGCAACCGACACCCAAGCACGCCGCCGTAGATCGTTTCGTCACGCCGGAGGAGTTCGAGAGCTACGCCACTCTGGCCCGCGCCAAAGGCTTTCTGCTGGTGTCCAGCTCGCCCCTGACGCGCTCGTCCTATCACGCGGATGTCGATTTCGCGAAATTGCAGGCGGCGCGGGAAGCGCGGTTGCGCCCTACGTCATAAACTGCTCGCGCACGATCCGTTCGCTCAGATGCTGGTCGGGGTCAAAGAGGAGCGTGAAAGCCGTTGCGCGGTCGAGCCAAATGCGCGCCCGTGCGACGTTGTGGACGGTTTGCGGCCCCGCTTCGATGCGCACCGGACGCTTTTGCGTTTCTATAACTTCAATCTCCGTCACAGCGTTTTGCGGCAAGACCGCGTACGACCACCGGCGCGGGCGAAAGCCGCACACGGCGGTCATCACCAGCGTGTTGGCATCCAACGGCATGATCGGCCCGCCCGCCGAGTGGTTGTAGGCGGTGCTGCCCGCCGGTGTCGCCACCAGCAAGCCGTCGCCGCTGTAGCTGGCGATGCGCTCTACCCCGTCTACCAGAATCCGCAGCTTGGCCGACTGCGGCGAGTCGCGCAGGGCGGTCACTTCGTTGATGGCCACACCGGTCGTCGTCGCGCCGTCGGTGTCGGTGGATTCCGCCCGTAACGGATGCAGCGTCACGCGTAGAGCCTGCTCCAACCGTTGCGGCAGATCGTCGGGGTTGTAGTTGTTGCACATAAACCCGACCGACCCCGAACGGCGCAGGGCGAACAAAGGTTTGTTGTGGGGCAGGGCGCCGTAAAGCGTGCGCAGCACCAACCCGTCGCCGCCGATGACCACGATATAGTCGGCCTCCGCGACGGAGGCCGAAGCTCCGTAACGCTGCTCTAGCTCGTGCAGCGTTTTCTGGGCTTCGGGCATGGCGGAGGCGGCAAAAGCGATTTTCATGCGCGGGCACTCGGCTGTGGTCGGTTTTCCTGTGCATTAATCATCATTTAACGATTGTCGCGCAACTGTAAAAGCGTGCCGTCACGCGTTTCCGTGGCGCTTTATTGTGCGGTTCGCCGCTAAACCGAGTTTGACGAGGACTTTTTCATGCAGATCGATCTGCGCGTGCTAGAGCTGCTGGCCTCAAAACTGTGCCACGACCTCGTCAGCCCCGTCAGCGCCATCAACAACGGCGTAGAGCTGATTGAGGACATCGGCGGCCCTGTGGTCGACGAAGCGATGAAGCTGATCGGCGACAGCGCGGGCCACGCCTCGCGCCGCCTGCGCCTGTTCCGCATGGCCTATGGCCGCGCGGGCAGCGAAGCCAATCTGGCCGTCCGCGACGTTCAAGCGGTCGCCGAGCAGTATTTGTCGGGCGGTAAATCCACGCTGCATTGGCCCGAAGGCGTATTGGACGAAGAGTTCGCCTTTCAACGCGGCAGCCTTAAAACGCTCATCAACATGCTGATCTTGGCCGAGGAAGTTCTGGCCTACGGCGGCGACATCACGTTGCACCCGCTGAACGAAGAGGGACGAAAGGGCTGCCGCGTCGAGGTTGCCGGACGTAATGCCCAACTGGTTCCTGGTTTTCAGGAAGCGCTCGCCGGAACGGTCGATGTGGAAGAACTGACTCCGCGCAGCATCCAAGCTTATGTGACCGGCACCTTCGCCAACCACTTCGGCCTGCGCGTGAGCCATGAACAGCCCGACACGGATCGGCTTATGCTGACGCTGGAGGTCGAAGGACAAAGCCGCCAACCCGCAGCCTTGAGCCAATAAAAAACCCGGCTCTTTTTCAAGAGCCGGGTTTTTTGCGCGATTTTGGCGCTTACGCCTTTTTCTTCTTGGCCGGAGTGGCCTTGGTCGTCAGCTTGATCTTGTCTTCGGCGGGCTTCGCCGCAGCGGCCGGAGCCGCAACTTCGGCTTCGTCCTTCTTGGTGCCCAGACCGGCGAAACGCTTGTTGAACTTGGCCAACTGGCCGCCGCGATCGACCAAGCGATGCTGGCCGGTCCATGCCGGATGGGTTTTGGGGTCGATATCGAGCTGCAACCGTTCGCCCTGCTTGCCATAGGTGCTGCGGGTCTTGATCTCGGTGCCATCCGTCATGATGACGGTGATATCGTGATAATCGGGGTGGACATCTTTTTTCATCGTGATTCCTGTCTGCCTGTCGCTGAATCCGCTTCCGGGCCTTACAAGCCTCACGGAATATCGCGTCTTTTTAGGAAATGGGCGGGGAAAATGCAAGCTTCGATTTTGAGGGCCGAAAACAAGGGGGATTTGTAAGTCGTTGATTTAGAAAGGGCGGATGCGCCAATCGACGCAAGGGCAGCGAAAACACCGTCACACCCGCGAAGGCGGGTGTCCCATCTTCTTGTTATCTCGTTGAATATAATGGTGTTTATCTATAGCCGGTCTGACGTAAACGCCGATTCTGTTCCCTGTCCGTTGTTGGAAGCCTCAGCTCGCTGCCGCGATAACCGACAGGAATTGGAATAGGCGCTCGGTTTTGGGCGTTTTCAGGATGTCGGGGCCGCCGCTTTCGCCTATGCCGCCGTCGGCCATGAACACGACCTGATCCGCCGCGTGTCGGGCAAAGCCCAGCAAATGGGTGATGATGAAGATGCCGATATTTTGGCCGCGCAGTTGCTTGAGGTAGCTCAAAATTTTGGCGATTTGCTCCACATCCAGCGCCGACGTGATTTCGTCGAGCAGCAAATAGCTGGGCTTGAGCATCAGGGCGCGGGCGAGCGCCACGCGCTGCCGTTGGCCCAGCGAGGCTTCGTTGGGGTAACGGTCGATGAAGTCTTGCATGTCAAAGGCTTCGATCAGCGCGTCGAGCTGGTGGTCGTTGTCCGCCTTGTTTTGCAGTTTGACCGGCAACAGGATGTTCTCGCGCAGCGTCAAATGCGGCCATAGGAACAATTGCTGGAACACGGTGGTGAGCTTGGGCCATGGCGGCGTAAAGGCTTGACCCGGCACCCACGGATAGCGGTAGCATGCGTCGTCGATGCAAATTTCGCCCGACTGCGGTTGCTCCAGCAGCGCGAGGCAGCGGAGCAGGGTGGTCTTGCCCGTGCCGCTCGGCCCGATCAAAACGGTGATTCCGCCGGGCTTGATGGTCAGGTTGATGTCTTTGACGATGGGCTTAGCATCGTAACCGAACGTAACGTTGCGGGCTTCAAGCATAACTCACCGTTCCGAAAAATCGCGCGTGTAGCGCTTTTTGAGCCAAGCCGCCAGCAGGTTGATCGGCAGGCAGACGACCAGAAAGAACAACGCCAGCGCCGTATAGATTTCGATGGGGCGATAGATCGTGCTGTTGATGCGCTGCGCGACGCGGAACAGCTCTTCGACCGAGATCAGGCTGGCGAACAGGGTGGCGTGCAGCATGCCGACTTGCAGCACCAGCAGGCTGGGCAGCAATTGACGGAACAGAATGGGCAGTTGGATATAGCGCACGATGTCGCGCATGTTCATCCCCGAAACGCGGCCCGCGACGATGTATTGCTGCGGAAAATCCGCCACCGCTTGCCGCACGAATTCCCCGACTCCAAAGGTGTTCACCAACGTCAGCGTGAGCGCCGCCGTGTAGAACGGGTCAATCACGACATTGAACACGGCCTGCGCCGGATAGTGAAGCCAGAACAGCACGACCAGCGTGGGGATGGCCGAAAACGCGAACGACATGCCATGAGTGAAGCGCCCCCAACTCTTCGGAAAATTGGCCCCCACGATGCCCAGCATAACGCCGCCCACCAACCCCGCCGACCAAATCACCGCGCAAAGCTTGAGCGTCACGCTCAACCCTTGCAGGAAAGCGATGTGATAGTTGATGAGGATGTCAAGGACGGTCATGGCTGTTTGTCGCGAAAGAGAAGCGCTGGGGAAAGAACGTAACGTGGATCCGGCTTAACGAAGCGGGCAAGGATTTCTTCGATTTGACCGCTGGCGTTGAGTTCGCCGATGGCGTTGTCGATCATGTACTTTAGGCGATTGTCGCCCAGAGGCAACATAAACCCGCCATTGCAATAGCGCACGGGTTTGTTCAGTGATCTGATCTTTTCGTCATTCGTACTGTTGTAAAGATCAATCGTGCTTTGCCCGGCGAACGCGACATCAATCTTGCCGCTCTTCAGCATTTGAAAGAATTCCGTGTCGTCGGAAATATCGTTCGCATAGACTTTTTGCGCCATGGGGAATTGCTCGTTGGCCGCAAATTCAAAGACATGGCCGCTCTTGACTCCAATGCGAACGTCTTTGTTGTTGAGCAGGCTGAGGTCGCCGTCAAAACGCTTGTCGTCGGCGCGAACGGTGGCCAGAACGGGGATGTGCAAAAACGGAGTCGAATAGGTCGCTGCGCGAGCGCGTCGCGGATCAATGCAGACGCTGCCGCACAGCATGTCATAGCGCCCTGTCACTAAGCCTTGTTCGGCAACGCCCCAGCCCGTTTCTTCGACCCAGTCGACCTTGATCCCGATTTTGGAGGCAAGCGCGTTGGTCACGTCATAGCCAACCCCGGACAAATTCTTGGTATTGGGATCAACCATGAACCACGGTGTCGCTACGGCGTAGCCGCAGCGCAGTGTATTGGTTGATAGAATGTGGTCAAAGGCGGTTTGATCCGTGACGGCCGCCGACTGGGTTGGAGCCTGATCGCTTGCGAAGTGCGCTGTCGCGAACGACACGACCGCACTGAGCGCGGCGACGAGAAGAAGATGGGCAGGCTTCATGGTTTATCCTCGTTTACGACGTTCGGCACGACATAGGGCTTGGCGAGGCGGTAGAAGCTGCCGGGCACACGTTCCCATTTGTCCATCAGTTGGTTCATGATGCCGGTGTCTTCGAGACTCTGTAGGCCGACATTAAGGAACTCGCGCAGTGTGCTGTCGCCGAGTTTGGTGACCAACACGAACGGCATGACTTTGACCGGATGGTCTGGGGCAACGTTGCGGATGCTGTTTGGATTGGAAGCAAGAAAATCATGTACTCCGTTTTCATCCCAAAGCATGACATCTGCTTTCTTGGTCACAACACTTTCGGCCATAGAACCGCCGGGCGCATTCTGTGGTAAGGCTAATAATTTGGCTTTGGGGAAGGTGTTTAGGGCTGTATAGGCGGTTCCTTCACCCTCGATGACCACGATTGTGACGCTGGGGTCGTTGATGGCGGCTAGATTGTTATCAAAGCGGTGATCGTCACCGCGAGCATAAACGTTGATACCCGAATACAGAATGGGCCGCGTGAAAAGTGCTTCGCGGGCCAGCGATGCTTCGGGCCACATCGGTGTGCAGACGGCATCAAAGCGTCTCGCCTCAAGCCCCGCTTGCCAGTTGCCGAAATCGACTTCTTCCGCCCATTCGACTTTGATCCCCGTGCCATGAAGCAGTTGTTCAATCGTATCAACCCCCATTCCCGACAATGCTCGCGTGTTGGGGTCGCGCAGTGTTACGGGCGGAAAGACATAATAGCCGCAGCGCAAAATGCCTGTGCGCTTGACGCGGTCAAAGGCGGACTCCGCCTTGGTCGCTGAGGTGACGCTCGTCCCGTCGGGCGGCGTTGCCCGGTTGATGTAACTCGTGGTGGCGGAGGCGGCGAGGACGCTCAGGACAATGACGAGGATTAACTGGGGAAATCGCATGGAGGGCACCGCGCAGGAGGGTAAGTGGTTAACATTTAAGCCAATTTCCGGCGATTCTGAAAGCGAATTTGACTCGCCCCCCTTTTTTCCGCTAGAACTCGTCCGTCCCAGCCAAGAGCGGCAAGGATACACCACGGTGTAAGGCCAGTCCACGCGTCGCGTGCACTGGCCCGATGTCGTTTGGCGTTAGGCGAACAGGGAAACGATGTTTGATAGTTTGAGCAGCAAACTGGGCGGGATTTTTGACCGCCTCACGCGGCGCGGCAACCTCACCGAGGATGACGTGGCCGAGGCCATGCGCGAAGTGCGCGTGGCGTTGCTGGAGGCCGATGTCGCCCTGTCGGTCGTTAAGGATTTCGTCGCCAAGGTCAAGGAACGCGCGGTCGGCCAAGAAGTCGTGCGCTCGGTCACGCCGGGCCAGCAGGTCATAAAGATCGTCCACGACAATATGGTGGAACTGCTGGGGACGCAGGCCGAGCCGTTGAACTTTAACGTCACGCCTCCCGCCGTGATCATGATGCTGGGGTTGCAAGGCTCCGGCAAGACCACGACGTCGGCCAAATTGGCGAAGCGTCTCACGGAGGTGGATCGCAAAAAGGTTTTGCTGGCTTCGCTCGATGTGCAGCGCCCGGCGGCTCAGGAACAATTGGCGGTGCTGGCGGCGCAAGTCGGTGTCGCGTGCTTGCCTATCGTCGCGGGACAAGACCCAGTGGCGATTGCCAAGCGCGCGCTGCTCACGGCCCGGAACGAAGTTTACGACGTTGTTATCCTTGATACGGCGGGCCGTCTTTCGATTGACGACGCGCTGATGGCCGAGGCGGCCTCGGTGCGCGATGCCGTCCAGCCGCACGAAAGTTTGCTGGTCGTGGATGCCATGACCGGCCAAGATGCCGTGAACACCGCCACGCAGTTCGACCAACGGGTCGGCGTGACGGGCATGGTTTTGACCCGCATTGACGGCGATGCGCGTGGCGGCGCGGCTTTGTCCATGCGGGCCGTCACCGGCAAGCCGATCAAATTCCTCGGCACCGGCGAGAAGACCGAGTCCTTGGAAGTCTATCATCCCGACCGCCTTGCCAATCGCATTCTCGGCATGGGCGATGTCGTTTCTCTGGTCGAAAAAGCGGCGGCCACGATCAATCAGGACGACGCGCAGGAAATGGCCGAGAAGTTCCTGTCGGGCAAGCGCTTCGACTTCAACGATCTCGCCAAGCAATTGCAGCAGATGCGCAAAATGGGCGGTTTGGGCGGCCTGATGGGCTTGCTCCCCGGCATCGGCAAGATCAAGGAACAGTTGAAAAACGCCAACATCGACGACAAGGCGATCAAACGCCAAGAAGCGATCATCCAATCCATGACTCCGGCGGAACGCAAGAACGCCGATCTGCTGCAAGCGTCGCGCAAGCGCCGCATCGCGAAGGGCGCGGGGGTTGAGGTGCAAGACGTCAATCGCCTCATCAAGCAGTTTTTGGAAATGCAAAAGATGATGAAGCAGATGCAGAAACTCGGCAAAGGCGGATTCATGCGCGGCATGATGCCCAAGATGATGGGCGGCGATATGGCGGGATTGAACAAGAAGGGGTAGGGGGCCGGAGGCGTGTCGCCTCTGATCCCTAGAATGAAACGTATAACAAAAGGAGAGAGAAGAAGATGTTGTCCATGCGTATGACGCGCCACGGCGCGAAGAAGCGGCCTTATTACCATATCGTGGTGGCGGACAGCCGCTCGCCGCGCGATGGCAAGTTCATCGAAAAGATCGGGTCTTACAATCCGACGCTGGGCAAGGAAAACGCCGAGCGCGTGAAGCTGGATGCCGAGCGCGTGAAGCATTGGCTCAGCGTCGGCGCGCAGCCGAGCGAACGCGTCGCCCGTTTCCTGCATGCTGCCAATCTCGGCCCCAAGGTCGAATTCCGCGACTCGCCCAAGAAGTCGGCTCCGCGCGCCAAGGCGCAAGAGCGCATGAATGCTGAAGCGGCGGCCAAGGCCGCAGCGGCCGAAGCTCCGGCGGAAGCGTAAGGGATAGCTTTTCCGTTCGCGTCATGCCCGCCGTTGCGGGCGTGACGCGAAACGGGGAGCATCACGTTCTATGTCCACAGAGCGCAGAATCTGCATCGGTGTTATCATGGGCGCACATGGCGTGCGCGGTCAGATACGCTTGCGCAGCTTCACCGCCGATCCTGAGTCCCTCTTCGCCTACAAGCCGCTGACCTCCGAAGACGGCCAGCGTGTTTTTGCCGTGACGCGGAAAGACGTGATGAAGAATTACTTCGTCGCGGCCTTGCCCGGTGTGGCGGATCGCGAGGCGGCGGAAGCCTTGCGGGGGACCAAGCTTTACATCGAACGCTCGGTTCTCCCGCCCGCTCAAGCGGGCGAATACTACGAAGCCGACCTGATCGGCCTCGCGGCGCGGACGGCGGAGAACGAGGCTTTCGGCGCGGTCGAGGCGGTGCACGACTATGGCGCGGGCACGTTTCTTGAGATCAAGCCCAAGGGCGGTAAAAGCTTCATGCTGCCCTTCAACGACGATCTTGTGCCCGTGGTGGACGTGGCAGCGGGCTATGTCCTCATCGTCGTGCCGGAGGGGTGGCTGGACGAAGAAAAACCGCAGAAGGCTCCTAAAAAGGGGCCAAAGGCGTGACGTGGACGGCCCAAATCTTAACCTTGTTCCCCGACATGTTCCCCGGCCCTTTGGGGCACAGTTTGGCGGGAAAAGCGCTGAATGAGGGGATTTGGCGCATGGAAACGCTGGACATTCGGACTTTTGCCAGCGATAAACACCGCACCGTGGACGATGCCCCCTATGGCGGGGGCGCTGGCATGGTGCTGCGGCCTGATGTGGTGGACGCTGCCGTTCGCGGCGCGGAAGCCTGTTTTGGCCCGGCGGCGCGAAAAATTTACCTGTCGCCGCGCGGACGGGTGCTGGATCAGGCTCTGGTGCAGGAATTGGTCGAGGCCGGTTCGGTGCTTTTGCTCTGTGGCCGGTACGAAGGCGTGGATCAGCGCGTGATCGAGGCGCAGGGGCTGGAAGAAGTCAGCCTCGGCGACTTTGTGCTGGCGGGCGGCGAAGTGGCCGCCATGACGTTGGTGGAAGCCTGCGTGCGTTTGCTGCCCGGCGTTATGGGCAACGCGGCGACGGTGGAGGAAGAGAGTTTTACGTCCGGACTTCTGGAATATCCGCACTACACGCGGCCAGCGGTTTGGGAGGGGCGGTCGGTGCCGGAGGTTCTGGTTTCCGGTCACCACGAAAAGGTTAAGGTCTGGCGGCAGGCCGAAGCGGAAAAAATCACGCGGGAACGCCGTCCGGACTTGTGGGAACGCTATGAAATGCGGCATAAGAGCTAAATCTGAAGGAGAGAAACGATGAACGTGTTAGAAAAATTCAACCAACAGCAGATCGAAAAGCTGAACGCCAAGGTTCCGGAATTCGAGCCGGGCGACACCGTGTGTGTCAACGTCCGTGTCGTCGAAGGCACGCGTGAACGCGTTCAGGCCTATGAAGGCGTCTGCATCGGTCGCAAGAACGCGGGCTTCAACTCGTCGTTCACCGTGCGCAAGATCAGCTATGGCGAAGGCGTGGAACGTATCTTCGCGCTCTACAGCCCGCGTCTGGAATCCATCGTCGTCGTGCGTCGCGGCGCTGTCCGTCGCGCTAAGCTGTATTATCTGCGCGGCCGTCGCGGCAAATCCGCCCGTATCGCCGAACGCACCGACTACAACGCCGCGTCCAAATCCGCGTAAGTCCGTTTCGTCGGAACGAACAAAGTTCAGCGCCATGCCGGAGAAATCCGGGATGGCGCTTTTCTTTTGCGCCCACACTGCACGAAAAACCGCAGGTCAGGCGGTTAAGTTTTGATGTCGCCTCACCGCTGGGCGGCGCGCATCGCCATCCCAAGGCTATGATCAAGGCGGTCGGTGAAGCTATCCCACACCACTTCGCCGAATTTACCGCTATCGACGGCAAAGCCCTGCTTGGGCAACGCCACGCGAAGTATCTGGCGATGGGGGAGGGGGGGGGAAGCTTGTCAGAAGCGAACGATAGAGAGCACATGAGGTTATGGCGGCGCTGGATTCCGCCTGTGCTGGAATGACGAGGTGGGGGGGGCTAGCAAGGCTATTAATGCTCGGTCATACAGTTCGCTATCTTATCGAAACCGCTAGATAAGATCGAAAACTTGCTGCATCGGTAACCCTTGCTATCTCAAGAGGTTACTCCTTCTCGTCTTACCACATTATGCGTTGCTAGCTGAATCCGCGTGGTAATCAAGAACGGGTCTATTGCTTAATAAGCGCAGTAATAATTGCACCCACAACAGCACCAACAAAAACTGATATCAGGCTAACGGCTAATTGATCCTTATTTGTTTCAAGAAAACTTTTTTTGAGGTGTTTCTGGGTCGCCCAAATCAGCAGCTTATTTTTCTTACAAAAACTTTCTACCAACCAAAAGCTAAGAAGACTTGCAACCAACCACCCCCATTCTGGCATTAAATCCTTTAATTGATGTGGCATTGGTGCTGGATCAAAATAAAACAAAAGCAAAATCATAGGAAAAATATAAGATAACTTTCTAACATGCCACCAAATCGACCTTCTCCGCCGTTTCATTATCAAGCGAATTTTTTCTATAACACCCAAGGTTAAAGGCGTGGGGCTGCTAATGTATGCACGAGCACCGGTTGAATTCAGTTCAATTCCAAACCAGATGTTTTTGGCTTTGATTTTGACCGAACCAAGTCTGCCATACCCGAAATGTTGAGCTAATGTCGCGAAATCAGCAGGATCATCAAGGCGAACGTCTCCGACTTCTAACTCAATATCATTTGAGGTGGTCTGAAAAAGCTTAAAAAACTCCTCCAAATCTTCAACATATAGCTCTGCTGGAGGAAAGTTTTTAGAAGAAAAACTTTCTGTTTCATCCATCTTTTTTAGCATTAGAGCCGCCCTCTTATGTCGTATATCGATCACGTTTCGGCAATGTTACACATTGGGTAGCCCTTTGACCACAGGGGGAAGAAATGTGGGAATCGCAGGGCTGAGTAACCCTATGTTGTGAACTTGGAAAGCAACGGGTTTGGAATATGTGAGAATGATTGTGTACATTGAAATCGACGAAAAGACCAATATATATCGCTATGGCGCATGGCCGATGATCCGCTCTGGTCCGTGATGCTGGTGACGGCGATAGACGTTTTGGCGTTCTGGCCTACGGTTCGGAAATCGTGGGCGTTTCCGGATGAGGAAAAGGCGCAGACCTACGCGCTCAGCACTGCCAAGTACGCGCTCATGTTGGTGGCGCTGGATTCGGTCAATGTAACAACGGTTTTGTATCCGGCATCACAGGTCATTATGTCCACCCTCTTTGTCATGATGCTGACATGGAGGCGCAAACGCGCCGCGTTGACGCTCGGCTGACCGTGCTGCGGGATGAAGAAAGAGATGGTGCCGTTGGAGGGATTTGAACCCCCGACCTTGGCTTTACGAAAGCCCTGCTCTACCGCTGAGCTACAACGGCTCCTCTTGGCCCATCGTGCGGTTGGGTGGGCTGCATGCTCTTAACGGCTTCGGAACCCAGCGTCAACTCTGTCGTTTCTCGCCCGTCCGCCGAGGTTTGGCTCGCGGCGGGCCGAATCGTCGAGCCTTGCGCCGTCGCTTGGCGGCTGATAAGGCATGATGATGCCAATCATCAATGAAAACACAGTCCTTAACGCCCTCCGCACCGTAACGATGCCGGAGGAGGGGGCGGATATTGTCGCGCTTAACAGGGTTGTCGGATTGACCCTTCGGGCCGAGGCGGGCGGAGCGCATGTCCGTTTTGCGATTGAAGTCGATCCCCGGCAGGGGGCCGCGCTGGAGCCTCTGCGCGAAGAAGCTGAGCGGGTTGTGGGCTTGATCGACGGCGTTCTGTCGGTTGCTGCCGTTCTGACCGCCCACCGCCCCGCGCCGACGATTCAGCCGCGTCAGGCAGCGGCTAAAATCACACTGGACGGCGTGCGGCACATCATCGCCGTGGCTTCGGGCAAAGGCGGCGTGGGCAAATCGACCACCGCCGTCAATCTGGCCGTGGCCATGGCCGCGAACGGCTTGAAGGTCGGGCTTTTGGATGCCGACATCTATGGCCCCTCTATCCCCCGTCTGATGGGGCTGCGGGGCAAGCCGGAGCTGAACGACGACAAAAAGATGGTGCCGATGGAGCGCTATGGCATCCGCGCCATGTCCATCGGTTGTCTGGTGGACGAAAACGCCTCCATGGTCTGGCGCGGGCCGATGGTGCAAAGCGCTTTGGTTCAGCTGTTGCGCGACGTGGCGTGGGGCGAGCTGGATGTTCTGGTGGTGGATATGCCGCCCGGCACAGGCGACGTGCAATTGACGATGGCGCAAAAGGTGCCGTTGGCGGGCGCGGTGATCGTCTCGACGCCGCAAGACATCGCGCTGATCGATGCGCGGCGCGGCGTCGGCATGTTCCGCAAGGTCGATGTTCCGATCCTCGGTATTGTTGAGAATATGAGCTATTTCCTCTGCCCGCACTGCGGCGAACGCAGCAACATCTTCAGCCACGGCGGGGCGGCGGCTGAGGCCTTGAAGCTGGGCGTGCCGTTGCTGGGCGAAATTCCGCTCGATCTCGCGGTGCGCGAAACTTCGGATGCTGGAACCCCCATTGCCGCGACACAGCCGGACAGTCCACAGGCGCAAAACTACCGCGCCATCGCGGCACAAGTATGGGCGACGCTGGAGCGGCGTGATTAGTTCCCGAGGTCAGCGCTGCTGATGGGCATAGCGCTGCTATAGCTGGTGCTGTTGCGTCCCGAGGCTTGGTCATAAGTGTCTTGGATCAGAACGCGCAGCTTGGCGCGGTTGGACATGCGATCCTGCACAGGGGGGGGCAAGTCGGTCATCTTGAGGACGTTCTTTTTCAGCAAAGCCATGACCACGTCTTCGATCGCGCGCGACATGTCGGCATCGGATTGCCGCAATTCGGCCAAAGCGGATTGCACTTTGGCGGGGTCTTGGCCGTTCTTCTTGAGAAAGGCTTCCAGATCGGGGTGGCCGTGCGGCAGCACCTCAACGCCCGGAATAGGACGCATGCTGACGCGGCTGATATTTCCTTCGGAGTTGCGAATGATGTAAGGCATAAAAACCCACGGAAGTTAGCCGCAAACGGCGAACAGATGCGCGTCACCTTACCCCATGTTTCTTGTCGATGTGTTAACGGCATCCCGGCGCATTTCCTTCTGGATTCGGCGGGCGCTATGGATTAGAAAACCGCTCCCCCGTCTTTTTCTCAACCAGTCACGAGAGTTTGCCATGCCCGAAGTTTCCGGAGAAATCTCCAGCGAACGCCTGAAATCTTTCATCAAGCGCATTGAGAAGCTCGAAGAAGACAAGGCCGGGGTGATGGAGGACTTAAAGGACGTGTATGCCGAGGCCAAGGGCACAGGCTTCGACGTTAAAATCATTCGCCAGATCGTCCGTCTGCGCAAAATCAAGGACGAAGACCGCCGCGAACAGGAAGAACTGCTCGACCTCTACAAAGCCGCCATCGGTATGGCCGAATAGGCCTTTTCCTGCGGATTGGGGCCGTTTTTTCCTTTTCTGGCCTATTTGTGCCATAGTTTGCCCCTAAACCGAGGCAAATGACGCTACAACTGCAGGGAGAGCCAACGTGCCGCAGACGATCGTATTGGTTGATGACGACCGCAATATTCTTACATCCGTCAGCATGGCGCTGGAGGCCGAGGGTTTCGAAGTGCGCACCTACGGCGACGGCGACGAAGCCCAACGCGCCCTTACGCAAAAAGCCGCCGATCTGGCCGTCCTCGACATCAAGATGCCGCGCTTGAACGGCATGGAACTGCTGCAACGCCTTCGGCAAGCCCCCGCCACGGCGCACATGCCGGTGATCTTTCTCACGTCAAAGGACGAGGAGGTGGACGAGATCATGGGCCTTCGCATGGGCGCGGACGACTATATCACCAAGCCGTTTTCGCAGCGCCTTTTGCTGGAGCGTATTCGCGCCCTGCTGCGCCGCGAGCAGTTGCGTCAACAGCCCGCCAACGCCGACCCCGCCAGCATCCTCACGCGCGGCGCGTTGGTCTTGGACGGCGCACGTCACGTCTGCACATGGAAAGGCCAGCCGGTCGATTTGACCGTGACGGAATTTCTGCTGGTCAAGGCGCTGGCGCAGCGCGTCGGGCACGTCAAAAGCCGCGACCAGTTGATGGATGCGGCCTATGGCGAATCCATCTACGTTGACGACCGCACCATCGACAGCCACATCAAGCGCCTGCGGAAAAAGTTCCGCGCCGTCGATGGCGAGTTCTCCCAAATCGAAACGCTCTACGGTGTCGGGTACCGGTACAAGGAAGAATGAGGCGCACGTGACAGACCGCAGGACAGGTTGGGCGGGAAAGCGCGAGGATTTGCATCGCCGCAAAGGCGACAAAGTTCCCCGCGCGGCGCTCCTGTCGCCGCTTATGCTGCGCATTCTGGCCGTCAATGTTCTGGCTTTGGCGATTTTGGTGGGCAGCCTTTTGTATCTTGGGCGTTATCAGGAACGTCTGATTGGCGCTGAACTCGACGCTCTGCTGTTAGAGGCGCGTTTGTCCGCCAGCGCGTTGGGGGAGGGCGCGGTCGTGGTGGACGAAGACGACCGCAATATCCTTTCGCCGCTCCTGTCGCGTCTGATGATCCGCCGTCTGGCGGAGGCCACGGGCAACCGAACCCGCCTGTTCGATCTCGATGACACGCTGCTGGCCGACAGCCGGATTCTCCTCGAACACAGCGGCAAGATTCAGGTGGAGGAATTGCCGCCTCCTACCACAAAGAAATTCTGGCTCGCCGATCAAACGATGCATCTGTTCGACTGGATTGACGGTTTGGTCGAGCGTCGGAGCTATCCATTGTATCAAGAGGAAAAAATCCAGCGCGGCGATCAATACGATGTCGTGCGTCGGGCGCTGGCTGGCGAACGCGCGACGCAGGTCTGGAGTCTGGAACGCGGAGGCCTCGTCCTTGCGGTCGCCGTGCCGGTGCAGCGCTACAAGCAAGTGCTGGGCACCGTCATGCTGTCGCGCTTTGACACCAAGATCGACACGGCCCTCCGCGACGTGCGCATGGATATTCTCAAGATATTTGGCATCACCCTCCTCATCACGGTGCTGCTGTCGCTCTATCTCGCGCGGGCGATTGCGCGGCCTTTGCGCATGCTGGCGCTTGCGGCGGAGAAAGTGCGGCATGGCCAGATGGAGGTTGTGGGGCTGGTCGGCACCGCCAGCTTGCTCAACCGCGACATCATTCCCGACTTCAGCAAACGCCGCGATGAAATTGGCGATTTGTCGGCTTCGCTGCGCGCCATGACGGCGGCGTTGGCGCAGCGCATCGGTGCGATCGAGAATTTCGCCGCCGACGTGGCCCATGAAATCAAAAACCCCCTTACCTCGCTACGCAGCGCGGTGGAAACCGCTGAGCTGGTACACGACCCCGTCATGCAGCGCCGCCTGATGCTGGTGATTCGCGACGACGTGGCGCGTCTTGACCGCCTGATCAGCGATATTTCCAACGCTTCGCGCCTTGATGCCGAACTGGGCCGCGCCGAAGTTGCGCCCGTCGACATAGGCCGCATGCTGGCGACTCTGGTCGGCTTCTACAGCGTGGCCAAAGACGCGCAAGACCGTCCCGCAGGCCCGTCGGTCGAACTTATGCCCGTGCCGACCGGCAATCTGATGGTGCTGGGCGTCGAAGTCCGGCTGGTGCAGGTTCTGCAGAATCTGATCGCCAACGCGCTGTCGTTTTCGCCCACCGATGGCCGGGTCGTGGTGACGGTGCGCTGCGAGGACGACGTGGTCAATATCGTGGTTGAAGACAACGGGACGGGCATTCCCGAAAACAAGCTGGACGCGATCTTTGACCGTTTCTATAGCGAACGCCCCAAGAGCGAAAAATTCGGCACGCACTCCGGCCTTGGCCTGAGCATATCCAAACAGATCGTCGCCGCGCACCGTGGCAAGATATGGGCCGAGAACCGCCGCGACGAATCGGGTCAAGTTATTGGGGCGCGCTTCGTCGTGCAACTTCCCTCGGTCGTGTAGATATGAAGACCGCTTACTTGACGGGCGGCGCTGACTCGTAATGCGCGGTCGGATGTAACCAAACGCGCTGGTCTTGCCCCAAATGGCGCGTCATCGTTTCCCGGACAAAGCCTGAATCAAGGAGATACGCCAGCGCCTTGTCCACCATCACCTTCATGCGCGGATCGTCGTTCGGCAGAAGCAAGGCGCTGCTGGTGACTTCGATCATGGTAGGCAGGATTTTTATTCCGCCCGGATTCTGCATCAGAAATCTGTTGGCGGTGGTCCAGTCGGAAAACGTGAAATCCGCTTTCCCCGTTGTGATATTCATCATGGCATCGGCCCCTGCCGACAGTGAAAAGGCATCGACGAGTTTCGCCTGAGGAAACCGCCTTTTGGCGACAATTTCGCCGATCGTGCCGCTGAGAATCAGCATCTTGTATTCAGGATTGTTGAGCCACGCGAAGGAGTCCTCAGGCCCGTTGAGTCCCGGTCGAACCACTGGAAAAAGCGGGAGATACAGGAACGGAATCGAATATTCCGCACCCTTTGCGCGTGGTGGGTGTGCCCAAAAACTGTTGCAGGCGATGTCGTACCGCCCCGTGACCAAGCCTTGTTCGGCTGTGCCCCACCCGTATTCCTCAACCCAATCGACTTTAAGGCCAAGAACCGAGCCCATCTCGTTGATGACGTCGTAGTCGTATCCTGAAAGATTGCCTGTGTTTGGGTCTTTGATCATCTGCGGATCCCACAGGGCGTAGCCGCATCGAATCGTTCCGGTTCGCACGACTCGCTCAAAGGCTGTTTCCTTCTTTGCGCGCTCAACCGAATGCGAGCCCATGACGTTCACACCCAGTGCGGTGGCAGCCAAGATCAGCGCGAAGAGGATAAGTCCGTTTTTCATGGGCCCCTCGAATGGTTGGCGGCGAAGCGTCATATGACAATGGCCATAAAAAGGCTAGTCGTGACACGCAATGATATCAAGAGCGTGTGCTTTAAGCTGGCGGTCGAGTCGGATGTTGTGATTGTTCTATACCCGAAACATGGTGCAGTGCAGCAGAGGAATTGCTGCGCTGCATGCACGAAACTCAACGAAATTCATACGATCTCGTCTTGATTCAGATGAAAGGCGGTCTTATGGTTCCCGCGTTCCTTCCTCACGTTTTCCTTTCGGGAGACTCTATGTCCAACAACATCGTCATCGCCAGCGCTGCTCGTACCGCCATCGGTTCGTTTAATGGCGCGTTGAGCGCGCAATCCGCCGCATCCCTCGCCGCCACCGCCATCAAAGCCGCGCTGACACGCGCGAAAACCGGCGCGGAGGATGTGTCCGAAGTCGTTCTGGGACATGTGCTGTCCGCAGGATTGGGCATGGGTCCGGCGCGTCAGGCGGCGATGGCCGCTGGCATTCCGGCGGATCGCACGGCTTACGCCGTCAATCAGATTTGCGGCTCCGGCCTGCGCTCGGTCGCCAACGCCTATATGGCGATCAAGGCGGGCGAGAGCCAGATCGTCGTCGCGGGCGGCATGGAAAACATGAGTCTGTCTCAGCACGCGATCCACCTGCGTAACGGCGTGCGCATGGGCAACGGCGAACTCGTGGACACGATGGTGCGCGACGGCCTGACGGACGTGTTCAACAACTATCACATGGGCGTGACGGCTGAGAACGTGGCGCAAAAGTTCGGAATCACCCGCGCGATGCAAGACGAATTCGCGCTCGGCTCGCAGTCGAAGGCCGAAGCCGCGATCAAGGCGGGCAAGTTCGTGGATGAAATCGTTCCGGTCATCATCAAGGACAAAAAGGGCGACATCACCTTTGCGCAAGACGAGTTCCCGCGCTTTGGCGCGACGCTGGAAGCCCTCGCCAAGCTCAAGCCCGCGTTCCAAAAGGACGGCACGGTCACGGCGGGCAACGCCTCTGGCATCAACGACGGCGCGGCGGCTCTGGTTCTGATGACCGAAGACGAAGCAGCCAAGCGTGGCGTGACTCCGCTGGCGCGATTCGTCTCATGGGCTACCTGTGGTGTCGATCCGGCGCTGATGGGCACCGGCCCGATCCCGGCCAGCCGTAAGGCTCTGGAAAAGGCGGGCTGGAAAGTCGGCGACCTTGACCTCATCGAGGCCAACGAAGCTTTTGCCGCGCAAGCCATCGCCGTCAACAACGAGATGGGCTGGGACACGTCAAAGGTCAATGTGAACGGCGGCGCGGTTGCGCTCGGCCATCCCATCGGCGCTTCGGGCGCGCGTATTTTGGTGACGTTGCTGCACGAGATGCAAAAGCGCAGCGCGAAAAAAGGTCTTGCCACGCTGTGCATCGGCGGCGGCATGGGTATCGCCGTTTGTGTAGAAAGGTAAGAGGTCAACATGTCGCGCGTAGCAGTAGTAACAGGTGGAACCCGCGGTATCGGCGCGGCGATCAGCGAAGCCCTTCATAAGGCGGGCTACAAAGTCGCCGCGACCTATCACGGCAACGACAAGGCGGCGGCGGAGTTTACCGCCAAGACCGGAATCGAGACGTTTAAGTTCGATGTCAGCAACTACGAAGCCTGTCAGGAAGGCGTCACCAAGATTCAGGCCGCGCTCGGCCCGATCGAGGTTTTGATCAACAACGCGGGCATCACCCGCGACGCGTTCCTGCACAAGATGACGCCCCAGCACTGGCGCGATGTCATGAGCACGAACCTCGACTCTGTCTTCAACATGTCGCGCCTTGTCGTCGAGGGCATGCGCGAGCGCAACTTTGGCCGCATCGTCACCATCAGCTCGATCAACGGGCTGGCGGGCCAGATCGGCCAGACCAACTATGCCACGGCGAAAGCGGGCATGATCGGATTCACCAAGGCTTTGGCGCTCGAAGTCGCCAGCAAAGGCGTGACCGTCAACATCGTCGCTCCCGGCTACATCGACACCGAAATGGTGCGCGCCGTGGCTCCGGAGGTCTTGGATAAAATCGTCGCCAAGATTCCGGTCAAACGCCTCGGCAAGGCCGAAGAAATCGCCCGCGTGGTGTTGTTCCTCGCGGCTGACGAAAACGCCTTCGCCACCGGGGCAACCTTTAGCGTCAACGGAGGCCAGTATATGGCCTAAGCCGCGCTTCGTTGCCGTGAACGAAGCCGGAGTGTTGGATCCCAAGAGGGGACTCTAAACGGGCGGCTCAAAGAAAAACGCCACGCTTGTTTCCAAGCGTGGCGTTTTCATGTGTTGTCTTGGAAGGTGGTTAGTCTTCCTTCGGCTCAGCGGCCTTCTTGGCGCGGGGCTTTTTGACTTTCTTGGGTTCGGCGGCTTCGGCTTCAGCAGGGGCTTCGGCGGCGGCAGCCGGAGCGGCGGCTTCCTTGCCGATGGCTTCAATGGCGGCCTTTTCGGCTTCTGCTTCCGCCAACGCAGCGGCGGCCTTGACGAGGGCGACGCCCTTTTCGGCCTGCATGATGGCTTCATCCTGCGACCGGGCGACGTTGACGGTCACCTTGATGGTCACTTCGGGGTGCAGCTTTACCTTGACGGGGAAGAGGCCCAGCGTCTTGATGGGTGTGTCGATCTGCACTTGGTGGCGTTCCAGAGCCTGTCCGACATCCTTCGCGGCTTCGGCCACGTCGCGGGCCGAGACGGAACCGAACAACATGCCGGATTCGCTGGCCTGACGGATGATGACAAACTTCAGGTTGTCCATCTTGGTCGCGCGTTTTTCAGCTTCGGCGCGTTGCGCGGCGTTTTGGGCTTCGAGAGCGGCTTTCTGCTTCTCGAAAATCTCCATATTCGCCTTGGTGGCGCGGAGCGCTTTTTTCGTGGGCAACAGGAAGTTGCGCGCGAATCCGGGGCGCACTTTGACCACTTGACCCATCGGGCCAAGACGCTCAATGCGCTCCAGAAGAATGACTTCGATCATGGTATTCTCCTTTGATTCAAACCAGTTTTGGCGGCGCGACGAAACGCCGCCATAAATTCAGATCAGGCTCCGGCCCGGTCGTTGGCGTAGGGCAGCAAAGCCAGAAACCGCGCGCGCTTGATCGCCTGCGTCAGGACGCGTTGCTTTTTGGCGCAAACGGCCGTGATACGGGAAGGAACGATCTTGCCGCGTTCGGACACATAACGGCCCAACAGGCGAACGTCTTTGTAGTCGATCTTGGGCGCGCCTACGGAGCTAAAGGGGCAGCTCTTGCGACGGCCAAAGAAGCGGCCGCCGCCACCGCCACCACCGCTGCGGCGTTGGCCGCCAGCTGCTGCGGGGGAAGACGAGGGCGAAGACGACGATTGATGCATGCTCATACTGAGGCTCCTTCTTCAGAAGTGTTTTCACGACGGGGGGCGCGATGCGGACGATCGCCGCCACGGTCACCACCACGATCACCACGGTCTCCGAACGAACGATGGCCGCGATCACCACGATCACCGCCGGGGCCGCTGCGCTCATCGCGCTCGTCGCGGCGCATCATGGCCGAGGGGCCGGCTTCCAGCTCTTCGACGCTCACGGTCATAAAGCGCAGGATGTCGTCATGAAGGCGCATGTTGCGCTCCATTTCGGCCACGGCCGCCGGAGTCGCATCGAGGTTCATGAGCACATAGTGGCCCTTTTTGTTCTTCTTGATCTTGTAGGCGAGGTTGCGAAGACCCCACTGTTCGGTTTTGGTCACTTGGCCGCCATGGGCGCGGATGATATCCGCGAACGTGGTTGCCAGCGTTTCAACCTGTGTCGTCGGGATATCCTGACGCGCGATAAAGACAGACTCGTAGTATGGCATCGATCCACACTCCCTTTGGGTTTACGCGACCGGAAGCTGGGTTGGGCCAATCCCGACACATCAGCCGCTCCGGTCAAGCCGGGGCCAAAAGGACCCGGCAAGGAGCAATAAAGGCGGTTTGATAGCGGGAAAAGAGGGGGGTGGCAAGGGAAAGCTTTTGCGGGGAGGGGGGCTGTAGCCAATGGCGGATAAAAGGATCAAAAAACGGGATGCCCGCTTTCGCGAGCATGACGGGATTTGTGTTTGAATTCAATCCTCTATTGTCATCCCCGCGCAGGCGGGGATCCCGTTTGGTTTCTTCTTTATGATCATTTCATCCGGCGATTGTGGTTAAGGGCTTTCCGAACTGTGGAGCCAGCGGCTGCGGAGTTCTGTGTGGTGGGTGGCGAACCACTGCAGGGCGATGATGGTGGCGGCATCGCGGAGTTTATTCGCGTAGAGCAGGTTGATGGCCTGCGTGGCATCAAGGACATGGGCGCGGATGTCTTCGCCTTCCTGGGGCAGACCGTGGAGGCTGCCATGTTCCGGCGCTGTGGTGCGGCCGACATAAAGCGTGGTGTGTTCGGACGAGCAGCCGGGTGTGGGGAAATAGGCCATGATCTGTTGCAATTCGCGGACATCGCATCCGGCTTCTTCGCGGGCTTCGCGGCGGGCAGTGGCTTCGCGCGTTTCGCCGGGATCGACGATTCCGGCGACGACTTCCGTTAACCATGGGTATTCGTCTTTGGCCATGGCTCCGGCGCGGAATTGCTCGATCAGGATGACTTTGTCGCCTTCCGGCTCGAACAGCAGGACACCGACGGCGCGACGGCCACGGTCGAGGATTTCGCGGGTGATGGTGTCCGTCCAGCCTCCGGCAAAGCTTTCGTGCCGGATATGAAAACGATCCATTCGGAAATAGCCCTGAAACAGGGTTTCCCGGTCAACGAGTTCGTATTTCTTGCTGGTCATGCGGACTTCGGGTTAGGCGTGGCTCCCTGGGACGGACTCGAACCGCCGACCCGGTGATTAACAGTCACCTGCTCTACCGACTGAGCTACCAGGGAATCGCGGAGGCCATCTATAATGGGTGACGGCCAAGACCGCAACAGGGGATTTTAGCTAGGCCGTGAAAGCCCAAAATCATTGTTCGAAAGACGAAAATCAGGCTATATCCGTTTTCAAGCGTGCGGGCATGGCGGAATTGGTAGACGCACCGGACTTAAAATCCGGAGTTCGCAAGGACGTGCCGGTTCAAGTCCGGCTGCCCGCACCATCTTTTACATTTTTAACCGATTATTTCCCCTTCTCTTTTTTCGTCCCGCTCTCACGTGTGATGGACATAATTGCGCAAGGCACGTCGGTTTTTTGCGTAACCGCGCAGCGCGTAACGGCATCATGCTCCGCCATGGAGGAAGGTAGCCATGCCGATCCGAATCCCTGCTTAACCAGAGCCAGAATGGTTTCTACGGACGAACTTTCGCATGTAATAAAATTGTCGCAAGTGATCTTTACTTCTGCAAGGTGGCGGCTGATTTGCTGGCCAAAAATCGAACCTGGCGTGTGCATGATAATCGCGCCGCGCAACGTGTTTTTTTTATGCACCAGTTTTTGTCGCGTGTGAGCGTGTTCGACCAGAATTAAATCGTCCTGCGCGATTTTCTCGTAGTTCAATTGGCCGTCTCGAACCTCTTTGGAAAAAAACGGTAGGAATATCCGGTCTGCTCTGTTCTGCCGAAGCGCCTCAAGGCATCCGGCCGACGAAGATGTCAGAATGGAATGGTTTAATGTGCCTTGCGCTTTCAGCCATTCCGGCAAGACACCGATGGCGATTGCCGTGGTTGTGTAAAGGCGCGCCGTTTTTTCAAAATGGCTGCGTGAGGACATGGCAATACGGCGTGCGTCCAAAATATCCTCACGCAGCCGCTGGGCGCGGCGGAGAAAGTCCTCGCCTTCCGGCGTTAGGTGAATGGGGCGCGATGACCGTTCGAACAGGGTAACGCCAAGCCAATCTTCGAGCTGCCGTATCCGGCGGCTGAAGGCCGGTTGAGTTGTGCAGCGCTGAATAGCCGCCTCACAGAAATTCTGTGTGCGGCTCAGCGCTAGGAAATCTTCAATCCAAGTAATATCCATTATGCATTCTATGCATAAAAATATCGGAAAAGGCAATTGGATAAATTGAATTATTGTCATTATTTCTCATGTAAAGCGTCATTCATCTGCATGAGGGTTCTTTATGAGTTATACCATAAAAAGGCACCATCTCGGAGTTCAGTGGCTTAGTCAGTCAATAGAAATTTGTGGTGATAAGCGGCGGCTTGATGAAGAGCAGCGTCGCCAATGGCGATTGCGTACCTGTGGCGTGGCCAGTGCCCTCATGTGCATCCGGCACTTGGGGAGAGGGCAGGGGGTTACCGTAAGCGATATGCTTATCGAAGGCTTGAGCATTGGGGCCTATCGCGACGGTGTGGGGTGGATTCATTCAGGGCTGGCAAACCTAATTATCCGACGGGGGCTGTGGGCTATGCCAATAGGCATGCCACGCGAAACCGAGGCTATCCGTCATTATATGGGCAAGACTGGAGCCCCTTTCATTGCATCTGTTACAAGGGGTCTTCCAACGGATGGACGCAAAGGGGGGCATCTTGTCGTCGTGGACGGGCATGACTTCTTCCAAAAAAAGCAACAGGTTCATGTGTGTGATCCCGATCCTGATATGGGCGCAGACACAGAGTGGATTGACTGGGAGCGATTCAAATCGAGCTTTTCTGGTCGTGCTATCTTATGTAGTAAAAAGGGGCAATCTTTGGGTTAAAAGACGGCCAAGATTGTTCCCTTCACTTGCTGGTATCGTCGTGAACTTATGGGTTTCTCGTGCTGTCCCCATACGTCCTGTAGCGAGAGACTGTGCTATCGCCCTCAGTTGCATTGAGCCCATTGATTCTGCGTAACTTCTTCAAGATTGCGCCCTATTCCAGCAGCGTGGTAAGGATCACCGCGCATTAGAGTAGGCTTGAATTGCCTATCCGCATTGTCGCCCAATGCTATGTTGAAAATTTCTACAGGGGACTTGGGTTTGCTACTGTGTCTGCCCCCTATGAAGAAGACGGAATTCCGCACATTGATATGTTACGCCCTGAAAGGTAAGCCTATGAACAAAATCCTCATCCTCGATTTCGGATCGCAAGTTACGCAGCTTATTGCACGGCGGGTGCGGGAGGCGGGGGTTTATTGCGAGATTCATCCGTTTAACCGCTCGGACGAGCAGGTGCGGGCGTTTCAGCCGCAGGGGATTATTTTGTCGGGTGGCCCGGCTTCGACGACCGAGGCGGGCAGTCCGCGTGCGCCTCAGGCGGTCTGGGACATGGGCGTGCCGGTGCTGGCGATTTGCTATGGCCAGCAGACCTTGTGCATGCAACTGGGCGGCGCGGTGGAGAGCGGGCATCACCGCGAGTTCGGACGCGCCGAGTTGGACATCACCGAAGACTGCGATCTGTTCGCCGATTTTTGGCCCAAGGCTTCGCGCCAACAGGTGTGGATGAGCCACGGTGACCGCGTGACGAAGATTCCCGAAGGCTTTCGCGTCGTGGCGACCAGCAAGGGCGCTCCGTTTGCCTTTATCGCCGACGAAAAGCGCCGTTTCTACGCCACTCAGTTCCATCCCGAAGTCGTCCACACGCCCGATGGCGCGAAGTTGCTCGGCAATTTTGTGCATAAAATCTGCGGCATCGGCAGTGATTGGAGCATGAAGGCGTTCCGCGAAACGGAAATCGCCAAGATTCGCCAGCAGGTCGGCAAGGGCAAGGTGATCTGCGGACTCTCCGGCGGCGTGGATAGCGCTGTTGCCGCCGTTCTGATCCATGAGGCCATCGGCGATCAGTTGACCTGTATCTTTGTTGATACGGGCTTGATGCGTGAAGGCGAGGGGGAGCAGGTGGTGACCTTGTTCCGCCAGCACTACAACATTCCGCTCGTCGCCGTGGATGCCAGTGCGCAGTTTCTCGGCGCTTTGAAGGGCGTTACCGATCCTGAGCAAAAGCGCAAGACCATCGGCAAGCTGTTCATCGACGTGTTCGACGCCGAGGCGCACAAGATCAAGGATGTGGCGTTTCTGGCGCAAGGGACGCTGTATCCCGACGTGATCGAGAGCGTGTCCTTTATCGGCGGGCCGAGCGTCACCATCAAATCGCATCACAATGTCGGTGGCTTGCCGGAGCGCATGAACCTCAAACTCGTCGAGCCGTTGCGCGAATTGTTCAAGGACGAAGTGCGGGCGCTGGGCCGCGAACTGGGCTTGCCGGAAAGCTTTGTCGGACGGCATCCGTTCCCGGGGCCGGGCCTCGCCATCCGCGTGTTGAGCGACATCACCGACGAAAAGCTGGCCATCTTGCGCAAGGCGGATGTGGTGTATCTCGACGAAATCCGCAAGGCAGGCCTGTACGATGAAATCTGGCAGGCTTTCGCCGTGTTGCTGCCGGTGCGCACGGTGGGTGTGATGGGCGACGGGCGTTCGTACGACAACGTGCTGGCTTTGCGGGCGGTGACGTCGGTGGACGGCATGACGGCGGAATCTTACGCCTTTGACCACGCCTTTTTGGCGAAGACGGCCACGCGAATCATCAACGAAGTGCGCGGCATCAATCGCGTTGTGTACGATGTTACCAGCAAGCCGCCGGGGACAATCGAGTGGGAATAAGCGGTTGCGCGGCATTTGGTCGAAACGTCCGAATGGTGTAGGTTGACGTTTCCCTTCCGACTCGTTGAGGTGCAGGATGAAATGCTGGATGATGTTTGTGGCGGTGCTGCTCTGTGCGATGCCTGCCGCCGCTGCCAATCGCTGCTATTCCCCTGATGAAGTGAACGCCGAGCAATGGCTTCGGCTGCATTCCGAGTTGATGGTCATCACAGTGACATGCCATCAAAGTTCGACGGGGCAAGACCTTGTGGCGGCTTATACCGGTTTTACCAAGAGCAACATCACGACGCTGCACGACGCCGAGCAGACCCTGACGGCCTATTATAAGAAAGCCTATGGCGGTCAAGGCGTGGATCGTTTGGATCGTTTGCGCACGTTACTGGCCAACGAGATCGGCCAGCAAGCGGCCAATGTTTCCTCGCCTGCGTTTTGCGCCCAGCGACGCGACAAGGTGATTGCGCTGCGCAATGCGGGGCTTCCTGTGCTGGAAGGCGAGGTCGGACGCTTGCGCGCCGCCGCGCGTACGCTTGAGCCTGCTTGTTCCGACAAGGTAAGAACGGCGAACAAGGGCTAATTTTCTTATGGATTATCTTCTCCAGCAACTTATCAACGGCCTGACGCTCGGCGCGGTGTATGGGTTGATCGCCATCGGCTACACGATGGTGTTTGGCATCATCGGCATGATCAATTTCGCGCATGGCGAGATTTACATGATCGGCGCTTTCGTCACGGTTATCAGTTTCGTGGTGTGCGGGCTGACGGGGATGGACAACGTGGCCGTGATGCTCGCGGTGGCTCTGATCGTCACGATCGTGGTGACGGGGCTTTACGGCTGGACGATTGAACGCGTGGCCTATCGTCCCCTGCGTAACGCGCCGCGCCTCGCGGCGTTGATTTCGTCGATTGGCATGTCGGTGTTGTTGCAGAACTACGTCCAACTGCTGCAGGGCGCGCGCGTCAAGACGATGCAGCCGGTGATGCAGGGAGGTGTGACGCTTATGGACAGGGCGGACGGGTTCACGGTGTCGGTGTCCTATATGCAGATCATCATCATGGTTTTGACGGTCGCGCTGATGACCGGCGTGACTCTCGTGATTCGCCGCACGACGCTGGGGCGGGCGCAGCGCGCTTGCGAACAGGACAAGGTGATGGCCGCGCTGCTGGGCGTGAATGTCGATCGCACGATTGCGATTACCTTTGTCATCGGGGCCGTGCTGGCGGCTATCGCGGGCTTTATGGTGACGATGTATTACGGCGTGGTCGATTTCTTTATGGGCTTTCTGGCGGGCATGAAGGCGTTTACCGCCGCTGTGCTGGGCGGGATTGGTTCCTTGCCCGGCGCGATGCTGGGCGGGCTGTTAATCGGTTTGATCGAATCCTTTTGGGCCGGGTATGTCAGCGCCCAGTACAAGGATGTTGCCGTGTTCGGCATTCTCATGTTGGTGCTGATGCTGCGTCCGAATGGGTTGTTCGGACGGCCTGAGATCGAGAAAGTGTGACGCTTCATGATCGCCCGCCTCAAGGACGCTTTGCTGGCCGCGCTGATCGCGGGCGTTTTGACCTTGCCGCTGATGGGCGCGCGCACGATTGAAAGCGCGCATGGCCTCACGGCGGAATGGCATCTGGATCGCGTGCTTGCCGTGGTTGTGACGGTGTTTCTGGGGCGGTTGGCTGTTCTGGCTTTGTTGCGCCGCGCCCGTGGGTTGGGGCGTATGTTCTCTCAGATAAGCGCATGGGTCGCGCGTTCGGCGAAGGTTTTTTCGGTGCAGCGGCGCAAGAAAAGACGCTTGCTGAAAACGCGTTTTGCCCTTCCGGCCATTCTTATTCTCGCCACGCTGCTGCTTCCGCTCATGCCGTTTTCGAGCCGCTATGTTCTGGATGTCGGGATCATGGTGTTGACCTACATTATGCTGGCGTGGGGGCTGAACATCACGGTGGGGTATGCGGGGTTGCTTGATCTGGGCTATGTCGCGTTCTACGCCATTGGCGCTTACAGCTACGCGCTGTTGGCCCAATATGCCGACATGGGGTTTTGGGCGGCGCTGCCCTTGTGCGGGTTGATCGCGGCGGCGGTGGGGGTTGTTCTGGGGTTTCCGGTCTTGCGCTTGCGCGGCGATTATTTTGCCATCGTGACGCTGGGATTCGGGGAAATCACGCGGCTCATTCTTATCAACTGGACGACGTTGACCGGCGGGCCGAACGGCTTGTCTGGCGTGCCGCGTCCGCGTTTGTTTGGTATGGAGTTCGCGCGTTCCGGCGAGGAGGGTCAGGCGCTTTTCCACGACGTTTTCGGCCTCGCGTTCGATCCTTCGCAGCGCGTTGTTTTCCTTTATTACATTATTCTGGGCATGGCTCTGTTGGTGGGATGGTTCAGCTGGCGTCTCCGCCGTTTGCCGTTGGGACGGGCGTGGGAGGCTCTTCGTGAGGATGAGGTTGCGTGCGCCGCGCTGGGGGTCAACCGCTGGTGGGTCAAGCTGACGGCCTACGCCTTGGCCGCGTCGGTGGCGGGGCTGGGCGGAGCCTTCTTTGCGGCGCGGCAAGGGTTCATCAGTCCGGAAAGCTTCACCTTTATGGAATCCGCCACCATTTTGGCCATCATCATTCTGGGCGGGATGGGGAGCCTGATGGGCGTGGTTTTGGCGACCCTGTTTATCATCGGCTTGCCGGAACTGTTCCGCGATCTGGAGCAATTCCGCATGCTGGCCTTTGGCCTCGGCATGGTGCTGGTCATGATCTGGCGGCCCGGTGGGCTGATGTCGGCGCGGGAACCGACGGTTAGGCTGTAGGCCTTGCGCTGAACTTGAGGGATGTGCCGATTTGTGTTCTCCTGATGCTCCATCACGATAGGCCTCACGATGAAAAAACTGCTTCTTGCCCTCGCCGTCCTGTGTCTCCCTTGCGCGGCGTACGCTGATATCACGATAGGGGCTTATGGGCCGCTGACCGGGCCGGTGGCATCGGAGAGCGATTATTGGAAGGTGGGCATCGAGCAGGCTATCGAAGATGTTAACGCGCGTGGTGGCGTGCTTGGGCAAAAACTGAAGCTTGAAATGATGGATGATGCCTGCGACCCGCGTCAGGCCGTGGCCGTGATGAACCGCATGGTCACGAAGAACGTTAAGGCGATCCTGTCCGGTTCCTGTTCCGGGGCCATTCTGGCTGCTTCGCCCATCAGTGACGAGGTGGGCATCCCTCAGATCGTTACCGTTGCCTTGAACTCCGCCATTACTGATCACGGCTGGGGTACAGTCTACCGTATGTCGGGACGCGACAATGATCATGCGCGTGTCGCCGTGGCGTATCTCTTGCAGAAAGCGCGGGGGAAAAAGATAGCTATCATTCATGATAAGAGCGCTGTTACGCGAGGCCTTGCTGACTTGGCTGAAAAAGGGTTGAGGGAAGCGGGAGAGCGTGAGGTCGAGCTTTTGGCCATCAACCCCGGTGAAAACGACCTGTCGCCGATTATCGCGAAACTGAAGAATGACGGCATCGACGCCGTTTATCTTGCGCTGTTCATGCGCGAAGGCGGTTTGTTTGTGCGTCAGGCGAAAGATCAAAAATTTCTGCCGCTTATGGTCGGCGCCCAACCCCTTAGCTTGCTGGAGTTCAAGCGTATAGCCGGAGATGCGGCGGACGGCGTTTATGTCGTCAATCAAAAGGTGCCTGAGCCTATTCCCGCAGATGTTATCGAACGGCTCAGAAAGCGCGGACATGTTGAACCAGCCGTTCATACTTATATAAACTACGCCGGAATAGAGACGCTGGCACAGGCCATGGAGCAGGAAAAATCAGCGGAAGCCGTTCGAATCTCTGTGGCTTTGCACAAAGGACGCTTCCAAACGATCATGGGGGAGTCGGGTTTCAATGATAAAGGCGACTCCAGCCTAGCCGTAGGGCTTTACCAATGGCATGGTGCTGGATTGGTTTCAGTACAGTAGATGTGTCAAACTGGATGATAGGCCTCACGATGAAAAAACTGCTTCTTGCCCTCGCCGTACTGTGTCTTCCCAGCGCGGCGCACGCTGACATCACCATCGGAGTCTATGGGCCGTTGACGGGGCCGGTGGCTTCGGAGAGCGATTATTGGAAGGTTGGGGCCGAGCAGGCGGTTGATGATATCAACGCGCAAGGCGGGGTGTTGGGGCAAAAACTGAAGCTCGAGATGATGGACGACGCTTGCGACCCGCGTCAGGCCGTGGCCGTGATGAACCGCATGGTGGCCAAGGACGTGAAGGTCATTTTGAACGCGTCTTGCTCCGGCTCGACCATGGCGGCCTCACCGATCGCGGACGAGGCGGGGATACCGCAGATTGTGACGATTGCGCTGAATTCGGCGGTAACGGATCATGGCTGGCGCACGGTTTTCCGCCTGTCGGGCCGCGATAACGATCATGCGCGGGTGGCTGCCGATTTCCTGTTGAAACAGGCCAAGGGCAAAAAAATCGCCGTTATTCACGACAAAAGCACCTTTTGCCGTGGGCTTGCCGATTTGGTTAAGGCGCGATTGGCGGAAGGCGGCGTGAGCGACATCGTGTTTCTGGATGTTAATCCGGGCGAAAACGACTTTTCGCCTTTGATCGCCCGGCTTAAGAACGAAGGCGTTGGGGCGGTTTATCTCGGTCTGTTCATGCGCGAGGGCGGTTTGTTCGTGCGACAGGCGCGGGATCAAAAGCTGCAGGCGCTCATGGTCGGCGCTTCGACGCTCAGTCTGCCGGAGTTTAAGCACATCACGGGTGATGCCGGAGAAGGGTTCTACACCGTGAGGGCTGCAGAGCCGCCCAAGGTTACGCCTGAGGTCGTCGAGCGGTTGAAGGCGCGGGGCCGTATGGAGCCGAATGTCCTGACCTATGGCAGTTATGCCGCCATCGAAACATTGGCGCAGGCGATGACTCGCGCCGGAGCCGCCGATTCGGCAAAGGTTGTGCAAGAGCTGGGGCATGGACGCTTTACCACGCTGATGGGGCCGTTGAGCTTTAACGCCAAGGGGGATTCCGATCTTCCCGTGGCTCTGCTTCAGTGGCGTGGGCGTGAGGTTGTCGCGGTTCCGTAAGGGGGAAGGCTTGCTTGGCCAGCGGGGCTGTTTTTCCTTGACCAGACCGCCATAATCCGCCAAAAAACACACGATTTTAACCTCTGGCTTTGAGCGCCATGCCCAGCTTAAAAGACCTCAAAAATCGCATCGCGAGCGTTAAGTCCACGCGCAAGATCACGGCGGCCATGAAGATGGTGGCCGCAAGCAAGCTGCGCCGCGCTCAGGAACATGCCGAGGCCGCGCGTCCCTATGCCACGCGCATGGCGCGGATGCTGGACACGTTGGCGGGCAATCTGGTGGTTTCCGAGTCCACGCCGCGCCTGATCGCGGGGACGGGCAAGCAGGATACGATTCTGCTGGTGGTCGTCACGTCGGATCGCGGTTTGTGCGGGGCTTTTAACGGCTCCATCGTCCGCGAAGCGCGGCGGCAGATCAGGCAGCTCGAACTCGACGGCAAGCAGGTCAAGCTGCTGTGCGTCGGACGCAAGGGCCGCGATTTGCTGCGCCGCGACTATGCCGACAAGATCATTCGCGCGGTGGACGATGTGACCAACCGCCGCGTCGCCTTTAGCTCGGCGGATGATTTGGCGACGACGCTGGTGGCGATGTTTGATGCGGGCCAGTTCGATGTGGCTCACTTGGTCTATAACCGGTTCAAGTCGGTTATTTCGCAAGTTGTGACGGTTAAGCAGATCGTTCCGGTCAAGCCCGCCGCGATGCAGGACTCCGCCCCCGCCGTCGCGCCTGAGTTTGAGCCGGACGAGGAATCGATCCTTGCCCAAATTTTGCCGCGTAATCTGGCTATCCAGATTTACACGGCTTTGCTGGAAAGCGCGGCGGGCGAACAGGGCGCGCGGATGAGCGCAATGGACAACGCCACACGCAATGCGGGCGATATGATCAACAAACTGACGCTGAACTACAACCGCAGCCGCCAAGCCTATATTACGAAAGAACTCATCGAAATCATTTCCGGGGCGGAGGCGGTTTAGTCGTGGGCGTTTCCGAAGACAGGGTACAGTTTATTGCCGACTTTATGCACCAGAGAAGGACGCTCACGCATGGAGAAGAGGAAAGAAGTCGTGCGATGTGCGAGATATTCGCTCGTGGAGCGCTGAAGGGGCTCGCGAGCGGGGAGCCGCTGAAGGGTGTCGATAAGTACCGATCGATGGAAGAGGTCGATTGGCATCCTAAGTATCCTCGTGATTTGCAGTTGGCAATCCTTAGGTTCAATCTCACGCTCACGCCACCCGTTAATTTCCCGTGACACTCGTAGCGCTCCAATCGTTTCTGTTCAAAAAAAGGGACCACCTATGCAAACCACCAGCCAAGGCCGCATCACTCAGGTTACCGGCGCTGTCGTTGACGTTCAGTTCGATGGGGCTCTGCCCGCGATCCTGAATGCGCTTCATACGGAAAACGAAGGCCGTCGCCTTGTTTTGGAGGTCGCGCAGCATTTGGGTGAGAACACCGTTCGCGCCATCGCCATGGACACCACGGACGGCATGGTGCGCGGCCAAAAGGTCACCGATACGGGCAGCCCGATCATGGTTCCCGTGGGGCCGGAGACTTTGGGCCGCATCATGAACGTGGTGGGCGAGCCGGTGGACGACCGCGGCCCGGTCGTGACGAAGAAAATGCTCCCCATTCACCGCGAAGCGCCGGAGTTTTCCGAGCAGTCGACGGATCAGCAAGTTCTCGTCACCGGCATCAAGGTGGTCGATCTGCTCGCGCCTTATTCGCGCGGCGGTAAAATTGGTTTGTTTGGCGGCGCGGGCGTCGGCAAGACGGTTCTCATCATGGAACTCATCAACAACGTTGCCAAGGCGCACGGCGGTTATTCCGTGTTCGCGGGCGTGGGCGAGCGTACGCGTGAAGGCAACGATCTTTATCACGAAATGATGGACTCGGGCGTGATCAAGGCCGATGGGCCGGGTTCAAAAGCCGCGCTGGTCTATGGCCAGATGAACGAACCGCCCGGGGCGCGTTCGCGCGTGGCGCTCACGGGCTTGACCTTGGCCGAATATTTCCGCGACGAGGAAGGGCAGGACGTTCTGTTCTTTGTCGACAACATTTTCCGCTTTACGCAGGCGGGTTCCGAAGTTTCGGCGCTGTTGGGCCGTATTCCTTCGGCGGTGGGCTATCAGCCTACGCTGGCGACCGACATGGGCGCGTTGCAGGAACGCATCACGACGACGAAGAAGGGTTCCATCACTTCGGTGCAGGCGATTTACGTTCCGGCGGACGATTTGACCGATCCGGCTCCGGCGACATCCTTTGCGCATTTGGATGCCACCACCGTTTTGTCGCGCCAAATTGCGGAACTCGGCATCTATCCCGCCGTCGATCCGTTGGACAGCACCAGTCGCATTCTCGATCCGCACATTGTCGGCGAGGAACATTACGAAGTCGCGCGTTCGGTGCAGAAGGTTTTGCAGACCTATAAATCACTGCAAGACATCATCGCCATTCTCGGCATGGACGAATTGTCGGAAGAGGACAGGCTGATCGTCACCCGCGCGCGCAAGATCCAACGCTTTTTGTCGCAGCCCTTCCATGTCGCGGAAGTCTTCACCGGCAGCCCCGGCGTGTTCGTCAAGATCGAAGACACCATTCGCGGCTTTAAGGGCATCGTCAACGGCGACTATGACCAATTGCCCGAATCCGCCTTCTACATGGTCGGCACCATCGAGGAAGCCGTGGCAAAGGCGCAAAAGATGGCTGAGGCGGCCTGATGAGGCGACCGCTTAGACCTTCGGATGTTGTCCACGCGTATCGACAGTTTGCGGAGGTTCAAGCGCGGACGGCGTTTTTCCGTTGGAGGGTAGCGCGGCGCGTTGGGAATGAGGAGTCGGTTCCTTTTGCCTACGCTGTTTGGAGCAGCCCGAAGATTTTTTTAAGAACGAGGTTGCGCGCTGGCGCCGAAAACGCTCTTGCTTTCGATATGCACTTTGCTCGAATCCCAAGACGCCTAGCTTGGAAATTCGCGATGCGATCACTTCTTTCGCCTAAGGCGATCGCCGGGTTTGGCATGCCGCACTTTGCCTCATTTGTAGCGAGCCGAAAGGGTTTGCCCTGTACGCCTTTTCTTGATCGCGGACAGTACAGCCTCAATCAATGCCGGTTTTCCCTGAGGAATGTGCGCTTGCCTGAGGGGCCTATGACGTTGTGCAGGCGTGTTGCCGAACACGCGGCGGCCCGGTGGAAAACATCTTTACAGCTTCGCAGGGGACCGACTTTATGAAAAAATTTTCGCTTGAACTCGTCTCCCCTGAAAAGCTTCTGCTGAACAAAGACGTGACCATGGTTACGGTGCCGGGCAGCGAGGGAGATTATGGCGTGATGGCGGGCCACACGCCGATAATCACGACTCTGCGCCCCGGCGTGATTGAGGTGTATGAGGCGGATGACCACACCGTGTCCGACCACTTTTTCGTCGCCGGAGGCTTTGCCGAGGTGACGAACGAACGCTGCACGCTTTTGGCTGAAGATGCCGTGCCGGTTGCGAAACTTGATCGCGCCCAGCTTTCGGACGAAGCCAAGGCGCTCAGGGACGATTTGGCTGATCCTGCCTTTGGCGGTCGTGCGGATTCGGAAGCCAAGCTGGTGATCGTTCAGGCCAAGCTGGAAGCGTTGGGCGCTTAACGCGCGGCTCTGAGCGGCGCGTTCGTCCTTCTGTGTTCAAATAGCGAGAAAACAAACGGGATGCCCGCCTTCGCGGGCATGACGGCATTTTGTTTGTCTTCAGGCCTACATCGGCCTTCACGCGGCCTCTCTTTGCGGAGAGGCCGCGCATGAAGGTTCGTAGGTTAGAACGCGGTTTCCGGCATGCCCAGCGTGGCGGTGGAGCCTTCTACAACTGTGGCCGACAAGCCGATGTTTTGGGGCAGGATGTGTTCGGCGTAGAAGCGGGCGGTGGCGATTTTTGCCGTGAGATAATTCGCGTCGCCTGTGCCCGCCGTCAGGTCTTTTTGCGCCAGATAGGCGGACTGGATCAGATAGAAGCCGCCGAGCGTGTTGCCCGTCAGGCGCAGGAACGGCGCGGCTCCGGCCGCCGCCTTTGACGGATCGGCCTTGGCTTGCTGGATGATCCAGATCCCGGTTTCCAGCAGCTTAACCAGCGACAGGGACAGGTTTTTGTACATCGAGGCGAAGGCTTCGCCGGACTGTTTCTTGAGCTCCGCGAGGAAGGCATCGACTTCGGCGATCATGACGCGGAAGGCCGTGCCGTTGTCCCGCGCCAGCTTGCGGAAGACGAGGTCGTTGGCGTGGATGCCGTTGGCCCCTTCGTAGATCGACAGGACGCGCGCGTCGCGCATGTGTTGCGCCGCGCCGCTTTCCTCGACATAGCCCATGCCGCCGAACACTTGAACGCCCAGAGAGGCCACTTCGTTGCTGAGATCCGTGAACCACGCCTTGATGACGGGGGTGAGCAGGTCAACGCGCTCGGTGGCCGCTCTCTTTTGCGCTGCGTCCGTTTCGCGCTTGCTCGTGTCGATGGCGAAGGCGCACATCAGCGCCAAGGCGCGCGCCGCTTCGGTTTGCGACCGCATCGTCATCAGCATACGCCGCACGTCGGGGTGCTTGATGATGAGGACGGGCGGTTCCTTGGGCTTGGCGACATCGCGGCTTTGCACGCGCATCTTGGCGTAGTTCCGCGCCAGTTGGTAGGAGCGTTCCATCAGCGCGAGGCCTTGAACGCCGACACCGATGCGGGCGTTGTTCATCATCGTGAACATGCCCGCGATGCCGCCGTTTTCTTCGCCGACGAGATAGCCGATGGCGCCTTCTTTGTCGCCAAAGGCCATGATGCAGGTCGGGCCCGCGTGTTGCCCCAGTTTGTGTTCGATGGACACCACGCGCACGTCGTTGGGTTCACCCAAGCTGCCGTCGTCCTTGACCATAAGTTTCGGCACAAGGAAGAGCGACAGGCCGCGCGTGCCTTCCGGCGCGTCGGGCAGACGGGCGAGGACGAAATGGATGATGTTGTCAGCCATGTCGTGGTCGCCATAGCTGATGAAGATCTTTTGGCCCGTGATGAGGAAATGATCGCCCGCGCGTTCGGCCTTGCAGCGCACCGCGCCGACATCGGAACCGGCTTGCGGTTCCGTGATGTTCATGGTGCCCGTCCAATCGCCGGTGACCATCTTGGGCAGGTATTTCGTCTTGAGCGCTTCGCTGCCGTGCGCGGCCAGCAACTCAATCGCGCCTTGATTGAGCAGGGTGCAGAGCGCCAGCGCCATGTTGGCGGACTGCCACAGCTCTTGCACCGTCATGGCGATTGTCCACGGCAGGCCTTGGCCGCCCAGTTCGCTTTCGATGGCGAGGCCGTTCCAGCCGCCGTCCACATGCGCCCGGTAGGCTTCCTTAAAGCCCGTCGGCGTGGTCACGACGTTGTTGAAGAATCGCGCGCCTTGTTTGTCGCCGGTTTGGTTCAGCGGCGCGAAGACTTCTCTGGCCAGTCTTGCGGCTTCGTCGAGGACGGCGAAGGCCAACTCATCGTTGATCGAATCATAGCCGGGGAGGGCTGCGAGCTTCTCCATCCCGATCAGGTGGGTGAGGACGAAACGGATGTCGGACAGGGGCGCGTTGTATGTGAGCATTTTTCCACCATGAGCTGATTTCGCTCCACCATCGCTGGATAGTCTTAAAAAAGACTAAACGCGGGGTTGGCATGCCTCTTGCTTTATATCACGCATAGGGTAGCGCCTGATCGAAAAAGGAAGCTCATGTGATCGAAGCCATTAGCAATCTCAACGCCGCGAAAGGATTGGCTGACAAGGCCATGGGCGTGACGCAGGCTATTAAATTGGCCAGCGCCAGCACAGGGGTAGATTTTGCCTATCTGATGAACAAAGCTTCCCAAGAGAGCAGTTTGAACCCTGCCGCCACTTCGGCGACCAGCAGCGCTACCGGCTTGTTTCAATTCGTCGAACAGACGTGGTTGCGGACGGTCAAGACCTATGGCGCGAAGTACGGTCTTGGAGCGGCGGCGGAACGGATTTCCATTGGCGCGGACGGCGTGGCGCGGGTGAAAGACCCTTCGGCACGGAAGGCTATTCTCGACCTGCGCAAGAATCCGGCGGCTTCTGCCGGGATGGCCGCTGAATTGACCAACGAAAACAAGACCGCGCTCAAAGCCGAAGTCGGCGGCCCCATCGGCTCGACCGAGCTTTATCTGGCGCATTTTCTGGGGGCGGGCGGCGCTTCGGAATTTCTGAACACCATGCGGACGAACCCCAATGCCAAGGCGGCCGAGGTTTTGCCTGAGGCGGCGGCGGCCAATCACGGGGTGTTCTATGACAAATCCGGCAAGGCCCGCAGTCTTTCGCAGATTTATCAACGCTTTGCGCAAAAATTCGACGAGGCTCCGGATGCCAAGGGAGCGGTTATGGCCGAGGCCACGACCGCACGGCCCGCCGCGAGCCTGTCGGTTGCGTCCGTTCTTCCTTTCTCGCGTTCGGCGGCTGGTGTTTTATCCGGTACGCCATCCTCGTTCGCGGCTCCCTTCACGCCGGACAGCTCAATGTCTTCGCCTTTTGCCGCGATGGTGCTGGCCCAGATGGATATGGGCGATTTGAGCGCTCTGTCATCAAGCGGCGGCTACAAGTCCGATGACGAGCAAAAGAAGAAGTCGTCCATCGCGCTGATGGACTTGGCGGCTTAAAGCCGCCCTTACGGGAACATCGGGGACGTGAAGCGGCTGTATCAGACAGCGTCGCGTGGGGCGGCGGCTCTTTGCAGACGGTCGTTGATGGCGATGCCCAGACCAAGGGCCGGGATGGGCATGACGGCGATGCCGTTGAAATGCAGTTGGTCGAGCTGGCGCAGCATGGCGAAGAGGTTGGAGGCCGCTTCGGTCAGGTCGCCTGTGGGGCTGAGGTTGAGGCGGGTTGCGCCTCCCTTCACAAAAACATCAGGGCCAAAGGCCAAAAGCGCCTCATCCGGCGCGACGGTCGTTGCTTCCAGCCGGAGCGGCAGGTGGGGGGCGTAGTGGCTGGCCATCATGCCGGGGCTTTTGGGGCTGGCATCGTCGTGCGTCGCTTCGAACACGCGGCTCAGTTGGCGTTCCAGCATCTCGCGCGTGATGGCTCCGGGACGGAGGATCGTGGGGCGGGGCGTGGTGAGGTCGAGGACGGTGGATTCCACGCCCACCGCGCATTTCCCGCCCGCCAGAATGAGTTCAACATTGTCACTCAGCGATTCCGCCACATGCGCGGGCGTCGTAGGGCTGAGTTTGCCTGAGGCGTTGGCGCTGGGGGCGACGACGGGGCGGCCTGTGGCGCGCAGCAGCTCTAGCGCCACGGGATGCGCCGGAATCCGCACCGCGAGCGTGTCCAGTCCCGCGCTGGCCAGCAGTGCCACGGGGCTGTCCGCGCGGCGCGGGAGCACCAGCGTCAACGGACCGGGCCAGAAGTGTTCCGCCAGCAACCGCGCTGCGTCGTTCCATACGATCAGATCATCCAGATCGCGGGCTTCGGCCACATGCGCGATCAACGGGTTGAACTGGGGGCGGCCCTTGGCGGCGTAGATCGCGGCGACGGCACGGTCGTTTGTCGCGTCCGCGCCGAGGCCATAGACTGTCTCGGTCGGAAACGCGACCAGCTTGCCTTCGCGTAGCAACGCGGCGGCTTGGGCAATGGCGGCAGGCGAAGCGGCGAGGATGGTCACAGTTCTTGGATCGCCTTCTTCACAGCGTCCACATGTCCCGTCACGCTGACCTTGCGCCACACGGCGCGGATCACGCCTTTGGCATCGATGAGGAAGGTGGAGCGGTCGATGCCCATGTATTTGCGGCCATACATGCTTTTTTCGACCCACACGCCATAGGCTTCGCACACTGTGCCGTCCTCGTCGGAGGCTAGCGGAAAGGTAAGGTCGTATTTCTGTTTGAACTTTTCGTGCTGGGCGAGACTGTCTTTTGAGATGCCGATCACGGTCACGCCGAGTTTGCCGAACTGCGGTACAGCGTCGCGGAATCCGCAGGCTTCGGCGGTGCAGCCGGGCGTATCGTCCTTGGGGTAGAAATACAGGACGAAGACTTTGCCTTTCATTCCGGCGAGACTGACCTCGCCGCCATCGGTGGCGGGGAGCTTGAAGGCGGGCGCTTTGTCGCCGACTTTCGGCCCGCCATCGGCGGACTTGTTCGTGGAGGCTGACGGAGGCATGGCCGACTCCATGGCAAAAGGGTTTGTTGAAAATCACACAGCGTGGCAATTAAAGCACGCTTTCGGTCTTCTTTCCACCCCCCGTTCTTGCGCCGCATTTCGCATGACAGGGGGCGTTGGGGGCTTTATCTTCCGGCCTATGAGACGAACGCTCAAAAAAATCGTTGAGGGGATCGCCGCGCTTGTCGCGGTGCTGGTGGTGGCGTTTCTGTTGTTGGTCTGGTGGGTGGCATCAAAGCCGATGACCTCGACCTTCTTAACCCCTACAATCGAAGCGGCCTTAAACCATCTGGTGCCCGATACGCGGGTGAAGATCGATCAGACGTTAATTATTTGGGACAACGCCGACCATTCCATCGCCTTGCGGGGCGAACAGGTGACGTTGCGCGATCCATCCGACAATATCGTTGCAACTTTTCCGTCGATGAAGGTCAAGCTGAGCGTCTTGGGGTTGTTGCGGGGGCGGTTGATACCCGCCGATCTTGGCATTGAGCATCCGCAACTGTGGTTTGTGCGCCGCGCCGACGGCACTTTGGCCTTTGGGCGCGTGGCTTCGGTGGCATCCGAGTCCGCGCAGGGCGAGGCTGATTTGCAATCGGTGCGGGAATTCGCACAACAATTCGTGCGCGAGGTTACGCGCGAAGGTTTGCTGCATGACCTTCTGATCACGCGAGCGATTCTGTCGATCCATGACGAAGCCACGGGGCAGGACTGGACGGTCGGTTTGCCGGAAATCTCGATGCACCACGACTCGCGGCGGTTGACCGGAAATATGCAGGTCGAGGTTACGCAGGGCGACCATGTCACCGTGGCGCAGGCGCATTACGCCTATGAACGCGACGGGCGGCATAGCGTGACGGTTCGCTTCAGCGACATCAACCCGTCTTTTCTCGCCGGTCGTCACCCCAAGTTGAGCGCGGCGGCCATGCTGGATTTGCCGCTGACGGGCGAGTTGTCTTTTACGGCGAACAAGACGTTGGACATTGAGACGGCCTCTTTGCGGTTGGAAGGCGGCGAAGGCCGTTTGGTGGATTCCGCGCTTTGGGACGCGCCGCGTACTGTCAAAAAGCTTACGCTTGCCGCCAGCTATGACCGCGCAACGAACCGGTTGGATGTTCCCGCCGCCGAGCTGGATCTGGACGGGCCGAAGCTGGCGATCAAGATGGAGGGGGTTACGCCGTCGGCGGAGGATGCGGCCAAGGGCTATGACATGGCTTTTACGGTCGGGATTAAGCTCACGGACTTGCCGATGGATCGGTTCGGCGCGGTGTGGCCCAAGACGATTATCCCGAATGCCCGCGCTTGGATCGCCGAGAGCATGACGCATGGATCATTCCCTCAAGGCGAACTGACCTTGCGCGGCAAATTCGCTTGGAACGATCTGGCCAACGCGTTTCTTGAATCGGGCGAGGGCAAGATTCAGGCGACCGGCGCACGGCTCAACTATCTGACCGGCATGCCTGCGATTGAGGGCATGGGGGCCGAGGCGACGTTCGATCTCAGGCATATGGACGTGAAGGTGACCGGCGGCGGGGTCGGGCCGCTCAAGCTGCTGCCTTCGACGATCCAGATCACGGATTTCGAGAAGGAATTGCAGAACATCGTTATTCCGGTGAATTTGATCGGCCCGGCGCGGGATGTCGTGACGTTGATCGACTCGCCGCCGCTCGGCTATGCCAAGGCCGTGGGGTTGAAGGCGGACGATGTTGACGGACGAGTTGAGGGGAATGTCGAGTTGCGCTTTCCCTTGCTGGCCGATCTGAAAATGGACGAGATTGGCATCACGGCGAAGGCGCAGATTTTCGACTTTGGCTCGAAAAACCTGATCCCCGGTGTGGCGATTGAGCAGGGCCGCTTGGAACTTAACCTTGATGTCAACGGCTTTACCGTGACCGGCCCGGCGGCTTTGAACAAAGTGCCGATGCAGGTGAATTTCGCGGGCCGTTTCGCGGACGAAGCCAACAAGCCGCGCTATCAGGCGACCGTGACCGGAAACTTGACGGGCGAGCAATGGGGCTTGCTAGGCGTGGATATGCTCAGCCCGATGAAGGGAACGTCGGCCCTGACACTGAACTATGTCCAGCCGCGCAAAGGCTTTTCGCAGTTTGCGGGCGACGTGAATTTTCGTCAGGCCGCGCTGCGGATCGATGAGCTGAATTGGACGAAGCCCGTCGGCTCGCCCGCGACGTTGACTTTTGCCGCCGATATGCCGCTCGGAAAAAATCTTCAGGTTAAAAAGCTGGATTTACAAGGGCCAGATATTCGGGCGAAGGGGGTTGCGACGCTTGATGGCGACACGATGCGGCTGCTGTCTGTCGATCTCAGCCCTCTGCGGGTCGGACGCACGGATGCCAGTTTGCACTTTGCGCAGGCGTTGGGCGATAACGGTTTTCTTCGGTTTTCGGTCGAGGGCGAGGCCTTTGATGTCAGTGGTCTGAAGGGCGGCAAGGAACCGGCGCGGACGGATCCGCGTCCGAAGGATTATGCGCTCAAGCTCGATAAGCTCTACACCAGCGAAAACGGGTTTATCGCCAACGCGCAGGGGCGCGCGCGCCGCGATCCTTTGGGGTGGAGCGAGATCGACTTGCATGGTTTGGCGGACGGCGACCATCAGCTTGATATCACGCTGGCTCCTCAAAACGGTCGACGCGTGTTTAGCATTACATGCGACGATTTTGGCAAGGCGCTAAAGGGCATGGGATTCACCGATTCGGTGAAGGGCGGTACGCTGGAGATCCTGGGCGAGAGCAGCGCGGAAGAACCACGCGTGATTTCCGGCAAGGCGAAGGTCGGTTCTTTTGCGGTCATGGGGCTGCCCGCTTTGGCGCGGTTGCTGAACGCGGCTTCGCCTTTTGGATTCGCCGACTTGATCACGGGCGAGTCCAGCTTTGATCATTTGCGCGGCTCGTTCCGCTGGTACGGGGACGAGGTCGATCTGAACGGCGTTCGCGCGGCCGGTTCGGTGTTTGGCATCAATATCGACGGGCGCGTGAACCTCGATACCGGCGCGGCCAATCTGTGGGGCACGCTGGTGCCGTTTAGCTTTTTTAACAGCATCATCAACGTCATTCCTCTGTTGGGGGATGTCATCACCGGCGGCGAAGGGCAGGGCGTGATCGCGGTGTCGTACTCGGTCAAGGGATCGCTGGCCGATCCGAACATTTCGGTGAATCCTGTTTCGCTGCTGACACCCGGTTTCCTGCGCAATCTGTTCTTTAGCGGCGACGATCTTGATGAGAAATCGGTCGCTGTGCCGGAAGCTCCTAAACCGGATGCGCCCGCTCCTTCGCAGGGGCGTTGACGTGAGCGCGTCGTTGCCGCCATTGCCCGAAGCCTCCGCGCGCCATGCCAACAGTTTCGATGGGCTGCGGCTTTTGGCTGCGCTTATGGTTTTGTTCAGCCACGCCTATCCGCTGCGCGGGATTGTGGAGCAGGAGCCTATCCTGCGTGTCACCGAAGGTCTGAGTTTCGGCAGTATCGCGGTCGCCATCTTTTTTGCCATCAGCGGCTATTTGGTGAGTTTCAGCTGGCAGCGCGATCCCGACGTGGGGCGCTTTCTCCTGCGGCGGGCGTTGCGGATCGTGCCGGGGTTGGCTTGTCTGTCCTTGATCACATTTCTGCTGGTCGGGCCATGGCTGACGACGCTTACGGTGGCCGACTATTTTCGCGATCCCCGTTCGTGGCGCTATCTGCTGAACGTTTTTATGTATCCGGTGCAACATCATTTGCCGGGCGTGTTTGCCGACAATCCTTATCCTGAGGCCGTGAACGGGTCGTTGTGGACGTTGCGGCTGGAGTTCAGCTTTTATCTGATCGTCGCGTTTGTGGGATGGTGCGGCGTTTGGCGGTTGCGGGGTTCGGCGTTCGCGGCGACGGCGCTGAGCCTTTTGGCCTTGGTCGGTTTCTATCAGGTGGATACGTTCCGCGACGCGCCGTTGTTCCGGCAAGCGACGCTGGTTTTCGCTAACGCCATTCCTTTTTTCGGCGGCGCGATGCTGGCGCGGCGGGAGATGGGGTTTGCGCGGAGCGGTTGGCTGGTCGCAGCGTTCGCGGCGCTGTTGGCGCTGAGTTTCGGCACCGTGGCTTTTAAATATCTTGTGCCGCTTGCGGTTCCGTTCTTCGTGATGTTCGTGGCTTTGCGCCTGAAGGCAGATTTTAGCCGGACGGGCGATTATTCCTATGGGTTCTATCTTTGGGCGTTTTTGGTCGAACAGTGTCTTATGCGGTTGTTCCCGTCGCTTGGATTTCTGGCGTTTCTGGCGTGGAGCGCCGCGATCACTTTGGCGCTCGCAGTTCTGTCGTGGCATCTGGTCGAAAAGCGCGCGCTGCAGTGGAAGCCGAAAGCGCCGCCAAAGCCGGTCTGATTCACGGCTCTGAAACAGGCTTCCAGATGGAGCCATCGCGGAGCAGAAGCGTGCCGGGCTTGATGTCCTGCAGGCCGAAATAAGCACGGATCATGGCGCTCTTCGCGTCGGTGACGGGCGGTTCGATGGCGACGGCGTCGATCTTGGCGCGGCTCGCGAGGCTGGTGAGGAAGGATTCCAACGGCTCTCGCGTCGTGTTGTCAAAGGCGGCGACGACGTGCGACTGGCTGCTCTGCCGCGCGTCGTCGAGCGCAAGTTCGTAGTTGATGATATAGGGCTGGAACCCGTTGCCGTTGGGATCAAGCGCGAGAAGGCCGCTCTGGGGCGGCAGCGAACGCGCGAGGCTTTGCCCCAGTGCGCGTGAGGCGCACAACTGCGGGCGGCTCTGTGGCACCAGCACGGCGGGCTTGATGAGAGAGACAAGCGGCAAGACGGCGAGACACGCCAAGGCGAATCCGGCGTGATACTGGGATTTCAGCTTTTGTTCGAGCCATGGCCGCAGGCCCAACCACAGGGCCGCGACACCCAGCAGGCTGAGATGCGTGCTGTAACGGTAAAACGACGCAGCGCGGTTGATTTCATGCTCCAGAAACGTGCTGGCGGCAATGTAGGACAGCAATAGGAACCCTATGTAGCCCAAAAATGCCGTAGCGGTCATGAAGGCGAACACGCGGGCGGGGCTGGACGAGCGTAACGCATTCCGCAGGCCATAGGCGGCGGTGACGATCAGCAGCGCGAACAGGCCGGACTTTTTCAGCATCTCGTGGAAGGCGGCGTTCAGCACCACCGGCAGTTTTTCCCAGCGCCAATCCGCAAAGGGCAGAACGCCGAATCCGCCGTCCGGCAAGGTGTGCGTGACGTAATCCTGCCATACGAAGCGCAGGAGTAGAGCTGGAAGCAGGGCGAGGCACAGAACGATCATGGCTTTGCGCCAAACGCCGTCTTTCCGCGCCATGACCAAAAAACCACCGGCAAGCAGGGCCAGCAAGACGACATTCATTTGTCGCAGCATGACCAGGACGATGGCGGCGGCGGCGAGCTGGAAAGCGAGGGCATGCGCTTCGGCGGCGTTCCGTTGGCTCAAGGCCATGTGAAGCCGCATGAGCAACAGGCCCGTCATGCCAACGACAAAGGCGGTTGGCAGGTCTGAGCCGCTGGTGATGGTGAAGCTGGCGTTAAAGCCGGGGTTCAGCACTGTCACCATCAGCATGGCTAGCGCTAGCCATGCTCCTTTTGTCCAACGGCTTGTCGCGCTGCGCGGCTCTGGCGGAATTTCGCTAAGAGCGAAGGCGAAACCTGTCAGCAACAACCACGCAGCCATCGCGCCGCCCTGCGTGACAAAAGAGCCGGTCAGAAGCGAGACGCTGTAACCCAGATAGGGCATGGCGTAGGGATAGCCGGGGAAACGCGCGTAGGATTCCGCAAGGAAGGTTTGCGGCAAGCTGTCGTGCCGCCATAGGTACAACGCGTTCAGCGACCAATGCGCGAAATCATCCCAGCCGGTTAGACCGGCAAGGTTGATTAAGGCCAGAATCCAGAATTGCAAACCGATGGCGATCAGAAGCCAGAGCGGAACAGGCGCTTCGCGCCGAAGCAGCGATCGTGCAGCGACCGCAACAGCCAACGCGCCAAGCAGCGCCGCCGCGTAGGACAGCGGCAGGAGCGCGTGGATGCCGCACAGCGTGAAAATGACGGTCAGCAGGCTCCACCCGCTGAGCAGATCAGCCGGTTTCCAGCGTTGCCGCCCACCGACGAGTCCGCCCAAGGCGATCATCAACAGGAACAGCGTGACAACGGCGGCCACGGCGGGCAAGGCCTCCAGATAGGCGGGGGCTTTGCAGCCGAGATCCGTGATGCCGGTGCGGTCGCCGAGCGGGGCTAGCTCCGACAGCAAGCTTAGGCCGTCTTTGTCAGCAGAGGCCGGGTCACGTCCATCAGGTCGCGCACGGCTTTGACCGAGGCATCGAACATGGCCTTCTCATCAGGCGTCAGCTGCATTTCGACGATCTTTTCCACCCCACCCGCGCCGAGGACGACCGGTACGCCGACGTAAAGGTCTTTCACGCCGTATTGGCCGGAGAGATAGGCCGCGCAGGGCAGGATGCGCTTTTTGTCCTTGAGGTAGCTTTCCGCCATCTTGATCGCCGAGGCCGCCGGAGCGTAGAAGGCCGAGCCGGTTTTCAAAAGCTTGACGATTTCCGCGCCGCCGTCGCGCGTGCGTTGGACAATCGCGTCGAGGCGTTCCTGCGTTGTCCAGCCCATCTTGACGAGGTCGGGCAGCGGAATACCCGCCACGGTGGAATAACGCACCATCGGAACCATGCTGTCGCCGTGACCGCCGAGGACGCAGGCATACACGTCTTCGACCGCGACGTTGAACTCCATCGCGAGGAAGGTGCGAAAGCGCGAGCTGTCCAAAACGCCCGCCATGCCTACGACGCGATGGGTCGGAAAGCCCGTCACTTGCTGCATCACCCACACCATCACGTCCAACGGGTTGGTGATGACGATGACAAAGGCGTTGGGCGCGTGCTTTTTGATGTTCTCACCGGCGGCGCGGATGATGCCGGTGTTGATGCCGATCAGATCGTCGCGGCTCATGCCGGGTTTGCGCGGAATGCCCGCTGTCACGATCACGACATCCGCGCCCGCGATGGCGCTGTAGTCCGTGCTGCCGGAAAACGCGCCGCCAAAGCCTTCGACCGGGGCGGTTTGATAGATGTCGAGCGCCTTGCCTTCGGGGATGCCTTCGGCAATATCGACCAGAACGACATCGCCCAGTTCTTTCTGACCCGCCAACAGCGCCAGCGTACCGCCGATTTGACCGGCCCCAACCAAAGCAATTTTCCTGCGCGCCATTGTCTTTCTCCCTGTTCGAGGCTTAACATGTTTGATCTAGAGTACTATCCCCCTCACACCTGAAGAGTTGGCAAAAGAGGGGATTGGACAGGGGTAAAGTTATCGGAGAGTCTGTCGATCCACAAGCGAGCCTTTTCGGGGAATGTTTTGGTTAAGAAGTCGAGCGTAGCGTCGGCGAACGCTT
>CAIXHP010000054.1 GCA_903919315.1 uncultured Pseudomonadota bacterium | reverse complement strand
GCCTCGAAACTCTCGCAAGGCTCCTCGCCGGAGCAGAAAACGAAGCCCAAAAAATATTCTTTACCGCCCCCTCAGCCCCCAAAAGACAACCTAACATGCTGATATTACAGGGTGTTCAAAAATGAGTCCGGTACTATGCACGAGAACAGATGATTATTGACCAAATAAAAGCGTTTAACGGTACTAATTTAATGCCGCAATTGGGCAAGATTTTTAGTGTTCTGGCCAAGCGCGATTTTGGAGATACTCATTTTAGGCAGGTTTATGACATTTTACAAGAGTTGCACGCCTCGACAACAAGTGTGACATCGCGGCTTGAGTGCGATCATCAGGCAAAACTTATTGATAGGCATATTGTTTCAGAACTTATTTATATGTCGGTGCGTCAATTTACGGATGTGGATCACGCGGGCGTGGCGCACAGTTATTATGTTTTGGCTCCGGCAACAAAAATGTTTTCGGTGCGTAATAGGAGCGCGATTGAAGTGGCGCGTACTTTGCCGCTTTCTTTACGTGCGGAACATATCGAATTACGACAGGTTGCCAGGTCTTCCGTGTGTTTAACCTATGGAGCGGATTCCTTTGAGACCACAATAGGACTTTCGTTGTTGATAGGCCGTGCTGTTCAAAATGAGATGGAGCGTCGTAAGCAAAATCGCACGCGGGTGGTTATTCCTGTTCCCGACGGCCTTGGGATGTATATGGGGTGGGCTGAACCAGCAGATCCCGCTATCTATGATGTCCAAGGTCAAAGCTTATCCCTATCGCGTAATGATCGTGGGTCCTGTGATTATAGGCCAATTAATATGTTGTATCCTCCAAAGATCAGGTTGCTTATGAGAACTTTTTACGGCCCGAGGGAGTTCTTGAACCATCACCTTGATTTGTATGCCGCCTTCGCTCCGCTTCTACGCGATCCTGGTTTTGTAGATGCCCTTAAGCTAGAAATCGGAAATTACGCGGGTTTTTTAATGGGAATTAACCCCACTAAGCCACAGCAGAGTCTTATGCTCGAAGCGCGAGGGTGCGTTGCGGCGATTGTCGCAAGCGATGCATGGCAGTATGAGGCGGTTAAACCGGATACGAAAAAGGCACGGGAACCCCATGTGCCTCAGCCGAAGCGCACACAAAGCATTAAGGGCAAAACGCCGTAACCTGCTCCTGTGTGAAATATGACCCACGGGCTTGTGCTTGTATTTCAGCAGGTTGCTCTCCTGCGATGATACTAGGGCGTGAATTTGTATGCTGGTAATGCTATACTACCGAAGGATGTGGTGGCGGTTGTTTGTAGATTTCTCCGCTTCGCGAAGCTTACGTTACGAGGGATATGATGAAATCGAGTCAGACGACCTACGACAGCGTTTCAAAGACGTTGCATTGGGTTACCGCAGCGGCGATTTTGGTTCTGTTGGCGTTGGGGTGGACGATGGGAGACCTTGAAGACGGTCCCGCTAAGCTCGATGCTTACCAGTGGCACAAGTCTATCGGTATTGCCATATTAGCGTTGACCTTGTTTCGTGTGATGTGGCGTTTGGCAAAACCGGCGCTTGCGCTGCCGGACAGCATGCGTACTTGGGAAAAATGGGCGGCGAAGTTGGTTCATTTCGGGTTTTATGTGTTGCTTGTGCTTCTTCCTCTTACAGGCTGGGCCATGGTTTCATCCATGTCGTTTCCGACCTTGCTTTTCGGATTTATTCCTCTGCCCAATCTTCCCGTTATCCCCGACCTCGCCAACAAGTCTGAGCTTGGTCATATGTTTAAAGAAACGCATGAGATGATGGCCGCATTGTTAGTCGGTCTTCTCGCGCTTCATATCGGCGCGGCATTGAAGCATCACTTTATAAACCACGACGATGTCTTGCTAAGAATGATGCCGAGCCGCCGTCGTGGTTGCTGTTGTGGTAAAGATAAGGCCGGGCCATGCTGTTAGGCCTGCTACCTGCCCCGTCTTCTTGCCAAAAGCTGAGAATGAACGGCCTGCTTTTTGGGTTAACACATCAAAAAAAGTCACAGAAAGCAAAGCAAGGCGATGACCTTTCTGTGACGGTATGATATTACATAACAGAAGCCTTTTTGACGTATATCAAGGCGATTGTATTGGTCTGGTGATTAATTCTCTAGTGTATCGGTAGGGCATGATGGAACAGGGTAAACCAATAAATAACATTGTTGAGGGGGCCATAATCCCTAAACACTGTTTGGAAGAACTATTGTTGGCTCCAACGGCAAATGTGCCTAACCTCCTCGCTGATCTGGATGGCGGAGGGAGGACTGTTGTTGTCTTTGATCTGATCCCTCCGACGGCCCCCAGTGTGCTTGGCGGCAAGGATGAAGGTCACCAGAATCTTGCGACAACACTGTCCTTTGAGCTCGTTCAAGATGAACTGTTTCGCAACAGCCTGCATGTAATAGATGACTGGCGGCGAAACGTAGGGCAACCGCGTCGGCTGTCCAGTTCAGACGAGATAAAACACATGAGGGTTTACTCTCATGGCGTGCGCGTTGTGGCTGTGGTGGCCCTTCCCGAAGATCGTGATGGTTTATTCGAGGATAGTTTGACGTTCTCAGACCTGATGACGGAACAGGCAAGACTCTATGCGCGTCAGGCGGTTACCGATCCGTTGACAAAATTAGAAAACCGTCGCGCTCTCGAAGGGTATATGGCGGACATACTGCTCTCGCATGCTTCGCAAGGCCATGACGCGAAACGAGCTACGGACGATCATTCTTATCAAGCCATTCTGTCGTTGGACATTGATCATTTTAAACAAGTCAATGACGGCTATGGCCACCTTGCAGGCGACGCAGTGCTTCGTCAGATCGGCGAAAGGATCAGGGAGCAGTTTAGCCGTTCCTCGGATGCACATTTCCGCGTGGGCGGCGAAGAGATGGTTGTTCTTTTTGAAGCTTCAGGCAGGAAGGATCTGGTCCAAAGTGCTGAAAGGCTACGAAAAGCAATAGACGACAGGCCGTTCGAATTGCCGGGGGGTCAACAAATTAAAGTTACTGCCAGTATTGGCGCGATGATTTTAGACTCTCCTGCCACGGCTACGTTTGATAATGTTCTCGGATTGGTTGATGCGGCCATGTACATTGCTAAAAACGGAGAAGGCGGGCGCAATAGGGTCGCTTGGTGTGACATGGTTACAGGGGCGACACACATCGTCGGCCCTGAAGCGCCGTTGGCTCCGCATATGCCAAGACGTAGGATAGCCGTAGGACGCGATATGGGGCGCTCAGCCGAACGTGGTTAGCTGGAAATTATTTGTGCCTTGAATAAAAAACGCCGCCCTTTGCAGGGCGGCGTTTCTGTTTGAGCGCTTGAACAGTCTTACTTGTTCAGCACGATCTCGGCGCGACGGTTTTGGGCTTCGCGCACATGGTCGTTGGTGGGAACCAGCAGGCTGGACTTGCCAGCGCCGACGGTCGTGATCTGCTCGGTCGGGACGCCGAGGTAAGCGAACTCCTGCTTGACCGAAGCGGCGCGGCGTTCCGAGAGCCTCTGGTTGTACTTGACCGAGCCCATCGTGTCGGTGTGACCCGTGACCACAAGGCGGACGTACTTTCCGGCCTTAAAGTCTTGGGCCGCCGAAGCGATGATCCGCTTGGCTTCTGGTGTGAGGTTCGATTTGTCGAAATCGAAGAACACCATATAGCTCTGTGCCACAGGGGCCACCACCGGACGCGCGACTGGCTGCGGAACGGGGGCCGGAGCGGGGGTGGCTTCCGCCAAACGCGGCATCGGAGCGGGGGCTGGCTCTTCCTGATCGAAGAGATAACGCAACCCAAAGACGATGTTGTGCGAAGCGTTGCCGGTGCTGGCTTTATCACCCACGTTGGTCTTGATGTCCGCGTCCGTGGTGCGGAAGTAGCGATAGTCCACCGATGCCGACCAGTTGTCGTCCAAGGCCGCCGAAACACCCGCGATGCCCTGATACGCAAACGCCAGTTTTTCGCCGTCGAGCGTACGCGTATTCACGGTGCTGATTTCGTCCGCATGCACGATCGAACCGCCGATGCCCGCGCCGAGGTAAGGCGTGAAAGGCGTTCCCGTGTCGAAGTCATACAGGGCGTTGCCCATAAAGCTGATGTTGTTGAGTTCACCGTTGTTGAACGGGCCTGACCCTGTGCCGGTCACATCGTCCACGTTGCTGCGGCGGTAGGCGATTTCGCCTTCGGTACGGATGCCGTTGCCCCAAGCGTAACCGGCGCTGCCGCCCACGCCCCAACCTGTTGTGAATTCGATGCTGTTGGTCACGCCGCCGACTTCGCTGTCGGAGTCGGTCTGGTGGCTCATCATGGCTTCGGCGCCGACGTACCAACCTTCGCTAAGCGGGCCTGCGGCTTGCGCACCGAAGGGAGCCAGCAAGGCGATGGTGGCGGCGGTCATGGCTAGTGTTTTCATGTGGCTCATTGTGATAGCTCCTCAGTCATGATTTAAGGGGAATTGGAATTTTGACAGTGCCTTTTAGCACTTTCCCGCGATTTTGGCGCGTATAATTCTGCTTTAAGTCGTGTTGACGATTCGTTTGCGCCGTTGTGTGGCGTGGATGCCACGAAAGACTGTAACAATCTGATCCTTCATGCTAGTTTGCTGTCGCCAGATGGCCGGATGACCGCTGTATTGTCCACAAAGACAGTAGGGAGGAAAGTCCGGGCTCCAGGAGAAACGGTGCCGGATAACGTCCGGCGGGGGCGACCCTAGGGAAAGTGCCACAGAGAAAATACCGCCCCTCCGGCGACGGAAGGGTAAGGGTGAAAAGGTGCGGTAAGAGCGCACCGCGTCGCTGGCAACAGCGACGGCATGGCAAACCCCACCCGGAGCAAGACCGCATAGGAACCGCACGCGCCGCTGTGCCCTTACGGGCAAACGGGCGCACCGTCACTCCACGGGACGGTTCGGGTTGGTCGCGCGAGGCGTCTGGTAACAGGCGTCCCAGATGAATGGTCATCCGTCGCCGCAAGGCGACGACAAAACCCGGCTTACAGGCCGTCTGGCACTTTTCGAAAGCAGCTTCTGATGTACAGAACGCGATGTTTCTCGTAAGTTAAGATTATGGAAATAAGAGATGCCAAACTGGAAGATGCCGCCGCGATTTGCGAAGTTCTGCGTCAATCTGTCACCAACCTGTGCATCGGGGATCACAAGAATGACCCCGCCATACTTGGCGCGTGGCTCGGCAACAAGACACCGGAGACGCTGAAAGGCTGGATCGCGGATCCCTCTCGCCAAATGCTGGTCGTGACCGAAGAAGAGGACGTTCTTGCTGTCGGTGGTGTCTTGGATACGGGCGAGATAACGCTGAACTATGTTCTTCCCTCCGTGCGCATGCGCGGTATTAGCAAAGTGATGGTCGAGGCGCTGGAATCCCGCGCTAAAGAGCGTGGCGCAAAAACTTGTACGCTCAATAGTACAGGCACGGCGCGGCGCTTTTATCTGGCGATGGGCTATGCCGAGCAGGAACCCAAAACAGGCATGTTCGGCGCTATCGTCTATCCGATGTCAAAATTACTCTGAACGGCGATCCTGTTGCGGGTTAGACTTTCTCGACCGTCCTCCAGACTTCCATTCTTATGTTGGTGCAAATGGTGCGTCTTTGGATTGACTTTGTTCGCGCCCTCAACCACAGTCCACACGCTTCATCACGATTCCAGAGGTTTTCTGCATGTCATGGAACAACAACGACGGCCCGTGGGGGCCGACCGGCAACAAATCGGGAAACCAGCCGGGCTCCGGAAATCCATGGAATCGCAAAGGCGGCGCGGGCGGGCCTCCCAATAACAATGTGACCCCTCCGGACATCGACGCGCTTGTGCGAAAGCTGAAAGAGTCGTTCCGCATGCTCACGCCCAAGGGGCATTTTCAGGCCTTTTTGTTGGCCTTGGCGGCGTTGGCGACGATCTGGCTGCTGAGCGGTTTTTATCAGGTCGCGACGGATCAGGTTGGTATCGTCATGCGTTTTGGCGCTTACAACCGCACGGAAATGCCGGGGCTGCGTTATCACCTCCCCGCGCCGATCGAGGAAGCTTTGCTGCCGGTCGTAACGTCGCAGAATGAAATCCAGATCGGGTTCCGTCGCGCCAGCCGCGCCAGCGACAACACCCGCGACGTGCCGCAGGAAAGCATGATGCTGACCGAGGACGAAAACATCATCAATGTCGAGTTCACCGTCTTTTGGCGCGTGAGCGATCCGAAGAAGTATCTGTTTGAAATCCGCTCGCCGGAGCAGACCATCAAGATGGCTGCCGAAAGCGCGATGCGCGAAGTCATCGGCCAGAACAAGCTGCAATTCGCCCTCACCGAAGGGCGCAGCCAAATCGCCGAAGAGTCGCGCGCGCGCCTCCAGACTCTTATGGACGAGTACAACGCCGGAGTCGTGATCACGCAAATCAACCTGCAAACCGTTTCGGTGCCCGACGAGGTGAAGGCGGCGTTTCAAGACGTCGTCAATGCGCGTCTGAATCAGGAGCAGTTCCAAAATCAGGCGGCGGCGCACGTCAACAAGGTTATTCCCGAAGCCAAGGGGCAAGCGGCGCAGCTTATCCAGCAGGCGATGGCTTACCGCGATCAAAAGATCGCTTTGGCCAAGGGCGATGCCGACCGCTTTAAGGAAGTCCTCGCGGCTTACAACATGTCGCGCGATGTCACCTCCAAACGGCTCTATATGGAAACGATGGAAGCCGTTCTCGGCAACGCCAACAAGATCGTCGTGGACAAGGCCGCCGGTGCCGGAACGATCCCCTATTTCCCGTTGCGCGACATGATGCGCGGCAAAACTACGCCTGATGGAGGCAACCAATGAAGTTTTGGCAAATAGTCCTTGTTCTATTCGTGAGCGTAGCGTTGTCGTTTGGCGTAGCTACCTATTCGCGCGAATCACGACAAAACGAAGATATTCGGCAGCCGCCAATTCAGGAGACACGGCTTGATCACATTAAAAAAACCGGAATTCTCCGTTGTGGCTACATCAACGAACCTCCGTTTGAGCTCAAAGACTTGAATACCGGTAAAATGACCGGGCTTGGTCCTGATCTGATGGAGGAAATCGCAAAACAACTGAGCATCAAAATTGATTGGGTCGGCGAGGTTTCCTATGGACAAATGCTAACCGATTTGTCGCTCAACAAATACGATATGATCTGTGCGCCGTTTTACGCTTTGCCCGCTCGCTCCCGTGAAGCTAATCTGTCCGTCCCTTTCTATTATTTCCCCGCCTATCTCTATGCGCGAAGCGAGGACGTGCGTTTTGACAATCATAGTGAAAACGCAAATGCCCCAGACATCAAGATTGCGGTTTTAGACGGCAGTTTTTCGAGCATGGCCGCTAGCCAAAAGTTCCCAAAAGCAACGCGCGTTACTTTACCTGAGAGTTCCGGAGTCCCCGAGCTTTTTGTTGAGGTGGGGGCCGGGAAAGCTGATGTAGTCGCGGGCGATCCGGCTTCGTTTGCAAACTACGATAAAAATAACCCCGGAAATCTTCGTCAGGTTTTAGGTGCGCCTTTGCAGGTTATGCCCGGTGTCTTCATTCTTCCCGCGAAAGAACAAGACTTTAAAAACGCTATCGACACGACTCTAGCCTATCTGCAAGGTACGGGGTTTATCCATGAACTTTACAAAAAATATGAGTCGCCCTCGGTGAAGTTTTTAGAAACGGCAATTCCCTATAGGAACGATGACGGGAGCAACAAATGAACCAGCGTCTTTTGCTTTGGGTCGGAGCCAGCCTGTTCGCGATCCTTGCCGTCACCAACTGCTATTACGTCGTGATGCAGACGCAGCAGGCCATCTTGCTGCAGTTCCGCGAAGTGGTGCGGATAACCGACAAACCGGGCTTGCATTTCAAACTGCCCTTTATCCAGAGCGTGATGTTTTTTGAAAAGCGCGTTCTGGCGGTCGATGCGCCGAGTCAGGAAATCATGCTGGCCGAGCAGAAGCCGTTGGAGGTGGATGCGTTCGCGCGTTATCACATCATCGATCCGCTGTTGTTTTATCAGCGTTTAAGCGACGAGCGCATTGCCAACGACCGGTTGGGCAGCTTGCTCAACGCCTCGCTGCGCAGCGTGTTGGGAACGATCAAGATGGCCACCCTGCTCTCGCCGGAGCGCGTCAAGGTCATGCTCAAGATCAAGGATCAGCTGAACGCCGAGGCCAAGGACTTTGGCATCGAGATCATCGACGTTCGTATCCGCCGCACGGATCTGCCGCAAAAGACCAGCAACGCGGTGTTCGCGCGGATGCAGTCGCAGCGCGAGCAGGAAGCCGCGCAACTCCGCGCCAACGGGCGACAGGAAGCGTTGCAGACAACGTCCGAAGCGGATCGTCTTGCCACGGTGATCCTCGCCGACGCGCAAGGGCAGTCGGAGAAGCTGAAGGGCGAAGGCGACCGCAAGGCGCTTGAGATCATGGCCGAGGCTACAGGCAAAGATCCGCAGTTCTTCGCCTTCTGGCGTTCGCTTTCGGCCTATCGCGAAGCGCTCAAGCCCGACAACACCACCTACATCCTCAGCCCCGACAGCGAGTTCTTCCGGTATTTTGGTAACGCGCAAGGACGATAACCCATGCCCCTCAACCTATCCCGGCTCTCGCCCAAGGCGCGGGTTAATCTGACGGTTCTTGTGGTGGCGTTGGGGTATTTTGTGGATGTGCTTGATACGCAACTGTATCCGGCTTTGCGTGTGGCTAGCCTTCAGTCGTTGGGTCTGACTCCGGAACAGGTAACGGACGCAGGTATTAACATTCTCAATTGGCAGATGGTGGGAATGATTCTGGGGGGCATTCTCTGGGGTGTTTTGGGTGACAAGAAGGGGCGCGTGAAGGTTCTGTTTGCCTCCATTATTCTTTATTCGCTTGGCAGTATCGCGAACGCTTTTGTGGAATCGGTCGAGGCCTATCAAATCGTGCGCTTTTTTGTTGGTATAGGCCTTGCCGGTGAAATAGGCGCGGGTATTACGTTGATTAGTGAGCTGCTTCCCAAGGAAAGTCGAGCCTATGGCACGACGATTGCGACGGCTTGCGGTGTTGCCGGATCTATGGGCTCTGCGCTTATTGCGCAAAATATGGATTGGCGCTCGGCTTATATCGTCGCGGGATTTCTTGGGTTTGCCTTGTTGCTTTTGCGAATTTCGGTCAATGAATCTGGCCTGTATCAGTCTGTGGGCGCGAAAGATCATGTCGTGCGCGGCAATTTCTTTATGCTTTTTACAGATCGCACGCGTTTTCTTCGATATGTGAGTTGCATTCTGGGTGGTGTGCCGATTTATTTTTTTCTTGGCGTTTTCGTCATATTTGCTCCGGAGGTTGGTCGATCCCTTGGCATTGAGGGAACCCTCTCTGTGGCGCAAGCCTTTGTTTATGATGCCATTGGCACTACGATTGGTTGTTTTGTTTGTGGATTCGTTAGCCAATGGCTCAAGACACGCCGTAAAGCTTTAATGGGATTCCTTCTTTGCCTTTTTGGTTTGTTGTTTGTCACGAGCAATTTGCATGGCATAGAGTCTGGTACCTACTATGTCCTCATTTTTCTCGGCGGTTTCCTCATCGGCTATTGGGGGATTCTCGCGACCACAACGACGGAGATGTTTGGCACCAATCTGAGGGCTACGGCAATCGCGACGGTTCAAAACTTCATTCGCTTCTCGATCATCCCCATCAATTTGCTGATTGTGTTTTTCAAACCGGAGTATGGATTTCTCGCCAGCGCCCAGATCGTCGGCCTCCTCTGCTTCGCGTTAGCGGCGGTCGCTTTGTGGTACATGCCGGAAACTTATGCGCGTGACTTGGACTTTGTGGAGAAGTAGGCATAACAGGAGGAGCGCATATGGCCATCGATCTATCCCATCTTTCGCCCAAGGCGAGGATCAATTTGACGATCCTTGTGGCGGCGTTGGGGTATTTTATTGCATAGTACCGGACGCAGTTGGATAAAGCCTTGAAGAGATTCAAGATAAGGATTCTTTCCGACCAAAGAAGGAATCCAAAATGCAAGGAATACTGTCCAAGGCTCTATCCAGTTGGATAGAGAATCACATTCCCCTTTCG
>CAIXHP010000053.1 GCA_903919315.1 uncultured Pseudomonadota bacterium | reverse complement strand
CTTTTTGAAAAAACAACATCGGTGCCGATGAAAAGTCTATACGAGTTAAGATCAAGAATGGAGGAGTCCGTCATCATTCTGACGATGCAATGTCTGTCGACTTCATTGGCGGGAACGATGGTTTTAACAAATCTAGGGTAATCCCCCCGGCGGCCATCTGAAAGTGCTCCACCTGTGGCCACCCCAAAGTGCTCCACTTGGAGCAGCAGACTATGGGTAAATTAGCCGAAGATTTCGGCAAGCGCAAAGGTTGTGTATTCGGGGTATTGGTGGGCTCTGTTTTTCTCCATTTCAAGCGTTGGTCGGATGGGTGTGGGTAACGGCGAGCGGAGCGCGCTCCCCATAGCGCCGTAGCGTAGCTCGCCGTTATCCATGCCCTTTACTCACATTTCTTGCCGCCGCTTCTTTGAGCCGCCAGCTTTTGCCATCGAACTTGAGCAGATGGCCATGATGCATCAGGCGGTCGAGTAGCGGCGTGACAACAACGACGTCACCGAGCAGCTTGCCCCAATCGTCGAACGGACGATTGGAGGTAATGAGCGTTGATGCCTTTTCGTAACGGCCCATCAGCAGATCGGCCAGTTCGTCGCCGGCGCTGGGCGGTAATTTACGGAGAAACAAATCGTCGATCAGCAGCAGATCCACGCTCTTAATTTGTGCCCGGTATTTGCGGATCGTGCCGAGCTCGCGGGCCTCCGTGATGTCTTCGAGCAACTGATGAGCTTCACGATAATGGACTTTGTATCCACGCTGTATGGCCATCAGCGCCAATGCCTTGGCGACATGGCTTTTGCCGGTCCCGGGCGGCCCCAGCAGCAGAACATCTTCTTTGGCGTCGATAAACTTGAGCGCCGCCAGTTCCAGGATCTCGCGTTTCGGCAACCGTTGATTATAGCTCCAGTCAAAGTCTTTCAGATCCTTACGCTCCGATAATCCCGACAACTTGTAGCGCCGCTCGAGCAGGTTCGACTGCCGCCGATCTAACTCATCCTGCACCAGCCAGGAAAAGCCTTCGACGAAGTTCATCGTCTGTGTGTCGACCGCCATGGCTCGGGCCTGCAGCGTTGTCGCCATGCCGGATAGACGTAAAGAGCGTAGTGAGCGTTCAAGTTCGGTTGTGGTCATGGGCATGATCATTGTCCTCTCTGTTGGTTTGTGAATGGTTTTCCCAGAACGTCTGGTAATCGCTGAGCGGGCGTATCTCGGGCGCCGTTTGCAGAAGATCAACAGGCGGGGCTGGTGTACGGGCCCTGGCCTCGATCCTTTGCTTCAATGCTTGCTTGATGGCGATATAGTGGATACGGCCCGAGGCCATTACGCAGCTACACGCATCATCAATATCGGCGCAAGGCTGATCGCGCGCCATGTTCGACAGGCCGTTAATCATCTTCATTCCTATCCGGCCTTGCGTGGCAAAAACCGTACGTGCCAGCGCTGATGCATTGGGTCCGATCCTGTCGATCTTGCCGAGTAAAAGAGCGTTCTGGCGCGACGGGTTAAAAATACGGTCGCTCTCATTCATCACAAACGCGCCCTTGCGGGTTGCTTTGTTGTGGCGCCGAACAAGCTTGCCCGTCATATCCAGGATCTCAATTTCTTGCTCATAGACGCGAACCGTTACCTGGCTATACAAAGCTGCCGGCAGCGCTGCGTAATAGGCGCCCTCAACCTGGACCATGCCGCTATCGTCGACCTTGCGTACGCCTTGTTTGAACATACGGAATCCTTCGACTGGCAAAGGTTTCAGATGCGGTTTTTCTTCGAGGAACATTTCCATCACCTGGCGCTTCTTACGGCCATGGATGCGTTTCGACGCCCAGTTTTCTTCCCAATGGCGCAGGTGATCATTTTGAGCATTAATGGTCGTGAACTGCCGGCCTTTCAGAGAGTTCTGCGTATGCTGAATGGCACTTTCAACCGTGCCCTTACGGTTGGGATCGCGCACGCGGCAGGTGTCGGCAACCACGCCGTAATGATTAAGCATCGCGGCATACACAGGATTGAGCTTCGGCTCATAAAGATCGGGCGTAATGACGCCTTCTTTCAGATTATCCAGCACCACATATTGTGGGCAGCCGCCAAAGCTGCGGAATGCTTCCTCATGCAATCGTGCCCATATCTCTTGGCTGGTTTTCCAAACTGTTTTACGGAAGCTCTTGCCCGAGTATTTGAGCGTCATTACAAATAGGTACGGCTTTTTGTATCTGCCCTTTTCCGTGAGCGTTGGCGCACCCTGGCCGTAATCCACCTGTGCTTCTTCGCCCGGTGGATATTCCAACACGTCAAAGCGCTCAGGTGCCTGCAGCTTTAGACCGCCAACAAAGCGTTTGACCGAGTTGTATTTGTTATGAAAGCCAAGAGTATCAACCAGATCTTGGTAAATGCTGACCGCATTGCGCCCAAGCCGCACCTGCTGCGTAATCCAGTCCCGGTGCGGTTCGCACGCCGAGGTCAACACCCGGATCACGGCGGTCGTTGTGTTTGCGGGTGGG
>CAIXHP010000052.1 GCA_903919315.1 uncultured Pseudomonadota bacterium | reverse complement strand
GCTATTCCAAAGCAACCTACGCCGCCAAGTTCTCCTCCATCGCGGGCATCGTCAATCTCATCGCCGGTTTCTGAACCCAGCTCATCCGCCCAAGGCCCACCCGCGCCCAATTCCCTCCGACTTTCGCAACAGGTCTATTAATCATCTCAATCATCTCAATAAAGGCACTAGGCCTCCCTTTTCCCACACGCCCCTTCCCATCGGTCTGATCCGCCATCCGTCCCGACAAGATCATGTTGTTCATTGCGCCACGTATTTGATAAAGTTTTTCAGAGGCTATCGCATCTGCGCCTCGCGACCCAAAGGAACATTCGATGACCTCCGAGCCGTTCGCCGCGTTTTTCAAAGGTAAGACCGTCACGCTGCTCGGCCTCGGGCTTTTGGGGCGCGGCGTGGGGGATGCGGCGTTTTTGGCGAGGCATTGCGCGAAGGTTTTCGTCACCGACCTCAAAAGCGCGGAAGAACTGGCCGCGTCCGTGGCCGCGTTGACCGCATACAAGAATATCGAATTTTTCCTCGGCGGTCATGTCGACAAAATCTTCAGCGATGTCGATTTCGTGATCAAGGGCGCGGGCGTGCGGTTGGACCATCCCTCCATCGCCCTCGCCCGCCGCAACAACATCCCCGTTTACATGAGCACCGCCTTGTTCGCGCGGCTGTCGCCGCTGAAAACCATCGGCGTGACCGGCACGCGGGGCAAAACATCGACGACCTGCATGATCGCGGAAATTTTGAAACGCGCGGGCGAAAAAGTCCTCTTGGGCGGCAACATTCGGGGCGTATCGACGCTGGCGCAACTGCCCGAAGCCTCGCGCTATGACATCGCGGTGCTGGAGCTGGACTCGTGGCAACTGCAAGGCTTTGACGATCTCAAGATCAGCCCCGACATCGCCGTCTTCACCACGCTCTATCCCGACCATATGAATTACTATGACGGCGACATGGCGCGTTATCTGCGCGACAAAGCGTCGATCTTTCGCCACCAAAAAGCGGGCGACACGCTGGTGACGACCCAAGACATAACCGAACAGACAACGGCAGAGCGCGAAGGTTATCGCGGCAACTGGATCATCGCGCAGCCCTTGCCGGAATCCTTCCCCATGAAAATCCCCGGCGCGCACAACCGTCTCAACGCCGGATTGGCAAAGGCCGTCGGCGCGATCTGCAACATCGACGAAGACATCATCGACGAAGCGCTGCATAACTTCGAAGGTGTCGAAGGACGCTTGCAATACGTCGGCCGCTGGCGCGAACGCGCGCTCTACAACGACAACAACGCGACGACGCAGGACGCGACCTTGGCCGCCCTGACCGCCTTCCCGCCCGCAACGGTCGTGCTGATCTTCGGCGGCGCGGACAAAGGCCTGCCGATTGAGCGTCTGATGGATTACATCGCGCAGCACCGCATCCGCTGCGTCCTCCTCAACGGTTCGGGCAGCGACCGTGTGCGGCATGCGTTACCGGACATCCCCGTGGCGAATACGATGCCGGAGGCTGTCAAAATGGCGCGGGATATTTCGAAACCCCAAGACAACATCATCCTCAGCCCCGCCTTCGCGTCGTTCGGCCTTTTCAAAAACGAATACGACCGCAACGACCAGTTCATGGCCGAAACGCACAAGATGATGGCGGAAGGATAGAACGGCGCGGTTCAGCGCAGCGTCGGCTTGGGTTTCGCTTTTTCCTCAGGCGCCGGACGCTTGCTGTCGCTGCTGCCATGCCTCACGAACCATGTGAGCAGGTCAAAGCTCGCCCGGCTTCCGAAATCGACGATCGCGTGCGCCGAAGCGCGCGACTTGTCGCGGAAAAAGTCGGCCAACCGCGTCCGCAAATCGTCACCCTTCAGGTGCGTCCAGCCGCGCAAAATTTGCGTGATCTGATCCATCGACGCGCCGATGCGGGACATGTATTCGAAGAAAGCCGGACTTATGGCCGTCTTGCCCTGCGACATCGCGCCCGAATCCGAATCGCCTCCGCGCTTCTTACCCTTGCCGGAGTCGTCGTCTTCGTTCTGGTCGTCTGTATCGCTCATTCAAATGGCCCTAAACTGGTTATTCGACCGTACGGCCGTCTTTCAGCCGGAGAAAGCTCGTGTCGAACCCTTCGACCGGCTTTCTGTTTTCCATCCGGATGATCAGGATTTTGCTGATCTTCATCATGTAGTCGTTCATCTCGTCGGTCGCTTCCCACTCTATGGGGAAAGTTCCGCCGGTGTCAAAAATGATCTCGATCTGGCGCTTATCGATGTGATAGCCGACCCACAGAGGCGTCGCTTCAAAAGCCTCGTCATGCACAAGGCAAAGCTTACCGCGAGCATTAACGACAAGACCAATGTTCACGAACCCAACCCCCGCCGTGATCCGGCATTTTCGGATAAATCGAAACAGGCGCCGCCGTCGAGCGGCCGCCTTCGTCAAACTGGTGCGCTATTCTTAGGCGCTGAGCGTTAACACTAAGTGAATTCGGACCAACGAGCAATGAATCAATTGCGAAACTAATCGCCGCGCATTAATTTCCCAATGAATTCATCGTCATCCAAACGTCCGCCGCGCCTGCAGCGCCGCCGTCAGCGTTCCGTCATCGAGATAATCCAACTCACCACCCACGGGCAGACCATGGGCCAGCTTGGTGACGGCAACGCCCAACGGAGTCAACCGCTCGGTGACGTAATGAGCGGTGGTCTGGCCTTCGACCGTGGCGTTGAGCGCCAAAATGACCTCTTTCACCGCGCCGTCCTTCAACCGCTCCAGCAACGCCTCGATCCGCAAATCGTCGGGCCGCACCCCTTCCAGCGCCGACAGCGTCCCGCCCAGCACATGATACTGCCCCCGAAAAGCGTGGCTACGTTCCAAAGCCCACAGATCGGCCACATCCTCGACCACGCAAATCACGCTCGCGTCGCGCCGAGCGTCGCGGCAGACGCCGCAAGGGTCTTGCGCGTCCAGATTGCCGCAAACCGAACAATCTTTGACCTCATGCGCCGCCTTACGCAACGCCTCGGCCAACGGCAACATCAGGGTCTCGCGCCGCTTCAGCAAAAACAAAACCGCCCGCCGCGCCGACCGAGGCCCAAGCCCCGGCAGCTTCGCGAGAAGCTGCGTGAGATGATCAAGGGGCGAAATGGTCATTTAGCGCGCATCCGCAAGACAATTCCGCACAGCAAAGGCGCATTGCTCGTCGTCGGTCAAAAAACCGCCTGTGGGGCCGCTGTAATGGACGGCCTGAACGCGCTCCGCCTTCATCACGATCTGAACGACGCAGTAACGCTTTTCCGAGACCTCCGACCCCAGACCGATGGCGGCGCTGAGCGAACCGAGCGAAGCGTCGTTGAGCGACGTGGACGACCGCGTCTTGTCCGTCCGCCCGTTGCCGGAATTGTAAGACCAGACCTCGGTGTCGCCCACCACGCCCTTGCGTTGCGGCAACCCCATGCAGGTAAACACTTGCTCTTTCGTCAAGCCCACAAGCTGGCGCTTGGCAACAGCGGCATCCTCCGCCCGCTGCATCGCGCAACCCGATGCCAGAACGAGCGTCAGCGCCAACGAAACGAGAGCGCGGCGCATCGGGATCAGAACGGCAGCTTGATTCCCGGCGGCAGCTTGAGCCCGCCCATGACCTTGTCGGTTTCGCCCGCGACGGCGACATCGACCTTGGCGCGCGCGTCGTTGCAGGCGGCGGTGATCAAGTCTTCCAGCATTTCGATTTCGGCGGGATTGACCAGCTTGGGGTCGATCTTGACCTTCTTCACATCGTTCTTGCCGTTCATCGTCACGGCCACCATGCCGCCGCCCGCCTGCCCGACCACCAGCGTATCGCCGAGGCGATCCTGCATCTGGGTCATCTTGGCCTGCATATCCTGAACTTGCTTCATCATCTGGCCGATATTCATCGTCAATCCTCGAATTCGTTGAAGGCCGACAGCGTCTCGTCCGCGTCATGCAACGGCGCGTCGTCGTCCGCCGCATCATTGCGTGACACCGCCGCCGGAGCAATTGTTTTTTGCTTGAGCGCGACCAGCTTCGCCCCCGGAAAAGCCAGCAAGACCGCTTGCATCAACGGATGCGCCGCCGCTTGCTCGTGGCGTTTAAGCTCAACGGCGCGGTCTTCCTCTTCCAAAGTCGGCGCATCGGGCTTCGCGGAAGCGACCGACACAACCCAGCGTTGCCCCGTCCACGCGGTCAGGCATTGGCTGACCCGCCCCACCAGAGTGCCGCCGCCGCCCGCGACGTGAATATCCAGCAACCCCGGCGCGTAGCGCACCGGCGTGACCTGACTGTAAAGCTGGGCATGCAAAGCCGCCTCGCGCTTTTCGGCGAACAACGCCACCATATCACGGTAAGTCGCGGGCATGGACGCGGCCGCCAGCGCGACGGGCACGCTTGGCGGAACAGCATCCTGCTGCGGAATTGAACGCGCCGTAGCCTCCGCAGAAACATACCCCCCGCCCTGTCGGCTCGACGGCCCGCGTCCGGTGGGCGCAGCGGACGGCGATGTCGCCGCGCCGATGTTCCCCGCCGCCATCTGCTCCTTCAATTGCTTGACCAAATCCCCCGGCGGCGGCAGTTCGGCGGCGTACGCGAGCCGGATCAACACCATCTCGGCGGCCTGCGCCGGATGCGGCGCGGTCTGCACCTCGGCGACGCCCTTCAACAAAATCTGCCATGCCCGCGTCAACGCCGCGACCTTGATGTCGGCCATCTCGGTCACAAGCTGCCGCTCGGCCTCCGGCAAATCGGGCGCGGCGGCCAGATCGCTGATGATCTGCGCCCGCGTCAGCAAATGCACCAGCTCAGCCATATCCTGCACCACCTGCAAAGGATCGGTTCCGGCCAATTGCATCGAATCGAACGTTTCCAGCGCCGGACGCATCGCGCCGCGCAACAGCTGGCGGCACAAAACCATGCTGTGGGCACGATCAGCGAGGCCGAGCATGTCCTTCACTTCGGCTTCAGTGACCGCGCCGTTGCCGCGCGCGATGGCCTGATCCAACAGGCTCAACCCGTCGCGCACCGAACCGTCGGCGGCATGGGCGATCAGCTTGACCGCCTCCGCCTCCGCCGTCACCTGCTCCAACTCCGCGATATGCGCGAAATGCCGCGTCAGCGTCGCGCTGTCGATGCGGCGCAGATCGAAACGCTGGCACCGCGACAACACCGTCACAGGCACTTTGCGAATCTCCGTCGTCGCGAAAATAAACTTGGTGTGCGCCGGAGGCTCCTCCAGCGTCTTCAGCAACGCGTTAAAAGCGTTCTTCGACAGCATATGCACTTCGTCGAGAATGTAGATTTTGTAACGCGCCGAAACGGGGCCATAGCGCACGCCGTCAATGATCTCGCGAATGTCGTCCACCGACGTGCGCGACGCGGCATCGAGTTCCTGCACATCCACATGGCGATCTTCGGCGATGGCGCGGCACGCGTCGCACACGCCGCAAGGCTGGATGGTCGGCCCGCCCTGCCCGTCCGCGCCGGTGCAGTTCAAGGCGCGCGCGATGATCCGCGCCGTCGTCGTCTTGCCGATGCCGCGCACGCCCGTCAACATCCACGCCTGAGGCAAGCGCCCGGCATCGATGGCGTTGGTGAGCGTCCGCACCATCGCCTCTTGCCCGATCAACTGCGAGAAATCAGAGGGCCGGTATTTCCGCGCCAACACGCGGTAAGCGGGCGCGCCACCCTGCACGGCGGCGGACGCTTGCGGCAAAGCCTCGCCCCACAAACCGGGTTCTTCGGCGGCCTTCTCATCGGATGAAACGAAAAGCTCGGACACGTTCCCATTCCCGCGTCCGCCCGCCAGCGCGGGCACGACGACTTGACTGTTGGTTGTTTGGCGTCCGGCGAAAATCGACGGTGGGAGATTGAACGACGACCCGGATCGGAGCGTGTTACGGTTGCTTCCTTCCGGACCTGGCCGGGTTGGCACGGGATCCGCCCGCCGCCAACCTCCCGCCTCGCTTATAGCAGTTTTCGGAGAAAACAGCAGGAAAAAACCGGCAAAGCCTCACTTTTCCGTGCAGGTCCCAAAGCTGTGCAGCGAGGCCAGAACATCTGATCGCGAACAGGACAACGCGCGTTCGCGCGGCGCATTTATCACGAGAAAAACGGTGCCGACCACCATCAGAGCAACAAAAACCCACATCAGAACGAGGCCAAACAAACCGCTCTCTTCTCGCTTTTTGTTCATGGTTCCTCGGAATCCGGGTTCAGAAACATCCCCACGGGAATTATTCCCCAGAATGGGTACCTTCTGTCAAGACGAGATAACGCCCCAGCCTCAACGCGCCTTAGCCCCCAGAACCCTGCGCACCACCGCGCGAAAGGTCAGTCCCTGCACCAACAACGAAAACACCACAACGATATAGGTCATGGCGAGAATCGTGTCCTTTTCGGCCCCCGACGGCAAGGACAACGCCATCGCGATCGAAATGCCGCCGCGCAATCCGCCCCATGTCAAAATCCGGATGGTGCCGCGCGACACCGGTTGGACAAAGCGGATCAAGCCGATAGGAATGCCCACACTGACAAAGCGACCGACCAGAACCGCCACAACCGCCACCGCGCCCATGAAAAACAGCGAATGCGACATCGGCATAACCATCAGTTGCAGGCCGATCAGCATAAACAAAACGGCGTTGAGAATTTCGTCCAGCAACTCCCAGAACAGGTCAAGATGGTGCCGCGTCACCAGCGACATGCCGCCTGAGCGTCCATGATGGCCGATCACCAACCCCGCCGCCGCCATGGCAATCGGCGCGGAAAGCTCCAGCCCTTCGGCGAGCGCATAGCCGCCCGTCGCCAGCGCCAAGGTCAACAACACCTCGACCTTGTACTCGTCAATGCGGCGCAGCAGGAAATAGGTCATCGCGCCCAGCGACACCCCCAAAACGATGCCGCCCAAAGTCTGCCGCACAAGGCTCACAGCCAGTTCGCCCGCGTCAACCTTCTGCGTCGAGGTGGCGATGCCGAGAACGGCCAGAAACATGACGACACCGACACCGTCGTTGAACAAGCTCTCGCCGCCGATTTTGGCGTACAGCCGTTTGGAGATGTTGGTCGTCTTCAGGATTGACAGCACCGCGATGGGATCCGTCGGCGCGATCAGCGCTCCGAACAACAGCGCGTAAAGGAAGGGCAACGTATAGCCGAGCAGATTCGCGACCGTCCAAACCAGCAGCGCCGTCACCGCCGCCGAAATCACCACGCCGACGCTGGCGAGCAGCGCCACCGCGCCGCGCACGTTGCGCAACTCGTCCAAATCAATATGCATCGCGCCCGCGAACAAAAGCAGCGAAAGCAGGCCGTGCAGCAAAAGTTCCGTAAAATCGATCGTGCCGACAAAGGCGCTGACCGCGCTCAAATCGACCAACCCGATATGATTCAACCCAACCCCGGTCAACGACAGCAAAAGGGCGAACACCATCAGCCCGATCGTCGTTGGCAACTTGAAAAAGCAGTGATTGACATACCCCGCCAACGCCGCTCCGGTCAGCAGGATGGCGATCGTCTGAAACGCGTTCATGCCGCCTGAGCCGTCGTCGCCGTGGTCATAAGGCGATAGAGCGTGGCAACATCCTGCGCCGTCCGCAAATCTTCGCACAGCTTGGCATCGCGCAGCACCCGCGAGACGGTGGCCAGCGCATGCAGGTGATCCGCGCCCGCCGCCGCCGGTGCCAGCAGCAGAAACACAAGATCGACCGGACGTTCATCGACCGATTCGAACGCCACGGGCGCGGCGAGACGCGCGAAAAACCCGCGCACCTCCGTCAACCCCTCGACACGACCGTGCGGAATGGCGATGCCAAAACCGACTCCGGTGGTGCCGAGGCGTTCACGTTCCCACAGCACGTCAAAGACACCATGTGCCTCCAGCCCCAACGCCGAAGCGGCGTATTGCGCCATATCCTGCAAGACTTGTTTCTTGCTGGTAGCGTCAAGACAAGCCAAAACGGCATCGGGGCTTAGCAAATCCGGCATCGTGACGGGCCTGTCCATGGGTCAGACCTGTGACTTGGTTGCAACCGTCTTGGCCATCGCATTTTGGCTCGGGTCGACCCAGCCGATGTGGCCATCAGGACGGCGGTAAATCATGTTCAGACCACCGTGCGCACGGCTGCGGAACATCAAAGCAGGCAAATCGCCGAGATCAAGCCGCATCACCGCCTGACTGACGGTCAGGACTTCAATCGGTGTCGTCATTTCCGCGACGACGACGGGATTGTCGTTGGCTTCCTCCTGCGAATTCTCGTCCTGACCATGCAGAACGAAAGACTGCGCGACCATGGCCTCGTCCTTGGACACGCCGTCCTGATGATGATCCTTCAGGCGGTTCTTGTGCCGCCGCAAGCGGTTGGCAATACGCTCCGCCGCCATGTCAAAAGCGGGATACGGCTCGGCGGCGCTGGCGTTGCTCTGCAGCACAATGTTGCGCCCGGCGTGAACCGTGATGTCGGCGCGGAACAAATGCGCCTCGCGCGAGAAGGTGACTTGAGCGTCCAACGAATGGCTGAAATACTTGCCAACCACTTCCTTCAACTGGGTTTCGACATGAAGGCGCAAGGCATCGCCAACATCAATTTGCTTGCCTTTAACGGAAAGTTGCATAGGTAAACCTAAGGGTTAATAGTTGCGGTTTGATTCTGACACATCGTCAGGATGCCGAAACGGCGTGGAGCCAACGTCATGGCAAGACCCACGACCTCAAGGCAACCTATCCACGATAGCCGCAACCGCCAACAAGTCAAGTTCGCCCACACGAGTCCGAACTATCCCCCTGAATCCACGAGACGATTCTAAGACGCGGCCCACAGATAAGGAAGCCCGGACGGCGGAATCTGCGCTCGTTTCCAGTCGGCCTCGAACTGCCGCCGGTAAGTTTCGGCCAAAGAAGGATTCTGCGTGATCACCACCCGCAACGGCGGCCCCCACAGCAGCACCGCGTATTTGTCGCGGTAGATATAACTGGGCACCAAACCAAAGACATCTTTGTCCACCCAGCGGTAAACCGTCGAATCCGGCTTTCCCACAAAACAGTCATCGCCCTCGCAAACCAGCAAGTGGGAACGGATGCGTTTGTGGCGATGAACCCTCTTCAGGAAAGTGGTCAACGGCTCGTGCGCGGCCTTCATAAATTTCCGATCGCTGACTCCGCGCACCATCAACGTGCCGCCGTCTTTCTTGAGCGTATCGTAAAAGTCTTCAAACAGCTTTTCGACCGCATCCTCGCCCTCCAGCATCGTGATTTTGAGCGTCTCGCGCTGACGACGAACACCGGGACCCTCGATAAATTCGACCCCCGAATCTTCCAGAATCCCTTGAATTGCCTGAATGGTCTTCAGGCGTGGCGTCACAGCCCCGCGCTCCAAATTCCCCAAGGCGGGCAACGAAATCCCAGCCGCCTTGGCAAGCTCCACCTGCCCCCACCCCAAAAGCGCCCGCGCCGCCTTGATCTGCTCGATAGTGATCATCGTTATCTCCGCCCGCATAGATATATAATTTATATCTATTACTATATAATTAATTTATTTCCTTGCCGCAATTATTTTCTCAGACCTAGAATTTATCAGAGCGCACAACAACAAGCGACGCGATGGAGACGCAAACATGACCCGACCTATAGCTTTACTGGCCCTTCTTCTCGCAACGGCGGCTTTGGGCCTCGCGTGGTTTCGCGGCCCAGCGGCTTCGCCCCACACCGACCAAGACCAACCGGCGTTTCGTCATGTGGTCGAGAGCAAAACGCTGCGCTGCGGCTATATTCTGTACGCGCCCGGAATCATACGCGACCCGAACACAGGGGCCTTATCCGGAATCGTGCATGATGTGGTGGAAACAGCAGCGGGGCGACTGGGCCTGACCGTCGCATGGACGGAAGAAACCGCATGGGGCCGCCACCTCGAAGGCCTCAAGGCGGGCCGTTACGACATGCTGTGCGTCGCCAGTTTCGCCCTCCCCTCCGACGCGGCCAACGCCGAAACCATCGGGCCTCTTTATTTCTCCGGCATCGGCGTATGGGTTCGCCCGAACGAAAACCGGTTTGCAGACAGCCTAAGCGCCGCCAACGCGCCATCGGTCACGATCTCCGCCATCGACGGCACCATCCCCGCCATTCTCGCGCAGGAAAAATTCCCGCAAGCAAAGCTATCCTCGCACCCGCAAATGACGGACTACAGCTTCAACATGATCGACGTGGCCCAAGGCAAGGCCGACGTGACCTTTGTCGAGAATTACTACGGCCTCGATTACCTCGCCCACAACCCCGGCACGTTGAAAAACCTCGCGGCAGAGAAGCCCTTTCGGGTCTTTCACAACAAACTGCTGGTCAACAAGGGCGAGTTCCAACTGCAATCCATGTTCCAGAATGTTGTCTGGGAAATGCTCAACAACGGCGATCTGGACGCAATCATCGACCGCTACGAACGCAACCCCGGAGCGCTGTACCGCGTGGCGCGCCCCTTCGTCGCCAGAGCCGCAGAGCGCGACGGCGCACCCCATTAACCATAGACCAAGCCGCGCCTCCTCGCCGTGCGCTCTTTTTCCCGTAAATACGCCCCGACAAGCCACAAAAAGTGAGAGTTCGCCCCGCGTCCTATGATAATAACATCGGAAACCCATTCAATAGTCCGGAGTTGTTTTATGCTTGGTTTGTTTGACGTCCTGAAAGCGAACGGAGGAAGCAACTGTGGTATTCAAGCGGGTTTCCAAGGGGACTGTTTGGCGAGGATGGCGTTAAGGATGACGATGAACTTGCGCATGCAAGCGGTCAAAGCGAGTTTGGCGGGTTTGCCTGAATCAATGAGCTTTCTGTAGAAGGTTTTGAGGACGGCGTTGCTGCGAACGGCCGAGAGGGTCGCCATGTAAAGCACATGGCGCACAGAAGAGCGTCCGCCCCGGATAAAGGCTTTGCCTGTTTTGGTGCCGCTCTGACGCGCGAAGGGCGCCAATCCGGCGAGAGCGGCGATCTCTTTGCCGTTCACGTCGCCAAGCTCTGGCATGCAGGCCAGCAGGGTTTGGACAAGGACGGGGCCAACGCCGGGCACGCCCTCAAGAAGCCGCGCTTTGGCCTGCAAAGCCTGCGACCGCAGGATCGTCTCGAGCAAACGTTTGTTCAGCGTCTCAATTTGCTCGGACAAAAGCTTTTGCAGCGCCTCCATTTGTTCCAGCAACAAGGCATCGTCTGTTTGCTGTTTCTGCTTCAAAAGTGTCGCTCGTTGCGCCACAAGCTGACGTCGCCGTCCGCTGACTTCCTTGATAGCCCTTAACGTCTCGTCCGTAACGGGCGCACGTCCCGGCAAGAGGGATCCGCAGTGGCTCAAGGCTTCGGCATCCAGCCGATCCGTCTTAGCCTGTTGACCCAGAGCTTGCCGAAGCTGATGCACGCGGGCGGCATCCAACCGGGCCAACCGAAGCGGTTCCGGCCATGGATGCTTTTCTAACGTTTTCTCGTATCCACCCGTGGCTTCGTAACAAATGCGGACGCTTTCTTCTCGCGTCGCGAGGCGTGTCGCCAGCGTTAATACCCCCGCAGGAGTATTGGCAAACGCCTCCGCTTGCCGCGTATCGCCATAGAAAACGTCCAACCTGTTCTTGCTGATGTCCACGCCGATTTGTATGATAGCTCGGTTCATCTTTCGATCTCCCATCCTTGTGCTGCAGGCTCGAAGCCTTTGCAACTGTTCGGGTTGATTGAAGATGTCGGTGGCACCTTGCTGCGCGACGCTGTTATCCAGCAGGCGGGGACACGGTGTCTCACCGACATGGGGATCGGTGTTCAGGCCTTTCCCCATGAACTTTCTACTCCATCTCGCACAGACAAGCGGGGACGACAAGGAATTGATGGCCCGCTATCCACAAAGCGGGATCGTCGAGCGGCGCATGGTCTTCGACTTAGGTCGTGTCTGCGATCCACTTGGCTATATGGACCTCACCAACCGCGCCGGAAAGAAGATTGGCAACGCCACGCGCGCACGTTTCGACAAGGCGGAAACCTACACCTGCTCGCTGACAAAAGCAGGATGGATCATCGCCAAAGCCCTCCCCACGCTGCCAGACGACCGGATTATCGCACAAACCCATGCCAATGAAGCCGTTCGGCTGGGCCGAGAAACCGACGTCGAGACGGCGCTGATGTTTTCCCGAGGCGCCTTCTGGCACGCAAACGAAGGCGTGATCTTTCGCTTGTTGCCCGCCTTGATGCATTTCGTCGAACAGGGTGGAGGCGAAAGCCGCTACTGGCGCGGCCACAGCCCCATTCTGGCCCCCTTCACGCTGCGCAGTGACGAAAATTATTCGGTCCAGATCGGCGACACAAAGTCCGAATCTGCTCTATGGGGCGGTGCGCCAAATCTCGACGCCGCCTGCGTCCTCAATGAACTGGCAACAGCGGGCTTGATCGAGCCCATGATTGTGAACTCAACAAACCCGATGATTGTTATCACATCGTCAGGACTCGCCTTGGCGCGCGCCTTTGTCGAAGCCGAACCCCACGCCTACACGATCCGCCATCCCATAAGGTCAAAGCTGTTCAGGACGTGCCCACGCACGGGGGACTACACACTCGTAGCCTGACGATTTCTGAGAGCTTTTACCCCCGCGCCGCCATCATCGCGACCGCCGTGTCGCCCATGCGGTTGGAGAAGCCCCATTCATTGTCGTACCAGCTCATGACGCGCACAAAGGTGCCGTCGATCACCTTGACCTCGTTGAGAGCAAAGATCGAGGAGCGCGTGTCGTGGTTGAAGTCCGACGACACCAGCGCCTCGCTGTAAACGCCGAGAATGTCCTTCAACTCGCCCTGCGCCGCCGCCTGCATGGCCTTTTGGATTTCCTCGACGCTCGTGGGACGCTTGGCCACGAATTTGAAATCGACCACCGACACGTTCGGCGTCGGCACGCGAATGGCGGTGCCGTCCAGCTTGCCCTTAAGCGCCGGAAGCACCTTGCCCACCGCCTTGGCCGCGCCCGTGGATGTCGGGATCATGTTGAGCGCGGCGGCGCGGGCGCGATGCAAATCCTTGTGCATCGTGTCGACCACGCGTTGATCGCCGGTATAGGAATGGATCGTGGTCATGAAGCCATGCTCGATGCCGACCAGATTTTGCAGCACATAGGCGACCGGAGCGAGGCAGTTCGTGGTGCAGGAAGCGTTCGACACGATCGCATGCGAGGCCTTCAAGTCTTTGTGGTTCACGCCATAGACGACCGTGATGTCCTCGTCCGTCGCGGGCGCGGAGATCAGAACCTTTTTGGCCCCCGCCTGAAGATGCTTGGCCGCATCGTCGCGCTTGGTGAACAGGCCCGAGCATTCCATCGCCACATCGACGCCAAGCGCGCTCCAGCCAAGCTGCGCCGGATCCCTGACCTGCAAGCCCTTCACGCGTTGGCCGTTGATGATGAGATCGTTGCCGTCCACCTCGACCGAGCCGCCGAACCGGCCATGAACCGAATCGTACCGCAACAGGTGCGCGTTGGTGGCCGCGTCGGCGAGATCGTTGATCGCCACGATTTCGATGTCCTTGCGCCCGGACTCGAACAACGCCCGCAACACCAGACGACCGATACGACCGAAACCGTTAATAGCAACCCGCGTCGTCATGTGAACCTCAACTCATAAAATGGGGATGGAAAACACGCGGCAGAAATAACCGTCTTCCCGCCCGCAGGCAAGCGTTTCGTCGCGAAAGACAGCCTGTTGCGCCTTAAGAAAAGGCAGGTTAGAAACAATTCATGACACATGCCGCGCAAAACCTCGCCTCCCCCGTTCGCCTGACCCTGCCCGACGGCAGCGTCCGCGAATTCCCCGCCCCCGTCACCGGAGCCGAACTGGCCGCCAGCATCGGCGCCGGATTGGCCAAGGCCGCTCTGGCCGTCAAAATCGACGGCACGTTGCGCGACCTCGCGCGGGTCATCGATTGTGATGCCAAAGTTGAGATCATCACGCGCAAATCGCCGGAAGCTCTGGACCTGATCCGCCACGACACCGCGCACGTCCTCGCCGAAGCGGTGCAGGAACTGTTCCCCGGCACGCAGGTCACCATCGGCCCCAGCATCGAAAACGGCTTCTACTACGACTTCGCCCGCGCCGAGCCGTTCAGCCTCGACGACTTCCCAAAGATCGAAGAGAAAATGCGCGCGATCATCGCCCGCGACCAACCGCTGGTGCGCGAAGTCATGAGCCGCGACGCGGCGATCCAGTTCTTCGCCGCCAAGGGCGAACATTACAAGGTCGAGTTGATCCGCGACCTTCCCGCCGATCAGGAAATATCGCTCTACAGCCAAGGCGAATGGAAAGACCTGTGCCGAGGCCCGCATTTGCCCTCCACCGGCAAGACCGGCGGCGCGTTCAAGCTGACCAAGCTGGCGGGAGCCTATTGGCGCGGCGACAGCAACAACGCGATGCTCCAACGCATCTATGGCACCGCATGGCGCGATGAAAAGGAGCTACAAGCCTATCTGACGATGATCGAAGAAGCCGAAAAGCGCGATCACCGCAAACTGGGCAAAGAACTCGACCTGTTCCATTTTCAGGACGAAGCGGCGGGCAGCGTCTTCTGGCACGCCAAGGGCTGGACGGTTTACCGTATTCTGGAAAACTACGTCCGCCGCCGCATCCACGGCGCGGGCTATATCGAAGTGCATACCCCCCAGCTTTTTGACAGTTCGCTGTTCCGGGCCTCTGGCCACTGGGATATGTACGGCGACAACATGTTCAAGCTGGCCGCCCGCGCCAGCGAAGGCGGAGCCGCGCCCGGCGAAGATGTCAAGATGCTCGGCATCAAGCCGATGAACTGCCCCGGCCATGTGCAGGTGTTCAAGCAAGGCACAAAAAGCTACCGCGAACTGCCGCTGCGCATGGCGGAGTTCGGCAACTGCCACCGCAACGAAGCGCACGGAGCTTTGCATGGCCTGATGCGTGTGCGGCAGATGGTGCAAGACGACGCGCACATCTTTTGCACCGAGGCGCAGATTCAAAGCGAGAGCGTCGCGTTCTGCGAATTGCTGCGTTCCGTCTATGCGGATTTAGGGTTTGAAGTGGCGCGCGTGCGCCTCGCCGACCGCCCCGCCGTCCGCACCGGCTCGGACGAGTCGTGGGACAAAGCGGAACAAGCGCTGCACAACGCGCTCAAAGCCGCCGGTCTGGCTTATGACATCAACGCCGGAGACGGCGCCTTTTACGGCCCCAAGCTGGAATTCTATTTGCGCGACGCGATTGGCCGCGAATGGCAATGCGGCACGTTGCAGGTCGATTTCAACATGCCGGAACGGCTGGATGCCGTGTACATCGGCGAGGACGGGCAAAAGCACCGCCCCGTCATGCTCCACCGCGCCATTCTGGGATCGATGCACCGCTTTATCGGCATCCTGATCGAACACTACACCGGCAAATTCCCGTTGTGGCTGGCACCGGTTCAGGCGGTGGTGGCGACCATCACCAACGATGCCGAACCCTACGCCGAACAGGTCTATCAAGCGCTCGTCAAAGCGGGTGTCCGCGCCCAGTTGGATGTGCGTCCGGAAAAGATCAACGCCAAGATCCGCGACCACAGCCTGCAAAAAGTCCCCGCCATCCTCGTCGTCGGCAAGAAAGAAGCCGAGCAAAACACCGTGGCCCTGCGCCGCATGGACGGCGAAGCGCAGGAAATGTTCGGCCTCAACGATGCCGTGGCCCTGCTGGCGCAGGAAGGCACGCCGCCGGACGGCCTCTGCTGCAGCTGACCTTCACGCAGACACAAAAACGCAAACAGAACAACCCTGTTCCGGGAAGGGAATAGCTGTGCTAAACTTCAGCCATTCACCTTTTCCGCGCATGAGGAAACAGCTATGATAACCCCAACTCCAAAAGAAACAGAGCCCGGACAAACGGGAATGTACCAAGGCATCACCGCCCAAAGGTACCAAGGGCTCATAGAAGCACATCTGTCAACCGAACATATCCTCACCCAAGCAGGACACCCTGTCCGAACCCTCAATCGTGCTCCGACCTCACCGGTTGAGCCAAGAAGAGCTGTCCTTTAGTCACACTTGACGCACGGAGGCAACCCTTCACACCCTGCCCCGTTGCGTCTTCGCCACCATGCGCCGCGTCGAAGCCTCCGGCGCAATCGCCAGTGCCTTGCCCAAACCGAACCACCGCACGTCGTGCGATTCCGACGAACAGACCGGTGCCTCCGCCGTATCGGCGACAATCAGAAAGCGGCAGTCATAGTGCAGGTGTTCCGGCGCGTCGCCACGCGCCGGAATCGTGTGAACATCAACATCGAACAGCGCGTCGCTTTCCAGCCGCAGCGCCGTCAAGCCGGTTTCCTCCCGCGCCTCGCGCAAAGCAGCATCAGCCAGCGTATCGTCGCCGGGCTCGATATGGCCGCCCGGCTGAAACCACCGCTCCAGTTTGGCATGATGCACGAGCAACACGCGATCCCGCGTCGGGTTGACGACCCATGCCGAAGCCGTCAGATGCCCCTCGCGCTCCCGCCGCCCCCACGGCTCCGCCGCCCGTTCGACAAAGGCCAGCATGGCGACGTGCATCGCCCTCTCGGCCTCGCCCGTGGGCTGAAACCGACGCAAAAGCGCCAAAACCGCGAATTTTTCCATCTCAAACCCCGAAAAACCGTTTCTTTCCCAGCCTAAAGTGATACAGCGGTTGACGAAAGCCAACTTTTTCTTAATGTTAGCCTCTTAATAAGGATGAACCGGCGCGTCGGTCGGTTCCGAAAACTGTTACAGGAGATTTTCCATCGCTCGCCCACCTTTACCTAGCCGGGACCGCAACGAAGGCCCCCGCCGCGAAAAAGACGACGGCCCCCGCGTCAACAGCGCCATCGTCGCCCGCCAAATCCGAGTCATCGATGCCGCCGGAGAAATGCGCGGTGTGATGACCGTGCGCGAAGGCATCGAACTGGCCGAAGAAGCCGGTCTTGACCTCGTCGAGATTTCGCCCAACGCCGAACCGCCCGTGTGCAAGGTTCTGGACTATGGCAAATACAAATACGAACTGCAGAAAAAAGCCGCCGAGGCGCGCAAAAAGCAGAAAGTGATCGAGATCAAGGAGATCAAGCTCCGCCCCATGATCGACGACCACGACTTCGGCATCAAGATGAAGAACGCCAAAGCGTTCCTTGAGGACGGCGACAAGGTGAAAATCACCCTGCGCTTCCGTGGCCGCGAAATGGCGCATCAGGACATCGCCCAAGCGGTGCTGAAACGCGTCCGCGCCGAACTCGACGTTGTCGGCAAAGTCGAGTCCGAGCCGAGCTTCGAGGGCCGCCAAATCGTCATGATCCTCGCCGCCCGCTAACGGCGCCGCACATCGATAGAAATAAAAACGCCGTTCCCCCGCAAAGGGGACGGCGTTTTTTTCGAATATCTGGACAGCACAGGGCCAAACGGAGGATAATCCGGCGCGTTCCCCGTCCCGCACCTGAGGCCCCCGATGCTCAAAACCGTCACGACCGCCCGCGAATTGCGCATGGCCACAACCGACTGGCAGCGCCGCAACGAAACCATCGGCTTTGTGCCGACGATGGGCGCTCTGCACGAAGGGCATCTGGCGCTGGTGAAAAAGGCGCAAAGCCTGACCACGCGCACGGTGGTGTCGATTTTCGTCAACCCGCTGCAATTCATCGCAGGCGAAGACCTCAGCAATTACCCGCGCCAGTTGGAGGGGGATGCCAAAAAGCTGGAATCAGTGAACTGCGATCTGCTGTTCGCGCCGACACCCGAAGAAATGTACCCGCCCACATTCAAAACGCAGATTGACCCCGGCCCGCTCGGCAACATGCTGGAAGGCGCCATCCGCCCCGGCCACTTCACCGGCATGGCGACGGTGGTGGCCAAGCTGTTTCTGCAAGTCATGCCGGATTACGCCTGCTTTGGCGAAAAGGATTATCAGCAACTGCAAATTGTGCAGCAGATCGTGAACGACCTGTCCATCCCCGTCGGCATCGTGCCGGTGCCGATCATGCGCGACGCGGACGGCCTCGCGCTGTCCAGCCGCAACGCCTATCTGTCCGCGACGGAACGCAAGCAAGCCGCCCTGCTGCCCCAGACGATGTTCGACGTGGCCCAGAAACTCCGCGACGGCGGCGACGCCGAAACCGCGCTGGAGGAAGGAAAGAAACGCCTGACCGAAGGCGGCTTCCGCGTCGATTACCTCACGTTGGTCGATGGCCGCACGCTGGAGCCGATCACCGCGCCCCAGAAAAACGCGCGCCTTCTCGTCGCCGCCCGCCTCGGCAAAACCCGCCTCCTCGACAACACCAACCTCCTCACCGAAACCCCAACGACCGCGTTTCCCGAAGTGGCGTGAAATCCTACCGAGGCAGGACGTAAGGCTTTGCAACCCGATAAAATGTGCCGGGCACCTCCTCGTAGCGGTCGATGATATCGTCCACGGCACCGCTTTGGACCAATTCGACCAAGGCCGTGTCAACCATCGTCACGAACTTATGCTCGCCGAGTTTCGCCGCAAGAACATCACCAAACAAACGCAGGGGTCTCTCGGCGGGAACGAAACGGATTTTTCCGAGATTGTTCTTCATAAAGATCGCGGCGGTCAAACGGTCGACAAAGGTCACGTCCGCCTTACCGCTCGCCACGTTGTTAAGCGCCATGGAAATGTCGGACAGAGCGGGAAGCTCCAAAAGTTTGGCGCGCGGGAAATTTTTCTTTGCGATAATCGCGGACATATCGCCTTCGATGGTCGTAACGGTAACGTCCGGCGCGTCAATTTTCTCGAACGCATTGTCAAACCGCCGATCTTCCGCCCGCACAACAGCGCCCACGGCGAGATAAGCGATCGGGCTGGTGTATTCGACATGCTTGCCGCGCGTCGCGGTCGGCCATTCATCGGAACAATACATATCGATGCGGTTGTGTTCGAGCGCCGTTATATAATTCGCCAACGAAACCTCCTCGCTCCACTCGATCTTCACATCAAGCGCCTTGCCGACTTCCTGCATCACGTCATACCAAATGCCGGAAAATTTCCCCGTGTTGGGGTCCTTCATAAAGAAAGGCATCCATGTCGTGTAACCGCAACGGATAACACCCGTTTTCATAACGCGATCATAAACCGACCCCTCGTTGTCGGCTGCGACCGGCGACACGAGTGAAAGGAGAACCATCAGGGCCAAAAGCGCTTTACGCATGGATTTTCTCCGTAAGATCTGTTGCACTGTTTTGACAACCTATCTCATGGTTAAAGATCCGCAAAATGTATCGTTAACGCCCCCAACACCGCAATCCCCATCAAAACAGCGACGGCGAAGCTCCCTAAATTGGTCGCAGGAGAACAGAAAATGAACCCGACGACACAACGTATCGCAAAGGCCATTGAAACCGTCGAAGACCATCTGCACGATGACCTTCAGGCGACAACGGCATCCGGCTCGGCGTGTTACTCGCATTATCATTTTCTGCGGCTTTTTCTTGCCCTAACCGGCATGACGGTCGGAGCCTATGTCCGACGGCGGCGGCTGACAAAGGCCGCCGAAGCGCTCCTGCGCGACAAGACCCGCATCATCGAAATTGCGCTTGAGGCGGGCTTTGAATCGCAGGCGGCGTTCAGTCGCGCCTTTCGGGACATGTTCGACGAAACGCCCGCGCGTTTTCGCCGCGAAGAAAAACGCTCCTCCGCACGAGGCCAACCGGCATTGACCGAGGCCTATCTTCACCATCTGCAAACAGGAGCCGTCACCATGAAACCACGTTTTGAACATCGCGAAGCCTTCACCGTCGTCGGCATCGGCAAAGACAGCCCCGCCGGAAAAGGCATGGAAGTCTTGTGGAATGAATTTCTTCTCAGAAAGCACCAGATCGAACAGACGCAAGGCACAGAAGCCTACGGCGTTTGCTACGCCCCGCAGGAGAAGGAAAACTTTCCGGAGAAATTCCACTACACCGCCGCCCTGCGCGTCCGCGACGACGCGCCGGTGCCGACGGGCATGGAGAAAATCCGCATCGAAGCCCACGACTACGCCGTCTTCACGCACAAAGGCCCCATCGCGGATCTGCCCAAAACCAACGACTACATCTGGAAAACCTGGGTGCCGCAATCCGGCCTGGAACTGGCCGACGCCCCCGACTTCGAACGCTACGACGCCCGCTTCAAACCCGACAGCGCGGCCAGCGAATTCGAAATTTATGTGCCGGTGATACGTTAACAGGCAGGGCGGGCCCCGTTTAGTGCCCGCCCCAAAGAATTTAGAACGAAACAGCAAGATAGCGTCATTCCCGCGAAAGCGCGGGAATGACGCCTCTCGGAACCAGACGCTTGACCGAGAGATGTCTGAGCAACCTTGCCAGTCAAACCATCTAGACTGATGATGGAAAAAGCTGGCAAAATAATTTCATTTAGATAAACTTAAGCAGTCAATTGAAAATCTAGAGTGCTGGAGCAACCGATGAAAATGTTTGCGACGCTATTGCTGTTCTTAACTATCAGCATGCAGCCGGCGTTTGCAAACACCCCCGCACCATCGTCACAAGACGCGTTATTCAGCGAATGGATGTCCTATTATTATTTACGCAAAGACAATTCAAAGACCGAAGATTTCATAAAATGGCTTCAAGACAGTCAAATTCTAGAAAACAAAGAAACCGCATTGAAGCCATTCGCTGCCTTCCTTTCAGAAGTCTTTAAGGAAAATCCATCACAGGTTTTAGCGTGGGTTAGCAGCGCCAAACCGACAGGAAAGACAAAAGAGGCTTTAGAATTTGGGTTATGGCTGTCGGGAAACAGCGGGATAATTTACGAGCTTTTCAAGGAAACACCAGATTTTGCGAAGACCTCCGTTATACCGCTCTCTAATTTATCTCCGAGAAATCCTGCTGATCTTGACATGATGTGGGGTGCCTTTTGCGCGACCGGCGATGATCAATTTGTCAGAAAAATCATCAATGTTCTGGATGACAGCACCCCTCTTGCGGGCAACAGCACGATAGACACACTCACACGTCGGGCTGCAGAATGGTCGCTGGGAAGCAACATGTTACAACATGAGCTGGTCAATCGGATAGTTCGTAAAGAAGCAACAGCTCGTTCAGGTGAGACGAAACAAAAGCTACTAAAAATTATATCGAGCACAGACGACGAGATAACAAGAAATTCTTTTCCAAATCACGTCGGCGAATTTTCTGCGCTGCTGGTCGTCACCCCCGAAAAGGCGCTAAAGGAATTTGACAAACCCTCAACCGAGGTAATGTTGATCAAAGAAGCGAGCAAAGCGAAGCGCGGCGATATCGTTGCCGTCAAACTTGTTTTCACGGGAATGGCGTTGTCCAACGACCTATCGGCCGACGTTACCTTTGACACGAAAATACTGGATCCAAACGGAAATATATATGGTGGATCCGACCAAAAAGGCATGGCTGCGCTCAGAGGCAAAGTGCCTATGCGTTTCAGAATTTTTGATAACGGCTCATTCATCAAAATTCGTTTTGAGCCAAAAGATATATTGGGCAAATATAAAGTCATTTCCGTCATTCACGACAATGTCGGAAAAAAGCAAATCACTCTTATCAAAGAAATTGAACTTACAAGCGAATAACGCTAGCCCACTTATGCAGGAACGGTCGACAAACGAGCGCCCCAATTCCAAAACGTTTCATTTTCGCGTCATCAACCCCCAACAACAGCCCCACACCATCCCTGTTGGCCAACGCCGTTGTTTTCTGTAAGCTGCCCGGATGCAAAACCTATCCGATCCCGCGCTTCTTCTGGCTCCCTTCGCGGTGGGGGCGGTTCTTGGCAGCCTGATTGTCTGGCTCGTCATGCGCGCGCGGCTGGCGGCGCAGGGGCAGATGGTCGACACGTTTAAGGCCTTGGCCGCCGACACGCTGAACCAGAACAGCGCCGCCTTTCTCCAGCTCGCCGAAGGCAAGCTCAAGCAGCAGGAGCAAGCGGCCTCCGCCACGCTGGCGCAAAAAACCACCGCCATCGACGCGATGGTTCAGCCGGTGAAGGAAACGCTGCAACGCATGGACGCGCAGTTGCAGGCGCTGGAAGTCAAACGCGAGGGCGCTTACCGCGAACTGGCGGAAATGGTAACGGCCTCGCGCGAAACGCAAGTCCAGCTGCGCAACGAAACCAGCCAACTGCTGCAAGCGCTCCGCGCCCCCACGGCGCGGGGCCGCTGGGGCGAATTGCAACTGCAACGCATTCTGGAAATGACGGGCATGTCCACGCACGCCCTTGACTTCAGCACGCAAACCACCGTCACGGACGACGACAACACCATCCGCCCCGACGTGATCGTGGCGCTCCCCGGCAACCGCTGCGTCATCATCGACAGCAAGGTGCCGCTGGCCGCCTATCTCGACGCGGTGCAAAGCGGCGACGATGCCGGACGCAAAGAATCGCTGCGCCAGCACGCGCGGCAGGTGAAAGACCACATCAAGCGGCTCGGCGCGAAAGCCTATTGGGAGAAAATCGACGGCACGCCGGAACTCGTCGTCCTTTTCCTGCCCGGCGAGCATTTCCTGAGCGCCGCGCTCGACGGCGATCCCGAATTGATGGAATACAGCGCAGGCCAACAAGTCATCCTCGCGACCCCCATGACGCTCATCGCCCTGCTGCGCACGGTGGCTTACGGCTGGCGGCAGGAGTCGCTGCGCGAAAACGTGCGCCAGATCGCGGAAATGGGCCGCACCCTGCACCGCGCCCTCGCCCTGTTTGGCCGCCAAATGGACACGTTGGGCAGCCGCCTGAACGGCACCGTGGAAACCTACAACAAGACCATCGGCGCGTTGGAGCGCACCGTGTTCAGCAAAGCGCGGCAATTGAGCGATTTCGGAGCCGCCGCGCCCGAAGAAGAACTGCCCTCGCTGGAGCCGCTCGAACGCCGCCCCCACGCCCTGACCCAAGAAGCGGCGATAGCGGACGATAACGAAGCGGCCTGAAAGCATTTTCCATTTCCCCGGCTATGCTCTATAAATACCTAAGCACGTTAACCTTTGCGATTTGAGCCATGGCCCGCATTCCTATTCGCATCATTCCCGATCCCGTCCTGCGTCAAAAGGCGCAGCCGGTCGCCGCCGTGGACAAACGCATCGCCCAGTTTATGAACGACATGCTGGAAACCATGTATGTCGGCAACGGCATCGGACTGGCCGCCAATCAGGTCGGCAGCCTTGAGCGCCTCATCACCATCGACCTGTCCGAGGAACGTACCGGCAGCAAAGCGATTCTGATGGCCAACCCCGTCATCACATGGAAAGCGGACGACACCTTCACCTACAAAGAAGGCTGCCTCTCCATCCCCGACCAATACGCCGATGTCACGCGCCCGCAGCGCATCCGCCTGAGCTACATCGACCAGCACAACAAACCGCAGGAACTGGAAGCCGACGACTTGCTGAGCCAATGCATCCAGCACGAAATCGACCATCTCGACGGCGTGCTGTTCGTCGATTACCTGTCGGCGCTCAAGCGCAAGATGATCGTCCGCAAGGTCGAAAAGGCGCAGCGCGAGCGGGACGACGGAAAAATCCTCTAACGCGCCGTTCCGGAAATGAGTGCCGCCTGATGTCCCCGCTTCGCCTCGCCTTCATGGGCACGCCTGACTTCGCTGTCCCCGCGCTTCACGCGCTGCATCGGGCCGGACACGCCATCGCCGCCGTCTATTGCCAGCCGCCCAAGCCCGCAGGACGCGGCCAGCAAACGCGCAAAGCGACCGTGCACAACGCGGCGGACGCGCTCGGCCTCGACGTGCGTACACCCAAAACTCTGCGCGACGCAGTGGAACAACAACACCTGCGCGACCTGAACCTCGATGCCGTCGTCGTCGTGGCCTATGGGCTGATCCTGCCGCAAGCCGTTCTCGACGCGCCGCGCCTCGGCTGCTTCAACATCCACGGCTCGCTGCTGCCGCGCTGGCGCGGCGCAGCGCCGCTTCAACGCGCCATCCTCGCGGGCGACACGGAAACCGGCATCACCATCATGCGCATGGAAGCGGGACTGGACACCGGCCCCATGCTGTTGAAAAAAAGCGTCGCCATCACACCCGCGACCACCGCCGCCGCGCTGCACGACGAACTGGCTGCGCTCGGCGCGACGATGATCGTGGAAACCATGGCCCGCCTCGACGAGATAGTGCCGGAGCCGCAGCCGGAACAAGGCGTGACCTACGCCGCCAAACTCACCCGCGCCGACGGCGTGATCGATTGGAGCCAAAGCGCCGCGACGCTCGACCGCCAAGTCCGCGCCCTGACGCCATGGCCCGGAACCTATTTCCGGATGGGTGACGAACAAGTCAAAATCCTCCAAGCCGCCCTCGTCCCCGATCAATCCGGCGCGCCCGGTACGCTTCTGGACGACCGCTTCACCGTCGCCTGCGGCGAGCAAGCCCTGCGCCTCCTCAGCGTGCAACGCGCGGGAAAGAACGCGACCGACGGCGCGTCGCTGCTGCGCGGCCTGAGGCTCGCGCCGGGTCACAGGTTCGCGTAATGGCCCGCTGGAAGCTCACGCTCGAATACGAAGGCACCGGCTTTTCCGGCTGGCAACGTCAAGCCAACGCCGTGTCGGTGCAGCAGGTGATGGAAGAAGCGATCCTGAAATTCTCCGGCGAGTCCGTCACCCTGCACGTCGCGGGCCGCACCGACGCAGGCGTTCACGCGCGGGGCCAAGTCGCGCATGTCGATCTGGCAAAAGACGTGACCGCTGACGTGATGCAGGGCGCGCTCAATTTCCACGTCCGCCCCCACCGCGTCGCCGTGGTCAAGGTCGAGGCGGTCGGCGCAGAATTCCACGCCCGCTTTGGCGCCGTGGCGCGATCCTACCGCTACACCGTCGTCAACCGCCGTGCGCCGCTGGCGCTCATGGCCCATCAGGCATGGCATGTGGCCAAACCGCTCACGCTTGCACCCATGCAGGACGCGGCCAAAATTCTCATTGGCCGCCACGACTTCACCACCTTTCGCGCCCAGCATTGCCAAGCGAACTCACCCATCCGAACGCTCGATGCCATGGACATCGCGCAGGACGGCGAGGTGTTCGTCTTCGCCACCCGCGCCCGCTCGTTCCTGTATCATCAGGTACGGAACATGGTCGGCACGCTGGTCATGGTGGGAACGGGCCAATGGAGCGTTGAAGCCTTTGCCGCCGCCTTCGCCGCCGCCGACCGCGCCAAAGGCGGCCCGACCGCTCCGGCGCAAGGCCTGTGCTTTTGGGACGTGACTTACTGACGCGCCCGCGAACGACCCCCTTGAAAACCCCGCGCCAAGGGCCAATATGGCGCTCGAAGCCGCTTTTTATCAGAGGATGATACCCATGACCGAAGAACGCATGTCCTTTCGCGCCGAAGTCAGCCGCTTGCTGGACATCGTTGTGCATTCCCTTTACAGCGACAAAGAAATTTTCCTGCGCGAGTTGATCTCCAACGCCTCGGATGCCTGCGACAAGCTGCGCTATGAAGCCCTGACGATGCCGGAGCTGACCGGCGAAGACACGGATTTCAAAATCACCGTCGATGCCGACCCCAAGGCGCGCACCATCACCGTCGCCGACAACGGCATCGGCATGAGCCGCGACGAACTGATTGAAAACCTCGGCACCATCGCCCGCTCCGGCACCTCGGCGTTTCTGGAAAAGATCGAGGAGGCCAAGAAAGCCGACCTGACGCAGATCGGCCAGTTCGGTGTCGGCTTCTATTCCGCCTTCATGGTCGCGCAAATGGTCGAAGTCACCTCGCGCAAGGCGGGCAGCGCGGAAGCATGGAGCTGGCACTCCGACGGCAAAGGCGAATTCGCGGTCGAAGAAGACGACCGCACCACGCGCGGCACCTCCGTCACGCTCTATCTGAAACAGGGCGAAGACCAACTGCTCAAGGAAGACACCCTGCGGCTGATCATCAACCGCTATTCCGACCACATCGCCCTGCCCGTCTATCTCAACGGCAACGACAAGCCGACCAACCGCGCCGCCGCGTTGTGGCTGCGGAACAAGAGCGAGATCACGGCGGAGCAATACAAGGAATTCTATCACCACGTCGCGCACGCCTTCGAAGAACCCGCCCTCACCGCCCATTGGCGCGCCGAAGGCAAGATCGAATACACCGCCCTGTTGTTCGTGCCGGGCATGCGCCCCTTTGACCTGTTCGACCCCAAGCGGCAACACGGAGTCAAACTCTACGTCAAGCGCGTGTTCATCACCGACGCGGCGGAAGGCCTCGTGCCGAATTACCTGCGCTTTCTGCGCGGCGTGATCGACAGCGAGGATTTGCCGCTGAACGTCAGCCGCGAAATGCTCCAGCACAACCCGCTGCTCGCCAAAATCCGGCAAGGCGTGGTGCGGCGCGTCCTCGGCGACCTCAACAAATTCGCCGACGACAAGGGCGCTTACGCCGGATTCTGGGCGAATTTCGGCGCGGTCGTTAAGGAAGGCGTGTACGAGGATTCCGAACACCGCGAGGAGCTGCTGAAACTCGCCCGCTTCCGCTCCACCCACGGCGAAGAACTGGTTTCGCTGGCCGACTATGTGGGCCGCATGAAGGAAGGCCAGGACGCCATCTATTACATCAACGGCGACGACGCCGACGCACTGGCCCGCAGCCCGCATCTGGAAGGTTTCGCGGCGCGAGGCATCGAAGTCCTGTTGCTCACCGACACGGTCGACGACTTCTGGCCGGGCGCGGTGGACGCGTATCTGGACAAGAAATTCAAATCCGTCACCCGCGCCGGACAAGACCTCAGCAAAATCGCGCCCGCTGACGGCGAAAAGGACAAGACGGCGGCAAAGGAGGAAGCCCCCGCAAGCGACCTGTCCTCGCTGATCGCGCTGATCAAGCTGGCCTTGGGCGACAAGGTCAAAGACGTGCGTTCATCGGATCGTCTGACCGACAGCCCCGTCTGCCTCGTGGCCGACGAAGGGGACGTTGATTTGCATCTGGAACGCTTTCTGAAACAGCACAACCAGATCCGCACCCCCAGCGCCCGCATTCTGGAAATCAACCCCCGCCACACCCTGATCCGCAAAATGGCGGAACGCGCCAAGACCGGAGGCGCCAGCAGCGATCTGGACGACATCGCGTGGCTGTTGCTGGACCAAGCCCGCCTCCTCGACGGCGAAACCGTCACCGACCCCCAAGGCTTCAACCGCCGCCTCGGCGACGTTTTGACAAAGGTGGTTTTCGCGGAAGAAAAATAACCCCCAACCAACCGATGCGTCGCCCCCGCGAAGGCGGGGGCCCATCACCCGTGGACGACACAGGCGCGACGGCGCAAAAGCCCCCCTCACGACATCTTTTGCCAACGCCCGAAATCCTGCTAAAACACCCCCATGACCATAAACGTTCGCTTTGCGCCCTCGCCCACCGGCCTTATGCATATTGGCAATATCCGGCCGGCCCTGTTCAATTATCTGTTCGCCCGTAAAATGGGGGGCAGCTTTATGCTGCGCCTTGACGACACCGATCAGGCGCGCTCGACCCAAGCCTTTGCCGAGGCGATTGAGCGCGACCTCAAATGGCTGGGCCTGACGTGGGATCGCTTCGAGCGCCAGTCGAGCCGCCTGAGCCGCTACGCCGAAGCGCTGGAGCCGCTGCGCGCCTCAGGCCGCGTCTACCCCTGTTTCGAAACCCAAGCCGAGCTGGATTTAAAGCGCAAGACGCAGCTGGGCCGAGGCCTCCCCCCCGTCTATGACCGCGCCGCGCTCCGCCTGACCGAAGCCGACCGCGCCCGTCTGATGGCCGAAGGCCGCAAACCGCACTGGCGTTTCCGCCTCGACCCCGTCGATGTGGTGTGGGACGACGCGATACAGGGCCACAAGAGCTTTCCCGCCGGAGTCCTGTCCGACCCCGTTCTGGTGCGCGAAGACGGCGTGCCGTTGTATACATTCTGCTCGATCATCGACGACGTGGACTTTGACATCACGCACATCATTCGCGGCGAAGACCACGTCACCAACACCGCCGTGCAGATTCAGATATGGCAAGCCGTCACCGCCAAGCCCGCGCCCCAGTTCGCGCACTTCCCGCTTTTGATCAACGCAACCGGCGAGGAAATGAGCAAACGGCTCGGGACGCTCAGCATCGGCAGCATGCGCGACGACCTGAGGATCGAGCCGATGGCGATCAACGCGCTGTTGGCCAAGCTCGGCACCTCCGACCCCATCGCGCCGCGCCAGTCGCTGGACGATTTGGTGGCGGAATTCGACCTCGGCAAAATCTCGCGCGCCACGCCGAAGTTCGACCTTGAGGAACTGCACCACCTCAACGCCAAAATCCTCCACGCCATGCCGCTCGCCGCCGTCGCGCCGCACCTCAAAGCCTTGGGAATCGACGATGTCGACGCGGCGCTGTGGGAAGCCGTCCGCGCCAATCTGACGAAACTGGACGATGTGCGCCTGTGGCAAACGGTCACGCGCGGCCCCCTCGCCCCCGTCATCGCCGAGCCCGCCTTTGTGGCCGAAGCCGCCGCCCTGCTGCCCCAAGGCGCATGGGATCACGACACATGGAGCCAATGGACGAACGCCGTAAAGCAAAAGACGGGACGCAAAGGCAAAGACCTCTTCATGCCCCTACGCCTCGCCCTCACCGCCGTCGACCACGGCCCCGAAATGAAACAACTCCTCCCCCTCATAGGCCGCCCCCGCGCCGAAGCAAGACTGGCCGGACGAAGCGCGTGAGGGGGTGGTGGAGATGGCCCCGTGCGTGAAGAGGCGGCGCGTTTAGCCTCCGCCCTAAAGCGGAGAGTTCAAAACAACCCATTGTTCATTAAGCGTCATTCCCGCGCATGCGGGAATCCAGCGAGCGCTGTTTTCAACGTTATGACGCGCATGTCAAATCAAATGAACTTGTTACTCTACGTGCGATGAAAACGAAAAATTACACACATCACTCACCTTTCCTTGATCTATACGCGCCACACGATGGTAGCTACTGCCAGCATCGACCGGCGGCCACTTTTTAGGCTTATCTTCGAAATATATTTTTCCCCGATAACTAAAGAAACGCGGCTCATTTCCGCACGCAGCAAAGCCCGTTCCATTGTGGGCACGAATAGGGAATACGTCGTTTAACTCAACATTTTGGATATCCATAAGTTGGGTGCGAGCGGAATCTGAAAGAGCCAAATGTTTTTCCGTGTCATCAAGTAAATCATAGAACGTTTCGTCACACCCTTCCCCCGCCGAGCTTGAGATCGACATTTCGACAACATTGCGAGAGACACCGCTATTGGTAAAATCAATTTTGCTTGCATTACCCACGCTCGTGCCGGATGCAAGCCAATGATAGAGTTCACCACCGTCAGGAATGTAATCTTTGCCATCAACATGCGCTTTCGTGGTGAAAGCGATGGGTGTTAAGACATCTCCTTTGATAAGCTTCTGACCATAGTACCGGACGCAGTTGGATAAAGCCTTGAAGAGATTCAAGATAAGGATTCTTTCCGACCAAAGAAGGAATCCAAAATGCAAGGAATACTGTCCAAGGCTCTATCCAGTTGGATAGAGAATCACATTCCCCTT
>CAIXHP010000051.1 GCA_903919315.1 uncultured Pseudomonadota bacterium | reverse complement strand
GTCAGGCGCTGAAATTGCCGCTTGCGTAAAAGCGCCGCGCTATTAAACTTTGCCATCGGAGAGGCCTCCAACGCCTCTCCACCCTTGAATCACAAGCCGGTTAACAAAGATTCAATGCCTCTTTCGCAACGAGTCTAATGATGCTTATCCTCCACGCAGACCCCCAGCAGAACGATCAGCCATAATACTGCATACCGTCAGAGGTCCCTACCGCGCCACGCCTTGTTCCCCGTCGCGTCCTGTCACTTCGACCGTTATGATCGCGCCCGCCGGGGCGGTGTTGGGGATTGTGAGTTTGGCGAAGGTGGGGGTGCAGCCGAGGCCGGGTTGTTCGACCAGAACCTCAAGCTTTTGGCCGATCAGGCTATCCAGATGCCGCCCTACGGCTTTGGCGCCTTCGTCGCGCAGGCGCGCGGCGCGGGTTTTGCGTACGTCGCTTTTCACCTGCGGCATTTTCGCGGCGGGCGTTCCGGCGCGGGCCGAATAGGGAAAGACATGCAGCCATGTCAGGTCGCAGTCCTGCACGAGGCGGAGCGTGTTTTCGAACATCGCGTCGTCTTCGGTGGGAAAGCCCGCGATGATGTCCGCGCCGAACGCGATGCCGGGGCGCAAGCGCCGCGCTCGTTCGCAGAAGCGGATCACGTCCGCCGCCGTGTGGCGGCGCTTCATGCGTTTCAACACCATATCGTCGCCCGCTTGCAGGCTGAGATGCAAATGCGGCATGAGGCGGGGTTCGTCGGCGATCAAGCGCCACAAATCTTCGTCCACCTCAACCGGATCGAGCGACGAGAGGCGCAGGCGCGGCAGTTCCGGCACCAACGCCAACACGCGCCGCACCATCTGCCCCAGCGTCGGTTGGCCCGGCAGATCCGCGCCATAGGCGGTGATGTCCACGCCCGTCAGCGCGATTTCGTTGTAGCCCGCCGTCACCAAGGCCCGCATCTGGTCGACGATTCCGCCCACCGGCACCGACCGCGACGGGCCGCGCCCATAGGGGATAATGCAAAAAGTGCAGCGGTGGTCGCAGCCGTTTTGCACCTGCACGAAACCGCGCCGGATGCCTTCGAAGCCATGCACCAGATGCGCGGCGGTTTCGTGGACGGCTTGAATATCCTGCACCTGCACGCGCGGCTCTGTCTCCCCCAAGGCCGCGAAGGTTTCCGCTTTCATCTTGACGTCGTTGCCGATGACGTAATCAACCTCGTCCATCGCGGCGAATTTCGCGGGGCCGATCTGGGCGGCGCAGCCGGTGACGATGATGGTGGCGTCGGGATGTTCGCGGCGGAGCTTGCGGATGGATTGCCGCGCCTGACGCTCGGCCTCGGCGGTGACGGCGCAGGTGTTGACGATCACCGCCTTTGTCAGTCCGGCTTCCTGCGCATGGCGGCGCATCACCTCGGACTCATAGGCGTTAAGGCGGCAACCGAACGTGATGATTTCAGGAGTCGGCATAAGTCTTTAAGGATCGGTCTTCAGGACAGGCGCATGCGCCGGAGCCTGAAAGCCCGATCCTCCTCGTTTTACCGACGCGCCACCAGCGGCTCAGGGCCGGCGTTGGACTCGTCCGATTCCTCAGGCGCAAAGAACGAGCTTTGCGGCGGGGTGCGCATTTGCACTTCGGCTTCCGCCGGAGCGGGCGGGTTGGCGCCAGCCGTCGCGGCGGGCGACGGCATCAGATTGCCGTCGGGGCCGTAATAGTTGGCGGGCACTTCCGGTTGTTGGCCGAAAGGCTGCGGCGGTCTGCTGGCGCTGGGTTGCTGGCGCTGTTCCGCCGCCGTCGCCTCGTTGATGGCTTCGATGATGCGGTAGTAATGTTCGGCGTGCTGCTGATAATTCTCAGCGGCGACGCGGTCGCTCGCGCTGGCGGCATCGCGGGCCAACGTCTGATATTTTTCATACACCTGCCAAGCGTTGCCGCGCACGCGGACATCCGGGCCGTTGCTGTCGAATGTCTGATGACGGAGCGACGAGGCCGAGCGCGGGCGGTTGTTGCCGCCGCCGTTCATCGGGCCGGGCGGAGGACCGCCGCCGCCGTTTCCGCCACCGCCGCCGTTGCTGTGATGACGACCGCGAGGCCGCCGACCGTTCGGACCACCTTGTCTCATTGTCTATACGTCCTATCGTTCGAGATTCTATTGTTCTTTAACCTTGCTTCACGCACCTTGCGCCCTACGCGAGGACACGAAGCGGAGTCATCCACAAGGCCTTGTCGTCTCAACCAGCGCATTGCACTTCAGTACTTTTCGTTCGAGTGTTTTTACCGGGCGCGATACGCAACATCATCATTTTGTCGCCACAGTTCCATCCTGTGGATCGCTGGAGCCCCTGTTTCCGGTGGCTGCTGCCCTGTAAGTGTCACGACCTTAACCTCACTCCTAACAAGGAACAACAGTTATTTTACATCATAAATATGGGGTATGAACTTGTGGTTTTTTGGCACTGCGTTTTGAGATCGTGGAAGCGGCGCGTTGTGTCGTATCTTTGAACGCCCGGACACTCACGCGAGTCGCTCATGCCCGATCTTCACTATGAAATACTGCACGGCTGCGAGGCCGGAAAAATTATCTGCGGAGTCGATGAAGTCGGGCGCGGGCCTTTGGCCGGGCCGGTTCTCGCCGCCGCCGCGATCCTGCCGCGCGAGGGGTTGCCGCCCGACATCGCGGCGCGCATTCGCGACAGCAAGCAGCTCAGCGAAAAACAACGCGAGGCTTTGTTTCCTATCCTCACCGAACTGTGCTGCCATGCCGTGGCCGAGGCGAGCGTCGCGGAAATCGGGCAACTCAACATTCTTCACGCCAGCATGCTGGCGATGCGCCGCGCCGTGGAGGCGCTCGGCACAAAGCCCGACTGGGCGTTGATCGACGGCAACCGCGCGCCGAAACTCGACTGTCCTGCCACGCCCATCGTGAAGGGCGATGCCAAAAGCTTGTCCATCGCCATCGCCGCCATCATCGCCAAGGTCACGCGCGATCGGCTGATGAAGCAACTGGCCGAACAACATCCGGGCTATGGCTGGGAACGCAACGCGGGTTACGGCACAGCCGAACACCTCGCCGCGCTGCGCGAACAAGGCCCGACCATCTGGCACCGCGACGGCTTCGCGCCCGTCGCGCAGGCGCGGTTGGCAAGCAAATGATTCCCATGACTCTTTCCTGAAAAATTTACTTGGCATTAACCGGCGAGAGGGTAACTGTCGAGCATGCCTCGTCTTGCGAAACCATCCGCCCCTGCCCCCGCCGTTCGTCGCGGCGTGACGGCTTTGCCGCTCAACAAGATTTTGTTGGGCGATTGCATCGCGTTGATGAACAGCCTTCCCGCGCAGTCGGTGGACGCGGTGTTCGCCGATCCGCCCTATAATTTGCAGCTGGGCGGCGATCTTTTGCGGCCCGACAATTCCAAGGTGGACGCGGTCGACGACGATTGGGACAAATTCAGCGATTTCGCCGCCTATGACAAATTCACCTATGAATGGCTGAAGGCCGCCAAGCGCATCCTGAAGCCCGACGGGTGCCTGTGGGTCATCGGCAGCTATCACAATGTTTTTCGCGTCGGCGCGATTTTGCAGAATCTTGGTTTTTGGATTCTGAACGACATCATCTGGTGCAAGTCGAACCCTATGCCGAATTTTCGCGGCAAGCGTTTTACCAACGCGCATGAAACGCTGATCTGGGCCTCCACGTCGCCTGAGGCCAAGCCATGCTTCAACTATGAAGCCATGAAGAACATGAACGACGAAAAGCAGATGCGCAGCGACTGGCATTTGCCCATTTGCAGCGGCAAAGAACGGCGGCGCACGGACGACGGCGACAAGGTGCATCCGACGCAAAAGCCCGAAGCCCTGCTCTATCGCGTGCTGTTGTCATCGACCAAACCGGGCGACGTGATCCTCGATCCGTTTTTCGGCAGCGGCACGACCGGCGCGGTCGCCAAGCGTTTGGGCCGCCATTACATCGGCATCGACCGCGATCCGACCTATGCCCGCTATGCCGAACAGCGCATCGCCGAAATTGCGTCCGCGCCGCAGGCCGAATTCCTGCTGACCCCCTCCAAGCGCGAAGAGCCGCGCATTCCGTTCGGCACGGTGCTGGAGCGTGGGTTGCTTCATCCCGGCGACCGGTTGTTCGACGAGCGCGAACGCTTCACCGCCCGCGTCAAGGCCGACGGAACGCTGGTAGCGCCCTGCCACGGCGAGGAAGTGCGCGGCTCGATCCACAAGGTCGGCGCGACGGTTCAGGGTTTGCCCGCGTGCAACGGCTGGACGTTCTGGCATTTCCGCACCAAGACCACCGACCGCCCCATTCCCATCGACCTTCTGCGCCAACGCATCCGCGCCGAAACCGGGGCCGTCGCGCGTTACGGCGTGTAGGTATAGATCAGCTTGGTTCGTTCCTGATCCTCATAGAATTCCACGGCATCAAGACGCGCGTTCATATGCACGGGTTCTTCCGGTCGTCCCTGATGCAGGTGGCCCTTCTTTCCTTGCGGCTCGTTCTTGGTGCGGAACATCTTGGGCACTTGGTTGACCCGGATGTTAAAGCGCGCGTACACAAAGCGCTCTGGATTGTTCGCTTCTTTCATGTGTTGGAGCAAAAGCTGCGCGTCCGCTTCGGACAGGGGAATGCCGGGGAAATAGACGGACTCCTCCAATATCAGGCGAAACGATGACGGCAGGATCTTGACCTTGTAGCCGCCGCAGACCGGCAGGCTGTCTTTCTCATACACCAAAAACACGTTCACATGGTGGCGGGTGGGATCGCCGATGATGTGATACATCTTGTCTTTGAAGTCATAACGGTCGAGCTGGAATTTTGTGTCGTATTTGTACGATGTCGGCCATTCGGCCACGTTCTGGCGGATGGATTCACGCAGCGCGGGCCGCACGTCGCGCCATTTGAATTCGTCTTCGTAATAGCGCGCGAACACTTTGCATTCGAACGTCATGGCGTATTCGTCGATCACGTCGTTGTCCGTGATGTCGATCGCGCCAAAGCGTATCAGCGTCCTTAAAAGATCCGGCAAGGTCGGCGCGATGTATTCGTCGGCCCGCGACGGCGCGGCGGCGCATAGCGAACCGAACAACAACGCCGCCAGCAGTCCCATCCGTCCGCGCATTTTCCATGATGTCTTCACGTCACGAACCTCCTCGTTGTCCGGCGGCGAACCGGATGATCTTGCGCATGACGCTGGGCAACGCTTCGCCGTCAAGCTTTGCGCGGGACACCCACCGTATCGCCGCGTCGTCGCGCCCGTCGATGTCTCGACGCGAGATTGAAGCCATCGCCACGCGCAATTCAAGGTCAAAATGCGAAAAGCTGTGGCGCACTTCGCCGGACAGAAGCCGCCAAGCGGCTCTCAGCGGCGCTTCGGCCCGCACGGCGGAGAGTTGCGGCATCGCGGCTTCGCGCCACGCGCTTGACGGAACCTCCATCATGCCCGCCAGCAAACCCTTGGCGGGGCGCTGCCGCAACAAGACGCGGTTGTCGGCATCGGTGAGGAAAAAGGCGATGGCGCGGCGCACCGGCTTTGTTTTGGGCGCGGCGCGGCGCGGCAAACTTTCGGCCATTCCCGATGCCCGCCCCCGGCAAACGTCCGCCCACGGGCATGCGCCGCATTTCGGGTTGCGCGGCGCGCAGACCATCGCGCCCAAATCCATCAACGCCTGCGCATAGTCGCCATACCGCGCGTTGGGGAGAAGCGTCGCGGCCAGCGTGGTCAGCTCCCGTTTCGCTTGCGGCAGCGGCACCTCCACCGCGAAAAGCCGCGCCATCACGCGCTCGACATTGCCGTCCACGACATTGGCGCGTCGGTCAAAGGCGATGGCGGCCACCGCCGCCGCCGTGTAGGGGCCGCAGCCGGGCAATTGACGCAGCGCGGCCTCGTCCGGCGGAAAGCGCCCGTCATGATCACGGCAAATCATGTGCGCACCTTCGTGCAAGGCCCGCGCACGGCGGTAATAGCCGAGTCCGGCCCACATCCTCATCACATCGTCGAGCGAAGCGGCGGCCAGATCCTGAACCGAGGGCCAGCGGTCGATGAATTGGCGAAAATACGGCCCAACCGCGCCGACCGTCGTTTGCTGCAGCATCAGTTCGGACAACCAGACATGGTACGGATCGGGTCGAACGCCCGGCAGGGCGCGCCACGGCAACAACCGGCGGTTTCGGTCGTACCACGCGAGGAGGTCGGCGGCTTGAGGGCGTTGCTTCGCGTGTCGCCGAGGCGCACGGATTTTGGAGTTGTTCCCCGGCCGGTCCTGCTTCACAATCCGCTTCATGCAGCTTCCGCGCACATTGTCCACGTCCATTGATAGCATCGCCCGCCAAGCGATTGGCAAGGATTGGAATCTTTACGCCGCCTTGCTCCAGCACTGGAGCGAGATCGTCGGCGAAGACTATGCCCGATCCACCACGCCGGTCAAAATATCCTTTCCCAAGGGCAAGCCGAACGAAGAAAAATGGGCGCAGGGACGACGCCAAGACGGCACGCTGCACATCCGTCTGCCGCAAGGGCTGGTGATGGAATTCACCTTCCTGACGGAGCAGGTGCGGCAGCGCATCGCCGCTTTTTTCGGCTATAGCGCCATCGCGCGGATCGTGTTTGAACCTTATTACGGCGAGGCAAAGACTCCATCCGCCGCGCCACCGCCGCCGGATCCGGCGCTGTTGGCGAACCTTAACGAAGTTGTGCAACCCATTGAAAGCGAAGAGCTGCGCACGGCGCTTGCGTCCTTTGGCGCGGCCCTGTCCCCGCTCAATCGCCGGTGACCATCAGCCCTTGAAACAGATGGATCATAAAGAGCACGAGCGACAGTCCGACAAAGACTCCGACCGTAGCCCTGAGCGCGTAGCCGTTTTCCTCTTTGCCCTGATGAAAAAGGAAAATCAGCAGGCAGAGCACCAGAACCCAGATTCCGATGCCGGGGTATTCCGGGAACACGGGCTGGTAAAGATCGTTGATGAACGCAACGCCGGTGAGCAACAGCTCCTTTAGCGTCCCCACAATGTTCGACATGTCCGCCTCCCCCGTCCAAAAGTCTGTTGTAATTCATACATAAATCCGCGCCAACGCGCAATCCGGCCCTCTAAGGCGTTAACATTTCCTTCACTTGAGTTAATATGGCGAATCCCTCTATATTCCCAACGTCTTGATTCGGGAGCTAAAACGCCTATGACAAAAATCTTCGCCGTCCTCACGACCGGTTTTTTCCTCCTCCTCAGCCCCGCCATCGGGCAGAGCGCCGAAAATCCGGGTGTCTCTGAGCATTTTCTGGGCAAGGCCGACGCGCCGATTAAGGTGCAGGAATTCGCTTCGCTCACCTGCTCGCATTGCGCTGATTTCTACAACGAGATTATGCCGGAGCTGGAAAAGCGCTATGTCGAGACCGGCAAAGTGCGGTTTATCCTGCGCGATTTTCCGCTCGACGGCGTGGGGCTGAAAGCCGCCGCGCTGGCCCACTGCATGCCCGCCGACCAGTATTATCCCTTTGTCCGCGTGCTGTACAAAAACCTGACAGCGTGGGCCATGAGCCCCAACCCCGATCAAACCTTGGTGCAGTACGCTAAGCTCGGCGGTCTGGGCGAGGACAAGGCCAAGGCTTGCCTGCAAGACACCAAGATGCTTGATGCCATCGTGGCCGTACGCAGCGCCGCCGTGCAGAAATACGATGTGAAGGCGACTCCGACCTTTATCATCAACGACGGCGAGCAAAAGATTGAGGGTGCGCGGTCTCTGGAAGACTTCACGACGGTCTTCGACAAACTTCTCGCCGCCAAGCCCTAATCGTCATTCCCGACCAACGGATCGAGGCTGTTGTGCATTTCACGCGTTTGCGTCTTCAGGGCTTCAAGTCCTTTGTCGATCCGACGGATCTGAACATTCAGGCCGGGATGACCGGCATCGTCGGGCCGAACGGCTGCGGCAAATCCAATCTGGTCGAAGCTTTGCGCTGGGTCATGGGCGAAACCTCGCCCAAGAAGATGCGCGGCGCGGAGATGGACGATGTCATCTTTGCCGGAACGACCACGCGGCCTTCACGCAATCTGGCCGAAGTCGCTCTGGCGCTCGACAACAGTAACCGCTCCGCCACCGCCGAGCACAATGATTCCGACGAACTGATGGTCGTGCGCAAGATCGAGCGCGGCGGCGGTTCCGACTATCGCATCAACGGCAAACCGGTGCGCCAACGCGACGTGCAAATGCTGTTCGCCGATCAATCCACGGGGGCGCATTCCACAAGCGTGGTGGGGCAAGGCCAGATCGACGCTTTGATCCGCGCCAAGCCGCAAGACCGGCGGCAGATCCTTGAGGAAGCGTCCGGCACCGCCGGTCTGCAAGCGCGGCGGCACGAGGCCGAGCTGAAGCTGAAAGCCGCCGAGCAAAACCTGACCCGCGTCGACGATGTGCTAAACACTCTCGACACGCAGTTGCGCAGCCTGAAGCAACAGGTGAAGCAATCCTCGCGCTACCGCAATCTGGCCGAACACATCCGCCGCACCGAAGCCGCGCTGCTGCATTTGCGCTGGATCGAGGCCGAGGACAACGCGGTCAAGACCCGCGAGGCGTTGCAGACCGCCGAGCAACGCGCCAACGAGCTTCTGAGCATCGTGACGCAGGGCAACACCGCCCGCGCCGAAATCGCCGCCGGATTGCCCGACCTGCGCAACGCCGAGACCGCCGCCGCCGCTATCGTCCAGAAACTGACGCTGGCCCGCGAACAGATCGAAACCGAATCCCGTCGCGTGGATCAGGAAATCAGCGCGCAAGAACAGCGCCTGACCCAAGCCCGCAACGATTCCGAGCGCGAACAATCCCGCCACCGCGACGGCGAAACCGCCATCGCACGGCTGGAAACCGAACAAGCCGAGCTGACGGCCAAGGCCGCCGACATCGCGGCGACCCTGCCCGGTGTTGCCGAAGCTTTGGCCGTGACCACCGCCGAGGTCGAAACGCTCGACAGCGCGCTGGCCAAGCTGTTGGAAACCGCCGCCGATGCCGAAGCGCGGCAGCGCTCGTTGCAACAGGACATCGACAGCCTGACGCGCCGCCAGACGGCGCTCAACGAACGCCGCGCCCAATTGGACGAACAACGCGCGGCGCTCGCCGCCGACATCGCGGCCCGTCCCGATTTGTCGCTGGCCGCCTCGATGGTCGAAGCCTGCGAAAGCGAATTGGCGAAGCGCCAGCAGCAAGTGCAGGAAGCCGAACAAGCCCGCCGCGATGCCGAACAGGCGCAGGACGCGCAGCGCGGCATCGCCCAGCAGGCCGATGCCAAACTGACGAAGCTCAGGGCCGAGGCCGAAGCCATCGCCGCCCTGCTCCAGCATCATGACGACCACGCCGAGCAAGTTCTCGACCTCATCACCGTCACGCCCGGACTTGAAAACGCGCTGGCCGTGGCGCTGGGCGAGGCGCTCACGGCGGCGCTGGACACCGAAGCCGCCATGCACTGGCGCGACCTGCCGCCGCTCGACATCACCCCGGCGCTGCCCCTCGGCGCGAAGCCCATCAACCAGTATATCCAAGCGCCGCCCGCGCTGGCGCGTACGCTGGCCCAGATCGGACTCGTGGAAAACCGCGACCAGGGCGAAGAGGCCTCGGCCACGCTGCAAGCCGGACAAATTCTCGTCAGCCGCGACGGCTGGGCGTGGCGTTGGGACGGATTCACCGTCACGCCGGAGGCCAAGACCGCGACCGCCGTGCGTCTGCAACAACGCAACCGCCTCGCCGCGCTGCGTGCCGATGTCGCCGTGGCCGAAGCCGAAGCCCAGCACGCCGCCGCAACCCTGCAAGGCGCGACCGCGATCTTTCAGCAATGCCAAGCGCTGGATCAGCAGACGCGCACCTCGCTGCAAGCCGCTTTCGCCGCGCTCAACGATGCCCGCAATTACTACGCCAAGCAGGAGCGCGAAGACGCGACCACGACCGCGAAGCTCGCCACGCTCAACGAAGGCCTGCAACAGTCCGCCGCCGATTTGGAACAAGTGCGCGAACGCGCCGCCGCCGTCGAAGACGAACGCGCGAAACTGCCGAACATCGACGAGCTGCGCGGCACCATCGCCGCCAAACGCGCCACGCTCGCGGAAACGCGCAGCCAACAGGCGCAGCAGCAGGGCGAGAACGCCCGCCTGACCCGCGAGCGCCAGATTGGCGATGACCGCCAGAAAGCCATCGCACAGGAACTGGCGGCGTGGCGCGAACGCATGGCCAGCGCCGCCGCGCAGAGCGCCGCACTGACCGACCGCATCGCGACGCTGGACGAGCAACTCGGCCAACTCCGCGACAAGCCCGCCGCGCTGGCCGCTTCGCGCGGGCAGTTGTTGAGCGAACTCAGCGCCGCCGAAGCCGTCCGCCGCGAAGCCGCCGATATTCTGATCGCCACCGAGCAAAAACTTAGCGTCACCGAACATCAGTTGAAGCAGGACGAAGCCGCCCTCGCCGCCGCGCGCGAAGAACGCGTCCGCGCCGAAGCCGCCGTCGAGGCCGCCGCCGAACACTTCAACACGCTGCGCGAACGCGTCACGGAAAAGCTAAGCTGCACGCCCGACGACCTGAAAGTCATCGCCGAATTGGGCGAAAAGGACAGTTGGCCGAGCGTGTTCGAGTTGGAGCAAGTGCTGGGACGCTATGTCCGCGAGCGCGACAACATGGGGCCGGTCAATCTTCGCGCCGAGGTGGAGTCGGAGACGGTGCAGGCCGACATCACGCGCTTGCAAAAAGAAAAAGACGACCTCACCGCCGCCATCGCCAAACTGCGCCAAGGCATCGGGCAGCTGAACCGCGAGGCGCGGGAACGGTTGCAGGGCGCGTTCACGCTGGTCAACGAACGTTTCGAAGTTTTGTTCAAGGGCTTGTTCGGCGGCGGCAAGGCGCATCTGGAGTTGATCGACAACGAAGACCCGATGAACGCGGGGCTCGAAATCTTCGCCGCGCCTCCGGGGAAAAAGGGGCAAGTATTGTCGCTGTTGTCGGGCGGCGAGCGCACGCTCACGGCGCTGGCGCTGCTGTTCGCGGTGTTCCAGACCAACCCCTCGCCGATCTGCGTCCTCGACGAAGCCGAAGCGGCGCTGGATGAAAGCAACATCGGACGTTTCTGCGAGCTGGTGGAAACCATCGCCCGCGACACCGGCACACGCTTCCTCATCATCACCCACCAACGCCTGACGATGGCGCGCATGGATCGCCTGTACGGCGTGACGATGAGCGAAAAAGGCGTCTCTCAACTCGTCTCCGTCGACCTCGCCGGAGCCGTAGCCCTCCGCGACGGCGAAACCCCCACCGCCAACGCCGAAACCGCGCTGGCGAACGCGCAGGCGGCGTGAGGGGGAGTCACACGGGTGCTTGCGCAGGGATGGCGGCACGACGAGCATATTCTGTGCATCAGCCTACAATCGGAGGCGGAAGCGCATGCTCCCACGCTATGTTGAAGTTTTGGCGGTATCCTTCCGCCAATGTCGCCGACTGAATAACCACCACATGCGGCGAGCGGTCATTCGTGAAAGACAGCAGGGCCAGGCAATCGCCAAAGGCCCAAAAGCCCGTGGGCGTTTCATGTTGATCAGGCAACCACCTGAACTGAGCATAACCATAGGTCAGGAAATCGCTTTTGGTCACCAGCAAGCGCAAGGCCACATCGCCACGATCTATCAATTCCTTCATGCGCCTACGGTGTATTTCCGGATTTTTTCGGTTTTTAGCTAATAGCGTCTCATCGTAAATGCTGAAACAAACATCGCCGCCATACCGACATAAATGAGCGTATAAAAAGTCATAAAACTCTTCGAAGCGCTCCGAACCTTCAAAGATTTCGACACCGTTCGGACGTCGACGTAAGCCTTCGTTCTCCGTAAATTCAATGCCGACCTCGAAAAAGGCGCGGACGATTTTTTCCACCGTTTCAACTTTAGGGCGCGAGTCACCGCGTTCAATATTTTGTATCGACACGCGGCTCATGCCGACTCGCATCGCCAAGTCCTCCGCATCCCAATCAACGAGCATTCGGGCGGCACGAATTTGCTTTCCTGTAGGCATAGGCAGTTTCCTTTGTGATAAGCGTAGGCTTCTATAATGCCAGCATACACCCGTGTCTGACAAGATCATTGTATTGTGTTTTTATTGTTTTTATAGATTCATTGCCATTTTTCTCTGTTATCGCCATCATTCTTCCACAATTTTCGCACATCATAATGTCAATTTCATTGCTTTCACCGCCTCCGCCCGCTAATCTCCAAAGCATAAACGCGGCCCACCCATTGTGACGGAGCGAAAACATGTTGGGATTTGACGATTATCTGATGCGCCATGGGGAAGCCGGGGTGTTGGCGGTGGTTGAGCAGATCGAGCGGAACGAAGGCGTTGGCTCGCGACTGGAAGTTCCGCTGGAGGAGCGTTGGGCGGCGGTGATGGGGGATGGACGGCAGCAACAAGACCAAGATGTGTTGTGCGATGGCCGCGCGGCGGCGTGAGGGGTTTTATGGCTCAGGTGGATTTGAAGACTTTGTGCACCGCTCTGGGGTTCGCGCTCGTCATCATGCAGGAGAAGCCGCGCACGAAGGACGATGCCGCGCGGGCGCGGGCTTTGGCGGGGTTGATCGAGGGCTTTTGTTTGACATCGCGCCCCGATTGCGCCTCGGCGATGCGGAAAAAGCCCGGCGGCCAGACTCAGGTAGATAAACTGCAACAACTGATCGGCGAACTGAGCGCCGTCGTCACCGACAGCCTCGAACGCGACCACCCCGACTGGTCCACCGAACACGATGCCGAAGTGGCCCTACGGCATGTGCGGGAGATGGGGGGCTAACCTCCTGCCCCTAAAACGCCTCGGCGGGCATGTCCATCACGGTTTTGGCGCCGGAGAGGATGGCGAGGTTGAGGGCGTTGGCTTGGGGGAGGATTTTGCTGAAGAAGAAGCGCGCCGTTTTCAGTTTCGAGTCGTAGAATCCGGCCCGCGCGCCCGCTTGCGGCAGTTTCTCTGCCGCCACTTTCGCCATACGCAACCACATGAACCCAAGCGCCACGAGCGCGAACAGGCGCAGGTAATCGGTGGCCGCCGCGCCCGCTTCGTCGGGATTGACCACGCCACGCGTGGCCACCGTGAGCGACGACATTTGCAGCTTGCCGAACGCGCTCATGAACAACGGCAACATATCGGCCAACGCGGGGTTGTCTTTTTCCGCTTGCAGGAAATCCGCCACCGGGTGGAAAAACTGGCGCATCAGGCGGCCATAGTTGTCGGGCATCTTGCGGCCCACGAGGTCGAGCGCCTGAACGCCGTTGGTGCCTTCGTAAATCTGGGCGATGCGGGCATCGCGCACATATTGCTCAACGCCGGTATCGCGGATGTAGCCGTGGCCGCCGAAAACTTGCATCCCCATGTTGGCCACGTCAAAGCCGACATCGGTGACAAAAGCTTTGACGACCGGGATCATCAGCGCGACCAGTTGCCCCGCCGCTTCACGCCGCGCGGGGTCAACGTGACGCGCTTCGATATCGAGTTCCAGCCCGATGGAATAGGCCAACGCGCGGCAACCTTCCACCAACGCCCGCATGGTCATCAGGCTGCGCCGCACGTCGGGGTGGACGACGATGGGGTCGGCAGGCTTTTCGGGAAAGACCGCGCCTTTCAAGCCTCGGCCCTGCAAGCGTTCCTGCGCGTAACGCGCGGCGTTCTGGTAGCTGATCTCGGCCACGCCCAAGCCTTGCATGCCCACGGCGAGGCGCGCTTCGTTCATCATCGTGAACATGGCGCGCAGGCCTTGGTTGGGCTTGCCGACCAGCCACGCGGTCGCGCCGTCAAAGTTCATCGCGCAGGTGGCCGAAGCCTTGATACCCATTTTGTGTTCAAGCCTGCCGCATGAAAGCGCGTTGCGCGCGCCCACCTTCCCCTGCGCGTCGGGAATGAATTTGGGCGTGAGGAAGAGGCTCAGCCCCCGAATGTCCGGCGGCGCGTCCGGCAGACGCGCCAGCACGAGGTGGACGATATTTTCGGCCAGATCATGCTCGCCCGCCGAAATGAAAATCTTCGCGCCGGTGATCTTGTAGGTGCCGTCCGGCTGCGGGACGGCCTTGGTGCGGATGAGGCCGAGGTCGGTGCCGCATTGCGGTTCGGTCAGGCACATGGTGCCCGTCCAAGTTCCCGCCGCCAGTTTAGGCAGATACAGCTTTTTCAATTCGGCGGTGGCGTGTTTTTCAATCGCGTTGTACGCGCCGTGCGACAGGCCGGGGTACATGCCGAACGACAAGTTCGCCGAACACACCATTTCGTCGATGGCCAGACTGAGCAGCGTCGGCAGCCCCTGCCCGCCGAATTCGGGATCGCACGACAGACCGGCCCAACCCCCTTGGCAAAACGTCGTGTACGCGTCCTTGAATCCCGGCGGGGTTTTCACAACGCCGTGTTCGAACGTGCAGCCCTCGGCATCGCCGGACTGGTTCAACGGAAACAGCAGGTCCTCGCAAATCTTCGCGGCTTCTTCGAGAACGGCATCGATGGCTTCGGGGGTCGCTTCGCCGTAGCCCGGCAGCTGCGCCAACTGCGCCGCGCCGATCACTTCGTTCAGCACAAACCGGACATCTTCGAGAGGAGCTTTGTAGATGGGCATGGCGGTTCTCCCTCAGTTCCTCAGCGGTTTGCCGGTTTCCAGCATATGTTCGATCCGCGCGATGGTTTCCGGCATGCGGACGAGGCGCATGAACGCGCGGCGCTCCAACTCGAGGACGCGGCCTTCGTCGGTTTCGCTGGTGAAGTCGCCGTCGCCGCCGCACAGAACCGAAGCAAGCGCCTTCGACACCGTCACGTCGTGCGGCAGGGCTTTGCCGAGCAGCTTAAAGCCTTCGATCGCCAAATTGAGCGCGGCGCGGCCTGTCGGACCCGGCAGATTGATTTTCCACGGCTCCGGCGGTTGATAGTCCTTCGCCAGTTCCAGAACGTGCTGCTTGGCGTCAAACAACAGGCGGTCGCGGTTCATCGTGATGCCGTCCGTGGGGCGCAGATAATTCAGCTCCATCGCCTCCGCCGCCGACTTGGCCACGCGGGCGAGGCTGATGGTTTCGAACACTTGGCTGACGGGCGGGATCGGGCCGCCGAAGCGTTTCTTGGCGTTAAAGGCGCGGCCCAGCATTTGGGCGCAGCCGCCCCAGCCGGGAATCAGGCCGACACCGACTTCCACCAAACCGATGTACAGTTCCGCGTGCGCCTGCACCGCCGAGCAATTCAGCGTGACTTCGCAGCCGCCGCCGAGCGCGAGGCCGGTCGGCGCGGCCACGGACGGGAACGGCGCGAAACGCAGCGCCTGATAGGATTCCTGCCCCTGCTTCACCAGATCATCAATGGCGGGCCACATGGCGATGTTGATGGCGAACAGGGCCAGCCCCAGATTGGCACCTACCGAGAAATTGTCGGCTTCGTTGTGGACGACGAGGCCTTTCCAGCGGCCCTTGCTCTCGCCGATGATGGCGACGGCTTTTTTGACCATGCCCAGCGTGTCGGGATCGACCGCGTTCATCTTGGAGTGAAATTCGAGGCACAGCACGTCGTCGCCGATGTCCCACAAGCTCGCGGAGCCGTTCTTTGTGACAGGCTTTCCGGCGCGCTTCACGTCCGCCAGCAGCAGAACGCCCGACGCGCGGCGGACTCGCGCGTAGCCGCCTTCGCGCGTCAGGTATTCCAGTTTGCCGCCTTCGACGCGGTAAAAGGATTTTTCGGCGGCGCGTTGCAGGAATTCCGGCACGACCCGGCCTTCGACCCTCAGCCTTTCGGCCAGCCAGCTCGCGCCCAAGCGGTCGATCAGTTCGAACGGCCCCAGATCCCAGTTGAAGCCGAGGCGCATGGCCGTATCCACCGCCACGATGTCGTCCGCGATTTGCGGCACCAGCGACGCGGCGTAAGACAGCGTTTGCGACAACACCCGCCATGCGAAGGTGCCGATCTTGTCCGGCGCGCCGCACAGGGCGCGGAGATTTTTTCCGGCGTTCTTGATGGTGGGGAGCTTGGGCTTTTCCGAAGGGGCGTAAACGCCGGTTTTCAGATTGATCGATTCCTTGACCTTGCCTGTCTCGGTTTTGTTCAGGCGATAGAATCCGCCCTTGCCTTTGCGTCCTGTGTAGCCGTCCGCGATCATTTTGGCGATCAGCGGGTGTTCGCGGTTGACGACGCGATAGTTATCGCCCGGCGGCAGCGTGGTCATAAAGCTTTTGGCAATCAGCGGCATCAGGTCAATGCCGACGAGATCCAGCAGGCCGAATACGCCCGTCTTGGGCATGCCGACCGGTCGGCTGAACACCGCGTCGGCCTCTTCAACCGTCAGACCAAGCGCGATGGTCTCGTTGACGGCGACTTGGAGAAAATAGACGCCGAGGCGGTTGGCGATGAAACCCGCCGTGTCTTTGCACGTCACCACGCCTTTGCCCAAACGCTTGTCGCAGAAATCGCGCACAAGTTCCGCCGCGCCGCTGCGCGTCTTGGGGCCCGTCACCACTTCGAGCAAGCGCATGTAGCGCGGGGGGTTAAAGAAATGCGTGATGAGGAAATCGGCGGCGAACGCGTCCGACTGTCCGCCCGTCAACACGTTCAGCGGAATGGTGGAGGTGTTGGACGAGACGATGGAGCCGGGCTTGCGCACCGCGTCGATCTTTTTGTACAGGTCGCTTTTCACCTGCGGGTTTTCCAGAACGGCTTCGATGATCCAGTCGCAATCCTTGAGCTTGTGCAGATCGTCGTCGAGATTGCCGGGCATGATCAGCTTAGCGTTCTTGGGGTGCATGAACGGCGCGGGGTCCATCTTTTGTAGCTTGTCGAGCGCGCCCTTGGCCAGCATGTTCCGGTCGGTGGCGTCCTTGGGGACGATATCGAGCAGCAGGACGGAAACGCCTGCGTTGGTGATATGCGCCGCGATCTGGCTGCCCATCACGCCTGAGCCGATGACGGCGACTTGTTGAATGTCCGTGGCCATTACGTCACCGCCTCCAGAACCGTTGCAATCCCCTGACCGCCGCCGATGCATTGCGTGGCCAAGGCGTAGCGCGCGCCGGTTCGTTTGAGCAATTGAGCCGCCTTGCCGGTGATGCGCGCGCCCGTCGCGCCGAGAGGATGGCCCAGCGCGATCGCGCCGCCATCGAGATTAACCCGGCTTTCGTTGATTTCCAAATCCCAAAGACAGGCCAGCGCCTGACTGGCGAAGGCTTCGTTGAGTTCGACGATATCGATGTCCTTGATCGCCAATCCGGCCCGCGCCAAGGCTTTGCGCGACGCGGCGACGGGGCCGATGCCCATGATTTCGGGGGCGCATCCGGCGACGGCGATGGATTTGATCCGCGCCAGAATGGGCAGATTGTGGGCGCGGGCGTAATCTTCGCTCGCCACCAGCACCGCCGACGCGCCGTCGGTCAGGGGCGAGGATGTCGCCGCCGTCACACTGCCCTTTTCGTCAAACGCGGGCTTGAGCAGCGACATTTTTTCCGCCGTCGAATCCGGGCGGATGCAGCCGTCTTTTTCCACCACGCCGTCTTCCGTCGCGATGGGGACGATTTCGTCTTTCAAAAGGCCCGCCTTCTGCGCCGCCGCCGCCTTTGTGTGCGACTGAACCGCGAACAGCTCCTGCTGTTTGCGGGCGATTTTGTATTTGCGGGCCACGTTTTCCGCCGTTTCGCCCATGCTCATATAGGCCGAGCGCATCGTCGCGGCCAAGACCGGGTTCGGCATCGGGTTAAAGCCCGACATCGGGATTCGCGACATGGATTCGACTCCGGCGCAGATGAAAACCTCGCCCGCGCCCATCTGGATCGCGCCCGCCGCCATGTGGATCGCCTGCATCGACGAGCCGCAAAAGCGGTTCACCGTCGCGCCCGCCACCGTGTCCGGCAATCCGGCGAGGAAGCCCACCAGTCGCGCCACGTTCAACCCCTGCTCGCCTTCGGGAAAAGCGCAGCCCATCAGCAGGTCTTCGATATGCTCAGGGCTCACGCCCGAGCGCGCCACCAGCCCCTTGACCGCCGCCGCCGCCAGATCGTCCGGGCGCACCCGCGCAAACTCGCCTTTTCCGGCAAAACAAAAGGGCGTGCGCGCGTAGCCCGCAAGGACGACTGACTTCATCATGGCCTCCGATTGAGAACGGCAATCATTCATTAAGAACACTGAACAAAGCGTTAAGCACCCGCCTGCAAGCCGCGAAAACGCTTGCGTGCAGAGCTTAACGATCGCGCCGAACCGCAACATAGGGGTTGCCGCTCCACGTCCCGTTCACTATAGCATATGGGTACACGGAATATAACCGCAGGATCACAAAATGAAAAAATTCAAAGTCGCCGTTGTCGGAGCCACCGGAGCCGTTGGGCAGGAGATGTTGAAAACGGTCGCCGAGCGCGCCTTTCCGGTCAGCGACGTGATCGCGCTGGCTTCGGGCCGTTCCGCCGGGGGGCAGGTCAGCTTTGGCGAGGATCAGGTTCTCACCGTCTATGACCTTGCGAAATTCGATTTTAAGGGCGTGGATTTCTGCCTGTCGTCGGCGGGGGCCAAGATTTCGGAAGAATTCGCGCCGCGCGCCGCCGCCGCCGGGTGCATCGTCATCGACAACACCTCGCAATTCCGCATGGATCCCGATGTTCCGTTGGTCGTGCCGGAGGTGAACCCCGAAGCCTTGGCCGGTTACAAGAAGCGCCACATCATCGCCAACCCGAACTGCTCGACGATCCAGATGCTGGTGGCGCTCAAGCCGCTGCACGACATCGCCAAGATCAAACGCATCGTCGTCGCAACCTATCAATCCGTGTCCGGCGCGGGCCGCGAGGCGATGGACGAGTTGTTCACCCAGACTCGCGCTATCTTCGTCAACGACGCGTTGGTGAAGGAACAGTTTACAAAACAGATCGCCTTTAACGTCATTCCGCAAATCGACGTGTTCATGGAAGACGGCATGACAAAGGAAGAATGGAAGATGGTGGTGGAGACCAAGAAGATTCTCGACCCCAAGATCAAGGTCGCGGCCACGTGTGTGCGCGTCCCGGTCTTCCTTTGCCACGCCGAAGCCGTCAACGTCGAATTCGAGAATCCGATCAGCGCCGACGAGGCCCGCGCCGCGCTGAAGAAGGCTCCCGGCATCACCGTCATCGACTATCAGCACGAGGAAGGCTTTGTCACGCCCGTCGAATGCGCCGGCGAAGACAACGTCTATGTCAGCCGCATCCGCGAGGACATCTCGGTCGAAAACGGCCTCAACCTCTGGATCGTCGGCGACAACCTCCGCAAGGGCGCGGCCCTCAACGCCGTCCAGATCGCGGAAACGATGGTCAAGAGCTACCTCTGAGGCGAAGCCAAGAATCGGTAAATAAATCGTTTATTTCAGGCTTTTTACGCCGCCATTAACCCCGCAACAATCATTCTCGGGCATGATGGTTCGACGTAAGGCCATAGTCGGACTGTGTTTGATCGAAAGTGTTTTGAGGAGCCGTTAACATGGGCAGAGGCAATCCAAGCGGTGGTTCCTTCGCCGTCAAATTTGGGGGCAGCGATTTATGCGACTCGGTCGCGCTGAAAGTGGCCGAGGCGGGATGCGTTGCGGCGGGCCATGTCTCTCTCTCGTTCCGCCGAGGCTATGACACCGAAGTCGATGCCGCCTTGCAGGAGTTCGTCAACGACAAAAGTTCCCTGCTGCCCGGCGGAAAGAAGATTGAGCTAACGAAAATGCCGTACGTGCCGGGACAGAACAGCACCTACACTCTGGGTGTCCTTGGTGCCGAGGCCCGCGACCGCGAAGCTCTCGTCGCCGTGGCGGAACGCCTCCCGACGGCCTTGCACAAAGCCGATTTGCTGACTTTTGAGCAAGCGCACAAGCTTCGCATGGCGACGCATCGGTTCAGGGATGCTTGGGAGGCTCCGGCTGCGACAACCCCTGAGGCTGCGCCGAGAGCTGAGGCTCCGAAACCGCGCAACAACACACTCGCCCCTGCCGTCTAGCGCTCACAGCTCCATCAGCCGCAGGTCGTACGTCCAGAGCAGGAAGCAACGCACCATTTTGTCGGGATAGATTTCCCGCAGCACAGAGCGGTAGGCCTCCATTTGGCGGCGGTAGATGGCGGGAACGTTCGCGGCATCTTGCGGCGGCGGGCGGTTGGTTTTGTAATCGACGATCCAGACTTCGCCGTCCCGCACGCACAGGCGATCCACCTGCCCCGCGATCAGACGATCCTCGCAACGCCCCACGATGGGAACTTCGGCGCGGCTGCCCGGCGCGAACAACGGCGCGTGATCGGGATGGCGCAACAAGGCCAGAACCTCGCGGCCCACGTCGGCCTGTTCGTCCGGCGTGAGGGCGTGTTGCGGGTTGGCAAGAAAACGCAAAGCGACGCTTTCCTGCTGCGCGGCCTCGACCTCTGGCAAGCTTTGCAGCAAGCGGTGGATGATCCGGCCACGCGCGAAGCGCCGCGCGTCTTGGGGCGGCGCCAACGCAGGTTCGTCCTCGGTGGGGCGCGACGGCGTGAGGGGCCGTGGCGGCGAGGGTTCAGGCGGCGGGACGCGGTGGAGCCATGAGGGGATGGCCAGCGGTTCGGCGGGTGGAACGCCGCCCTCCCCGACCCTCCCCACGAGGGGGAGGGAGGCCATCGCGCCACGCACGTCAGGATCGGCGAAAGCGACGACGGCTTCGCCCGCTTCGGCGGAGGGTTCGTGCAGGGGCTTTAACGCGCTGTGGATCAGGTGGTACCACGACTCGTCAAAGCCTTCCGTTCTGGACGGTTTCCAGCCGCACACATAAAGCCGGTCGGCGGCGCGGGTCAGCGCGACGTAGAGCAGACGGCGGTATTCCTCCAACTGTTTTTGCCGCGCCCCTTCGCGCAAGCGGCGCATGGCGCCGTTGATCGGTTCGCGCGCCAGATAGAACGGAATTTGGCGTTCGGAGTCCCACAGAAATTTCGGCAGTTTGTTTTTGTTCGGCACGCGCACAGTGTCGGGCAGGATCACCACGGGAGCCTCCAGCCCCTTGGCGGCGTGAACCGTCGTGATTCGCACTTGGCCTGCGCCGGAGTCGAGTTCGCGCTTGATCTCGGCTTCCGAGGCCATCAGCCAATGCAGGAAGCCTTGCAGCGACGGCGTGTGCCGCGCGCCGTAATCCTGCGCGGCGTTCAGCAATTCGTCCATCGGGTCTTGCGCGTCGGGGCCGAGCCGCGCCCACAACGCGCGGCGGCCGCTGTGTTCGTCGGCGGGGCACGGTTCGCTGAGCAGCCGCGCCAGCATCGCAAAGGGCGTGATGTTGTCGGCGGCATCGAGGCAGCGTTGGAGATAATCGCGCCAAGGCGCGTACGCTTCGTTTGCCTTCAGGCTTTGCCACAGGCTTCCCGTCCTGCCGATGGCGAGTTGCATCAGTTGGTCTTCGGAGCCTCCGAGCAAAGGCCCGCGCAGCGCCGTCGCCAGCGTTAGATCATCCTCCGGCAGCAACGTGAATTGCAGCAGCGCGACCAGATCCATCACCGCGAGCTGCGCGGCCAGCGTCATGCGGTCAACGCCCGTCACCGGAACATTCCGCTCCTTGAGCTGGCGCACCAGATGATCGACGAAGCGGCCGCGCGTCTGCACCAGAATCATCACGTCGCCGGGCGTGAGGGGACGGTCTTGTTTGAGTGTGCGGTCATAGACGGTCGCGCCGCTTTTCACCCACGCCTTGATCCGCTCCGCCAGCGTCGCGGCCAGCTCCACGGCGGGGTCTTGTTCCGGTTCGTACCCCACGGGCAAAGTCCATGCGCCCTCTGTCGCCTCGTCCTTGGTCAATTCCTTCAACGGCCACACTTCCACGCGGCCCACGGCCTCGCGGCGGTGGGGATAATGGCGCACCTCGTCCCGCGCCACGCCGCGCCGGGCGTGATCCGCCGCGAACACGGCATCGACCGCCTTCAAAACGGCGGGGGTCGAGCGGAAGGAGACATTCAACGCCACGTCGCGGTAATCCTTGCCGGATTCGTTGATGCGCTGGCGGAAGTGCGTCCGCATCCGGTCAAAAGCGTCGGGGTCGGCCTTGAGAAAACTATAGATGGATTGCTTTTCGTCGCCGACGACGAACAACGTGCGGTTCTGCGTCCACGCGCTGTCGCCCGCGAAGAAATCCTCGGCCAAGGCGCGGATGATGTCCCATTGTTCGGGGCTGGTGTCCTGCGCTTCGTCCACCAAAATATGATCAACACCGCCGTCCAGCTTGAACAACACCCACGGCGCGATGCCGGGACGGCGCAGCAGCGCGACGGTGTGGCGGATGAGGTCGTCGTAATCAAGCATGCCCTGCGCCGCCTTGCGCGCCGCGTAACGTTCGATCAGCGTGACGGCCAAAGTCAGCAAGGCTTCCGTCTGTTCGGCGGTGCGCACGGCATCGAGGCGTTCCTTGACGAGGCTTACGCGCGTGGCTTCGGCGGCCAGAATGTCCAGAATTTCCGGGTGAGCGGCCACCACTTTTTTGGTGGCTGGCCTAGCGTAAACTTCGCCCTTGGCGGTCAGATAGCCTCGGCAATAGTCATGAAACGTCGCCATGCGTTCTTCGAGCGGCGCGGCGAGCCAGTCCGTGATGCGCTTCGCATTCTCCGCGTCCGTCGACGAGCCTGCCGCCAGCCACGTTGCCGCTTGTTTTATGGCCGCTTCTCCCCTTGCGTCATCCCCGCGAAGGCGGGGATCCATCTCATGCGGGGGCAGAGTCGGGGCCGACGGTGACGGTGTCGGCGTTAGGTGATGGATCCCCGCCTTCGCGGGGATGACGCGGGAGGGAGAGTCCATTGTCTCCACCGCCGCGCGGAGGATGGAGGTTTCGGTGTCGTCCGGTTCCAGCGCCAGCAATCCGCGCAGCGCGTTCACCAGTTGGGCGAAGCCTCCGGCCTTGTCGAGCGCGGCATTCAGACGTTGCGGGTCTTTGCTGGCTTCGCGCAGGATGCTGGTGAAGCTGTCTTCGCCGAGGTCTTTGACCAACAGACGAAGCGCCCTTCCCTCCGCGCCGTCGGGATTCGCGGCGGCCTCCTGCAGCAGATCGTTTTGCGTTTCATGCAGCAGCGCGGCGGCATCCGCTTCCTCCTGCAACGCGAAATGCGGGGACAGGCCCGCTTCGAGCGGAAAGCGGCGCAGGATTTCCTGCGCGAAGGCGTGCAGCGTGCGAATCCTCATGCCGCCGGGGCAAGCCAGCACCGTCGCGAACAACCGCCGCGCCGCGTCGAGTTGCTCCGGCTCCGGCGCGGCGTTTTGCAATTCGTCCAGATCGTGCCGCAACGCGTCGTCGGAGCATGTCGCCCAACGCGCCAGCCGCCGCGTCAGGCGGATCGACATTTCCGCCGCCGCCGCGCGGGTGAAGGTGAGGCACAGGATTTTCTGGGGCTTGACCCCCGCCAACAGCAACCGCGTCACGCGATCCGCCAGCACCTTGGTCTTGCCCGATCCCGCCGAAGCGCCGACCCAGACCGAAGCCGTCGGATGCGAGGCGCGGCGTTGTTCCGCGTCCGGCTGCGGATCGGCGGGGGCCAAGGGGACGATCAGCCCGTCGCTGAAAGGATGCGCAGGTTCGCTCATGCTTCGCCCTCGAATCTTCCCCATTCTTCCAACCGCGCCAGATGCGCGTAATCGTCGTAGCGCAGCGCAAAACGCGGCCTGGGCACGGCTTCGTAGGCGGTGGAAGGCTTGGCGAATGCCGCCAGCAACGCCTCAAGCCCATCTTGCGCCTCCGCCATCAGGGCGGCGATGTCGCCTTTGATCGTCGTGAGTTTCTCGCCACTGGTCGCGCCCTGCAAATGCCAGTATTCCAATTCGCCCGCCTCAAAGCGTCCCAGTTCGGCAAAGCCGCCCGCTTCCAGCATCAGCGCCAACAGCGGCAGTTGCGGTTCGATACCGGAGGCGACGTCTTTCTGCGACGGCACGCCGCCGGTTTTGTAATCGAGGATCGCGGCGCGGCCATCCGGCAGCAGGTCGATGCGATCCACGCGGCCCCGCAAGGTGAACGCGCCGCCCGCCAAGCTCATCGCGCCGTCGCGCTCCGCCGCCAGAATGCGGATTCCCGTTTTCCGCCGCTTGGCTTCGTTTTCAACGAACCACGCGGCGATGCGCTCAAAGCGCGGCCACCAGAACGCGGCCACCTGCGGCCTGTCCGCGAACGGCGCGAACAGCTCGCGCCCAATGGCCAGCAGGTCGCGCAGCGCTTCCGGCTCCGACGGCCACGCGTCTTTGTGCCGGACGACGAGTCGCTCCAGCGCCGCGTGAATCATCGTGCCGCGTTCCGATGCCGTCACGTCGGCGTCGATGTCGTCGAGTTTCTTCAGCTTCAAAACATGCTTTGCGTAAATGGCATAAGGGTTGCGTAGCCATGTGCCGATTTCCGTCACCGACAAACGACGGGGCCGCACCGCCACAGGAGGACAAGGTTCGGGGCGGCGACACGGCGCGATCACCTCCGGCTTGTCGAGCTGCCGCGCCCAGTATTGCCACGGTTCGGCGGGGGCCAACGCGTCTTGCTCCGGCCCGTGATAGCCCAGCGCTTGCAGCACCGCTTCGATCTGCAGCACATAGCGCGATGGCACCGTGGGCGCTGTGCCGACGCGGCGCGCGCGGGTGAGGAGGACTTCGGGGGCGCTCGCCAACTGCACAAAGTCATGCGCTGCCAGCCCCAAGCGCCGTTCCGGCAACGGCAAGCCGAATTCTTTCTTCATGGGCCGCGACAACCACGGGTCGATCGTCGCTTCGGGCGGCCAAGTGCCTTCGTTCAGGCCGCCGAGGATCACCAGATCGGCGTGATGCAGCCGCGCTTCCAACGGCCCCAGAATGCTAAGACGCGGGTGCTGGCCATAGGCGGGGCGCACCATGACTTGACGCAACAGGCTGGCGAACAACTGCGTATAATCATTGCCGGTGATGGGCGGAAAATCCTGCGCCGCTTGCCGCCAGTCGTCCAGCCACAGCGCGGCGGCCTCGCCCGCTTCGCCGCGCCACAGACGCGCCGCGCCGGGGACTTCGTCCTTCGCGGCCAATCCTTCCGCCAAGGCGATATGCTGGCTCAGGCGTTCGGTGAGGGGCCGTTTTTCATTCCATGTCGCCGTCACGGGCTCAAACAAATCGGCGAGGGCGTTGATCCAGTCGGCCAGCTGGGTCGAGGCGATGAGCGCCGCGCCATTGTCGTCCTGCGCCGTCGCCACGCCGCGCCAGCCGTCGGCGCGACGCACGCCGCGCCAGACTTTCACTTCGATCTGCCGCGCGCGACGACGGCATTCGGCGGCGTCGAGTCCGCACGCGGCCAGCGGGTGTTTCAACAGCGCGAGATCATCCACGGGCGAGGCCTGCGGCGCGGCGGCGCGCAGCGCTTCCAAGAGAAAACTTCCGGTCGGCAACGCCGCCAGCGACGCGCCCGCCGAATCGTTGGCCTCAATACCCCAGCGCCGCAACGCCGCCGCAACGCGCTCGGCCAACGCTCGATCCGGCGTGACCAACGAAGCGGTTTTTCCCGGTTCCTCCAACGCGGCGCGGAGGCGCAGCGCGATGACTTCGGCTTCCTCCTGCTGGTGGTCGAGCTCCAGACGCGACAAGCCTGTCAGCGCGTCGCGCGTAATCACTTCCGGCGTTAAATCGCGCCAAGCCTGCGTCTCTTCGGCGGGACGCATCGCTTCTTGCAGCAAGCGCACGCGGTGGACGCTCGCGCCGCCGGAACCGAACGCCGCCACGTCCTCGCGCCGTACGCCTGCCTGTTCCAGCCATTGCTTCATGCCGAATTGCGGGTGGCTTTCGTCCAAGGCTTGCCATGCGGCTTCGTCAAGCGCCTGATCGAGGCCCGGCAGCACCACGCGGCCCTGCGGCAATCCGGCGATGACGGTGAGCAAGTCGGCCACGGCGGGCACCGATCCGGTTGAACCCGCCGCGATCACCGGAAGCGGCGGCGGCGCGGCGCGCCATGTTTCCGCCTGCGTTTCCAGAATGCGGTTGCGCCGCGCGGCGGAGTCGAGACACCCCTCCTCCGCCAGCACCAACGGCCATGCCGCCGTGACGATCTTGAGGAAATCCAACGTCTGTTGCCAATGCGCGGCGAGATTCTCCGGCACCAGTTTTTCCAAATCGGCGAAGTCGCGGCGTTCGGTTTGCACCTGATCCAGCAAATCGCCCAAGGCCGCCGCCAATTGCGCCGCCTGGTCCACCGGCAGGCCGGAGTCCTTTTTTAGGATCAAGCGAGTCAACAACATCTGCCGCCGCAACGGCGGGATGGCGGGAGGGATCGCGAGGCTGGACGCTCCGGCGGCGAAATAAAGCTCGACCTCGTCCACGTCGCCCAAAGGTTGCATGCGGGGCAGCAGCGCCGCCTTGCCGCCCGTCACACGCAGAAAGGCTTCGCGCAAAAGGCGACAACTGCGCCGCGTCGGCAGCAGCACCAGCATCGAGGCCAGCCGCAGGGGATCCGCCTCGGCCTGCCGCCACAAGTCTCCGGCCAGCGCCTCGACGAAGGCGACGTGGGGGGGGATGGTGAAGACCGCCAAAGCCTGCGTCATGCCACGCCCCACCCCGCGCCGCTGGCCAACAGGCGGTTGGCTTCGACCAAGTCTTCCGGGGTGCCGACGTGGTAGCAAGCGCCGTCATGCTCCAGCCCAAACAGCGCAGACCGCGCTTCAACAGCATTCCATATCACATTGTTGGAAAAAGCTTTTTCCTGAACTTCATCGAACAAGTGAGGTTTCAAAATTTGGGCGGCGATCCAGACGTGGGAGCGCGGCACGGGGGCGTTTTGCCGCCACACGCGGCCATCCGGCTCCAGCATAAAGTCGCCCTCCGCCCCGAACCCCCGCGCCTTGGCGGTCGGCATGAGCAGGAGGGCGGCGTCCATGCGCGACGGCTCCCAAAAGGCGGCGAGGCGCTGCAGCGACGGCATGGCCCCGTCCACCCACGGCAGGTCGGCGTTGAGCGCAAAGAAGGGCTTGCCGCCGAACCACGGCAACGCGTTTTTAATGCCGCCGCCGGTGTCGAGCAATTCCGTTTCGCGGATGACGACGATCTCCACATCCGACCGCCGCGAGGCATGGGCCGCGATCTGCTCGGCCAGATGAAAGGCGTTGACGACGACGCGCCGGATGCCGATACCCACCAGCCGATCCAGCGCATGATCAAGCATCGTCCGCCCGCCCACCTCCTGCAACGGCTTGGGCTTGGTTAACGTCAAGGGCCGCATCCGCGCACCGAGACCGGCAGCGAGAATCATGGCGGTTGAAGAGAGCGAATCCATCATGAAAGTAATTTAAGGATAGAAATTGCCCATAGTCCATGCTTTCCCTACTCAAATCGTACTTTTTATAGGAACCATTATGAGCAGATTTATTACCCTGCCCTCCTCGAACCAAAGCCTGAGCGAATTCCGCTCTCTTTGCCGCACGGCGACAGAACGAGACCAGCCGGTTGTCAGGAACATAACCGCCGCCGGGGCCATGCTTGAAAACAACGGACTGAGTTTTAGGGATCGCCACTGGCTGCACCATACGCTGGCTCTATGTAACGACCAAAATATCGCCGTCGATCCCGACTTCCGTGTAACGCCCGTGAATTACAACAATGGGCACGACATTCTGGATCCCAAACTCGCGCTGCCTCCCACCGATCTTCTCGTGGTCTGTTTCATCATCAACCGCAGCACCGTCGCAGGTAACAAGGAACATAGGCGAGGTCATCAGGCAGGCTATAGCGTAAGCCCTCGCTGCCAGCCAACCGCGTGGACGGAGACGGTGCAGCGGCTCAATCCGCTCGTTGTCGTTACTTTTTTTGCTCTGCCTTTTAGGCAGATAGAAGTCTGTTCCCGAAGCTTTCCACGACCTGACGGCTATACCACCGTGGGGCCACAGCCAGTTATGGCCCCCACGGCGACGACCTCTGGCCCCTTGAAGCCCTTTGGCCGTGATGCGCTGATCCGCCAAGCCGTCAAAGTCACGGGGCAAAAGCCGGCCCCCTAATTGCGCAAGCCAGTCTCACGACGCGAATCATGGCGATTGAAGCACGCCTAACAGGAAAATTTTCATGAGCAAAATCATTACCATTTCTTCCAGCTCCCCCTCTCTGCAAACTTTCCGGCAGTACTGCGGGCAGATAACAGACCGCAGCGCGCCAGTTGTCAGGAACATAACCGCCGTCGGGGCGGTGGTTGAGGGCGGCGAGCTGAGTTTGAGGGATCAATACTGGCTCGCCCATGCCATGATCTTTTGCGCCAGCGGAGGCATCAACGTCGATCCGGATTTCCGGTATACGCCGGTGGATTGTCGCAACGGACACGACATCCTTAACCCCGATCTGTCGCTGCCCCGCACGGATCTTATGGTGGTTGGGTTCATCCTTGACCCGACCAAAGAAGCCTATGCGTTGGCAAAGCTATTCGAGGACGATCCCAATTTTCTCACAAGTCCCCGCAGCACGCCGACCGCGTGGCAAGAAACCGTACAGCGATTGAACCCCCACGCCGTCGTCGCTTTTTCCGGCCTTCCACCTTACGATGAGATGGAGATAAGCTGCCGGAGTTTTAAGCGCCCGAAAGGCTATGCTTACGTCGGAACATCCGTGGTTGGCGCTCCGGAATTCGCGGTCGAGGGGTCGCTTCAGGGCTATGGTTGCGATGCGCTTATTCGTCAACCGCTCAAGGTCGCGTCGCAAACGCCGACTCTGTCGTTCCGATGATCTTTGCGACATCGCGCAGCGCGTCGTCCTTCAACAACGTCGCCAGATAACCGCCGACGCGGGGCAAGAGGGCCAGCTTTTCGCGCCGTCCCTGTTGCGCCAGACGCGCGATGATGCCGAGGATGCGGGTGTGTCTTTGCGCGGCCAGCACGCGGCAGGCGCGGCGGAGGTCCGGCAAAGCCACGGCGGGATTTTGGCGGTGATATTGCGCCAAGACATCCTCCTGCAGCGCGGGGCCGCCGTCGCGGCGCACGGCCTCGCACAGCGAGGCGAGGTCATAGGCGATGGGGCCGCGTCCCGCGTCCTGAAAATCCAGCACGCCGACGCCGCGCCAAGCCTCACGCTCCGGCAAGTCCATCAGATTGTCGGGCATATAATCGCGCAGCAGCAGCGTTTGCGGCAGGGAGTCCAAAGGCTTTAATGCCTCAAGCCATGCTGCGCGGAATCCTTCGCGCTCGCCCGGCGTGGCTTCGCGGCTTTGGGCGAAAGGGATGTAGGCATCAAGGAACAATTCCGCCTGCGCCGTGAACAGCGCGGCGTCGAAAAGCGGGAGAGGCATGGCGTTCGCCGCGTCAAACGCTTGATGCAAATGCGCCAGCACATCCGTGGCGCGGCGGTAAAGCGGCCACGCGTCTTCGCCCGCGTCCAGCAAAGCGCCGAAGTTGCGGTCGCCGAAATCCTCCATCAGAACGAGGCCGTTGTCCGGCTCGGCCGCGTACAGGACGGGGGCGGAAAGTTCCAGATCGCGCAACAGGCAGGCGATGGCGACGAAGGCGGGCGTTTTCTGGTCGGCGGCGGCCTGCATCAGGATAGCGCGGCGGCCATCAGCGCGTTCCAGCCGCGCGTAACGGCGCGGCGAGAAGTCGGCTTGCATCGGCGTTATCCGCGCCTGCGCCCATCCGGCCTGTTCCAGAAACGCGGCGACGGACGGGGTCATGGCCACACGTCCCCTGCCCGCGCTATCCATGCGCCATGCGTCTCCAGCGTCGCGCGGCGCTGGCCGTTTGCGTCCATGTCCAGTGTCAGCGCCAGACGGTCACGCGGCATAAAGGCGGCGGCGCGTTCCGGCCACTCGACAAGCACCACACCTTCGGCCAAGGCATCGTCCCAGCCCAGTTCCTCCACCTCGTCGCCGCGTTTCAGGCGGTAGAGGTCGAAATGATAAACCGGAAACCGCGCCGTGTCGTAGCTTTGCACCAAGGTAAAGGTCGGACTCGGAACATCGCCGGTCACGCCCAAGGAACGCAGCAAGGCCCGCGCCAAAGCCGTTTTACCCGCGCCCAGATCGCCTTGCAACGTCACGGCATCGCCCGCGCGCAGCAACGGCGCGAGTCGCGCCGCCAGCGCCTCGGTCGCGGCGAGGTCGGGCAGAGGGACGATTTTATTCGGCGACACGGCGCTTTGGCTCTTCCCCGGCCGACGCATGAACGGGGATGGTGCAGCTGATGCAGGTGCCCTTGTCGATGTCGCTGGTGATCTCAATGCGGCCGCCGTGGAGTTCGACGAAGCTCTTCACGAGGCTGAGGCCCAGACCCGCGCCGCTCTGCCGCGCCTGCGGGTTGGCGCGTTCGAATTTGCCGAACACGCGTTCGCGGTCGGCTTCGGGAATGCCGATGCCGGTGTCGGCCACGCTCAACACGATCCACTCGGCCTGCCGCCGTCCGCCGAGCGTGATGCGGCCGCCTTCGGGCGTGTATTTGATGGCGTTGCTGATGAGGTTGAACAACACCTGCTTCATGCGGTGTTCGTCCACGTCAAAGCGGCCCAGATCGGACGGGCAGTCGATAATGATTTCCAACGCCTGCTGCCGCGCCCATTCCGCCGTCATTTGTTTGGCGGCGTTGAGGAGGTCGGCGACCGCGACGGGCTTGCGATCCAGCGACATGCGCCCGGCTTCGATGGTGGCGAGGTCGAGGACATCGTTGATGAGGCGCGACAGATTCTCGCTCGCCTCCTTGATGGTGCGCGTGTATTCGAGCTGGCGGTCGTTCAGCGTGCCGAAATACTGCTCGGTCAAAATTTCGGCAAAGCCGGTGATGGTGTTGAGCGGCGTGCGCAATTGGTACGACACGTTGGCGACAAAGTCCGATTTCAAGCGATCCGCCGTCGCCAGCGCGGCGTTGCTGGCGCGGAGCGCTTGCTCGATCCGAACCGAATCGCTCACGTCGAGATAGCTGTTCAGCACCGCGCCGTCGGGCAGCGGCACGGTCAGGAATTCGATCACGGCCAGATCGGCGCGTTCGATGCGCCCGGTGCGCGGGTGGCGGTCGAGGGTGTAACCGACCATTTCGCTCTTGAACGCGTTCCAGTCGTCGCCGAAGTCGAACAGCGGCTTCATATGCTCCAAAAGCTCGCCGACGTGGGGTTCGCCCGCCAGATAATCGTGCGGCAATTTCCATATCCGCGCAAAGGCGGGGTTGAACAGACGCAGCTTGCCGTCTTGTCCGAACACGGCGATGCCTTCGGCAAGGTTGTCGAGCGTTTCGCGTTGCACCGCGATCAACGTGTTGTAGGAGGATTCCATCGCCAGCTTGTCGGTCACGTCCTCATGCACGAACATCAGGCCGCCAAAGGGATGCGGCACCGCCAGAATGCGCAGCGAGGTGCCGTCCGGCAGATGCATCTGATCTTCGCGCGGCTCCAAAAGCGAGGTGAACAGCGCCAGACGCTCTTTCTTGTAACGCTGGAAATCGGCCTGTTCCGGGGCGCGGCGGCGCGTGCGCAAATCTTCCAGCACTTCGCCAAAGGTCGGCTTGCTGTCGAGGAAGGCTTCATCCGCTTCCCACAGCCGTTGATAGGCGCGGTTGTAGAATTCAAGGCGCATGCCGGGGCCGTAGATCGCGATGGCGGAGCCGAGATGCTCCATCACTTCGTGATGCGCGGCCAGATGGCGCTGCAGTTCGGTTTCCTTTTCCTCCTCCACGGTCACATCAACCGCAAAGCCGAGCAAGGCTTGCACGGGCGCGTCCTTGCCCTGCCCGTCCGGCACGCCGGGGCGGAAGGGGAGTTCGGTGATTTCCAGCAAACGGCGCTTGCCGTTGATGATGACGTGGCGGCGCTCGCGCTGCGATTCGCCACGGCTGAGCACGCTGGCCGCCAAGGCTCGGCCGTTGCCGCCGTGCGCGGTTTGCGACACGAGTTCATGTTGTTCCTGCAGAACCGCCGCTGCGGAAGCGTCCACGGCCTTGGCGTAGGCCGCGTTGCACATCGCGAGACGCAGATCGGGCGAACGGCCCCAGATGGGGAACGGAAGAGCGTCAAGCATCGCCTGCGTCGCGCGCATACGCGCTTCGGCATCGGCCAAGGCGGCGGATTTCTGCTCGACCTGACGGGCGGCGGCGGGGTTGTCGCTGAACCACAACACGTCGACCTGCGGCCCTTCGCGCCCGATGCGGAAACGGCGGCCCGTCACTTGCAGATCGAAATCGTTGTTGGCCTTGACCTGCAACGTGAAGGCTTCGCCGATGCGTTGAAGGTTGCGGAATTTTTCGACCAGTTCCGGGCCTTCCTTGACGGCGGCGACCAGATCGTCGAAGTGACCGATTTTCTCCAGCCCTACGCGTTCGGCGACGCCCAATTCTTCGCGCAACACGCCTTGCTGCGTGAACAGGCAGTAACCGCCCGGCAGCGTACGCGCCAAGCCCAAGAAACGGTCGGCGATGAAGCGCATCTGGCGCATGTGGCGTTCGCGCTGTTGCTGGGCGCGGCTGAGCATCCATGTGCGCCAACCCAATACCAGCGTCAGCACGGACAAAACGCCCAGCGCCAATTGGCTGGCTTCGAGTCCGGCCTTCACGCCGCCGAACACCAAAGCGATGGCGACGACAGCCGTGGCGGCGGCGATGACGGGGGCTTTGGTGGGCAAACGGTGCAACATGACGAAACGAGCGAGGCCTTCCCAAAATCAGACTGTTTCCCGCTTTGCGCGAGCCTCGGCGGGAGACGACCTAAATAGGCCATCTTGCCCCGCAAGGAAATGGTTAATTCCTGCCGCCTTAATACCTGTAGTGGTCGGGCTTGTACGGTCCGGCGATGGTTACGCCGAGGTAGTCGGCCTGTTTCGCGCTCAACTGCGTCAACTGAACGCCGAGCTTGGCGAGATGCAGGCGCGCCACTTTTTCGTCGAGGTGTTTGGGCAGCGTGTAGACCTTGCGCTCGTACTGGCCCGGATGCGTCCACAGTTCGATCTGCGCCAACGTCTGGTTGGTGAAGGACGCGCTCATCACAAAGCTGGGGTGGCCCGTCGCGCAGCCGAGGTTGACCAGACGGCCCTTGGCGAGGACGATCAGGCGCTTGCCGTCGGGGAACACCACTTCGTCCACCTGCGGTTTGACTTCGTCCCATGTGTAATTGCGCAGCGCGTCGATCTGGATTTCCGAATCAAAGTGACCGATGTTGCAAACGATGGCGCGGTCTTTCATCGCGCGCATGTGATCGAGCGTAATGACATCGACGTTGCCGGTCGCCGTCACGAAAATGTCGCCGCGCGGGGCCGCCGTTTCCATCGTCACGACTTCGTAGCCTTCCATCGAGGCCTGCAGCGCGTTGATGGGGTCGATTTCCGTCACGAGGACGCGCGCTCCGGCGTTGCGGAGGCTGGCGGCGGAGCCTTTGCCCACGTCGCCATAGCCGCACACCACCGCGACTTTGCCCGCCATCATCACGTCGGTGGCGCGGCGGATGCCGTCCACGAGGCTTTCGCGGCAACCGTACAGATTGTCGAACTTTGATTTCGTCACGCTGTCGTTGACGTTGAACGCCGGAATCTTCAACGTTCCCGCCTTCATCATGTCATAGAGGCGATGCACGCCGGTCGTGGTTTCTTCGGACACGCCGCGAATATCCGCGAGAAGGTCGGCATGCTTTTCATGCACCAGACGCGTCAGGTCGCCGCCGTCGTCGAGCAGCATGTTGGGCTTCCAGCCGTCGGGGCCGGACAAGGTCTGTTCGATGCACCACCAATATTCGTCTTCGGTCAGGCCTTTCCATGCGAACACGGGCACGCCCGCCGCCGCGATGGCCGCCGCCGCGTGATCCTGCGTCGAGAAAATGTTGCACGACGACCAACGCACCGACGCGCCCAGCGCGATCAGGGTTTCGATCAGAACCGCCGTCTGGATCGTCATGTGCAGACAGCCGACGATTCGCGCGCCTTTCAACGGCTGCGCCTTGCCGTATTCCGCGCGGAGGGCCATCAGGCCGGGCATCTCGATTTCCGCGATCGTGATTTCCTTGCGGCCCCAAGCGGCGAGGCTTTGATCCTTGACTTTGAAATCGTGGGAAGCGGCGTGCGACATGGAAACCTCGGCGGGGATGGGAGGAGGAAAAGAGTTCGGGCAACCTAGAGCATTCCCTGCCAAAGGGGAATCGAAATCTCCCGCCCGCGCCCTGCCCGCGAGGGGCGGAATGCGGTTTTATTCAAGGGGATAACGGGGTAGCCACTCCCCCCGCGTCATTTCCGCGAAGGCGGAAATCCATCACCCGGCGTTGCCTTGAGCGCCCAAGTCTCCGAACGCAGCGCCCGCGTCACGGACAGGAGATGGATTTCCGCCTTCGCGGAAATGACGCTGGTGGTTATGGCGAGCTTTGTCTTGCCTCACCCGGCGTTGCCTTGAGCGCCCAAGCCTCCGAACGCAGCGCCCGCGTCACGGACAGGAGATGGATTTCCGCTTTCGCGGAAATGACGCGGGTGTGTGTGGCGGGCTGCTCAAACGACAATCGCGCGGACAGGGGTTCCGCGCGATTGCGATGGGAGGGGATTGAAATCAGCCCCGGTTTTTTGCCAGCTCGGCCAGTTGGCGTTGCAGATTGGCGATTTTTTGCTGCATGTCGTCGGCGCTGGGAGCGCTCGACATGGTGTTTTGCACGTTGGCCATCGGCATGGACATCGGCGCGGACGTCGCGCTGCTGCTGCCATAGGACGAGGCTGCGGAGCTAGCAGACGTTGTGGAGGCATAGACGGGGGTCGCCGCGCCGCCGCCCGAAGCGTAGGCCGGAGCCGCCGCTTCTTCGCTCATGATCGCCGCCGACACCGCCGGAGCCACGGATTCAAGACGACGGTTGATGTTCGTGACGGAGGCCAAGGCGGAAACCGCCGCTGCCGCCGCCGTTGCCCGCGCTTCTTCGGTCGCGGTCATGGGCGTTGCGGCCTTGGTTGTTGTGGCTGTATCCGTCGTGGGGGCAGGAGCGCCATCGGCGGTTGCCGCAGCGTCGCTGTCCGCACCCGTGGCGGTCGTGGCACCGTTGTCGGTCGCGCCGTCAATCGCCGCGAACGGCGCGAACAGGCGCATGGTGCGTTCGAACATCGACAGATTTTGCTTGCCCATCTCCTCCAGCGTGGTGCCAAAGGGGAACATGTGGCCGAACGTGGATTGCAGATAGCCGCGCATCTGGTCTTGGTTCTTGGAAAGCGCGTCCATGCTTTGTTCGAGGTATTTCGGCACCATCCACTGCATATTGTCGCCGTAAAAGCCGATCAACTGGCGCAAAAAGCTGATGGGCAGCAGGTTTTGCTGGCCGGATTTGCCCTCTTCCTCGACGATGATCTGCGTCAGGACGGAACGGGTCAGGTCTTCGCCGGTTTTGGCATCGTAAACGTTGAATTCGGTGCCCTCTTTGACCATCACCGACAGATTCTCCAGCGTCACGTATGAGCTGGTCGCGGTGTTGTAAAGGCGGCGGTTGGCGTATTTCTTGATGGTGACCGTGGGCTTGGCAGAGGCGTCGTTCATGGCAATGTTCCCGATCCTGTGGCTTCCATGCGAGAAAAGTAAGCAAGGTTAATATTGATCGCACGCAGGCAAAAACTCAAGCTGAATTCGCAACCGCGCGCACAGATTTTTTTCGCGGTCTTTTCGCCGCCACAGATCACGGATTTCGTCGCGCGACCTCTGGCGCAGCGCAATCGATTGTGCTTAATTCGGCGCATGGCGACAAAACAACAACCACCGCAGCCTCCGGAATGGACGACGCTGGCGCAAGACGCGCTCGATTTGTGGCAGGAACACCTCGGCTCCTATGCCACCGATCCCAAGGCGAAGGCCGATCTGGCGCGGATGGTGGCTCCGATGAGCCAGATGTTTGCCGAATGGACAGCCATGATGCAACATGGGTCGCATGGAACGGACGGAGTTCAAGATAATCAAAAGACTGCAAACCGAAACAGCGCGCCAACTGCCGCTGGCGATGGGAGCTTGGCTGAGCTTACCGCTCATCTGGCCGAGCTTGAGCGACAAGTTGCTGAACTCAAGTCCCGTGTGGCCACCCCACCTGCCCACGACGCTGCAACCGCTGGCGGCGAGGCTCAGCCGCGAACGCGCAAGCCTTCAGGATCCCGAACAGGCGGAAAATCTACGACAGGCCATCGCTGACGAAGCCATCGCGCGCGCGCAGCGGTTCGTCACGGGTCTTCGCACCTATCACCAAAGCCCCGTGCGCCGCGACGCGCCGGAAGCGCCCGTCATTTGGCAGAGCGGCACGACCAAGCTGCGCGACTATAACCCGGCGGGCGGGACCGTGATTCTGGTCATTCCGTCGCTCATCAACCGTTTTGATATTCTCGACCTCGATGCCGATCACTCGCTGTTGCGCCTCATGGCCTCGGTGGGACTGCGGCCTCTCGTGGTGGACTGGGACGCGCCCGGCGACGACGAGCGCGATTTCAGGGTTGCGGATTACGTCATGCAGCGCCTGCTCCCCATCGTGGATTTCGTGACGAGTCAGGACGCTCCCGCCTCGCGCCGGGGCGATGTGCATATTCTCGGTTATTGCATGGGGGGACTGTTGGCGTTGGCCTTGGCGGCTCTGTGGCCGGAAAAGGCGCGGTCGCTCGCGCTCATGGCAACACCGTGGGACTTTGGCGATGGCGACGTTTTCTGCGAGGTGGCCGACAAGGTTGAGCCGTTCCTGCGCGAGTTGGGCTGTCTTCCGGTCTCTGTGATCCAACATTTGTTCGCGGCGTTTCAACCGATGCACGCGGCGCGGAAATTCACGCGCTTTGCCACCTTTGACCCCGCCAGCCCCGAAGCGCGGCGCTTTGTGCTGACGGAAGACTGGCTGAACGACGGCGTGCCGCTCACCGCGCCCGTCGCCCGCACATGTTTGAGGGAGTGGTACGGCGAAAACCGCACGGCAACGCTGCGCTGGAAAATCGACGGCCAAGTGATTGATCCGCAGAAGCTCAACATTCCATCGTATGTTCTGGTGCCGGGCCGCGACAAGATCGTGCCGCCGGATTCCGCCCTGCCCCTCGCGCGGCTCTTGCACGGCGCGACGCTGCACGAGCCGATGATGGGCCATATCGGGCTTCTCGCCAGCAGCAGGGCACCCCGCGAGGTGTGGCTGCCGCTGATCAAATGGATGGCGGAGCATTGATTGACCGAAAGCTTGCGCCGACGACGATTAAGGGTTCGGGCCTTTCATATAGGGTGTGCTTCTGCGGAGATGGAGTTCGCCTGTCCCCGCGTTGACGCGGAACAGCTTGAGTTCGCCGTCCCGGCCATAATGAGCGAGCAAACGCGGCCAGGTCACGTTTCCACGACCCAGTTGATACATAAAATGGTCGAGGGCGTACGCGGCAAAGGGCGGCGCGAATTTCGGGCGCGGGCCGACCGCCGGAAGAACGACGATGCCCGCTTTGTTGCTGGCGATAAGCTCGGCTTTGCGCACAAAATCCTTGTCATGCGTCACGAGAACACGACTTAAATCATGCGCCTGCTTCAACAAAACCCAGTCCGGCGCACTCCTCAAGCCGATTCGGGAGACCGTCAGACAGTCGAATCCCGCATCGCTCAACCGCAACCGCGTGTTGTAGGTGATGTTCTGATCGAGGAGAAGCGGCGGCAACCCCAATTCACGCGCGCAGGTTGCAAAGGCGGTTTCAATCGACTGTGAACGTCCTGATAATAGAGAATCCGTCATAAAGGCCCGTTCCCAGTTTCTGGTGTAATGGCGCGACGTTACGGCGCGACCTAACCGTCTGTCCAGCCGCACAAAATGGTTTCTTCCTTGAAACGGCGGCCAATATGGTAAAGATCGCGGGTCGATGCGTTTTTTCCGGTTGGTCGCCATGCGCCGTTTTGTCCGTTTTGTCTGTTTGGGCCTTTCGTTAACGGCTCTCCCCGCTACGGCGGCGGAGACGGCCATCGCCATGCATGGAACGCCGAAATACGCTCCCGGCTTCACGCATTTCGATTACACCAATCCGAACGCGCCGCAGGGTGGGACATTACGCCTCGGCGTGGTGGGGTCGTTTGATAGTCTGAACCCCTTTATCATTCGCGGGCAAACGCCGCAGGGTTTGGGATTGGGCGCGTTTGCGCTGGTGTATGAAAGCCTGATGGCGCGGAGCTGGGACGAGCCTTTTTCGCTCTATGGTCTCATCGCCGAGAGCGTCGAGGTTTCCGAAGACCGTTCCGCCATCACCTTTAACCTCAATCCCGCCGCGCACTGGCAGGACGGCGTGCCGATCACGGCGGACGATGTTTTGTTCTCCTACGCCACGCTGCGCGAAAAAGGCCGCCCCAACCACCGCACCTATTACAAAAAGGTGGAGAGCGCGGAAAAATGCGGCGAGCGCTGCGTACGTTTTGCCTTTAAGCGCAATCCCGACGGCGGCATTGACCGCGAGATGCCGCTAATCATGGCGCTCATGCCCGTGTTGCCGCAGCATGACTGGCTTGACCGCGACTTTAACCGTACCACCTTGCGCCCGCCTGTGGGCAGCGGCCCTTACAAGCTGACAAAGCTGGAGCCGGGGCGCTCCGTCACCTACACCCGCGATCCGCAGTATTGGGGGCGCGACGTTCCGGCGCAGCGCGGGCTGTATAATTTCGCCACGATCCGCTTCGACTATTACCGCGACGACAGCATCGCGTTGCAGGCGTTTAAAGCCGGACAATTCGATTTGCGCCGCGAGCCGGATCCGAACAAATGGGCGACGGCCTATGAATCGCCAGCCTTGCGCGACGGACGGCTCAAGCTGGAGCGTTTCGAACATCAGAGGCCCGAAGCCATTTCCGGCTTTATCCTCAACACGCGCCGCCCGCTGTTTCAAGACTCTGCGCTGCGCGAAGCGGTCGGCTATGCGTTCGATTTCGGCTGGATCAACCGATCGCTGTTTCATGGTCTGTACCGCAGGACGGAGAGTTTTTTCCCCAACTCGGAACTCGCCGCCACGGGCTTGCCGCAAGGGAAAGAGTTGGAGCGGTTGGAGCCGTTCCGCGCGCAACTGCCGCCCGCCATCTTCACCACGTCGCCAGCTCCGCCCGCGACCGATGGCGAGGAGTCGTTACGCGCCAATCTGCTCAAGGCTTCGGACAAACTGAAAGCGGCGGGGTATGTGTTGAAAGACGGGCAGTTGTACACGCCGGATGCGACTCCCGTGAGCTTTGAGGTCTTGCTCAGCGATCCCGCCGAAGAGAAGATCGCGCTGGAGTGGGCGCGGGCGCTCAAGCGCATCGGCATCATGGCGCATGCGCGTGTGGTGGACAGCGCCCAGTTTCAGGCGCGGTTGACGAGCTTTGACTTTGACGTCACCACGGGGCGCTGGTTCAACAGCCTGTCGCCGGGGAACGAACAGTCGGCCTATTGGAGCGCGGCTTCGGCGGCGCAGAACGGCAGCCGCAATTATCCCGGCGTGCGCGATCCGGTGGTGGACGCTCTGGCAACCGCCATTCCCGCCGCCCTGACGCGCGAGGATCTGGTCGCCGCGACGCGGGCGCTGGATCGCGTTTTGCTGGCGGGGCATTATGTCGTCCCGTTCTATCATCTGGGCGCGGATCACGTCGCCTTTTGGCCCGCCCGCGTCGCCCACCCCGCCGTCACGCCGATTTATGGCGCGATTTTGGAGACGTGGTGGGGGACGGAACAAAAAGCCATCCCCCCTTGAGGGGGAGGGTTGGGTGGGGGGTCATGGCCCGTAGGTGCCGGTTCATGGCGCGAGCTTTGCGGCTGGGGATGGATTGGCTGACTTTGCCCTTGCGGAACCCACCCCCCTCCTAACCTCCCCCTCAAGGGGGGAGGAATTGGGGCGGGGGTTGTTTCAGTGGACGGAACAAAAGCCCTCCCCCCCTTGGGGGGAGGGTTGGGTGGGGGGTCGTGGTCCGTAGGTGCCGGTTCATGGCGCGAGCTTTGCGGCGGGCGGGAGATGGACTTGCCGACTTCGTCCTTGCGGAACCCACCCCCCTCCTAACCTCCCCCTCAAGGGGGGAGGAATTTGGGCGGGGATTGTTTCAGGGGACGGACGAAAGGATGTGGCGCTGGCGTGAAGACGCGCTAGAATCGCCGCTCTGCGCCCAACTTTAAGGACTGAACCGATGACACCGACCACCCGCCCCCGCCCCGTCGTTCTGTGCGTTTTGGATGGCTGGGGTTATCGCGACGACGCGCCCGACAATGCCACGACTCGCGCCCATGTGCCGGTGTTCAGGAAATACTGGGCGGCCAGCCCGCACGCGCTGCTGGACGCGGCGGAGGAAAACGTCGGTCTGCCAAAGGGGCAGATCGGTAATTCCGAAGTCGGCCACATGAATCTGGGCGCGGGGCGCGTGGTGTTTCAGGATTTGCCGATGATCGACCGCGCCATCGCGCGCGGCGAGCTTGACCACAACCCCGCGCTTGTGGCGCACATCGCCGCGCTGAAGCAAAGCGGCGGCACCTGCCATATCATGGGCCTCGCCTCGCCCGGAGGCGTTCATGCGCATCAGGACCACATCGTCGCGCTGGCCCGAATCGTCGCCGCCGCCGGAGTCCCGGTCGCCGTCCATGCCTTCCTCGATGGCCGCGACATGCCGCCGCAAAGCGGCGCGGAGCAGATCGCGCACCTGCATGACCGTCTGCGGGTTTTGCCAGGGGTCAAGCTCGCCACGCTCTGCGGCCGTTATTACGCCATGGATCGCAACAAGATTTGGGAGCGCATCGAAACCGCCTATGACCTTCTCACCCAAGGAACGGGGGCGGCGGCCACCGACCCCGTTGCCGCGATTCGCGCCAGTTACGCGGTCAATGCCGGAGGCGACGAATTCGTGCTGCCCGTGGCTCTGAACGGCTATGCGGGCATGAAGGACGGCGACGGCGTTTTGTTCGCCAATTTTCGCGCCGATCGTTCGCGGCAAATGCTGCAAGCGTTGCTGGATCCCGCGTTCGACGGCTTTGCCCGCAAGAAAACTCTCGCCTTTGCTGCCGCCACAGGCATGGTGGAGTATTCCGCGCTGCTCAACAAATACCTGACCGCGTTGTTCCCGCCCAAGCAGATCGACAACGGGATGGGCGAGTTGGTGGCCCGCGCCGGATTGAAGCAACTCCGCATCGCCGAGACCGAGAAATACCCGCACGTCACGTTCTATTTCAACGGCGGGCGCGAGGAGCCTTATCCCGACGAGACGCGCATTCTAGTGCCTTCGCCCAAAGTGGCGACCTATGACCTGCAACCGGAAATGTCCGCGCCGGAGGTGACGGATAAGGTCGTGGCCGCCATCGACGCGGGCAAAGTCGATTTCGTCGTCCTGAACTACGCCAACCCCGACATGGTCGGCCATACCGGCATGCTCGATGCCGTTATCAAGGCTTTGGAAGCGTTGGATCAATGCCTCGGACGGCTGTTCGCGGCGGTGGAGCGGCAGGGCGGCGTCGTGCTGCTCACGGCGGATCACGGCAACTGCGAGACGATGTACGATTCCACCACCCACGGCCCGCACACGGCGCACACGCTGGCCCGCGTGCCCGTCGCGTTGATCAACGCGCCCAAGTCGGTCACAAAACTCCGCGACGGCAAACTCGCCGATGTCGCGCCCACTTTGCTCGCGCTGATGGGCATGCCTCAGCCACCGGAAATGGACGGGGAGAGTTTGATTGTCGGTTGAGTTTCGTTTGTCCACCGCCACGTTGAAGAGCGTCGCCGGATTGGTGCTGTTTGCCCTGATCGCCGCGCCGCCCGCGCGCGCCGAAACGGCTGAGGAACTGCAGCAGATCGAGCAATCTCTGGCGCAGCAAAAGCAGGAAGCCGAGGCGTTGGAGCAACGCGAACAGGCGACGACGCAAGACCTCGACCTCCTCAAAGGCCAGTTGATCACCGCCACCGAAGCGTTGCAGGACAAGCAGGAAGAACAGGATCGGCTGGAGGACAGTCTCGCGGAGCTGGAGCAGAAAGTCTCCAACCGTTCCGGCACGCTCGGCGCGTCCCGTGCGCGGCTGGTGCAGTTGACGAGCGCGTTGACGCAGTTGAGCCTTCAACCGCCGGAAAGTTTCCTGCTCCGCGACGCGCCGACGGAGGATCACGTTCATCGCGCCATCCTGCTGCGCACGTTATTGCCGCGCCTGCAGGCGGAGACGGAGGGTTTGACGAACGAGTTGGGCGATCTCGAAGCCACGTTGCAAACGCTCACCGAAAAAAAGCGCATCGTCGCCGCCGCGCGGCAGAATCTGGCATGGCAGCGCAGCAACCTCGATCAACTGATGCGCACGCGCCAAGGCTTGCTGCAAAAGACGGCCGCGCAAAAAGCCGCCATCGCCAAACAGCTTGAGGCTCTGGCCGCCGAAGCCAAGGATCTGCGGCAACTGATGGAAAAGGTCAGCCGCCCCGTCGCGCCCAAGGGAGCGCAGCGTTTGCGCGCCGGTCTCAGGCTGCCGGTGGCGGGACGCATCACGCGCACATTCGGCGCAAAGGACGAGGCAGGCGTGTCCAGCCAAGGCCTAACGCTCACCGCCGCGCCGGACAGCCCCGTGGTCGCTCCGCGCGACGGGCGCGTGGTGTTCGCCGGGCCGTTCCGGGGCTATGGCCAGATCGTCATTTTGCAGCACGGCGACGGCTATCACAGCTTTCTGTCCGGCTTTGGCCGGATCGATGCCGACATGGGGCAAAATGTGGCGGCGGGCGAGCCGCTCGGCGTTCTGCCCAGCGGCGGCAGCGCGCGGCCCGAACTGTATTTCGAATGGCGTCACAACGGCGACCCCCTCGACCCGATGGCCAACGGCGCCACCCAACACGCGAACGCGCCTTAGGCCGGTTGGGGATGTCGATCGAAATAGCCCGTTCCAAAGAAACTGGGGCTGGCTTCGAACAGGCTAAGGACATTTCCCGTCGCCTGATGCGGCAGGGTCAGAACCTGCGCAAGAACAAAATCGGCGACAACCTCCGGCGTGAGGTAATGGGCATGATCGCCGTTCGGCTCGTCGCGCATTACTTTTTCCGTCGCCACCGACGACAAGGCGACGGCAAAGGCCGACACGCCCTGTGGGGCGCACTCGTTGGACAGGGATCGCGTGAACGATTCCACCGCCGCTTTGGCCGCCGTGAACGGCGCCATGTTGGGAAAATTGTGGCGCACGGAATTGCAGCTGAACGTCACGAACCGCCCGCCGCCTGCCGCGATCATCACCGGCGTTAAGGCCGTCGCCGCGCCGATCAGGGTGTTGATGTTGCTTTGCACGACCCTCAGGCTTTCGGCCAAAGGCGTACGCGTCAACGGCGCGTGCCGCCAGAAATCACCGACGCAATGCACGGCCGCGAACGGTCCTCGCCCCTGAAAGACAGTCTGCGCCGTGGCGGCGAGAGTGTTCAAACTTTTCTCGCTGCACAGATCAATGCCCGAAAGGCAGGTAACGCCGCGCAACGGGGCCAGCGACTCTGGCACCTCGGATCGCGCGACGGCCAGAACGCGGCGTTCGCCGCTCGACGCTGCGCGGTGCGCCAGCACTCGGCCTATGGCCGAACTTGCGCCCAAAACAATCACGTTTTGCGTCAACATCTCTTTATCCTTTCATCTTTTTGAAATGCGCTTTTTGTTCTGGACGCAGTGAAACACAAATTTAATAGTTTCTGAGCATCTTTATATAGGTGCTGCGCATACTTTGCGGCAGAAAACGCGAAAGGAACACTAGATGATCACACCGGGGCAAATTCGCGCAGCGCGGGCGATGTTGAAATGGAAACAGGCGGATCTCGTCAAAGCGTCCGGCGTGTCGCTGCCCAGCGTCAACAATATTGAGCGCGACCTCATCTCGCCACGCGCCGGAACGCTGCAACGTCTCCGCAACGCCTTTGAAGGCGCGGGCATCGTGTTCACCGAGGACTCGGGCATCAAACAGCGCCGTGAACTCTTTGAAATCCTGCAGTACGACGGGCCTGACTTTATCGAAAAGCAAAACGACGACCTGTTTGCCTGTATGCAGGGGCCGGATGATGAGGCTCTGATGTGCTCACTGAACGAACGGCTGTTCGAGAAGCACGCCCCCGATCAGGTGCTGCGTTACGAAGCGCATCATCAAAAGACACGTTTCAAGGAAAAGATTCTGGCGGAGGAAGGCGATGTTTTCCTCATGGCGCAGCCCAACGTCTATCGCTGGATCCCCAAGGAGCTGATGGGGAAAGTTCCCTATCTGGTCTACAAGAACCGCTTTGTCCTGATCATGTGGGAAGAACAGCGTACGGTGATCGTCAAAAATCAGGCCATCGCCGACAGCTTTCGGGCTCAATTTCATTATTTGTGGACGTTGGGGCGAAAAATTCCGGGCAAAGTCGCCCGTGTGCTCGACAACCCCGCCTATGTCGAAGGCCTCAGAAAGAAGGCCGCCACCCGAAAACGACATCAGAAACCCTGACCACGGCCTTGTTTTCAGGGCCAATACAACCGTGTTCTGCGCCGAAATTCGCTTGACGCGCTTATGCTCAGCATGATCATATTCGGGGGTGGCCGCGAGGGTCACATTTTTTGGCCTCTCATAATGCTCAAAGGGAGCATAATATGGATGGTTCCTTTGGTTCGGTGCGCGAGGCGATAGCGGCGACGGCGGCGTTGTATGAGCGCGTCAAAACCGTCATTCCGCCGGAGGAATGGGCCGGTTTCGCGGGCGACGTGCTGGCAATCCAAGACCTGAAGCGCCAGCGCAACGCCATCGTCCTCGCCCACAATTACCAGACACCTGAAATTTTCCACGGCGTGGCCGACATTGTCGGCGACTCGCTGGCCTTGGCGCGGGAAGCCGCAACGGCGCAGGCGGATGTCATCGTTCTGGCGGGCGTGCATTTCATGGCCGAGACGGCCAAGCTGCTCAACCCTTCGCGCACGGTTCTGATCCCCGATTTGCGGGCGGGTTGCTCGCTGGCGGAATCCATCACGGCGGCGGATGTGCGGTTGCTGCGCCAAAAGTATCCCGACGTGCCGGTCATTACCTATGTCAACACTTCGGCGGCGGTGAAGGCGGAGTCGGACATTTGCTGCACCTCCGGCAACGCAAAGCAAATCGTGGAATCACTGGGCGTTCCGCAGGTCATCATGATTCCCGACGAATATCTGGCGCAAAACGTCGCGGCGGAAACGCGCGTCAAGATCATCGCGTGGAAGGGCCATTGCGAAGTGCATGAGCGGTTCACGGCGGCGGAGATTCGCGCCTATCGCGCCCAGACTCCGGGCCTCGTCGTTCTGGCGCATCCCGAATGCCCCCCCGATGTCGTGGCCGAAGCCGATTTCGCCGGTTCCACCGCTCGGATGAGCGATTATGTGGACACCGAGCATCCCGCCCGCGTCCTTCTCCTCACCGAATGTTCGATGAGCGACAACATCGCGGCGCGGCATCCGGACATCGCCTTTGTGCGTCCGTGCCAGATGTGCCCGCACATGAAACGCATCACGCTCAAGAACATCCGTTCCGCGTTGGAGACCATGACGCACGAAGTGACGGTTCCCGACGATGTCGCCGTCCGCGCCCGCCGCGCGGTCGAGCGCATGATGGCGGTTCGCTAAACCCGCCATGCCCCCTCCCCTCATCATCGGTTCCGGCCTCGCGGGACTAAGCGCGGCGCTCACGCTCGCGCCGCAGCCCGTGACGGTGCTGGCGCGACGCGCGACGGGGACATGGACGAGCAGCGCGTGGGCGCAAGGCGGCATCGCCGCCGCCGTGGGCGGGGATGACAACCCGGAACTTCATGCCGCCGATACGTTGGCCGCAGGGGCGGGCTTGTGCGATCCGGCCATCGTGCGTTTGGTGACCGGGGCCGGGCCGGACGCGATCGAACAACTGGAACAATGGGGCGTGGCCTTTGACCGCGCCGCCGACGGCCAGCGCCAACTCAGCCTCGAAGGCGCGCACAGCCGCCGCCGCGTCGTCCACGCGCAGGGCGACAGCACCGGCGCGGCGATCATGCAGGCGCTGGTAGCGCGGGCGAAGGATACGCCGTCGATCACATTCATCGAAGATGCCGAGGCGACGGACCTTCTGACCCGCGACGGCATTGTGGTCGGTGTGCGTTACCGGGATTCATCCGGCGCGTTCCATGACGTGGCTACGCGGCAGGTCGTGTTGGCCACCGGCGGCGTGGGCGCGTTGTGGCAGCACACCACCAATCCGCTGGGATCGTGGGGACAGGGCTTGGCGTTGGCGGCGCGATGTGGCGCGGCGTTGCGCGATTTGGAATTCGTGCAGTTTCATCCTACGGCGATGGATGTCGCGCTTGATCCCATGCCCTTGGCCAGCGAGGCGCTGCGCGGCGAAGGCGCGGCGCTGGTGAATTCCACTGGCGAAGCCTTTATGCAATTCGCGCCGCGCCGCGATTTGGAGCCGCGCGACATCGTCGTTCGCGCCATCTGGCAACAACTGCGGCAGGGGCAGCGGGTGTTTCTCGACGTGCGGAACATCGCGCATTTCGCGACGCGGTTTCCGACCATTCATGCTTCGTGCGTCGCCGCCGGAATCGATCCGTCGCGCCAGCCTATCCCCATCCTGCCCGCCGCGCATTACCACATGGGCGGCGTGGCGGTGGATGCCGACGGCTGCGCGTCGGTGCCGGGGCTGTGGGCTTGCGGCGAAGTGGCGGCGACGGGGTTGCACGGGGCCAACCGTTTGGCCAGCAATTCGCTGCTGGAAGCGGTCGTGATGGGGCAGCGCGTGGGGCGGAGCTTGCGTGGGCGGGCGGAAGGCTTGAACGGAGCGCTTCCCCAAGCGCCTGCGGCGCGGCTTGATTCCAACGAGTCGCGGGTTCGCGCTCTCATGACGCGCCATGTTGGTGTGCTGCGCGACAAAGCGGGGTTGGAACAGGCCGTGGCGGAACTCGCGCCTCTGGCGGCGCGGGATGATCGGGCGCTGGTGGGCTTGATGATCGCCACGGCGGCGTTGCGGCGTGAAGAAAGCCGTGGCGCTCACACGCGCATGGATTTTCCGGCGACGTTGGCGAAGGCGGAGTCGCGGAGTCTGACGCTTGACGAACTGGGGCTGGCGATTCCGGCGACGGCTGACGGAAACGGCGCGAAAGCGCGAGCGGCTGCTTTCACGGGGTTCCGGACAAATTTGCGGCGCAAATTTTCCGGAATGACGTTGATGGGGCGGTTTTGGTGATACAGGTTGATCTTTCAACGGAGTTTATGATGTCGCTTTCTCCACTATCCGATTTGCTTATCGAACCGCTTGTCCGCGCCGCGTTGGTTGAGGATTTGGGGCGGGCGGGCGATGTGACGACCGACGCGATTGTTCCGGCGGCTTGCGTCTGGCGGGCGACGATGGTGGCGCGTCAGGCGGGCGTTGTGGCAGGGCTTGATCTGGCGCGGCTCGCGTTTCATCTTTGTGACAAGAACATCGCGTTCGATGTGCGGATTCCCGACGGATCACCCGTCGCGCCCGGAGCGGTGATCGCCACGGTCGAAGGATCGGCGCGGGCCATGCTGGCGGCGGAACGCACGGCGCTGAATTTTCTGGGACATCTCAGCGGTATCGCCACGGCCACCCGCGCGTTGGTCGAGGCGGCCAGGCCACACAAGGCGCGGATTTGCGACACGCGCAAGACGACACCGGGCCTTCGCGCCATCGAGAAATACGCGGTGCGGGCTGGGGGCGGCAGCAATCACCGCTTTGGGCTGGACGACGCGATCCTCATCAAGGACAACCACATCGCCGTCGCGGGCGGCGTGCGTCCCGCCGTGGAGAGGGCGCGAGCGGCCGCCGGGCATCTCGTGAAGATCGAGCTGGAGGTGGACAGTCTCGATCAACTGGCCGAGGCGATGGATTTGCCGATCGACGCGGTGCTGCTCGACAACATGGACCCAGCGACGCTGGCCGAGGCGGTGCGGCGCGTGAACGGGCGCTTTATCACCGAGGCTTCGGGCGGCGTAACGCTGGCCACCGTTCCCGCCATCGCGGCGACGGGCGTGGATCGCATTTCCTGCGGCTGGCTCACGCACAGCGCGCCGGTTCTGGACATCGGGCTGGACGAAGCGCACGGCTGAGTTTTGGTGAAGGCATAGAAAAAGGCCCGGGTTTACCGGGCCTTTTTTGTTTTGGGTGCGTGGGATGGAGGGGCCTGCTCTTGCGGGAAGAGACCCCCCACCCAACCCTCCCCCCAAGGGGGGAGGGCTTTTAGGGGTTACTTCTTGTCTTCTTCGGGCTTGGGTTCGTCCTTGACGGTCGCTTCGGCGGCCTTCAGGGGGGTGCCGTCGATGTTGAAGCGTTCGATCTTGGCCTTGGCTTCAAGATCCTTCACCATCTGCTGCACCAGTTCCTGCCCGACTTGGTTGGTGAGCTGATCCTTTACTTCGGCCATCGGCGGGGGCGAAGACTTGCGGCGGTCTTCGACCTTGATGATGTGATAGCCGAATTCGGTCTTCACCGGCTTTTCGCTGACTTCGCCCGTCTTCATGCCAAACGCGGCATCGGCGAAGGGCTTCACCATCGCTGACTTGGCGAAATAGCTCAGATCGCCGCCCTGCTTGGCCGACCCGGAGTCCTTCGACTTTTCAGCCGCGAGCTTGGCGAAATCGGCGCCGTCCTTCAGCTGCTTGAGGATATCGTTGGCTTCCGCTTCGGTGGGCACAAGGATGTGCCGCGCGCGGACTTCGTCCTCAGGCTTGAACTTGGCGGACAATTCGTTGTAACGCGCCTTGAGCTTTTCGTCCGTGATCTTGGGGGTGACCGTCTTGCGGACATAGACGTCGGCGACGATCTGCGCTTCCGCATCCTTGAGGCGATCCTTGACTTCCTTGTCGTTCTGCACGCCCTGCTTATAGCCCTGAGCCGACACCAGATTTGTGTCGATCAGCTTTTGCAGCAATTGCGGATAGATCATTTGCGGCGGGACTTGCTGCGCCTGCGGCCCCAAAGCCTGCAATTCGCGCACCACGTCCGAACGGTGCAGTTCCTGACCGTTGACCCGCGCCACGACGGGATCTTCGCCCGCCTTTTCCGCCGCCGTAACCGGCAGGGCTATCGCGCCCAGAGCCAAAGCCAATACGGCCATACGAAACGTCTTCGACATGTCTGTTTCCTTCCTGTTGGGACAACTTGAGACAAAACCGCGCACTACAGCCTAACGCCGCCGGGGATGCCGAGGCGAATCAAGCCTGTGAATTGTGGCATGATTAGGATGTTCGGAACAACCCCTGCGGCAAAGAAACACGCCGGTCAGTAGGCGCCCCTGCGCTTGAGCAAGACCGGGACGGTTTTGCACAGGATGACGATGTCGTGCCACAGAGACCAGTTACGAACGTACCAGCTGTCCATCTGCACCCGCTGGGCGTAGGTGACCTCGTTGCGGCCGCTGACCTGCCATAGGCCGGTGATGCCGGGGCGCACGCGGTAGTAATGCGCGATATCGTTGTCGTATTCGTCCAACTCGCTCGGCAGGATAGGACGGGGGCCGACCAGACTCATATCGCCTTTCAGGACGTTGAGGAGCTGCGGCAATTCGTCGAGGCTGGTTTTGCGCAGCAAACGGCCAATGCGCGTCACGCGCGGGTCTTCGCCGCGCAGCTTTTTGTAGAGATGCCATTCCTCGCGCACGGCGGGGCCCGCCACGTTCAGATACTGGCGCAACACCTTGTCGGATTCCGGCACCATCGAGCGGAATTTGAGACAGCCAAACCGCTTGCCGTCCATCCCCACGCGCCGGTTGGGAAACAAGGCCGAACCGCCATCGAGCCGCACCAGCAGCGCCAGCGACAGAAACAGAGGACTCAGCGCGAGCAACGCCACGCCCGAAGCCACGATGTCGAAACTGCGCTTGATAAAGCGCGGCAAGGGCTGCTCCAGCCCGCTCCGACGCGCCAAAAGCATGATGTTGTGGTTGAAGAAATACTGCGGCATCATCCCCAGCACCGGCAGATTTCCCAACGGCGGGGCCACCGCAAAGGGCACGGCTTCGCGCGTCAGCTGGGACAAAGGTTGCCCTGCGCGACCCAACTCCGCGCCGTCCAGCGCCACCACAATATAATCAACGTCGTGACGGGCGCACAGCGCTTCCCATGAACGTCCGGCCTGAAGGAACGCGTCCGGCAAGTCCTTGACCTGCGCCGTAATTTCATAACCAAGGCCCGGTTCGGACTGGAGGGCAGCGCGCGCTTCCTGCGCCGTCACGCCCGCGCCCACCAAAAGGGTAGGAACCTGCCACGCGCCCCGACGGCGCATCGCACCACGCAGAACTATCCGCAAAACGACGATGCCGAGAGCCGCCACCGCCCACGCGCTCATCAACCAGAGGCGCGACGCGTCCTGTTTGGAGGCAAATTGCAGGAAACCGTCAATGACGGTCGCGAACATCAGCGTGCCGACGATTTTTTTGCCTTCCAGCCAAAACGGCATCCGCACACTGTAATGGCCGGTATGGTGGAACCACAGGACGACACCCGCCGCGATGACCAAAAACTGCGCGAGGCGCATGATGCCGGACTCGTCAAGCAGATCGATCGACCGGCCGAACAGCATCCCATCGATCAAAGATGCCACGCCCCACGCGCCGACAAAGCTCAGCACCAGAGCGACAATGTCGGCGGGGACATACCAGCGCAGCGCCTTGCGGACATCACGCCGCAGGCGCACGGGCGCGCATTGAGCCGCGACATCATCGCGTTGAACTTCGGTCAGCAGGCTTGCCAAATTCGCTTCCGCACCTTTTAGCGTGGTGACTGGCGACTTAGGGTAGACCGGTTCGGCGTTCTGGAAATTCGACTGGCGAGCCGTCGAACCATCGCGAAGTAGCATTAATGCATCCTCTCAAAACCACTCATCGACTTCTGAACGGAGCTGTCGACAACGAAAAGAGTGTCCTCACTATAAACGATTTGTAAACTTTTTTCCACGTTAAAGCCCCAGAAAGATTATTACAACTTTCCGGCGTAATGTTAGCATATTACACAACAACATAGTGGTTTCGCCCCAGCAAAAAGAAGGTTAAGCCGCCGTTTCTTAAGGCCGATCTGCCGGGCGACTCGGCAAAATCCCACATTTTAACCATGGGTAATTAAGGATCTTTTTTGGACAGACGGCCGCTCATCGGTACGCGGTATGGGATTAAAGGCTCCTTATCTTTCGTCAACTATACTCACCCGGGTCGCGCGACCGCCGTTGCGCGGGTTTTCTGGCGTTCTAGCGAGTTCCTTTCATGGGTATGCAAAAGTTTTTTCTGTTTCTGGGCCTCTACCTCGCCTTTACCATCGTTATGGCGTTTATCGGCTATCACTTCGATATCACCGGCAACATCCGCAAGTTGTTGCGTGAACCGGCTCCGGTCACCGGCTACTACGAGATGCCCGTGGTCACGCTGAAGATGATGAACGCCGATATGCGCGGCGGATCGGTGCGCTTGGGAATCAATCTTGAGGTGGATGCCAAAGACACGGCCTTGGTCGAATCCTACCTGCCGCGCATCATGGATCGGCTGCAAGCCTTCTCACAACGCCTCACCGCCAAGGACTTTCAGGAAACGCCCGAACTGCGCTGGCTGCGCGGCGAGTTGCTGATCGAAATCAATCAGGCCAGCGGGCCGGTGCATGTCCGTGGTCTGTCCTTCCGCGAACTTATCGTACTCTGACACGAAAAAAGCCGCCCGGCGAAGGGCGGCTTTTCGTTCGTGCGGTCGGCGCGGCTCAGAGGCCGAAAATCACGCTGGTCGGCACATGGACATAGAGGCCAAGCGAGTTGACCCCCGGATTCAGGTGCGTCATCCGCGCGTTCGACGTGTGGCCGAAATAGGCGGTCACGCGCATTTCATTTTCAAAGCGGTAGCCCGCCTCCATCGTCGAGCGGAACTCAACCCTGCAGCCGAGATTCTTGCCGTTGCCCCGATCATAGGCGCCGACGGCGACATTGGGCGAAATCACCCAGTGGTCGCCGATCAGAAAGTCGAACACAAAACCGCCGAAACCATACAGGTAGGCGTGCGTGGTGGTCTGAAGACCGGCGAAGGGATGAATCTGGAGCCATGAATTCCAACTGGTGAAGTAATCGCTGGTCATCGGCAACAGGGACGCGCCCCAGCGATGTTCCAAGCGGAACTCAATCGCCTGCTTGCGCGGCGTGTTGGGGGTGACGTCGAACCAACCCGCGCCGAACGACACCAGATTGGGGAGCGACGGCGCCGTTTCGGCCCGTGCCGCCATGGAGGGCCATGCGACGGACACAACGGTAGCGAGCGCAAGCAACAAACGCGGGAATTTCATGGGGCCATCCTGAAGCAAGAGGAACGAGGCGGGAAGCGCAGTCTTGCCGATACAACCCGAAATGGCAAGTCCGCGAATCAGCCCTTCAGGCTTTTCTCCACCACCTCGCGGACGTTGACGGACAACGCCTTGCGCGTCGCGAGTTTCTTGAGTTCCGCCTTCATCCGCTTCTGCCGTCCCGCGTCGAAATCGCGCCAGCGCAGGAAGGGCTTCGCCAGCCGGGCTGCCGCTTGGGGGTTGAGTCGATCCAATTTGGGGATGATTCGGGCGATGAAGCGATAGCCGCTGCCGTCCTCGGCATGAAAGCCCAGCGGATTGGCCGTGAACGCGCCGAGCAACGCCGCCACACGGTTGGGGTTGTTGAGCGCGAAGGCCGGATGCTTTATCAGCTTTTGCACGTCCTTCAACACGCCGGAGCGCCGCGCCGCCGCTTGCGCGCCCAACCAGTGATCCATGACGTTCGGCTGGCTGCGGTAGCGCTTGTCGAACAGGGCCAGCATCGCGGCCTTTGTCGGCGTGTCGGTGTCGACCAAAATGTCGAGTCCCGTCATCGTGTCGGTCATGTTGCGCGCTTGCGCCACGCGTTCGGCGGCCAAAGGCACAATGTCCGCCTCCGCCACCTTGCCCAGATAGGCGAGGCAGAGATTCTTGAGGCTGCGCTGGCCGCGCGCCGCGCCGTCGCTCGCTTTTTCGGCCAGCGTGGAGGCGAGCTTTTCATAGGTTGTCCAGAGCTGGTCTTCCAGACCACCGGCCACGGCGCGTATCACGCTCTGCCGCGCGTGGTACAGCGTCACGGGATCGATCAACTTGCCCTGCGCCCGCAGGGCGAGGCCCAGTTCGGCCTCGCTCGGCAACGTCAGGGTCATCGCCTTGGTCGCCGCGTCCATCTTGCGGTCGCGCAGCACCGCGCCCAGCGCCGCGATGAACGCGTCCGGCACGCCCGCGCCGCGCCGCGCCGTCAGACTGCCGAGGATGTATTTCATGAACAGCTTTTGCGCGGATTCCCAGCGGTTGAAAGCGTCCGAGTCATGCGCCATGAGGAACAGCAGATCGTCGTCGGTGTAGGGGTAATTCACGCGCACCGGCGCGGAGAAGTTCCGCAACAGCGACGGCGTCGGTTTTCCGGCGACGTTCTTGAACACGAATTCCTCTTCGGCCTTGTAGAGATCGAGAACAAAAGTGTTCGCGATGTCCCTGCCCTTTTCATCCAACAAGCCTACCGCCAGCGGAATATGCATCGGCTGTTTCTTCGCTTGGCCGGGCGTGGGTGGAACGGACTGCTTCACGCGCAGCGTAAAGGTCTTTTTCTTCGCGTCGTAACGGCCCGTGATGTCAAGGACGGGCGTTCCCGCCTGACTGTACCACAGCATGAATTGGCCGAGGTCGATCTTGTTCGCGTCGGCCATCGCCGCGACGAAGTTTTCGCAGGTGGCGGCCTGTCCGTCGTGGCGCTTCACATACAAATCCATGCCCTTGCGGAAGCCTTTGCGGCCCACGAGGGTCTGGATCATGCGCACGACTTCGGAGCCTTTTTGATAGACGGTCGAGGTGTAGAAATTGTCGATCGTCTGATACGAGGCGGGGCGGATCGGGTGCGCCATCGCGCCCGCGTCCTCAGCGAACTGCGAGCGGCGGAGGCTCCACACGGTCATCAGGCGTTCCAACGCCCGCGCGTTCATGTCGCCGCAGAATTCCTGCTCGCGGAAGACCGTCAGGCCTTCCTTGAGGCTTAATTGGAACCAGTCGCGGCAGGTGATGCGGTCGCCGGTCCAATTGTGGAAATATTCGTGGCCCACCACGCGCTCGATGAAGGCGATGTCATGATCGGTCGCGGTGTCGGGACGGCCCAGCACGCAGGCATCGTTGAAGATATTCAGCCCCTTGTTCTCCATCGCCCCCATGTTGAAGAAGCTGACGGCGACGATCATAAAGCGGTCGAGGTCATATTCGAGGCCGTAGGTGTCTTCGTCCCACTTCATGCTTTTCTTGATCGCGTCGAGCGCGAAACCGGTTTCCTTTTTCTTGCCCGGCTCGACATAGATTTCGATCAGAACCTTGCGTTTCGACTTGGTCACAAAGTGGTCGGCGACTTTGTCGAGCTTGCCCGCCACCAGCGCGAAGAGATAGCAGGGCTTGGGGAACGGGTCTTCCCACTTCGCCCAATGCCGCCCGTCCTTGGCGCTGCCCTTGGCCACCAGATTGCCGTTGGCCAACAGAACGGGATAGCGTTTCCGATCCGCGCGGATGGTGACGGTGAATTTCGCCAGCACGTCGGGGCGGTCGGGATAAAAGGTGATGCGGCGAAAGCCTTCGGCCTCGCATTGGGTGCAGAGCATCGCTCCGGCGGCGTAGAGGCCCGACAGCGCCGTGTTCTTCTCCGGCTCGTTGGTGCTTTCGACCTCAAGACAGCACGCGTCGGGCATGTCGGGAATCGTGATGTCGTGCGGCGTGAGTTTGTAGGCTTTGGCCGTCAGCTTTTTGCCGTCGAGCGTCACGCCCACCAACCGCTGGCTCTCGCCGTTCAGCACGAGCGCGGCCTTTTTATCCTTGGCCATCGGATTGCGCCGCAGTTGCAGGCGCGAACGCACGCGCGTGTGCTTGGCCTGAATGTCGACATCCAACTCCACCCGATCCACCAGAAAAGCGGGCGGCGCGTAATCGGCCAAGCGCACTTCCGGCGCGGGCGTATCTTTTTTGGAGCGGGCGGTTTTGGCAGCAGACATGAAATCACCGAAAAAAGTTAAAGGTTCGCCCCCGTCTTTAGCACCGGAAGCGTACGGAAAGAAGCAAAAGAGCGATGAAAAAAACAATCCCCGCCCCCTCGTGGGGAGGGTTAGGGAGGGGGGCGTTCCGCAAGGAGAATGTTGGAGAAAAAGAACGGTACTGCCCGCTATCCTATCCCCCTATCACACACGCCACATCCCAGTCGTTCTTCCCCCTCCCCGACCCTCCCCACGAGGGGGAGGGAGGATAGGGAGGCGCTAAAACATATTCAGCTGCAACCGCGCTTCGTCCGACAGGCGCGATTGATCCCACGGGGGATCCCACACCAGACGGACGGTTATTTCGTTCAGTTCGGGCATATCAATGAGCGCGTCGCGCACCATGTCGGGCATCTCGCCCGCCACGGGGCAGCCGGGGGCGGTCAAGGTCATGTCGATGGCCAGATCATATTTCCCATCGGCGACAGGCATCGGCTCGATCCGGTAGATCAGGCCCAGATCGTAGAGATTCACAGGAATTTCCGGGTCGTACACCGTGCGCAATCCGGCGAGGATTTTCTCCATGAGGTCGGGCGGCGCGGTCGTCATTCCGTGCTCGCCTTCTTTTCGTCGCTTGGCACCAGCGCGTTGCGGAGCGTGTGCCACGCCAAAGTCGCGCACTTCACGCGCACCGGATAATGCCGCACGCCCGCCAGAGCGTTGAGCCGTTCGACATCGTCCGCCGCCACACCTTCGGCGCTCGGTGTCGCGCCGGTGCAAAGCGCGTGGAAATAGTCGAACAGTTTTTCCACTTCGGCGACGCTGCGGCCCTTCAGCATTTCGGTCATCATCGAGGCGGAGGCGGTCGAGATGGCGCAACCGCTGCCCTGAAACGCCGCGTCCCGCACCACGTTGTCGGCATCGACTTTCAACGACAGCACTAAACGGTCGCCGCACAGCGGGTTGTGGCCCAACGCTTCGCGGTTCGCGCCGTCGAGAACGCGGAAATTGCGCGGATGTTTGCCGTGGTCGAGGATCAAGTCCTGATACAGATCGCGCAGATCGTCGTTGAGCGGCGTGTCGTTCATGCGAAAAGCTCCCGCGCCCGGATCACCGCCGCCGCCAGCGCGTCGATGTCGGCGGTCGTGTTGTAGAGGCCGAACGAGGCCCGCGCCGTCGCCGGAAGACCCAACGCCTCCATGACCGGCTGGGCGCAATGATGCCCCGCGCGGATGGCGATGCCGTGGCGGTCGAGGATGGTGCCGATGTCGTGCGGGTGAATGTTCGCCATCACAAAGGACACGATCCCCGCCTTGCGCGGCGCGGTGCCGATGATCCGCAAGCCTTCGATGGCCGAAAGTTTTTCCGTGGCGTAGCGCAGCAGTAAATCTTCGTGCCGCGCGATGTTGTCGAGGCCGATGGCGTTGACGTAGGCCAGCGCCGCGCCGAGGCCGATCACTTCGACAATCGGCGGCGTTCCCGCTTCGAAGCGGTATGGCGGCTCGCGGAAAGTCGTGCCGGAGAAACGCACGGACTCGATCATGTCGCCGCCGCCCTGATAGGGCGGCATGGCGTTCAAAATGTCGCGGCGGCCATACAACACGCCGATGCCCGTGGGGCCGTACAATTTGTGCCCTGCGAACACATAAAAATCCGCGCCCAAGGCCTGCACGTCGACCGACATGTGGCTGGCCGCCTGACAACCGTCGATCAGGATCAGTGCCCCCGCTTCGTGCGCCATTTCGGCGATGGCCGCGACCGGCAGCACGGTGCCCAGCGCGTTGGAGACGTGCGCCACCGCCACCAATTTCGTGCGCGGTGAAAGCGCCGCCGCAACGTCCGCGATCAACACGTCGCCGTCGGGCGTGATCGGCACGACGCGCAGGGTGATTCCGGTTTGTTGTTGCAACAACTGCCACGGCACGATGTTGGCGTGATGCTCCAACTGCGTGACGAGGACTTCGTCGCCCGCCTTGAGAAAGGTTCGGCCCCAGCCTTGCGCCACCAGATTGATCGCCTCGGTCGCGCCGTGCGTGAAGACAATTTCATCCGCATGCGCGGCGTTCAGGAAACGGCGCACGTCGCCGCGCACCGTTTCGTACCGCTCGGTCGCGCGCGCGCTCAATTCATGCACGCCACGATGGATGTTGGCGTACTCGCGCTCGTAAAAGCTTTGCATCGCCTCCAGCACCGCGCGGGGCTTCTGAGCGCTTGCGCCGGTGTCGAGATAAACGAGCGGCTTGCCATGCACCGTTTGCGTCAAAACGGGAAAATCGGCGCGGCGCTCCGCGACAGAGTTCATCGCAGCCATTCACTCACCTCGTTACGTACAGCCCGGCGCAGTTCAGATACTTGAATATTGTCAACCAGTTCGGTGACAAAAGCCTCGATCAACAACGTGCGCGCTTCGGCCTCGCCGATGCCGCGCGAACGCAGGTAAAACATGGCCTGTTCGTCCAGATCGCCGACGGTGCTGCCGTGACTGCATTTCACATCGTCGGCGTAGATTTCCAATTCCGGTTTCGCGTCCATCTCCGCTCGATCCGACAACAGGAGAGCGCGGCTGAGTTGATGTCCGTCGGTTTTCTGTGCGCCTTCGGCCACAACGATCTTGCCCTGAAACACGGCCTTCGCCTTTTCAGAGACGACGGATTTGTAGAACTGGCGGCTGGTACCGTGCGGCGCGGCGTGCGTGAGGCGCGTGGTCGTGTCGGCGTGGTCGCCTTCGCGCAGCAGCATCAGCCCGTTAAGGCGGCTTTGCGCCATTTCATCCGCCAGCGTCACGTCGATTTCGTTGCGCACCAGCTTGCCGCCGCACAGCAACGCGAAGTTGTCGTAATACGCGCCCCTGTCCGCCCGCACCCGCGTCCGCGCCAAATGCACCGTGGACGCATCGCCGTGCACGATTTTTCCATGGACCAGCTTGGCCTGAGGCTCCAATTCGATTTCGGTGGCCAGCACATGGGCGAACAGGTCTTCGCCCGCGCCGAGGTGGCGTTCGATCAGCGTCAACCGTCCGCTTTCGCCCAGCGCGATGCGGAGATTCGTCGCGGCTTCCACAGGCCGCGCTTCGGCCTTGTTGATGAACAGAAGTTCAATCGGCGCGGTAACGAGGCAGGTCTGGCCCGCCAGCGTCAGCCGATAACCTTGTTGGGGATCGCCTTGCATCACGGTGTTCGGCAAATCGTTGAGCTGCGAAGCCGCCGCGTCCCACACGCCGTTGACGAACACAAGGCGATGAAACGGCGGCAACGACGCTGTCCGGACCATGGGCGCGACCGGCACCGCGAACGGCATAGCCTGTGCGAACGCCACCGCCGCCCAATCCTTGAGCGAGGTGTATTTCCACGCCTCGCGCTCAGTTTGGCTGCGCTGGAGGACGGCGGCGAAGGTCATGAGACAAACCCCTGCGCGGCGAGGATGGGCTGCATCTCGCTCAGATCATGGATCACATAGTCGGGCTGCGCCGCGCGGAGGCGCTCTTCCGAGGCCACGCCGCCGGTGATGGCGACACTGACCATGCCGTGCGCACGCGCGATTTCCACTTCTTCCTCGGTATCGCCGACGATCAAGCCGTTGGCGGGCTTGCCCCCCTGTTCCTGCAGATAGAGTCGCAACCGCTCGCCCTTTCGTATCGTCCCCACCACCTGTTCCTGCACATGGTTCATGGCCAGAACGCGCGTGAAATGCTGGCGCACGCCAAAGCGTTCCAGATCGGCTTCGATCGCGGTGACGAAGTGATTGCTTAGGATAAGTTGCGACAATCCCTGCCGCACCCATTGTTCCAGCAGAGCGGGAACGGAGGGCCGCAGCGCCGCCGCCACGGCGGCGCGGGCGTAATGTTCCTGCGCGAGGCCGTGCAGAACGGAGAGCTGGTTTTCGATTTCGTCCTCGGTAAAGCCGAGGTTGCGATAGGTTGTATGCACCGGAAACACGCACACGGTGCGGAAATAGTCCAGATCGACCGGACGGCGGTTCGTGCGCACCAGAATGGAATTCATCGCCTGCATCCACAGCGCGGCATCGTCCAGCAACGTGCCGTTCCAATCCCAGACGATGAATTTCGCGTCCGCTTTCATGCCGCCGCGTCCCCGCCGAAAGCGGCGTAGCCGTTTTCTTCCAGTTCCAACGCCAGTTCCGGGCCGCCTTCGCGTTGGATGCGGCCTTGCGCCAGCACATGCACGCGGTCGGGCTTGATATAGTCCAACAGGCGTTGATAGTGGGTGATGACCAGCATGCCGCGATCAGGCCCGCGCAGCGCGTTGACGCCATCGGCGACGACCTTGAGCGCGTCAATGTCGAGGCCGCTGTCGGTTTCGTCCAGCACGCAGAAACGCGGCTCCAGCACGGCCATTTGCAGGATTTCGTTGCGCTTTTTCTCGCCGCCGGAAAAGCCGGCGTTGACGGCGCGCTTTAACATGTCTTCCGTCATGCCGATGTTTTTCGCCTTGTCGCGCAGCAGCTTGAGCATCTGCATCGCGTCGAGTGGGCTTTCGCCCCGCGCCTCGCGCACGGCGTTCAGGGCGGTCTTGAGGAAATTCATGTTGGTCACGCCCGGAATTTCCACCGGATATTGAAACGCCAGAAAGAGGCCCGCCGCCGCGCGTTCCTCCGGCTTTAGCGCCAGCAGGTCTTGTCCCCGGAACGCCACCGAACCTTGCGTCACATCGTACCCGCTGCGTCCCGCCAGCACATAGGACAGCGTACTCTTGCCCGCGCCGTTCGGGCCCATGACGGCATGCACCTCGCCCGCCGGAACATGCAGGTTGATGCCTTTGAGAATTTCCTTACCGTCAACGACGGCGTGGAGGTTGTTGATATCAAGCATGATGTCTTTCTTCCGCCTTCAATGCTCCCTCCCCCTCGTGGGGAGGGTTGGGGAGGGGGGCGTTCCGCCCGGCGCAAGGCTTATCACTATGCGCCAAAACTTCCGCCTTCTCCAAAATCGCCGCCACGACACCTTCGCCGTTGCGCAGCACATCGTCGTTACTAAACCGCGCGATCACAAAGCCGCGCCGCCGCAAATCATCGTCCCGCGCTTGGTCATACGCAAGCCGCGTCTCATGCGACGATCCGTCCAACTCTACCAACAGCCGCGCCTCAAGGCACGCAAAGTCGGCGAAGTACGGATGCACCGCGCATTGCCTGCGGAACTTTAAACCTTTCCGGGCGGCTTTCACGCGCAGCAACCGCCATAGCTTTCGCTCAACCGACGAAGCGCCGTTGCGTAGGGCTTTGGCCCGCTGGTGGTCGTGGGGCGTGTTTTGGTGGTCGTTGAGCCGCATCTCCGTTCCTCTTGTCTGGGCGGTTTGCGCCAAGCGGCGCTCCCCCCTCCCTAACCCTCCCCACGAGGGGGAGGGGATTCAGCCTACGCTTCCTTCCAGACTGATCCCTACCAATTTTTGGGCTTCGACGGCGAATTCCATGGGGAGTTCCTGCAAAACCTCTTTGCAAAATCCGTTGACGATAAGGGCCATGGCTTCTTCGGGGTCGAGGCCGCGCTGTTGGCAATAGAACAACTGGTCTTCGCTGATCTTTGACGTGGTGGCTTCATGCTCCACCCGCGCCGTGGGGTTGCGGGATTCGATATAGGGCACGGTATGTGCGCCGCAGGTGGCCCCTATCAACAGCGAGTCGCACTGCGTCTTGTTGCGCGCGCCCGTGGCGGTGCGGAGGATTTTGACGAGACCGCGATAGGTGTTCTGCGCGTGTCCGGCGCTGATACCTTTGGAAACGATGGTCGAGCGCGTGTTCTTGCCGATGTGGATCATCTTGGTGCCGGTGTCGGCTTGCTGATGATGGTTGGTGATGGCGATGGAATAGAACGCGCCCGCCGAATCGTCGCCCTGCAACACGCAGCTGGGATACTTCCATGTGATGGCCGAACCGGTTTCCACCTGCGTCCATGAAATGCGCGAGGCGATGCCACGGCACAGGCCGCGCTTGGTGACAAAATTGTAGATGCCGCCCTTGCCCTCAGCGTCGCCGGGGTACCAGTTTTGCACCGTGGCGTATTTGATCTGCGCCCGATCCAGCGCCACCAGTTCCACCACCGCCGCATGCAGCTGGTTTTCGTCCCGCTTGGGCGCGGTGCAGCCTTCGAGATAGCTGACATAGCTGTCGTCGTCGGCGATGATGAGGGTGCGTTCGAACTGGCCCGTATTCGCGGCGTTGATGCGAAAATAGGTGGACAGTTCCATCGGGCAGCGCACGCCCTTGGGGATATAGACAAAGGAACCGTCGGTGAAGACGGCGGTGTTCAGAGTCGCGAAGAAATTGTCGGCAACGGGCACGACCGAGCCGAGGTATTTTCTCACCAAATCGGGATGTTCGCGCACGGCTTCGGCGATCGAGCAGAAGATGATGCCTTGCTCGGCCAGCACCTTTTTGTAGGTCGTCGCGACGGACACGCTGTCGAACACGGCATCCACCGCGACCTTGGGCGCGACTCCGGCCAGCATCGCCTGTTCGCGCAGCGGGATGCCGAGCTTGGCGTAGGCGCGCAGCAGTTCGGGATCAACTTCGTCGAGGCTCGCCGGTTGCGCCTTTTTCTTGGGCGCGGCGTAGTAACTGGAGGCTTGATAATCAATCGGCGGGTGTTTCAGATGGGCCCAGTCCGGCTCGCGGAGCGTCACCCAGAGCCGGTACGCCTTGAGCCGCCAGTCCAAAAGCCACTCCGGTTCGCCTTTTTTCGCAGAGATGAAACGAACCGTGTCTTCGCTGAGTCCCTGGGGCGCGGTTTCGGTTTCGATGGGAGAGACAAAGCCGTATTTGTATCCGGCCCCGACCAGAGTTTCGATCTGCGTCGCCGTACCGACCTTAGCGTCCATGAAAAGCCTCTCCACTGCGCGTGGGGTCACACGCTTACCGTCGCCGCTCCCGGTTCGGGATGGCAGGTACACGACGGGCAGCCGACCATATCCGCCAGAAACACATTTTCCAGCGCATGGCGCATGGCCTCATTAACGCGGCCCCAGCCCCTGTACATCGGGCAATAGCGTTGCACCGCGCAGGCGGGTTCGGTTTCGTCCACGCATTCGGTCAGAGTGATCGGGCCATCCACGGCTTCGATGATGCGGGCAATGGAGATACTCTCGGGCGGCAGCGCCAAACGATAACCACCCGTCGCGCCGCGGTGCGCTGTTACGAGCCCGTTTTTGGCGAGCATTTTCATCAATTTGGCCACAGTCGGCAACGGCAACGTCGTTTTTGTCGCCAAATCCGACGCCGAACTCGGCTCGCCGCCCGCGCTCATCATCTGATTCAGAATGACAAACGAATAGTCAGCCAGTTTACTCATCCGTATCATGGGTCACCGCCTGAAATGGTACCATCTGAGTACAATTAACCTGCCGAGGAAGAAAGTCAAGTCTGTGCCTCATTTCCGCATCGTCCAAGCCCCGAACAGGGCTTGTTCCGCTCTCTGAGGCGCAAGCTCCCACCTATACAGGGGAATGGCCCTTGACGCAACCTTACCCTCGCGATTCTGGCTCTGCGCGTGGCGGTTGCACACAACCCAGCCCTTGCTCCGCGCCCCCGGATCGGCTTAAAGTCCCCGTTATGAATCAGGCATCGTCACCCCTCCCCTCCGATATCGCCAAGCTGAGCTTTGAGGACGCGCTCGCCGAGCTGGAAAAGCTCGTCAAGCAGCTCGAAGACGGCAAGGCCAAGCTGGACGATGCCATCGGCGCGTACGAACGCGGTGCGCTTCTCAAACGGCACTGCGAAGCCAAGCTCCGCGAGGCGCAGGCCCGCATCGAGCAAATTGCCACCACCGAAGCGGGTGTCAGCCTAACTCCTTTTAAACCCTAACTTTTCCCCCAACAGCGGATCCCCCCTCATGCCCTCCGTCAGCCCGACCCTCGCCGCCGCCATGGCGGATGCCGCCAATTCCGTCACCGATGCGCTGGAGCGCATTCTTCCCAAATCCGATTTCGCCGAGCAGAAATTGTTCGACGCGATGCGCTACAGCGCGCTCGGCGGCGGCAAACGCCTCCGCCCTTTTTTGGTCATGAGCGCGGCGCAATTGTTCGGTGTCGATCAGGACTGCGCGTTGCGCGTCGCGGCCGCCGTGGAGTGCGTGCATTGCTACTCTTTGGTGCACGACGATTTGCCCGCGATGGATAATGCGGACCTGCGGCGCGGAAAGCCGACGCTGCATAAGGTCTATGACGAGGCCACCGCCATTCTGGCGGGCGACGCTTTGCTGACTCTGGCGTTCGAAATTCTGGCCGATTCGCGCACGCACGAAGACCCAAAGGTGCGCTGCAATCTCGTGACGGCGCTGGCGAAGGCATCGGGTGTGCATGGCATGGTGGGTGGACAGATGCTCGACCTCATCGCCGAAAGCTCAGAACTCGACATCGGCGCGATCACGCGCCTGCAACGCTTGAAGACCGGCGAGTTGATCGCTTTCTCCGCCGAAGCGGGCTCGATCCTCGGCAAAGCTTCGATGCAGCACCACAACGCGCTCCGCGCTTACGCTCACGACCTCGGCCTCGCGTTCCAGATCATCGACGACTTGCTGGATGCCGAAGGCACCGAGGCGGAAACCGGAAAATCCGTGGGCCGCGACGCGCAGGCGGGCAAAGCCACGTTCGTCACCATCCTCGGACTCGACCGCGCCCGCAATCAGGCGCGGCTGCTTTCCGAGCAGGCCGTCCAGCATCTCAGCGTCTTCAACGGACGCGCCAAAAATCTCGAAGACGTGGCGCGGTTCGTGGTCGACCGCAAGTCCTGACGTTCAAGCGAGGCCGATTCGGCACCACAGCGTTCGCCAGCCGCGCCGCAAATCCGGCGTTTCGCGCAGAGCGGCGCGGATATGGCGCGGCTCCACGATGGCCGCGTCCTCGGCGTAGGCCGCCAGCAGCGCTTTGTCCGCCAACCGGTTGACGATGCGCGGCAAGCCGCCGCTGGTTTTCGCCAGATGCCGCAACGCCGCAGGTGAGAAAACCGCGCGGGCCATGCCAATTCCGGCGCAACGCTCCAGACGGAAACGCACATAGGCCGCCGTGGACATGTCAGAGAACGGCTTTGTCGTGAAGGAAAAGCTCAAGCGCTGCGCCATCTGGCGCAGGTCGCGACGGCGCAAGAGCTGATCCAGCTCGGCTTGGCCAAACAGCACGATTTGCAGCAGCTTGTCCGTGTCCGTCTCCAGATTGGAGAGCAGGCGCACCGCCTCCAGCCCCTCGACACCCAGCGCCTGCGCTTCGTCGATGATGAGGACGTTGCGGCGGCCTTGCGCGTGTTCGTCGAGCAGAAAGCGGCGCAGCTCGCGCAGGGGGTCGACGACATCCTGCGGATCAAGGCCGAATTCGCGCGCAACGAGGTGCGGCAGCTGCGCGCCCGTCATGGCGATCGGCGCGTTGAAATAGGCGGTGTTGACCGGCTGCGCGCGCAGGCGTTCCAACAACATCCGGCACAGCAGCGTTTTGCCGCTCCCCACCTCGCCCACCACCTTGAGCAATCCGTCGCCGCGCGTGATCGCGAAGGCAAGCGCATCCAACAGCGCCTGCGCCTGTTCGGACGGGAAAAAAAGGCGCGGGTTGGGCGTGAGGCCGAAGGGATAGTCGTTCAAACCGAAATGTTGCAGAAACGGCATGCCTTCACTCGGCCTTGTCGGACGATGTTCCGCTGAGGTAATCCAGACGACGCTGCACCTCCGGTGATCGCGGCGACGGCAGCTTCCGGTATTGCTCCAGCGCTGCGTCCCTTTGCCCGTTATGATCCAGCAGGACGGCGAGGCTGAGGCGACTGGACGCGTTGTCCGGATCGAGCGCCAAAGCCTTTTGCCACGCCGCCGCCGCGCCCGCCGCATCGCCTTGGCGCGTCAGTTGCCGCGCGAGCGCCGCCTGCAACGGCACATAGCCGGGATAATCTTCCGCCATCCGCCGCAGGGCCGCAGCGGCAGAGGCCAGACCGCTTTGCTCTAAAACGCTGATCTTTCCTTGCAGAAGCCGCGTGTCTTTGGGATTGTTGTCCAGCATTTGATCATAGAGCCGGAGCGCTCCGGCGTAATTGCCGCGTTCCAGCAGCGCTTGCACGTCGTCGCCAGCTTCGTCGCGGAGAGGTTTCTCCTCGTCATGCACGATGATCTTTTTCTGCGACGTTTGAGCGGCGCTCCCGCGCTCCAGCGCAGGCAGGGATTTGACCTGATTCACGATCTCGTCCGTCGCGGAATCATCCAACGCGGGAGGGTTTAGGCTGTCCGCCGGTAGCGCGATGCCCTGAACAGACAGATCGGGGGCGACGGGCGACGCACCCATCAGCACGGCGGGGGCGGGGGCCACGGATCGTTTCGCCGCATAGACCGCCACAGCGGCTCCGACGGCCACCGCCAGAAACGCCGCAAAGCCCGCGACCACGAACCACACAGTCTTTGACGGCGGCGACATTTCCAGCAAGGGCACCACCACAGGCATGGGCTGTGCGTTCACCGGCGCATCCGTCTGGGGCGCCGTTACCGGCATGCCCGTCTGGAGCGCCGTTACCGGCGCGGCACAGCATGTCCGCGCCTCGTGATCACGCGCGGCTTTAGTGAGGGCTTGGAACAGGACACTCATAACGGCACCTAGGGAATTGTCGCGGGGCGAGACCTCAACTGACCAGCATCTGGGCAACGTGCCCTAATGATTTGTAGAGCCACAGGCTCCACGCGGCGATGGCGTAGGCAGCAATGACGAACAGGCCGTCGCGCTGCATCATGCCGACCGCCAACGCGATCACGCCCAGCGAGGGCGGAATGTTCAACACCGGCAACGGAAAGGACACCAGTATCGCCAGCAGCAGCGCCAAAAGGCTATGAACGCGATCCAGATGCGGGCCGGACAGGAAGAGAAAGCGCGGTCGGATCAGATGCTCGACCTTGCTCATCCCGCGAATGCCGATTTCAAGCCCGCGCACCAGAAAAACGCGCTTGATGGTGCCGTTGCGGATAAAGGCGGGAAAGATCGGCGTGGGAAAGCCCAACACCATTTGCACCGCGAGAATAACCATCGGCAGGCCGAACAAAAACGACACGCCCGGCACCATAAAGATGACGATGTTCATCAACGCCAAGACGAGCAGGAAAAAGGCGAAGCCGCGCACGCCGAACAATTGCAGCATGTGGCCAATCGTCACCGTGTCGCCACCGGCAATGGTCGATTGCAGATGGCGCAACAGATCGGCGATGGACTGAGTTTTCGCGGTGGCGGGAGGGGGGAACACGGCGGCCCCGACCCTAAGCGGTCTTGGCAGCGGCGGGCATCAAATGCGGCACTTCGGCAATCGCCTGATCCATCAATTTCGCGGAGGCCGCGTCGTCGAGTTTCGCGGTCAGCGCCGCGACCGCGCCCGCGACGGCCTGATCCACCACCGCGCGACGGACGGCGGCCAAAGCCTCGGCCTCGGCGATGCGGATGCGTTGCATGGCGCGTTGTTCGCAGCGCTCCAGCGCCGCCTTTAAATCCTGCTCGGCGGTCGCGCGCAAACGCGCGGCTTCCTCCTGCGCGTGGGCCACGATGGCATCGGCTTCTTCCAACGCGACCCGCTGGCGTTCGGTGTAGTCGGCCAGCACGGCATCGGCTTCGGCGCGCAATTTTTTGGCTTGTTCCAATTCACCGGCGACCTTGGCAATCTCGCCGTCAAGCCAGCCCAGCATCGGCCCGCGAATCTTCCACCATGCGATGCCGAGGAAGAGAACCAGCGCCAGAGCGTACCAAACAATCGGATCCGAGAGAAAACCGGTTTCGTGAGTCATCGCGCCGCTCCCGTCTTCAGACCCGCGACTCGGTCGGCGATCACGTCGGCCAATTCGACGGCGGCCGCGTCCACGTCCTTGAGCGCGGCATGGCGGGCTACGGCGATTTGGACTTCTGCCGCCGCGATGCGGCGGTTCAATTCGCGTTGCCGCGCCGTTTGCTGCGCCACGGATTCTTTCTCGGCCGCCTCAGCCAGACCGCTCACGGCGGCTTGCGCCTTGATGCGCGCTTCGATCAGGGCTTTTTCATATTCGGCTTGCGTGGCTTTGGCCTTCGCGTTCGCGGCGGCGGCGGCATCGAGGTCGCCCCGAACCACCACGCCGCGACGTTCCTGCGTTTTCCGGATGGCGGGCAAAGCCACCCAAGCCATCAGGGCGTAAAGCAGGCCGAAACTAAGCGCCAGCCAGAACAACTGGCCGGGAATGACGGTGGGATCAAATTGCGGCAGGCCCGCTTTCGCGGCCTCTTCCGCGCGCGCCGAATCGGCCAGAAGCGCCAGAGCGCCGCCCGCCAATCCCGCCCGCCTGATTCCCATCGCCATGCGCCCGAACTCCGTGACTCAGACCGCGAAAATGAGCAGCGCCGAAACGACGAAGCACATCAGCAGCACCAGCTCGGTCGCGGCAAAGCCGACGAAACCGACCTGCTTGAGCTTGGCTTCGGCGGAAGGGTTCCGCGCAATCGCGCTGAGCCACGCGGCGAACAGCATGCCGAGGCCGATACCGGCGCCCAAAGCGCCCACCATCGAAATGCCCGCGCCCAGCAACTTGATCGTTGAACCTTCCATCGAAAACTCCCTTTGGTCTGTGTGGTGAAAACGTTAACTCTGTCGTCCGCTCAATACAACTTCGTCGCTCTGCTTAGTGCAACTCCAGCGCATCGCGCAGATAAACCGCCGTCAGGATGGCAAAGATGTAGGCCTGCAACCCGGCGACAAAGAACTCGAACGCGGTGATAGCAACGTTAAGCGCCAGAGGCAAGACGCCAATCACCGCCAGACCGCCCGCCGTAGCGAGGCTGGCCGTCATGCCCGCGAACACTTTCAGCAGAATATGCCCGGCCAGCATGTTGGCGAACAAACGAACCGAAAGGCTGAAGGGCCGCACCAGAAACGACACCACCTCGATCACCATCATGAACGGCAGCAGCGCCCACGGCACGCCGTGCGGCACGAACAGTCCAAAAAAGCGAAAGCCGTGTTTGACGAAGCCCGTCACCGTGATGACGACAAAAATGAACAGCGCCAGCGCCAGATTGACGACGATATGGCTCGTCACCGTCAGGCTGTGCGGGATCATGCCCAGCATGTTGCAGCACATGATGAAGATGAAGACGGTGAAGATGAACGGAAAGAACGGCTTGGCCTTTTCTCCGGCGGCGCTGGCCACCATGTCGGCGATGAAGTTGTAGAGGGTTTCGGCCAGCATCTGCCAGCGTCCCGGCACGATCGCGCGGGGGCGCATCGCCAGAACGGTCAACGCCGTGGCCAACGCAACGGCGAAAAACATGTAAAGCGCGGAATTGGTGAAAGCGACCGGTTGTCCCGCCAGATGGAACAGGGGCGGCGTGAGGGCGTGGATTTCAAATTGTTCTATCGGCGACGCCATGCGTGTTCCCTCGTCTCAAAGGTCTTTGCGGATGAAGGAAACGCCTCAGCGTTTTTTCCGCCATCCGACCGTCTGCTCATAGCCGCTCATCGCGCGCCACACATTCATCATTCCGACCGCAAAACCGGCGAAAAGCATCAGGATGATTCCCCAAGGCCCCGTCCCCAGTATTCGGTCGATCAACCACCCCAGCGCGGCGCATATCAGCACGGCAGCGGCAAAATCGAAACCCATCCGACTGGCCTTGACCGTGGCGCGATCCGCTTCGACATCCGTTTCCGACTTTGCGGGTGTCGGTTCCGCCCGTTTTTCGGCTTGGCGTATCCGTTCCGCGAGGTCGTCCAACCGGTCGCGCTCAGGATCGTTCGTCATGAACCGCCTCCCCACCGTTAACCGATCGAAACTGGCCGCAAAGTACGGGCGCGGGGCCTCGGAGTCAAGGCGCAAGGCGGCCCGTCGAGTCGGTCGTCACGCGCTGCCCGTCAGGCCTTCCGGCTCAAGGAGATTGACCAGATTGCGAGCGCCGTGAACGACCCGTTCCACGCTCACACAGTCGGCGCGAATCCGGAACAGAATGACATAGTGCCCATGCACCGCGAGGCGCATGTCGGGCCGGATATCCGGACGTAGCTGGTACTGACGTGGGTTCTCGCCAATTCTGGCAAAGAAAGCGTCGATTTCATCAATGAAACGGACGGCCCGAACCGGATTGTCCGCCGCGATGTAGGCCGCGATTTCGTCAAGGTCGGACTCGACATAGGCCGAGAATTCGACCCTCATTTAGCGCCCGTTTCGACAAGCGCCCGATACTTGCTGCGTAACCGCTTAAGAACATCCTCGGCAGGAACCCGGGCGCGGGAATCGTGGATCGCTTCGTCCCACACGGCGCGCAAATCCTCCAGCCCCCGTAGCCGCAGTTCGCGCTTGTACGTCCAATCCCGCAGAGCGTCGCGGATCACCTCGCTGTTGGACGCATATTCTCCGGCCTCCACGACTTGCCGCATGAGGGCGGCCATTTCCGGCGGCAGGGCGATACTGATTTTCTCGACGTTCGGCATGGCGACCCCTTTTTGCTTCATTGGTAGCAATAAGTCATACCAAGGGATTTTGTCAAGTTTTCGCCCTACGCGCTTAACTCACAAAATGGCGCGGGGAGCGGCGGAACAGGAGGGCGTAGGTTTCGCGTTCGTAGGTCGCGCCGTGTATGACCACCGGTTTGTTGTTCTTTAATTCATCCAAAAGCACAAGCTCCGGCGCAAAGAACTTCACGATGGCTTCGCGCGAGAACAGCACTGAGGGGATGCCGTTGACGGGGTCGACCACCATCGCCGCTCCGGAGGCGACATCCGTCGGCTGGGTGTAGCGCCCGTAATAGCCGTCGCCGACGCTGGCGAACGAAATCAGATAGTGCCCGCGCACGCTGAGGACATCCAGCAGGTGTTGTTTGTAGCCCTGCCGCCATTCACGCTGCGTGATGTGTTTGAAGCAAAAAGTGTCGATCACCAGATCGACATCCTGACCGCCTATCGGCCAAGGTTCGACCACGTCATGCACCACGGCCCGGATTTTGTCGTCCAGACGACGCTTTTTGGCTTCTTGCGTCAGCGCCGCAATCGCGTTGGCGGTGAAGTCCAGCGCCGTCACCCGCAGGCCCATCGCGGCGAGAAAAAGGCTGTTCCGGCCCCGACCGCAACCGACATCGACGGCGATTCGCAGCGGAAAATTCCGCCGCTGCAACGCGCCCACCGCCCACACCACCGCGCCCGAAGGCGCGATGCGCACGGAAGACGGCACGCCTCCTGCCTGATACTCGGCGGCCCAAAGTTCGGTGGGGGATCGCGGTTCGCTCATGGGCGCAGTTTAGCGCCGAACGCTGGGAAAGACCAATGAGTCGTCAGTGTTATCCCTTGGCCGCCAGCGCTTCTTCCGCCAGCTTTTTGCCCAATTGGACGCCCCATTGGTCAAAGCTGTTGATGTTCCAGACAAAGCCCTGCACGGCCACTTTGTGTTCATAAAGCGCCAGCAGCATGCCGAGGCGGTGGGGGTCGAGGCGATCAAGCCATAGCGTCGTGCTGGGCTTGTTGCCGGGATTGGTGCGGCAGAGGTCACTTTCCTGCCGCCCGTTCATGAGGGCTTCGGTCTGGGCCGTCAGGTTGGCGAGGAGGACGCGGTGGTGTTCAGGCTGCCCCCAATCGTCCTGCCGGACTCCGATGAAGTCCGCAGGGATCGCGTCCGTCCCCTGATGCAGCCATTGGTGGAAGCTGTGCTGGCCCACTGTGCCGCATTCGCCGAAGATGACGGGGGCCGTGGCATAGTCCAGCGCGAGGCCGTCGCGGTCGACCGATTTGCCGTTGCTCTCCATGTCCAGCTGCTGGAGGAAGCGGGGCAGCTCGCGCAGACCTTCGCTGTAGGGCAGAATGGCGAGGCTCGCCGCGCCGCGAAAGTTGCGGTACCACACCCCCACCAGCGCCATCAGGACGGGGATGTTCTGGGCCATGGGCGCGGTACGGAAATGCTCGTCCATGACCGCAGCTCCGGCCAGCAACGCCTTGAAATGGTTCCAACCCAGCGCCAAAGCGCAGCTGAGTCCGACCGACGACCAGAGGCTGTAACGCCCCCCCACCCAATCCCACAGCGGGAACATAGACGCGGCGGCGATGCCGAATTTTTCCACCGCTTCGCGGTTGACGGAGACGGCGACGAAGTGCCGTGCCACCGCATCCTCGCCCAGAGCCGCCACCAGCCATTGCCGCGCCGTGCGGGCGTTGAGGAGCGTTTCCTGCGTCGAGAAGGTCTTGGAGGCGACGACGAACAAGGTCGTGGCCGGATCAAGCCCCGCCAGCACGCCCAGAATATCCGCCGGATCGACGTTGGCGACAAAGTGAACCTGCGGGCCGCTGGCGTAGGCGCGGAGCGCGCCCATGACAAGGCGCGGGCCGAGGTCGGAGCCGCCGATGCCGATGTTGACGATGTGCAAAATCGGCTGGCCCGTGGCACCCCGCCACCTTCCCTCGCGAACGTCCTCCACAAAGGCCGCGAGCCGCGCCTCGACCGCCCGGATGTCGGGGATGATGTCGTGGCCGTCCACAGTAATCGGCGCGTCGGTCGGCGCGCGCAGGGCCGTGTGCAACACGGCGCGGTCTTCGGTAGCGTTGATCTTGTCGCCCCGGAACATCCGTTCGCGCCAGTCTTCGCCCCCCTGCGCCACTGCCAGATCAAGCAGCAGCCGGACGGTTTCCTCGGTGATGTGGTTTTTGGAAAAATCGACGGTCAGGCCGTCCAGCGTCCGGGTAAAGCGTTCTGCGCGTTGGGGATCCGCCGCGAACAGGTCGGCGAGTTTTTGTCCGCGCGTTTGCGTCTGATGCGCTTGCAGGGCTTTCCACGCTTCGGTTTGGGTCGGGTTGCCGCTCATCGTCGTTCTCAGTCCTTCGTCTGTTCTTGCGTGAAAGTGGGCGTGATGCCTTCGGGTTCGCCGACCAGCGCCCATGTTAGCGGCTCTGGCGCGAACCAGCGGCGGATGACGCGCTGCACGTCCTCGGCGCTGACCGCGCGGATCAGGTCGCTGCGCCGATCCAGATAGTCGATGCCCAGATGCTGCAACTGGATGGCGACCAGTATATCGGCGATGGCTTCGGTGGAGGTCAAGCGGAGCGGTAACGCGCCGGTCAGGTAATCCTTGGCCGCTTGAATCTCGTCCGCCGTCGCGCCGTCGCGGTACAGATCGCGCCAGACCTGCATGACCAGATCATACGCCCGCCCCGCTTTGGGATTGTCCGCCGCCGCCTGCCCCATCAGCAACGAAGCGTGATCCATCGGCGCGAGTCCGGTCGAAATGCCATAGGTCAGACCTTCGCGGGCGCGCACTTCGCGCATCAGGCGCGAGGTAAAGCCGCCGCCGCCCAAAATGTAGTTCACGATCTCAGCGGCGTACCAATCGGGATCGTCGCGGCGCGGCATGGGGCGGGTGAAAAGCAACTGCGTCTGCGTGCCTTCGCGCGGCACCAACAGAGTCGCGGACGCGGCGCTCGCGACAAAATCCGGCACGGGCGCAAGACGGGCCGCTGCGGGAAGTGCGCCAAAGACGTAATCCAAAGCCTTGGCCAATTCGTCCGGCGCGATGTCGCCCGCCACCGCCACCACCAGATTGTCGCGGGCCAGATGCCGCGCCGCAAAGCCGCGCACGTCGTCGCGCGTCAGACCGCCGAGCGGCGCGGGCGAACCGAGCTGGCGCTGGCCGTAGGAATGGTCGCCGAACACCTGCGCGAACAGGGCGCGACGCGCTTGCCATTCGGGATCGCCCTGCTGGAGCTTGATGCGAGTCAATTGCTGGCCGCGCAGGCGTTCGATGGCCTCGGCATCAAAGCGCGGCTGGGTCAACGCCAGACGCAACAGGTCAAACGCCGCGCCGCGCGTGGCGCGTAGGGTCTTCACATCGCCTTCCAAAGCATCGCGTCCGGCGGACAGGCCGAGCTGGATCGATTGGTCGGCCAATTTCTGCTGGAACGCCGCCGCGTCGTACGGGCCTGCGCCTTCGGTCAGCAGCGCGGCGGCCAGCACCGCCAGACCCTGCTTGTCCGGCGCGTCCTGCTCCACACCGCCGCGAAACGCGAAATGCAGGGCGATCAACGGCAATTTGTCGTCGCGCACCAACCACGCCTTGATGCCGCCGGGGCTGGTGACTTCCTGAATGGGAACGGACGCGGCGCGAGCGGGCGCGACGAAGGCGACGACCGCGAACACGGCCAGAGCGACGATGCGCGTCCACGTTGTGAGGGCGTGGGATTTTGGAGTCATCGTATATCCTTCGCCGGTTGTTGCGCCGCGCGTTGCGCTTGGGCGCGGGCTTCCGGCGTTGCATCGGGGTCGGGCAGCAACAGGCCGGTCACGCGGAAGGGGCTGGAGACAAGTTGGCGCAGCGCGGCGTTGACCTCGGCTACCGTCACGGCCTTGATGCGGGCGGGCCACGCTTCGACGTCGGCCACGCTCTGCCCTGTCGTCAGGGCCGCGCCAAAGACGTAGCCGGGGGCCATCAGGCTGTCACGGGCAAAGATCGCGGAACGCTGCATTCGTTCCTTGGCCGCCGCGACGGTCGCCACGTCGAGGCCGCGCCGCGCGAAACGGCGCAGTTCTTCGTTCAAGGCCGCTTCCAGCGTTTTCATGTCCTGCCCAGGTTGCGGCGTGGCGGAAAAAGTGTAGACCGCTGCGCCGCGCGCGCCGGAGTCGTAGCTGACATCAAGCCCGCTGGCGATCTGGCGCTTCATCACCAAACGACGGTACAAAACGCCGACCTCGCCACCCGCCAAGGCTTCGCTCAACACCTCAAGCGCGTAGGACGCTTTGGGATTCGTTCCGAAGGACTCCGTCACAATCGACACGCTCAGCTGCGGTTGCTGCACGCCGGGGTCGGTCATTTCGATGCGGCGTTCTGTCGGTGGCTCCACGTTCGGAAAGGCGCGGCGCGGCGGCACGGCGCGGGGCGGAACGCGGCCGAACGTGCCTGCCGCGAGGCGCATCACGTCCGCCGTCGCGACGTTGCCGCTGATCACCACGACCGCGTTGTTGGGCGCGTAGCGGTCTAGGTAAAAATGCTCAGCATCCGCGATGCTCATTTTCTCCATTTCGTCGCGCCATCCGATCACCGGGCGGCCATAGGGATGATCGGCGAACAACGCGCGGCGCACGCGCTCAGCGAATTTGCCCTGCGGGTTGTTGTCGGTGCGCTCCTGCCGTTCGGACAAGACCACGTTAAGTTCCGGCATCGCGGAGTCCGGCGTGATGCGGAGGTTTTGCATCCGGTCGGCTTCCATCTGCATCACCATCGCCAGACGGTCGGCGGCCACGATTTCGTGATAGGCGGTGTAGTCGTAGCTGGTGAAGGCGTTGTCGTTGCCGCCCTGCGCCGCGATCAGGTCGCTGAAGCTTCCCGCCGGAATGGCCTCCGTGCCGCGAAACATCAGGTGTTCGAGATAATGCGCGAGGCCCGAATGGCCGGTAGCTTCGTCCGCCGCGCCGACCTTGTACCACACCATCTGGGCCACGGCGGGCGACAGGCGGTTCGGCACCACCACGATTTGCAGCCCGTTCGCGAGCGTAAAAGTTTCAGGATAAAAGACGGCGGCGGGCGCGGAAGTCGCGCTCAGCAAGGCCAAACCGCACGCGAGCAAACCCCGCGCAAAACCGGCCCGAAGCGACGAAGAACGAAGCGCCATGTGTCCCCACTTCTGAGTCCGTTAAAGCCCCAGCCATCCCGTCTTTTGGCGCTCGATCACGGGGGTCGGGCCTTTGTTGAGCGGTTCGCCCTTGTCGCGAGCCGCCTTCAGGCGTTCGGATTCCGCCGAAGCGTCAACCGTCGCGGCGGGCGGGCGATTGTCGCGCCACCACAGCAGATCATCGACAAAGCGGCGCGAGCTGACGATCTTTTGCGCCGCTTCGCGGTCGACCGTCGCGCGAATGTCAGAGGATGCGTGGGCGGCTCCGGCCGATTCGAGCAGAGCCTTCTCGGCATCGGAACGCGTCGCGTCCGCGTCCTGCGTCGCGCCGCCGAACAGAGTCGCTTCGGCCCGCCGGGTCGTGCTGACCTCCTGCGGACGCGGTGCGCCGGGCATGGGCGGGCGCAGGTCGAAATCCGGCGGCAGCGCCAGCGGCGGACGATCCACCACGGCGAATTCATCCGGCGGGTTGCGGCCAAAGCCGAGCGTGTCGGCCACGCCGCCGCATCCGGCCAACAGCGCCGTCAGCCCCAAAACGGTCATGTGAACAAAGCGTGTCATAGCAGCACTCTATGCTAAAGGATTGAGGCAAAAGCTTGGCGTCGCAGCCTAGACCTTTTTGCGGGCGGTCGCCAGATGTTCGAGCAGCAGCAGGATCACGCCGCACACAATGGCGCTGTCGGCCAGATTGAAGGCGTACCAGTGATAGCCCGCGACGTGGAAATCAATGAAATCCGCCACCGCGCCAAAGCGGTTCCGGTCGACCACATTCCCGATCGCGCCGCCCATGATCAGCCCCAGCCCCAGCGTCGCCATCAGCGTCGTGGCGCGCATCATCCAGTGCAACAGCACCGCCAGAATCACGACCGCCGCGCCGATGAAGACATACACCATCCACGGGTGATCGCGGTTGAAGAGGCCGAAGGTGATGCCTTTGTTCCAGCTGAGCACCAGATTGAGGAACGGCGTTACCGGCACCACGCGCGGGGGGATCATGATCGCGTTCAACACCCACCATTTCGTGCCCTGATCGAGGATGGCGACGACAATTGCGAGATAGACACCGATGTGAAAGCGCGGGTTCATGCGCCCACCTTGGTTCCATGCGCGACGGCATCGTGGCAGCGATGGCACAGATCGTCATGATCGCGCCCGACTTCGGGCAACACCTGCCAGCAGCGTTCGCATTTCTTGCCTTCGGCCAGCCCCATCACAACGCCGATGGACGGCACGTCGGGGAGCGTAAACGCCTCCGCCGGAGGCGCTTCCTGCCGCAGCGTGAGCGACGAGCTGATGGCAATCTCAGCGAAATCCAGCCCTTGCAGCAACGCCGCATGCTCCGCCGTCAGGTACACGACCGGATGCGCCTGAAGGCTTGAGCCGATTTTTTTGTCGTTGCGGGCCAGCTCCATCGCGCCGGTCACGACGCGGCGCAGATCGCGAATCTTGGCCCACTTCGCCGCCAACGCCTCGTCGCGCCATGCCGTCGGCACGGTCGGATAGGTCAGCAGATGGACGCTGCCCTCTGTCCCCGGATGCCGCGCCAGATAGGCTTCCTCCGCCGTAAAGCACAGGACGGGGGCCAGCCACACCGCCAGATGATCGAACACCAGCTCCAACATCGTCCGCGTCGCGCGGCGGCGCAGGCTGTCCGTGCGGTCGCAATAGAGGCTGTCTTTGCGGATGTCGAAGGCGAAGGCCGACAGATCGTTGGCGCAGAAGTGATGCAATTCCTGCAGCATGTGGCTGTAGTCATACTTGGCGATGTCGGCGCGGATCGACGCGTCCAGCTCGCTCAGGCGATGCAGAACCCAACGCTCCAGTTCCGGCATCTCCGCCACCGGCAAGCGTTCCGCCGCGCTCATGCCATCGAGCGCGCCGAGCAGATAGCGCAGCGTGTTGCGGAGACGACGGTACAGATCGCCCATCTGCTTGAGAATTTCAGGCCCGATGCGTTGATCCTGCGAATAGTCCGATGCCAACACCCACAAGCGCAGAATGTCCGCGCCCAGTTTGTCGTACACTTCCTGCGGCGCAGGAGCGTTACCGAGCGACTTGGACAATTTGCGGCCCTGCTCGTCGAGCGTAAAGCCGTGCGTCATCACCGCTTTGTAGGGCGCGCGGCCCATCGTGCCGCAGCCTTCCAGCAGCGACGAATGGAACCAACCGCGATGCTGATCCGAGCCTTCGAGATACAGATCGGCGGGCCATTTCAGGTTGGGCCACGGCGAACCGCCCTCTTCTTGGTTGAGGCAGAGCGCGTGCGTCGAGCCGGACTCGAACCACACATCGACAATGTCGAACACCTGATGGAAATCTTCGGCCTTGTAGGCGTTGCCGAGGAAATCCTGCGGTTTGCGGCTGTACCATGCGTCCGCGCCTTCGGCTTCGAAGGCTTGGGCGATGCGCTCCAGCACCGCTTTGTCCTTCAGCGGTTTGCCGTCACTCTTGCCCACGAACAGCGCGATCGGCACGCCCCACGCGCGTTGGCGGCTGATGCACCAGTCAGGGCGCGATTCGACCATGCCGCGAATGCGGTTCTCGCCCATGGCGGGATACCAGTCGGTGGCGGCGATGGCTTTCAGCGCCAGTTCGCGCAGCGTTTCCTTGCCGCCCGCAGGCGTTTCGTCCAGCGCGATGAACCATTGCGGCGTGGTGCGGAAGATCAGCGGCGCTTTCGACCGCCACGAGTGCGGATACGAGTGCGTGATGTTGAGTTTGGCCAGCAATGCGCCCGCCTCGCTCAACGCCTTGATCACCGCGCCGTTGGCCTCACCCACTTTGCCGTCCGGCTTGTAGACGTACAATCCGGCGAAACCCTTGACGTTGGGCAGATAGCGGCCATCGTCGCCGACGGTGTCGTCGAACTTGATTTTGTATTTCCGGCCCAGATTGAAGTCGTCCTCGCCATGCCCCGGCGCGATATGCACAAAGCCGGTGCCCGCCTCGGTGGTGACGAAATCGCCGTGATAGAGCGGCACGTCGTAATCGAAATACCCCTCGCAGCCCGCCCGGCCACGGAAGGGGTGGGCGCAGATGGTGCCGACCAGATCGCGGCCCGTGAATCTTTGCAGCTCCTTCAGTTTGACCTTGGCTTGTGCTTCGAACGCCGCAAGCAATTCGACCGCGACCAAGAGCCGTTCGCCGTTCTTCGCCAGCCCGCCTTCGGCCACATCCTCGACTTCGTACAGGCCATAGGCCGTCTCGTCGCCGCAAGCGATGGCGCGGTTGGAGGGAATCGTCCACGGGGTCGTCGTCCAGATGACGACGCTGGCACCGTCGATCCCTCCCCCCTCTGTGGGGGAGGTTAGGTGGGGGGGGGCTCCGACGGGAGCGGACTCGGAGGATGCAGCGCCCAGCGGCGCTCCCCCCTCCCTAACCCTCCCCACGGGGGGGAGGGAATCTTGCCCGCTGCGGATCACCGGAAACTTCACCCACAGCGTCGTCGATTTGTGATCCTGATATTCGATTTCCGCTTCGGCCAGCGCGGTTTTTTCGACGACCGACCACATCACCGGCTTTACGCCTTTGTAAAGCAGGCCGTTGAGCAGGAATTTGTGGATTTCGCGGACGATGCGGGCTTCGGCCTGTTTCGTCATGGTGGCGTAGGGATGCGCCCAATCGCCAACGACACCGAGGCGCTGGAATTCGTCGGATTGCACGTTCTTCCACTTTTCGGCAAAGGCGCGGCATTCGGCGCGGAACTGCAAGACCGGCACGTCGTCCTTGTCCTTGCCCGCCGCGCGGTATTTTTCTTCGATCTTCCATTCGATGGGCAAGCCGTGGCAATCCCAGCCCGGCACATAGGGCGAGTCAAAGCCCAGCATCTGGTGGCTGCGCACGACAACGTCCTTGAGAATCTTGTTGAGCGCGTGGCCGATGTGGATGTTGCCGTTGGCGTAGGGCGGGCCATCATGCAGGATAAAGGACTCGCGCCCCGTCGCCTGCGCCCGCAATTGGCCGTGCAGATCCACCGCCTTCCAGCGCGCCAAAAGCTCAGGCTCCTTGACCGGCAGGCTGCCGCGCATGGGAAAATCGGTTTTGGGCAGGAACACGCTGTCGCGGTAATCGGTCTTTTTCGGCTCGGTCATAATTTCCAACACACTCAACAAGGGTCAAGACAGCGAGGATACGCAACAGTTTCCAGACGGTAAAGCCATGATTTGCCCTCGACGCGGGCGCGTCCCGCCCCCTTGAGGTGGGGAGAAACGGGATTCTGGGGGTGTTGTTTGACGCTTTTGGAACTGTAAGGGCACAGACTGGGCTGTATCTTGAAGCCTCAAACAGTCGGCGAACGGGACTTCAAAAGATAAAAAAAACCCCGGAGAGTTGCCTCTCCGGGGATCGTTGGTTGGTTACGGCTCATTTCGGTGCAGGACGGGCAACACCGGCTTTCGTTGTAGTCGATGGGTGACTAGCTTGTCCTGCAGCAGCCTGGCCACCGGATGTCGCTCCGCCGGAAAGATTCTCCTGCACCGTGACCATGTCCACCATTGTACCGGATAGAGCGGCTCTCATGCGATTAATGTCGCTAATTGTACCGCCGTTGAATATCCATCCCCAAGGAGCATAGCCAGCCTCCGCACAGGACTGATCAACCAAGGTTTTGAAATTTTGCCCAGCAGACTGCCTTTCTACCACGTCAACAATCGCCGGATCAGCATTGGCCGCCGTTAGTATGTTGCAGGCTCCGTTCAGTGTGCCCGCAGCGTAGAAAAAAGCCTCTCTTACTGCCAAAGGGTTCCATGCATGTCTTACGCCAGTTAATTGAGCATTTGCCGCCCCCAACACAAACTTCATCCGCGTCATAAGCGAAAGAATATTGTTGATAGTGGGATAGGTATTTGCCCCATCTCTTCCCGCGACAATATCTGCATTAAGGGCTTCGAGATCAGCGGATCCCAACTTGATCCTACCGCCTGTATCAGCTTTCTCAGCAACTAATGACCAATCTCCTGTGCCATTCGATAGAAGGCCTTTAGCACTTCTAGCATGCCCATTCATGTTACTATTCGGTCCCTGACGGGTGTAATCATTAGCAATCCAATCTGCGACCTCGGCGACGATCGCCCTCTTTCCTTCCTGTGTGTACGCTATACTTCTCCTAAGATATCCTGCACCTAAAGGAAATTGCTCAATGCGATTCCCATTCGTTCTTAGCTCGTCCATCATCACTTCGCCGGCAGTATAGATTATAGCGCTAGGAGGATTGGCATTAGGAGCCGTAACGGCCGGTGAAGGCATAGGCGGCAATACATCAAGCCTAAGATCGCCAGACAGTTCACGCGACCCAACCAAAGCCACCGCCGTTAATGCATAGGCACCCAAGCGCTTACCAGAAGCATGACGCAAATGATTCCATACCGCAGCAGGAGCATTTTTAGCATGCCGCCAAGTTACAGATGCCGCAGCACGCGGATATTGCTTTGCGACAGGCGCATCGGCGGTGACTCTAGCCCGAGCCTCAGCAAGCACTTCCTGATTTAATGCAAGCACTGATCCTATTTGTCGTTCTACAAAGGCCACCCCCCGCGCTGGCAATGCCGCTACATACGGAAGCACCTTGGCCTGATGAAAGGTCAATCCTTTTTGAGCTAAGGCAGCCATATGCGGATGAACACGGGCATTGTAAAATCCCGTCGATCGACGAGCCAAAGGAGCAAGAACCCGACTTGCACGACCACCCTGAATACGCTCAGAGATAAAACTCTTACCAACATCCATAGTACCGGACGCAGTTGGATAAAGCCTTGAAGAGATTCAAGATAAGGATTCTTTCCGACCAAAGAAGGAATCCAAAATGCAAGGAATACTGTCCAAGGCTCTATCCAGTTGGATAGAGAATCACATTCCCCTTTC
>CAIXHP010000050.1 GCA_903919315.1 uncultured Pseudomonadota bacterium | reverse complement strand
TTATCATAGTGATAATTGTTGAAACTAAAAAATATTTTTGTGTTCACATGGCTATGCAAGCATTTTTTGTTTGATGAACTCTGTGTTATGTGAGGACGGGCGAGCCTTTGGGGGTGTTAACTCTTCTATAGGCAGCCTGCCGCCTTTCAGAGTACAATTCCAAGTCTTTCATTCATAAAGGAGATGTTTATGAGAACAATTCATCTGGCTCTTCCCGTCGCGATGGCTTTTGGTCTTGGGGGATGTGTTTCGGCTCCGACAAAGGGGACGCAAGGTTCCGCCCCGGTCGCGCCAGTCTCTCCGGCTCAAGCCAATGGGTTTCGCAAGCATGTCGTGCCGTTGGCGAATGGCACGGTTGCCAGTCTTGTTGCCAATTCCGATCTTTGCAGCATGCAGATCCATGATAAGGCAGGAAAAGAAACGCTCACGGCGACGTGGAGGTTTGCCGCCGGAACGGTCGGTATATCAAAACAAAGCCGGGTGATGGCGACTGTCTCGGTCAGCGATTACGCAGTAACCCTTGCGGACGGGGTGGCGCAGAGCGGGTTTAAAATGACCCCCGACTTTCGGGCGCAGTCCGCCGAACTGGCGAAGCAGACGATGGAGGTCTGCCGGAATGAGGCGAAGGCGGCTGGTTCCGCACCTAAGCCCCCCCTCCGTCCCACGGAAAGCAAAGGGTCGTTGCCGAAGCCGAACGGTCCGGTCCGATAGCCCCGACCTTTTCGGCATTCGCCGCGTTCTGTTGCCCGTCGTGCGCTTCTTAGGTTTCCTTCGATAGGGCCGTGCGGTTATACTCTGACGGCATGACGCGCTTCGTTTGAAGGCGCCGTGTTCGGTGTCGGTTGTTTCTCCGTTAGTCAGGGTAGCGTGGCGTTCATGAGCTTTGTTCTGTCCAAAATCCTGTGGGGGCTTGCCAATCCGGCCAATGCGTTCACGTTGCTGCTGTTGTGCGGCGCGTTTGCGTCGGTGGCGCGTGGGGAATGGTGGCGAAGGGCAGGGCGGCGGTTGTGTTTTGCGCTGGCGCTGATGTTGTTCCTGATCGCGGTGTTGCCGGTGGGGCATTGGCTGTTGCTGCCGCTCGAAGACCGCTTTCCGCCTGTGTTACCCGATCATGTGGACGGCATCGTGCTGCTGGGCGGCGATGAGAATCCGGCTTTGACAGAGGAGCGACAGCAGCCAGTGGTGGAAATTTCGGCACGGCGCTATGTCAAATTCGTGGAACTGGCGCATGCCTATCCAGCCGCTAAGCTGGCTTTTGTCGGCGGAAGCAACGCGATCAATCCCTCAGATGCCGTTACGCCAGCCCAAATTGCGAAGACGACCTTGACGGGATTTGGCATTCCCGACGAGCGCGTGGTCTATGAGGACAAGTCGCGCAACACCTATGAAAACGCCGTGTTTGCCACGAACCTTATCAAGCCGCAGCCGGGCGAGAACTGGCTGTTGGTGACCTCGGCCAATCACATGCCCCGCGCCATGGGGTGCTTTCGCAAGGCGGGGTGGCGGGTTTTTCCGGCTCCGACGGATTACCGCTCCGCCGCGCATTACGGCACGCGCATCAGTTTTGACCTGTTGGCGCATGCCAACCAAATTTCGGTCGCACTCCATGAATATACGGGGCTTGTGGCCTATCGGTTGATGGGGCGGATTGAACGGGTGTGGCCATGAGGGCGCTTCTGTTGTTAGCTCTTCTTGTCCTTCCCTTGCCTGTAGCGGCCCAGACTCAGCCGTTTGGTGAATGGTTGCAGGGGGTGGAGCAGGAGGCTGTCGCCAGCGGCATCAGCCCCGCGACGGCGCGACAGGCTTTGGCCTCGGTCACGCCGGATGAGCGCGTGGTCGTACTTGATCGCAAGCAGCCGGAATCGTCCGTGACTTTCGCCACCTACAGCAAAAACATCCTCAGCCCGGCGCGTGTGCGCAAAGGGCGGGCGTTGTTGGCACAGCACGGCGAACTTTTGCTGACAGTCGGAGCGCGTTATGGCGTGCCGCCGTCGATGATCGTGGCCTTGTGGGGGATCGAGAGCGGCTTTGGGCGGAACACCGGCGGGTTCGATGTGATTCCGTCGTTGGCGACGCTGGCCTATGAAGGACGGCGGGCCGATTTCTTTCGCGGCGAGTTGCTGGCGGCGCTGCGGATTGTCGATACCGATCGTATCGATTTTGTCACCTTGCGCGGCTCTTGGGCGGGGGCTATGGGGCAGTGCCAGTTCATGCCGTCGACTTATTTGCGTTATGCGGTCGATTACGACGGCGACGGGCGGCGGGACATATGGGAGAACGAAGGCGATGTCTTTGCCTCCATCGCCAATTATCTGGCGGCGGAAGGGTGGCGCAGTGGGATGACGTGGGGGCGCGAGGTTCGTTTGCGCCACGCCGTTGCGCCGGAGGTCATAGGCATCGAACGCCAACATAGCCTAACGGAATGGAGCCGGATGGGTGTCCGTACCTTGGGGGGCAAGACCTTGCCGAAAAAGGCGCTGTCGGCATCCCTGATTCAGCCTGACGGGGCGGGTGGACGCAGCTTTCTGGTCTATGATAACTTCCGGGCACTGATGCGCTGGAATCGCTCGACCTATTTCGCCACTTCGGCGGGATTGCTGGCGGACCGGCTTCACCTGTCCCGATGAGGCTCCCTTGCCCCGCTTCCCTTTCGTCCGCTGTTTGGCCTCGCTGTTGGTGTTGAGCCTTTTGACCGCTTGCGCAGGGCATTCCCCGCCGCCGTCCGGTACGCTGGCATCCGGCAAGACCGGCGGCTATTACAAAGTCGGGAGGCCTTATCAGATCAAAGGGACGACCTATTATCCGCAGGAAGACTACAGCTATGACGAAACCGGAATCGCTTCGTGGTACGGCAGCGATTTTCACGGCGAAAAGACGGCTAACGGCGAGGTCTTCAACAAGAATGAACTGACAGCGGCGCATCATACTTTGCCGATGCCGAGTCTCGCGCGGGTAACCAATCTCGACAACGGACGTTCGCTGGTCGTGCGCGTCAATGATCGCGGCCCCTTTTCCGGCGCGCGGATTATCGACGTGAGCCAACGCGCCGCCCAGTTGCTCGGTTTCGAGCGGCAAGGGACGGCCAAGGTGCGGGTGCAAGTGCTGGCGGACGAGAGCAAGGCCATCGCTGATGCCATGCGCCGCTATGGCACATCGCTCGCCGCGCCAGAGATGGTCGCTTCGGCGGCACCCAACCCGTCGGAACCGCTGGGAACAGCGCCGATCGATTCCGTCGCAGTGCAGCCTCTGGCCGCCCCCCCGCCTCAGGTTAGCGACGAGGTCGCCCACCGAATGATGGCGACGATCAAGCCGGTTCAGGAAGTTCGGCAAGTGCCGGTCTCCGGAGCCAATCAAATCTATATTCAGGCGGGCGCGTTCACGAAGCTCGACAACGCCACGCGGCTCCAGCAACAATTGGGGCGGATTGGTTCCGTGACGGTCGTTGACGTTGTTGTTAAGGGCGTGGAATACCACAGGGTGCGGTTGGGTCCGGTGGTAAATGTGGCCGAAGCCGACCAACTCCTCAAAAAAGTCACCCAAGCCGGAGCTTCCGGTGCGCGGATCGTGATTGATTAGCCTGAAACCTAAAGTCGAGCGTGAAATGAAAAAACTCCTGCTTTCTCTCTTTCTGATCCTTGCCGCTGCGCCTGTGGGAGCGCAGACGGCGGCCTTTGATGGTGTCGCGCCGATTGAGACGGCGGCCAAGCAAGCCATTCTGCTGGACGCTACGACGGGAACCGTGTTGTTCGCGAAGGACGCGGACTCGCGGATGGCGACATCGTCGATGAGCAAGATTCTGACGATGTATCTGGTGTTCGAGGCGATCAAGAACGGCAAGCTGAAGCTCGACGACTCCACGACCGTCAGCGAGTACGCTTGGAAGCAAAGCGGGTCGCGCATGTTTCTGAATGTCGGCGACCGCGTGAAAATCGAAGACCTTGTGCGCGGCGTGATTATTCAATCCGGCAACGATGCCGCCGTCGCCTTGGCGGAGGCCGTGGGCAGCACCGAAGGCAATTTTGCCGCCATGATGAACGCAAAGGCGCATGAACTCGGCATGGCCAACTCGCATTTCATGAACGCGACGGGGATGCCCGATCCGGAGCATTATTCGACGGCGCGCGATTTGGCCGTTTTGGCGCAGGCCATCATGCGCGATTTTCCGGAGGACTATCATTATTTCTCCGAGCAGGAGTTCACCTATAACAACATCAAGCAGGGGAACCGCAACCCGCTGCTTTACCGCAACATCGGCGTGGATGGACTGAAGACGGGGCACACGGAAGTCGCCGGTTTCGGGCTGGTCGCTTCGGCGCAGCATGACGGGCGGCGTATGGTACTGGTCGTCAACGGGTTGAACGACATGCAGGAACGCGCCGACGAACCGGCCAAGCTGCTTGACTGGGGCTACCGCGAATTCGGTCTTTATCCTGTCGTGAAGGCGAACGAACGCCTTGCCGAGGCCAAGGTCTGGCTGGGGCTTGATGCCGCCGTTCCCTTGCTCGCTGAAAAGGATGTGACGCTGACCTTGCCGCGCAGCGCGCGCAACGGTTTGAAGGCCGTCGTGACGTTTGATCAGCCCGTGGAGGCTCCCATCGTTAAAGGCGAGTCGCTCGGCAAGATCACCGTGACGGCCCCCGGTATGACGGCGGTGGAAGTCCCGTTGCTGGCGGCTTCGGATGTTGCCCGCGTGGGATTCTTTGCGCGGGTTGTTGCAAAGCTGAATGTGCTGCTGGGGCGCGGCGCGTGAAACCCGGCAAATTCATCACGCTCGAAGGCGGCGAGGGAGCGGGGAAGTCTACGCAGGTGCGTCATCTCGTCGCCCATCTTGCGCAGTTCGGTATCAAGGCCATCACCACGCGCGAGGTGGGCGGGCCGCCCTCAGCCGAGGAAATCCGCACGCTGTGGCTCAGCAAAGAGGCGGGGCACTGGGACCCTTTGACCGAGGTTCTGCTCATCATGGCCGCGCGACGCGAGCATCTGGTGCGGACGGTCTGGCCTGCGCTGGCGTGTGGCATATGGGTGGTTTCGGATCGTTTCGTGGACTCTACGCGCGCTTATCAGGGCGTGGGGCTTGATCTTGGCGTCGAGAAAATCGACGCGATTTACGCGCAGGTCGCCGGAGACTTTTGGCCTGATCTGACGTTGCTGCTCGACGTGCCGGTCGAAATCGGCATGCAGCGGGTCGCCTCGCGCCGTGGCCCCGATGATCGCTATGAACAGCTGGAACGGGCCTTTCACGAAAAACTGCGGCAGGGTTTTTTAGGGTTGGCGGGCAAGGAACCTCAGCGCTTCGCCGTGGTCGATGCCGGGGGTGATCAGGCGGCGGTGTCCGGGGCCATAGAGCAGGTCATTGCAAAGCGCTTCGGCTTTCCGGACGCTCAATGAGCTATCCTTCCCCATCCCATAACCCCGTTCTCATCGGCCATGACGAAGCTTTGCGGCAGGTACAGGCGGTTTATGATTCAGGGCGGATGCATCATGCTTGGCTGGTCACGGGCGTGGAGGGGATCGGCAAGGCGACGCTGGCCTATCATATTGCCCATTATGTGTTGTCGGGGGGCGTGAACAAGCTGGGGCGATTGGATATGCAGCATCCCGCTGCGCGGCTGGTGGCGGAGGAAGCGCATCCGGATTTGTTCGTCTTGCGCCGTCCGACGGACGAAAAGACAGGCGAACTAAAGAACACCATCGCGGTCGAGGATGCGCGCAAGCTGGCGCCCTTTATGCGTCTGACCGCTTCCCACGGCGGTTGGCGCGTGGCGCTGATCGACGAGGCGCAAGCCCTCAACCGCCACAGCCAGAACGCCATCCTCAAGGTGATCGAGGAGCCGCCGCAACGCTGCTTGATCGTTGTGACGGTGACGACTCCGGGCGTTTTGCTTCCCACTATCCGTTCGCGCTGCCGCGTGTTGCCGTTGCAGCCTTTGGACGACGCGGCCATGCGTACCGTCTTGGCGCGTTGCGGCGCGGAGGCGGGGGGGGAGGCTGAGACGGACGCTTTGTTGCGGCATTCCGGCGGCAGCGTCGGGTTTGCGCTCAAGGTGCTGCAAACGGAATGTCTGCCTTTGTACCGGGATTTGCTGGCCTTGCTGCAAAACCTTCCTGCGCTCGACATGGCGCGGCTGCACCAGTTGGCCGACAAAGTGGGGCGCAAGGCCGATGCCGACAGTTTCGCCGTGTTAACCCAATTGCTGATGGCGACCCTGCGGCGGGCCGTTCATGCGCAGGCGACGGGTGGAGGGCTTTTGGCCGAGGAGGCGGCGTTTGCGGGCCGTCTGGCGCAAGGACGGCAACTTGATCGAACCCTGCAACTGTGGGACAAAGTGGGGCAGATTTTCGCTATGGCCGATTACGCCAACCTCGACCGCAAGCTGGCCTTTATCAACGCCATAACCGAAATCCGCCGCGCCGCCGCGTAAGGCGGTTTGGGTTGGCTCGGAGATAACGGAATGCCGTTGGCCTATGATTGCCTCGTGTTTGATTTGGATGGAACGATTAGCGATCCCAAGGATGGCATGTGTCGGTCGCTGAACTATGCATTGCAAAAGTGCGGCTATCCAGAGCGCGGCGAAGATGAATTGCAAAGTCTGATCGGGCCGCCGCTCGACAAATCTTTTGCTGCGCTGACGGGATCGAACGATAAAGCGCTCATAGCTGCGCTGGTCGCCAAATATCGTGAACGCTATGCGACGACGGGCTATGCGGAGAATGTGCTGTATGACGGCATGGCCGATACGCTCGCCCATCTTTTCCAGCAAGTGAAGCTTGGTGTCTGCACGTCAAAGCGCGTTGATTTTGCCGAGAAAATTCTTGATATGTTTGGCCTTCGCTCGTTCTATTCGTTTGTGGATGGCGGCGATGTGGGGATTGCCAAAGCGCAACAGTTGCGGCGCTTGAAGGATACGGGGACAATCACGGACAGGGCCGTTATGCTCGGTGATCGCGATGTCGATCTCACGGCCGCGCACGATAATGGGCTTCATGCGGCTGGCGTACTATGGGGCTATGGCGGCCGGGATGAGTTGATGTCCGAGCGGCCCCAATTTCTTTTCGCAAAACCCCGCGATTTAATGGCAGACTGGCGCGTTCACGCATGCCCATAGGCTCGATCATCGCACACGGCAACCAAGAAGGCTGAGATATGAAACCCCATTATTACATCACGACCCCGATTTATTACGTCAACGACAAGCCGCACATCGGGCACGCTTATGCGTCACTCGCTTGCGATGTTTTGGCGCGGTTTAAGCGATTGGACGGACATGATGTCATGTTTCTGACGGGAACGGACGAACATGGGCAGAAGGTCGCCAAGTCGGCGGCCAACGCCGGATTTGAGCCTAAGGCTTTTACCGACAAAGTATCGCAGAATTTCCGCGACTTGACGAAAACTCTCAACTTATCCAACGACGACTTTATTCGCACCACGGAAGAGCGTCACTACAAAGCCTGTCAGGCGCTGTGGATCGAGTTGCTGAAGCGTGACGAAATCTATTTGGGCAAATACGCCGGCTGGTACGCCGTTCGTGACGAGGCTTATTATGGCGAAGACGAACTGACGGACGGGCCGAACGGCAAAAAGCTTGCGCCTTCGGGGGCGGAGTGCGAGTGGATGGAGGAGCCGAGCTATTTCTTCCGCCTGTCCGCTTGGGCGGATCGGCTGTTGGCCTATTATGATGCCAACCCTCAATTCATTCAGCCGCAGTCGCGCCGCAACGAAGTTATCAGCTTTGTAAAGTCGGGCATGCGCGATCTGTCGGTGTCGCGCACGGCGATTACATGGGGCGTTCCGGTGCCGAATGAGCCGAAGCATGTCATGTATGTGTGGCTCGACGCGCTCACCAACTACATCACCGCCGTCGGCTATCCGGACACGAATGCGGAGAGCTACAAGCGTTTCTGGCCTGCTGATGTGCATATGGTGGGCAAGGATATCTTGCGTTTCCATGCGGTCTATTGGCCCGCCTTTCTGATGGCGGCGGGGCTGGAGCCGCCTCGACGCGTTTTCGCGCATGGATGGTGGACGAATGAGGGGCAGAAGATTTCTAAGTCGCTCGGCAACGTCATTGATCCTTTGGACTTGATCCAGACCTACGGGTTGGATCAGACGCGCTATTTCCTGATGCGCGAGGTTCCCTTTGGCAGCGATAGCGACTTTTCGCGCACGGCAATGATGCATCGTATCAATGGCAACCTCGCTAACGATCTTGGCAATCTGGCGCAGCGTTCGCTGTCGATGATTCATAAGAACTGCGGCGCTCAGGTTCCGCAGCCGGGCGCGTTGACCGAGGCGGACAATGTGTTGCTCGGCAAGGCGCGGGCGCTGCTGGGGTTGGTGCGCGGCGAGTTGGATGCTCAGGCTTTCCACAAAGCGCTTGACCATATCTGGCTCGTTGTCGGCGACAGCAACCGCTATGTCGATGAGCAGGGGCCGTGGGCGCTGAAGAAAACCGATCCGGCGCGGATGGCGACGGTGCTTTACGTCTTGGCGGAAACGCTTCGCCATGTGGCTATTTTGATTCAACCCTTCATGCCGGACTCGATGGGGCGGATGTTGGATCAATTGGCCGTTCCTGCGGATCAGCGCAGTTTTGCCGCTTTGACACCGGATCATGCTTTGCAGCCGGGTACGCCGTTGCCCGCGCCGGAGGGGGTGTTCCCGCGATATGTCGAGGAAGCGAAGACAGATGGTTAGAACAAATCCCCTTAAAATGTTCGTGCTCCGAGCATATAGAATTGCAGTCGTTGGCGTGTGGTTCTTGGTTTGTCTTTTTTTTGCCCCGATTGAGCATATTTATTGTCCGCTCGGATGGCGGCGTTATTTACGCGCGGTTCTGATCGGATTGCTCGTCGGGTTTGCCTGCGGTGTAATGCTTATTGCTTATGCCTACGCGTGCCATTCGGTATGGCCGGGAAAGCTTGGTGTCGGGGTTGTATGCCCCTATGGCACATCGCAGCCCGTTGATGGATAACCGTCATGCTCATTGACAGCCATTGTCACCTGAACTTCCCGCCGTTGGCCGAGGCTTGCGACGAAGTTGTGGCGCGGGCTCGCGCGGCGGGGGTGGGGCGGATGTTGACAGTCGCCACCACCATGAAAAGCTTCCACGAAGTGCGAGCGGTTGCCGAGGCCTATGACGACGTGTTCTGTAGTGTCGGCGTTCACCCGCATCATGTGGCGGAGGAGGGCGAGGAGGTTACGGCGGAGACGCTTGTCCAACGGGCCAACGATCCTAAAGTCGTCGCGTTTGGCGAAACGGGGCTTGATTATTTCTATGACACCGCGCCGCGCGCGGTTCAGCAAAATTGTTTTCGCGAGCATATCCGCGCGAGCATCGCGGCGGGTCTGCCGCTCATCGTTCATAGCCGCGACGCCGAAGACGACACGATCAACATTCTGAACGATGAACGGGCAGAGCAGGGCGACCGTTTGACGGGAGTCATGCATTGTTTCAGCTCGAAGCGGGTGCTGGCCGAAGAGGCGTTGAAGATCGGCTTTTACATCTCGCTGTCCGGCATTCTGACCTTCAGGAAATCGGAAGAGCTGCGCGCTATCGCGCGGGACGTGCCGATGGATCGCTTGTTGGTGGAAACGGATTCGCCGTATCTCGCGCCTGAGCCTTATCGCGGTAAGATTTGCGAGCCATCTTATGTCGTCAACACGGCGCGGGTGTTGGCGGAGGTGAAGGGCGTGAGCGTCGAAGAAATCGCCCGCCAGACGACCGAGAATTTCTTTCGGCTTTTTTCAAAGGTGCCGGGGCCATGAAGGTTACCGTCCTCGGCTGCGGCAGCTCCGGCGGCGTGCCGCTGATCGGCAACGACTGGGGCGCTTGTGATCCGACCCATCCGCGCAACCGCCGCCGCCGCGTCTCCATTTTGGTGGAGGAGGGGGGCGAGACCCTTTTGGTCGACACCTCGCCCGACGCGCGGCAACAGTTGTTGGATTGCAATTTGAAAAATCTGACGGCGGTGCTTTACACGCACGCTCACGCCGATCATTGCCACGGCATTGATGAGTTGCGCAGCGTCAATTGGCTAACCCAGAAACCTGTTTCCATCTATGCCGACGCGGACACCATGGAGGAACTGCAGCGGCGGTTTGGCTATGTTTTTGCGAATGCGCGGACGGGACACGCCGCCTTTTACCAGCCACGCGTGACCCCGCATGTGATCGACGGGCCGTTGCGGTTCGGTACGATCAATGTCACGTCCTTCCGACAGGAGCATGGCTCGATACCCTCACGCGGGTTCCGTTTTAACGATTTCGCCTATTCGACTGATGCCAAGATGTTGGATGATGCCGCGTTTGAAGCGCTGGCGGGTGTTAAGGTTTGGATCGTGGATTGCATCCGCGAACGCGTTCATCCTTCCCATTCTCATTTGGCCCAAACGCTCGAATGGATTGCGCGGGTAAAGCCGGAACGCGCCTATCTGACACATATGGACCAGAGCATGGATTACGCGACGCTGCTGGCCAAGCTGCCGCCGGGGGTTGAACCGGCCTATGATGGAATGGTTATCACATGCTGATCCTGATCGCTGAGAAAACGTATCATCGCGCGGCGCAGATCGCGCTGGGGTTTTTGGCCGTCGTCGTGTTGCTGACCTTTCAGCACTACGGCATCAGCTGGGACGAGGAAATTCAGAGCCAGTACGGGCAGTCGGTGTTTGACTATTACGCATCAGGCTTTCTCGACCATCGCTATAACCAGCTGTTTAACCTTTATATCTATGGCGGGATGTTTGACGGCCTCGCGGCGCTTGTCGATGCGTGGTCGCCGATGGACATTTACGACACGCGGCATTTGCTGAATGCGCTGTGTGGCTTGTTCGGACTGTGGGGGACGTGGCGCGTGGGGCGGTTGTTGGGGGGCGGACAGGTGGGGCTTATTGCCATGCTCCTGCTGGCGCTCACGCCGATGTACTATGGCCATATGTTCAACAACCCAAAGGACATCCCCTTTGCGGCGTGCGTGATCTGGTCGATTTACTACATGACGAAGAGTCTGCGGCTTTTCCCGCATATTTCTTTGCGGCTGATTTTGAAGCTAAGTCTTTTTATTGGGTTAACGCTCGGGATTAGGGTAGGGGGCGTTATGCTCCTTGGTTATTGGGGCGTGGCTCTGGGATTGCAAGCTCTTGTCCTCCTCATTCAGGCGCCCTCGCCTCGCGGGTGGTTGTGGTTCCGTTTGGGGGTGAGGTTGGCGGCGCTGGTTGTGCCGGTAACTGTGCTGGCTTATGGCGTCATGCTGATCTGCTGGCCTTGGGCGCAAGAAGCGCCGATAGCCAATCCGTGGCTCGCCTTGGTGCAATTCAGCAATTTTCCGCAGGATGTCGAAGTCTTATTGAACGGCACGATTTACAGATCGACGGAACTGCCGTGGTTCTATCTGCCGCTGTATTTTGCCGTGCAGCTGCCGCTGGCGCATTTGGCGTTGGTGGTGCTGGGGATCGTGCTGCTGCCGTTGATCCTACGCGACTTGAGGCTTTGGGCGCATCGTGCCGCGATGTTTCTCATTTTGTTGATGGCGTTTGTTCCCATGCTCTACGCCATGCTGCGGCATCCGGCGTTGTATGACGCTGTGCGCCATTTTATCTTTACGCTGCCGCTGCTGTGCCTGTTGGCGGCGCTGGCGGTGCGGCCACTGATCCGTCTGGTGCGGCTTGCGCTTCGGCGGATCGTCAGCGACGAGGCGCGGCAGCTTGTGTTGGTCGGCGTGATTGGGATCGTCGCGGTAGGGGCGACGTATCACATCGTGACGGTGATGCGGCTACACCCGTACGAGTATATTTATGTCAACGGCCTGCAGGGCGGCGTGCAGGGCGCTTATGGCAAGTATGAGATGGATTACTGGGGCAGCTCGTTCAAAGAGGCCGCCGCCAAGCTGCAGGACTATGTCGCGAAGGAGGGCGGGATTCCGCCCGGCAAAATATATCGGGTCGCCATCTGCGGCCCGTGGTCGTCCGCCACGATCTATCTGCCGCCGGACTATGCGCCCGTGGTTGCCGACGAACCCGCCGAATTCTTTCTCTCAACCACGCGCTGGATGTGCCAGAACATGCGTCCGGGCCGCGAGATCATTCGCGTAGAAAGAATGGGCGTGCCGCTGAGCGTTGTTAAGGATCTGCGGCACTGACACAAGAGTTCATCCGCTTCAGGCGGCAAGCCTTTGCGGCCCCTGTATCTGATGAAGGGCATCTGCAACGCGCTTTTGGGCTCTGTCGAGGACGGCCCGGAATTCACCATCGGTGCAGAGAGGCGGGTGAGATTGATTCTGGTGCCCAGCACAGGTTGCGGCGACGGCGTTATGCCAAGTGCATAGTACCGGACTCATTTTTGAACACCCTGTAATATCAGCATGTTAGGTTGTCTTTTGGGGGCTGAGGGGGCGGTAAAGAATATTTTTTGGGCTTCGTTTTCTGCTCCGGCGAGGAGCCTTGCGAGAGTTTCGAGGC